>JBJHCC010000008.1:0-110695 GCA_050485825.1 Gammaproteobacteria bacterium
CTCTCCCCCTCTCCCCCTCTCCCCCTCTCCCCATTTTCCCCCACCCCCGTCCCCATCCATCCCAGTGATGCCCGGGCTTCGGCGAGCATGGTCCGTCGGCCACGTGGGGCCGACCTACGCGATCCGGGGCCGAACGATGGCCCGAGGCATTAACGGGCCCCCGACGCCCGATGGTTGCTCCGGGTCATCAACCCGCACCGAGTAGGTCGCCCCCACGCGGGCGACGGTTGATGCGGGGGCTTCGGCAAAGATGGTCCGTCGGCCACGTGGGGCCGCCCTACGGCTCCGGGCGGGCTTTTCCCTCTCCCTTCTCCTCTTCTCTCCTTCTCCCCGTCTCCCCGTCTCCCCGTCTCCCCGTCTCCCCGTCTCCCCGTCTCCCCGTCTCCCCGTCTCCCCGTCTCCCCATTTTCCCCCACCCCCGTCCCCATCCATCCCAGCTACCATACTGGTCCACTCCTGGCTCGTGCTCCTCGTTGCATGTCCGCCTATCTGACGATCCTGTTGCTGATCGCTTTCGGCTACCTGCTGGCGCGGCTGCGGGCGATGCCGGTGAGCACGCCCGAGGTGTTGAATCGTGTGGTGATCACGCTGTGTCTGCCGGCGCTGATCCTGATTCATGTGCCGACGCTGGAGGCGAGCTGGCGCCTGTTGCCGCTGGTGCTGATTCCCTGGCTGCTGCTGGCGGCCACGATCGCGCTGGTGTTGCCGCTGTCGCGCTGGCTGGGCCTGTCGCGGGAGGTGACGGCTTCGTTACTGGTGCTGATTCCGCTGGGCAATACCTCCTTTCTCGGTTTTCCGCTGGTCGAGGCGCTGCTGGGGCCGGATTATCTGCCGCTGGCGGTGGTTTACGATCAGTTCGGCTCCTTTCTGATCGTCTGCACGCATGTACTGTTTGTGGTGGCCTGGTTTGGCGAAGGGACCCGGCCCAGTGCGCGTTCGATGCTGCGGCGGATGGTCGGCTTCCCGCCCTTTATCGCCCTGGTGGTGGCGCTGCTGCTGGGCCATGCCTGGTTTCCGGACTGGCTGATGACGCTGATGCATCGCTTTGCCGACATGCTGCTGCCGCTGGTCACGCTGGCCATTGGCTTGAGTCTGAAGCTTCGGCTGCTGGCGGATTATCGGCTGGCGCTGGGGATCGGCCTGGCCGGCAAGCTGGTCGTGCTGCCGGCGCTGGCCCTGCTGCTGGCCCTGCTGCTGCGCGCGGAATCCGAGATCGCGAGGGTGGCAGTGCTGGAGTCGGCGATGCCGCCGATGATCACCGCCGCGGCTCTGCTGGCTTCAGCGCGGCTGGCGCCGGCGCTGGGCTCGGCGATGGTGGCCTGGGGCGTGTTGTTTTCAGTGCTCACTGTGCCGATGTGGCATGCCCTGGCGAGCTGGGTCTTCTAGCCGCTTTGTCGGCAAAGCTTGAGGATGCGATGAGTCAGGAAATGGGTCGCCTGGATGCCGCCGTGGCCAAGTCGGTGCAGGTGCTGCATCGGGGCTTCGACGACTACAACGCCAGCTTCTCTGATCTGAGTCGCCGGGCGCGTCGGCGCTTCGAGAGCGGCGACCGAAGCGGGATGCGTGCCGATGCCACGGCCAGAATCGAGCTGTATGACCGGGTTGTCGACGAGGTCATCGAAAGGCTTGAAAGTGATCTGGGTGGGCGATTGTTTTCGCGCTCGGTGTGGTCCGGCATACGAGACGGTTTTGAGGCCGATGTCGGCAATCGGGTTGACGCCGAGCTGTGCAAGACTTTCTTCAATACCATAACCCGGCGCTTGTTCAAGACCCGAGGGGTCGACGCGGCGATTGAGTTCATCGCCATTGATATCGAGCCCACGGATCGCATCAGCCATCCGGTGGCTCGGCATGTTTATGCGGTCGCGGAAGATCCGGCGCTGGGCTTCCGACGGATTCTTGACGACCATGCGTTTTCTCTGCCCTATGCCGATGTCGACCAGGATGCCCGGCTGCTGGCGGAGCATCTGATGGCGGAATGCGCGCGCATTGACGAACCCGGCCCGACCCATATCGAGTTGCTCGAAACCGTGTTCTATCGCGAGGGTCGGGCCTATCTGGTCGGCCGGGCCTTTGGCCGGCAGCGCTATCTGCCCTGCGTGGTCGCGCTGGTGGTCGAAAACGGCAAGATTCGGGTCGATGCGCTGCTGACCCGACGCCTGCAGGTCAGCATCCTGTTTGGATATACCTTCAGCTATTTTCTGGCGGATCTGCCCACGGTTGGCGATACCGTCGTCTTCCTGCGCACGCTGTTGCCGGACAAGCCGGTCGATGAGCTCTACACCGTGCTGGGTCGGGACAAGCAGGGCAAGACAGACCGCTATCGGGCCTTCTATCGGCAGTTCCAGGCGCTGCCTGACGATCAGCTGGTCGAGGCGCCGGGCCAGCGCGGTATGGTCATGGCGGTGTTTACCCTGCCGTCCTATCCGCTGGTGTTCAAGCTCCTGCGCGACCGCTTCCATCCGGCCAAGACGATTCGGCGCGAGGAGGTGATCGAGCGCTATCTGATGGTGTATCGCCACGATCGGGTCGGTCGGCTGATGGATGCGCAGGAGTTCAAGGACCTGCGCTTTCCGCGCCAGCGCTTCGAGCCGGCGCTGCTGGACCAGCTGCTCGGCGAGTGCAGCCGGCTGGTGGTCTGCGAGGGCGATGACGTGGTGGTTCGTCACTGCTACGTGGAGCGTCGGGTGCGGCCCTTGAATCTGCATCTCAAGGAGGCGGATGAAAGCCAGGCGCGCGAGGCGATCATCGACATGGGCCAGGCGCTGAAGGACCTCGCGCTGTCGAATATCTTTGCCGGCGATTTATTGCCGAAGAACTTCGGCGTGACCCGTTCGGGCCGGGTAGTGTTCTACGACTACGACGAGCTGATGCTGCTGACCGACTGTCACTTTCGCCACCTGCCCAAGGCGCGCGATTTCGATGATATCTACAGCCCGACGCCGTGGTATCCGGTCGACGACAACGATCTGTTTCCGGAAGAGTTTCCGCGTTTCATGGCGATGGCGCCCGAGCATCTGGCCGTGCTGCACGACGTCCACCCGGAGCTGTTCGATCCGGACTGGTGGCTGGGCATCCAGGCGCGGATTCGCGCGGGCGAATCGCTGGACGTGCCGCCCTACAACAACCAGGCTCGCCTGCGCCCGGCTTGATTCCGCCCTCAGCGGCCGGGGTGGACGCTGCCGCAGTTCGCGCAGCGTCGATGACTTTCGCTGTCGAGAAAGCGGCTGATGACCGGCGGAAACTGGTTCTCGATGCTGTCGAGCTGGAAGAATTCCTCGTACAGCTTGTGATGACAGTTCGGGCAGAACCACATCAGGCCGTCTTTTTCGCCGTCCAGGCGCCTGCGCTCGATCACCAGGCCGACGGTGTCGGGCAGGCGCTGCGGCGAGTGCGGCACGCGCGGCGGCAGGTAGAAGATCTCGCCTTCCCGGACCCGAACCTCGCGCGGCTGGCCGTCTTCCATCAGCTTCAGGATCAGGTCGCCCTGGATCTGGTAGAAGAATTCCGGGCCCTCCTCGTAGTGATAGTCGCTGCGCTGGTTCGGCCCACCGACGACCATGACGATAAAGTCCTCGTCGTACACGCACTTGTTGCCTACCGGGGGTTTCAGCAGATGGCGGTGCTCGTCGATCCAGCGCTGGAAGTTGATCGGGGGCAGCATGACGGTCACTCCTTCGGCGCGCCGCCGGCCGACGAGGGCAGGGCGGCGATGCATTTGAATTCCACCGCGATCGGCGTCGGCAGGGCGTTGACTTCGACCGTGGTCCGACAGGCGGCGATATCGGCGAAGTGTTCGGCGTACACCGCATTGAAGCGGGCGAAGTCGCCGGCCATATCGGTCAAGAATACGGTGATGTCGACCAGGTCGGCGCGGCTCGCGTTTGCGGCGGCCAGAACGGTATCGAGGTTGGCGATCAGCTGGCGAGTCTGGGCCTCGATATCGTGGGCGATCAGGCGACCGTCTTCATCGTGAACATTGCCGGGTACCGCGTTGCTGCCCGGGACGCGCGGCCCCAGCCCGGACAGGAACAGCAGCTCGCCGACGCGTCTGGCATGCGGATAGGCGCCGACCGGGCGGGGTGCGTTGGCGGCGTCGATGGGGCGGTTCGGCATGGCAGGGCTTGATCGTCAGGGCTCGATTCCGAGTGTAGCCGCTCCACCCCTTCTTCGGCAGGGCTCTATACTCAAGTTGGTTCATGTCACTTGAGGTTTCATCTGATGCGTGACTATCGAAACCCATCCCCATCCCTCGAGATGCTCGCCCGCTGCGCGCTGCTGGCCTGCTTGCTGAGTCTTGCTGTCTCGGACCTTGCCGGCCAGGAGGCGGAAGGGTCCGGCGAGGCGCGCAAGCTGGCGCTGGTCACCGGCTCGACCCAGGGCCTGGGCGAGGAGCTGGCGCGGCGCCTGGCGGCCCTGGGCTACCACGTCATCGTCCACGGTCGCAGCGAGCGCCGCGGCGAGGCGGTGGTGGCCGACATCCGGGCGGCTGGCGGCAGCGCCGAATTCCGGCGCGCCGATTTTCTGGAGCTGAATCAGGTCCGGAACCTGGCCGCGGGCATCCTGGCCGACTTCGAGCGCCTCGATCTGCTGGTCAACAACGCCGGCATCGGCTCGGCGGAGGACGGCGTCGGCCTGACCGTCGACGGCGTTGAGCCGGTGTTCCAGGTCAACTATCTGGCCCATTTCCTGCTCACCGAAACACTGCTGCCTCTGCTCGAGGCCGCAGCCCCGGCGCGGATCATCAATGTGTCCTCGGCCGCTCAGTATCCGATCGATTTCGAGGATGTAATGCTGCAGGGCTGGGAGCCGGATGGACGTTTGATCGGCCGGCCCTATGCGCAGAGCAAGCTGGCCCAGATTCTTCACGCCTTCGACCTGTCCGAGCGCTGGGCGGACCGGCAGATCACGGTCAACGCCCTGCATCCGGCCACGTTCATGGATACCTGGATGGTGCGGCGGGCCGGCATCGAGCCGCGGACGTCGGTGGACGAGGGCGCCGATCGGGTCATGCAGCTGGTCACCGAGGCGGTCGGCAGCGGGCAATACTTCCGCGATGGCCAGCCGGTCCGGGCCCATGCGCAGGCCTACGAGGCCGAGGCCCGGGCGCGACTCAGGGCGATGAGCCTGGCGCTGGTTGGTCTGGATCAGGCAGTGGTTGAGTGAGGCGCTTCAGCTCCCGCTGAAACTGACGCAGACGTTGCGGGTTTCGGTGAAGAAGCCCAGCGACCAGTGGCCGCCCTCGCGGCCCAGCCCGGACTGCTTGAGGCCGCCGAAGGGCGTGCGCAGATCGCGAACCAGCCAGTCGTTGATCCAGATGATGCCGGCCTCCAGTCCGGCGGCGACGCGATGGGCGCGTTCCAGATCGCGGGTCCAGACGGTGGCCGACAGGCCGTAGTCGACAGCGTTGGCCAGCGTGATGGCTTCCTGCTCGTCCCGGAAGCGCTGCACGGTGACGACCGGGCCGAAAATCTCCTCGCGGTGCAGCCGGCTGTCGGGCGGCAGGTCGGCAATCACCGTGGGGGCGACGAAGTAACCGTTCTGACAGCGGCCCGGCGGCTGCACGCGCTCGCCGCCGCAGAGGATCCTGCCGCCCTCGGCCCGGGCCTGTTCGATATAGCCCAGCACCTTGTCGCGGTGGGCCGAGGAAATCAGCGCGCCCTGATCGCTATCGGCCAACCCGGGGTCACCGACCCGCAGGGCCGCGACCGCGGCGACGAGTTTCGGGAGCAGCTGCTGGTAGCAGCCGTCCTGGATCAGCCAGCGCGAGGCGCACAGGCAGATCTGGCCCTGGTTGGTGAAGCTCGCCCGGACCAGGCCGGTCTGAACCAGCCTGGGATCGGCGTCGTCGAAGATCAGCGCCGGGTTCTTGCCGCCCAGCTCCAGCGAGGTCCGGATCAGGCGCGGCGCGGCGCTGGCAGCAATGCGCTTGCCGGTCGCGGTGCCGCCGGTGAAGGAGATGGCGCGGATGTCGGGATGGTCGACCAGGGCCTGGCCGCAAGGGTCGCCGCGACCGTGGACCAGATTGAACACGCCCGGCGGAAATCCGGCCTCGACGCTCAGCGCGCACAGCGCGTCGGCGCTGAGCGGAGTCAGTTCGGAGGGTTTGGCGACCACGGTGTTGCCGGTGACCAGGGCCGGGGCCAGTTTCCAGGTCAGCAGATACAGCGGCAGATTCCAGGGCGTGATCAGCGCCACTGGTCCGAGCGGGTCATTGCGGGTGTAGTTGAAGCCGCGCGCGCCCATGTCGTGGCCGGGACTGGCCCAGTGGCGCATGGCGCCGGCAAAGAAGTTCAGGTTGGCCGCGGCCCGCGCCATGTCGATCTCGCGGGCGAGCTTGAGCGGCTTGCCGGTATCGGCCGATTCCAGCGCAGCCAGCTCGTCGCGTCGCGCCACAATCAGCGCGGCCAGTTTTTCCAGCAGCGCGGCGCGTTCGTCAATCGGCCGCCGAGCCCATGCCGGAAAGGCGGCGCGGGCCGCGGCCACCGCCGCATCGACATCGCCGCCGTCGGAGTCGGGCAGGGTGGCCTGCGGCTTGCCGCGGGCCGGCTCGATGTCCTCGATCAGCCGCCCGCCTGACGGGGGACGGAATGCATTGGCGATGAAGTTCGCCAGCCGCTTCACAGCGATTTCAGCCGCCCGCCGTCCACGGCCAGGCTGACCCCGGTGATGTAGGCTGCCGCCGGGCTGGCCAGAAAAGCCACCGCGTTGGCGGTCTCCTCGGGCTCGGCGAAGCGCCCCATCGGGACGGAGGCGCGCATGGCCTCGGCGACCTGCTCGACGCTGAGGCCGGACTGGCTGGCGCGGCCCTGGATCAGGCTGTCGAGGCGATCGGTGGCGGTAAAGCCGGGCAGCACGTTGTTGACGGTGATGCCCTCCGGCGCCAGCTCGTGGGCCAGGGTCTTGGCCCAGGCCGCCATCGCCGCGCGCACGGTATTGGACACGCCCAGGCCGGGGATCGGCTCATACACCGAGGTCGAGGTGATGTTGACGATGCGCCCGTAGCCGGCAGTGCGCATGCCCGGCAGGGCAGCCTGGGCCAGATACTGGCTGCAGAGCAGGTGCGCGCGCATGCCGGCCAGAAAGGCTTCGCCCTCGGCCGAGGCGATCGGGCCCGCGGCCGGCCCGCCGCTGTTGTTGATCAGAATCTGGGCCGGACGATCGGCCAGCCACTCCGAAAAGCGCGCCCTGACTTCATCTGGTCTCGAGAAATCAGCCGCAAGATATTGATGATCATTGGGATAGTCAGCGCAAAGCTGCTCACGGACCGTGCGCAAACGCGCCTCGTCCCGCGCCACCACGGTGACGGCGGCGCCCAGCCCGGCGAGCACCCGCGCCGTCGCCAGCCCGATCCCGCGACTCGCCCCGCACACCAGCGCATGCCGACCCTCCAGATCAATCTTCATCGCGCATCGTTCTCCTTGCTGGCACGGGCGGTTACGGAACGCAAAGCCGCCGGGAAAATGGTCACGACCGAAGCGATCGGGCCGAAAGACTGGAGACTAACCGCGAAGACGCGAAGGACGCAAAGAAAAGAAAGGCCGGCAAGCACTGAAGACGCTGAATACACGGGAAAAAGCGAAGAAGAACTTTTTTGTATTCAGTAACTTCCGTGGTTCCTGTGTGCTGATTTTGCGCTTCGTGTTCTTTGCGTCTTCGCGGTCAAAAACTCACGATTGGAGCCCTCGATCAGAAGGCCGCATTCCCCGGCGTGCGCGGATACGGAATGACATCGCGGATATTGCCCAGCCCGGTGATGTAGTTCAAAAGCCGCTCGAAGCCCAGCCCGAAGCCGGCATGCGGGACGGTCCCATAGCGGCGCAGGTCGATAAACCACTGGTAGGTTTCGGCGTCCAGGCCGTGCTCAGCCATGCGGCGGGTGAGCACGTCCAGGCGCTCCTCGCGCTGGCTGCCGCCAATGATTTCACCGATGCCGGGGGCAAGCACGTCCATCGCCGCCACGGTCTTGCCGTCGTCGTTGAGACGCATATAGAAGGCCTTGATTTCAGTCGGATAATTCATCACCACCACCGGCGCCTTGCAGTGTTTTTCGGTGAGGTAGCGCTCGTGCTCGGTCTGCAGATCCACGCCCCACTCGGGCTTGAACTCGAACTTCTGGCCGCTGGCCTGGAGGATCTTCACCGCCTCGCTGTAGTCCATCCGCACGAATTCACTGTCCACCAGGCGTTCCAGGCGAACGAGGGCCTCCGGTTCGATGCGCTCGGCGAAAAACGCCATGTCCTCGCCGCAGCGTTCCAGCACCCGGGCGAACACGTACTTGAGAAAATCCTCGGCCAGGCTGGCCAGGTCCGGCAGATCGCAGAAGGCGACCTCGGGCTCGACCATCCAGAACTCGGCCAGGTGGCGGGTGGTGTTGGAGTTTTCGGCGCGGAAGGTCGGGCCGAAGGTGTAGACCTTGCTCATCGCCAGGCAGAAGGCTTCGACGTTGAGCTGGCCGGACACGGTCAGAAAGGTCTCGCGGCCGAAGAAATCCTCGCGGAAATCGATCTGTCCGTCATCGCGGCGGGGCGGGTTCATCAGGTCCAGGGTCGAGACCCGGAACATCTGGCCCGCGCCCTCGGCGTCCGAGGCGGTGATGATGGGCGTGTTGACCCAGAAGTAGCCGTTTCGATCGAAGAAATCGTGGATCGCGCGGGCTGCGACATGACGCACCCGGGTCACGGCGCCAAAGGTGTTGGTGCGCGGGCGCAGGTGGGCGACGGTGCGCAGAAATTCGAAGGAGTGCTGCTTGGGCTGGATCGGATAGGTGTCCGGGTCATCGACCAGACCCAGCACCTCGATGCTGTCGGCCTGAATCTCCAGGCTCTGGCCCTTGCCCTGGGAGGCCACCACCGTGCCGCGACAGCGCAGCGAGGCGCCGCTGGTCAGCTTGAGGATCTCGGACTCGTAATTGGCCAGTTCCTTCGGTGCCACCAGCTGCAGGTTGGCCTGCGACGAGCCGTCGTTCAGATGAATGAAGGAAAACCCAGCCTTCGAGTCCCGGCGGGTCCTTACCCAGCCCTGGACCACGATCGGAGTGCCCGGGGCGATCTCGCCGGTCAGCACCTGGCGCACGCTTGCTGTCTTCATGTAAATGAAAATTCCTGTCATTGAATGGCCGAAGCGAAGCCGCAATAATACTGGACATGAGCATCGCCACCGAAACTGACATCAGCCGCGAGGCTGTCGTACTCACCGCCGCCGCCGCCAGTCGGGTCCGTGAGTTCCTTGCCCGGGAGGGCGGCATCGGCCTGCGCGTCGATGTTCGTCGCACCGGCTGCTCGGGCTGGGCCTACGACGTCGCCATCGCCAACGCAGCCCAGGACAACGACCACATCTTCGAAAGCGAAGGCCTGCAGGTGCTGGTGTCCGACAAGGCCATGCCGATGGTCGCCGGCACCACCGTCGACTTCGTCCACGCCGGCCTGACCCGCGAGTTCCGCTTCCGCAACCCGAATGTGACGGGGGAGTGTGGCTGTGGAGAGAGTTTTACGGTTGCTCAGGGGCGTTGAGCCCATGAGCGGTGAGAGGGGTAGCGGGGAGAAGGGAGAGGGAAAAGAAAGAATCTGCCAAGCCGGCATCCAGTTCCGCCTTTTCCTCTCCCTTCTTCCCTCTCTCCCTCTCCCCGCGCGCGAATTCTGACTTCCAGCTTCTAAAACGCCTACGCGCTTGCTATACTACTCGGCTGGGCTGCGCGCCAGCGCGCACCCAACCTTGCTCCACGACAGCGAATGCAGCTGCTCGGGGGCTTTGTGGGCGTCGGAGTGGTTCCGGCGTCTTCGAAACCGTAAGGAGATATCCATGCGTCATTATGAAATCGTTCTCCTGGTCCATCCGGACCAGAGCGAGCAGGTGCCCGGTATGCTGGAACGCTACCGTGCCCTGGTCGAGAACAACGGTGGCAAGGTCCACCGCTCCGAAGACTGGGGTCGTTTGCAGCTGGCTTACACCATCGCCAAGCTGCACAAGGCTCACTACCTGATGATGAACATCGAATGCGATGCGGCGACGCTGGAAGAGCTGGAAGGCATCTTCCGTTTCAATGACGCCATTCTGCGTCATCTGACCGTGCGCAAGGACGAGGCCGAAACCGAGCCGTCGATCATGCTCCAGCGCAAGGAAAACAAGGACGAGCGCGAGAAGAGCCGGCGCGCCGCCTACAGCGATGATTCCAGCGACGATGATGCCGGCGACGACAGCGACGACGACAGCGAGGCCGACGACGAGTCGGACGAAGCAACCGCAGACAAGGTGGAGGAATAAGCCATGGCCCGATTCATGAGACGGCGCAAGTACTGCCGCTTTACGGCCGAAGGGATCGAGTCGGTCGACTACAAGGACGTGGAGCTGCTGAAGGACTTCGTCGGCGAAACCGGCAAGATCGTGCCCAGCCGCATCACCGGCACCAAGGCGAAGTATCAGCGTCAGCTGACCACGGCGATCAAGCGTGCGCGCTACCTGGCGCTGCTGCCGTACAGCGACAACCACTGAGCGGGGTGCCGATATGAAGCTGATTCTGCTTGAAAAAGTGCATAACCTGGGAGACCTCGGCGACACCGTTTCGGTGCGCCCTGGCTATGGTCGCAACTTCCTGCTGCCGCGCGGCAAGGCCGTTCCGGCGACGCCCGACAACGTCGAAAAGTTCGAGTCGCGTCGTGAGGAGCTGCTCCGCAACGCCAACGAGAAGCTGGCCGCTGCCCACGCCCGCCGCGAAGCCATTGACGGGCTTGAAGCGGTCGAATTCGTGGTCGCTGTCAGCCCGGAAGGTCGCCTGTACGGTTCGATCAACGCCGCTGAAATTGCCGGCCGTCTGACCGAAATGGGCTATGCGGTCGACAAGTCTGAAGTGATCATGGCTGACGGAGCGATCCGCGAGCCTGGCGAGTATCAGGTTGCACTGCATCTGCACGCCGATGTACATACGGACATCACGGTCCGGGTGGCCGGCGAAGAAGGCTGAGCCGGCGCCACCACAGCACCACAGCGGCCCCGTCTTCGGGGCCGTTTTTTTTTCTGAAAGGGCCGGCGATGCTGAAGTCGATGGCGATATACTGACCGACCGGATGTTGATTCAGGCCGTCTCCGATTCCCGTGGCTGAAGCCCGTTTGTCCACTGTCAGCTCTGTCCGTACGCCGCCACATTCGGTTGAGGCGGAGCAGTCGCTGCTGGGCGCCTTGATGCTGTCGGCCAACGCCTGGGACAAGGTTGCCGACCAGGTCGACGAAGCGGATTTCTACCGGGAGACGCACCGCCTGATCTATCGGGCCATCGCCCAGCTGTGCCAGGAAGGCCAGCCCAGCGACGCGGTGACCGTGGCCGAATGGTTTTCCCGCAACGGCAAGCTGGATCGGGTTGACGGTGGCGCCTACATCACCATGCTGGCCAACGAGACCCCCGGCCCCGCGAACATCCTGGGCTATGCGCACATCGTTCGCGAGCGCTCGATTCTGCGGCAGCTGATCGATATCGGCAGCAGCATTGCCGAGGATGCCTTGCAGCCTTCCGGGCGCAGCAGCAAGGAAATGCTGGAGGAGGCCGAGCAGCGCATCTACGCCATCGCCGACCAGGGTGCCCACCGCCAGTCCGGCTATGCCTCGGTGCAGCAGGTGATGGCTCAGGCGCTGGATATTCTGAACGATCTGCAGGAAAACGAAGGCGACCTGACCGGTGTACCGACGGGCTTTGCCGAGCTGGACAAGCGCACTGCGGGCCTGCAGCGTACCGATCTGATCATCGTCGCTGCCCGGCCGTCGATGGGCAAGACCACGTTTGCGATGAACATCGCTGAGCGTGCCTGTCTTCGCTACAAGGTGCCGGTGGCGGTGTTCTCGATGGAAATGTCCGATCTGCAGCTGGTCATGCGCCTGTTCTCCTCGCTGGGCCAGATCGGCCAGGACAAGCTCAGGACGGGCAAGCTGGACAATCACGACTGGGTCAATCTGCGCTCGGCCATGACCATGCTCAAGGGCGCGAAGATGTTCATCGACCAGACGCCCTCGCTGTCGCCGACCGACCTGCGCGCCCGCGCCCGGCGGATGAAGCGCGACCACGATATCGGCCTGATCGTGATCGATTACCTGCAGCTGATGAAAGTGCCCGGCAGCGGCGAGAATCGGACCCAGGAGATCAGCGAGATCTCGCGCAGCCTCAAGGCCCTGGCCAAGGAGCTGAACGTGCCGGTGATTGCGCTGTCGCAGCTCAACCGTGCCCTGGAGCAGCGTCCCGACAAGCGGCCGAAGATGGCGGATCTGCGCGAGTCCGGCGCGATCGAGCAGGACGCCGATCTGATCCTGTTCATCTATCGGGACGAGGTCTATAACGAGGATTCCGCCGACAAGGGCAAGGCCGAAATCATCATCGGCAAACACCGAAACGGCGCCACCGACAAGTTCAATCTGAGCTTCCAGGGTGAATTCCTGCGCTTCCGCGATTTTACTGCGGACTACTACGGTCAGGATCTCTGAAACCCGGCCCGGGCCTGTTCCCGGCGCCTGACCCCGAACCCATGGCCCGAAATACCCAGGTCGGCATCGATACCGCAGCGCTCAGCCACAACCTGAGCCATATTCGCACGCTGGCCCCGGCCAGCCGGGTGATCGCGGTGGTCAAGGCCGACGCTTACGGCCATCGGCTGGACCTATGCTTGCCGGCCCTGGCCGCGGCCGATCTGCTGGCCGTGGCCACGCTGGAGGAGGCCAGAGCGGTACGGCGGCTGGGCAGCGAGCGTCCGGTGTTGCTGCTGGAGGGGGTGATTCACGATGCCGATCTGGCGGTGGCCGCCGATCTGGGTCTGGAGCTGACGCTCCATCATCCCGCCCAGCTCGACGCGCTGCTGCGTTTTGGGCGCTCGCCCACGGCGAGACTCTGGTTGAAGATCGAGTCCGGCATGCAGCGCCTCGGCATGCCGCCCGAACTGGTCGCCGATGCCCACGCCCGGCTGCGGCGACTGAGCGGCGTTGAGCAGGTCAATCTGGTCAGCCACTTCGCCTCCGCCGATGCCGATGTCGAGGACACCGCGACGCGCGCCCAGTTCGAGCGCTTCCAGGCCCTGACCCGAGCGCTGGACGGGGAAGTCTGCCTGGCCAACTCGGCGGCCATTCTGCGCCATCCCGAGACCCACGGTGACTGGGTCCGGGCCGGCATCATGCTGTATGGGATCTCGCCGTTGGCCGACCGGACCGGCAGCGATCTGGGGCTGCAGCCGGTGATGAGTTTCAGCTCGGAACTGATGGCCGTGCGCAGCGTCCCGGCCGGCGAGCGCATCGGCTACGGCGGTCGCTATGTGGCGGAGCAGGACCTGCCGGTCGGTGTGGCGGCGGTGGGCTATGGCGACGGCTATCCGCGCAGCCTGCCGGACGGCACGCCGGTGCTGGTCAACGGCCGGGTCTGTCGTCTGGTCGGACGGGTGTCGATGGACATGATCACCCTGGATCTGTCGGGCTGTCCCGACGCCCGGATCGGCGACCGGGTCGTGCTCTGGGGAGAAGGGCTGGCGGTCGAGACCATCGCCGAGCAGGCCGGTACCATTCCCTACGAGCTCGTTTGCCGGATTACCCGGCGCGTGCGCTACCGGGCGCGGTCGCTGCAGTCGGCACCGGCTGCCGCCGCAACGGCGCTGCGCTACAATAGCGGGCTTTGAAGTGCGCTGAATTCCCATGGCCGGCAAGCTCTACATCAAGACTCACGGCTGTCAGATGAATGAGTACGACTCGGACAAGATGGCCGACGTACTCGCCGCCTCGCACGGGCTGGAGCTGACCGACTCGCCCGAAGACGCCGATGTGATCCTGATCAACACCTGCTCGATCCGCGAGAAGGCCCAGGAAAAGGTGTTCTCCCAGCTCGGCCAGTGGCGGGCCCTGAAGCGCGCGCGTCCGGATCTGGTGATCGGAGTCGGCGGCTGCGTGGCCAGTCAGGAAGGCGAGGGCATCGTCAAGCGCGCGCCGATCGTTGACCTGGTGTTCGGCCCGCAGACCATCCACCGGTTGCCCGCGATGGTCGACCAGGTTCGCGAGCGCCGCGAACCGGCGATCGACATCAGCTTCCCCGAGATCGAGAAATTCGACCATCTGCCGCCGCCGGGCAAGCAGGGTGCGAGCGCTTTCGTGTCGATCATGGAAGGCTGCAGCAAGTACTGCTCGTTCTGCGTGGTGCCGTACACCCGCGGCGAGGAAGTCTCGCGCCCGCTCGATGATGTGATCGCCGAGGTTGCCGATCTGGCCGAACGGGGCGTGGTCGAGATCAACCTGCTGGGTCAGAACGTCAATGCCTATCGCGGGCCGATGCACGGCGGCGGCACTGCCGACCTGGCTCTGCTGATCCGCTACGTCGCCCATATCGAGGGCATCCAGCGGATCCGCTTTACCACTTCCCACCCCGTTGAGTTCTCCGACAGCCTGATCGAGGCCTACCGCGATGTGCCGAAGCTGGCCAACTACCTGCACCTGCCGGTGCAGGCCGGCTCTGATCGTATTCTCGCGCTGATGAAGCGCGGCCACACCGTGCTCGAGTACAAGCAGAAAATCCGCAAGCTCCGCGCCGTGCGCCCGGATATCTCGCTATCCTCGGATTTCATCGTCGGCTTCCCGGGCGAGACCGAGCAGGATTTCGAGCAGACCATGGCGCTGGTTCAGGCCCTGAACTTCGACCAGAGCTTCAGCTTCATCTACTCCGCCCGCCCCGGCACGCCGGCGGCCAGCTTCCCCGACAACGTCAGCCTGGCTGACAAGAAGGCGCGCCTGCAGCGTCTGCAAGCACAGATCAACAGCCAGGCGCGAACCATTTCGGAAGCCATGGTCGGCAGCATCCAGCGGGTCGTGGTGGAAGGGCCAAGCAAAAAGAATCCGGCCGAGCTGGCCGGCCGCACTGAGAACAACCGGGTGGTCAATTTTCCCGGGCCCGCGTCGCTGGCCGGCCGCATGACCGAGGTGGTGATCACCGCGGCGCTGGCCAATTCGCTGCGCGGCCGGCTGCATGATGCCCGCGATGCGGCCGCCTGAATGAGCAGTCCCCACAGTTTGACGCTGGAGCTGGAGCCGGCCGACAATGAACGCCTGGCCAACCTCTGCGGTACCCTGGACGACCATCTCCGGCTGATCGAGAAACGGCTCGGCATTTCGATTGCCGGCCGCGGCAATGTGTTCAGTATCGAGGGCGATCAGGACGCGGTCAGCGCCGGCCGACGGGTGCTGCGCAAGCTCTATCGTCAGACCGAGCGCGAAATCCTCACGCCCGCCCTGGTCAATCTGCAGCTGCAGCAGGCCGGCCTTGACGAGGTCGACAGTGACGCCGAGGCCGAGGTCAGCATCCGCACACGGCGCGGTCTGATCCGCGGTCGCGGGCCGAACCAGAAGCGCTATCTGGAGCGCATCGCGGGCAACGATATCAATTTCGGCGTCGGCCCGGCCGGCACCGGCAAGACCTTTCTGGCCGTGGCCTGTGCGGTCGACGCGCTGGAGAATGATCGGGTCCAGCGCATTGTCCTGGTCCGGCCGGCGGTTGAGGCCGGCGAGCGACTGGGCTTTCTGCCCGGCGACCTGGCCCAGAAGGTCGATCCCTATTTGCGGCCGCTGCACGACGCGCTTTACGAAATGCTCGGGTTCGAACGCGCCGCGCGGCTGACGGAACGGAACGTGATTGAAGTAGCGCCCCTGGCCTACATGCGCGGGCGCACGCTCAACGACGCCTATGTCATTCTGGACGAAGCCCAGAACACGACGTCGGAGCAGATGAAGATGTTCCTGACCCGGATCGGCTTCGGCTCCAAGGCGGTGATCACCGGCGACCTGACCCAGATCGACCTGCCGCCCAAGGTGGGCTCCGGTTTGCGCCAGGCGGTCGGCTTGCTCAAGGACGTCGAGGGCGTCAGCATGACCTTCTTCGACTCGTGCGACGTGGTTCGACATCCGATCGTGCGCCGGATTGTCGAAGCCTATGAGCGCGCCGAAGCCGAATCCGAAGGCAGCCGGGAATGATCCCCACCAGGTCGTCAGAACCCAAGGTGGCCGGAATGTCGCGGGGACAATCATCCCGCCTCGCCCGGCTTGGAAGAATGACTACGTGCGAAGACGCGAAGGTCGCAAGGTATGCTGGTTGAATTTCTCCGTCCCGATTTTCGCGTCTTTGCGGTTGATAAAGCCTTGCTTGATCCTGCGGCGCGGGTTGTACTGGCGGCGGTTGGTGCTGTGCCAGAATCTGCGTCCGGATCGGGTTTCCGTCGGGCCTTCGAGGATATGTTTGCATGATTGAGGTGGAGATTCAGCGATTGGTCGACGATCCCGGCGTTCCCGCCGATGCGCTGATTCATGAATGGGCGGGGCGAGCCTTGGCCGACGCCGGCGCGGTCGCGGTCAACATTCGCATTGTCGACGAAGCCGAGGGCTGGGCCCTGAACCGGCAATGGCGGGGCAAGGACTCGGCCACCAACGTGCTCAGCTTTCCGGCCGAGCTCGCGACGCCGGACGGGGTTCGAGTGCTGGGCGATGTCGTGCTGTGCGCCCCGGTCGTGCTGCGCGAGGCGGTGGAGCAGGGCAAACGCGTCGCCGATCACTGGGCGCATCTGGTGATTCACGGGCTCTTGCATCTGCTCGGCTTCGACCATACTGAAAGCGATCAGGCAGAGCGCATGGAAGCGCGCGAGATCGAGCTGCTGGCCGATCTGGGCCTTGGCAACCCCTATGAATGACACCATGAATGCTGAACGACTGTTTTGCCGCGACGGGGCGGGTGGCTGTGGCCAGCCTGGCCAGCCATGAGCGACGACGGCTCTGGTAGTAGTAACGGCGGCTCTCGAAGTTGGCTGGAAAAGCTGGGCAGGGCCTTCGGCGGCGAGCCGCGTAACCGCGAGGACCTCGTCGAACTGCTGCGCGACGTCAGTCGCCAGGGCTTGATCGAAGGCGATACCCTGGCGATGATCGAGGGCGCGCTGTCGGTCGACGAGCTGCAGGTGCGCGATGTCATGGTGCCGCGCTCGCACATGGTCGTGATCCCCGAGCAGTCGGAGCTGGCCGACATTCTGCCGCTGATCATTGAATCAGGCCATTCCCGCTTTCCCGTGGTTGGCGAGGACAAGGACGAAATCCGGGGCATCCTGCTGGCCAAGGACTTGCTGCAGATGGCCGTCGGAGATCAGGCGCCGGCGCTGGACGAGCTGCTGCGACCGGCGGTCATCATTCCCGAGTCGAAGCGTCTGAACGTCTTGCTGCGCGAGTTTCGGGTCAGCAAGAACCACATGGCGCTGGTGGTTGATGAGTACGGCGGTGTATCGGGTCTGGTCACGATCGAGGATGTGCTCGAGGAGATCGTCGGTGACATCGACGATGAGCACGATACCGATGAGGTCGCCGATGTCCAGCGCATCGAAGAAGGGCGCTATCTGGTGCAGGCGCTGACTGCCATTGATGACTTCAACGATGCCCTGGGCACGGATTTCAGCGACGACGAATACGACACCATTGGCGGCCTGGTCGTGGCGGAGTTCGGGCGCTTGCCCGAGGCCGGCGAGTCCGTCAGCATCGGCGGCTGGCAGTTTGTTGTCGCCGGTGCCGACGATCGACGGCTGCACGCGATCGAGGTTCAGCGCCTGTAGTGAGTCGGGCGGCTGATTCGGCAAGGCGCAGCGCCAGCCGGCAAGGCGCGACCGGCCGCTGGCTTGCCGCCGGCTGCCTGCTGCTGGCCAGCGCGGCGGCTTCAGCTCAGGAGACCTGGCTGGTCACCTATGGGCCCGGTAGCGAGGTCTGGGAGCGCTTCGGTCACAATGCCCTGTGGCTGCGTGATCCCGACCACGGTCTCGACCACAGTTTCAGCTTTGGCTACTTTGAAATCGACCGGCCGGGTTTCCTGCTCGAGTTCGCGCGCGGCATCATGCTGTACTACGGCGCGGCCTCGGATCCGGAGCGGGAGTTTGCCTACTACCGCAGCCGAGATCGCTCGATCCGCTTGCAGCGCCTGGATCTGACCGGCGCCCAGCAACGCGAGCTGCTCGCTCTGCTGGACAGCGCGATTTTTCCGCAGCCGCAGTTTTACGACTATGACTACTTCTTCGCCAATTGCTCGACCTGGCTGCGCGACTTGCTGGACGAGGTCAGCGGTGGCGGCCTGCGAGCGCAGCTGGAAGCACAGCCCGCGCGGCTGAATTTTCGTGATCACACCCGGCGCCTGACCCGGGATCGCTACTGGCTGCACACCGGCATCATGCTGATGCTGGGGCCGCTGGTCGATGCGCCGCGAACGGCCTGGGAAGAGGGCTTTCTGCCCGAGAGTCTGGCCGATTGGCTGGTCGGCATCGAACTCGATGGCGCAGCGCTGGTGGTCGAGGACCGGATGCTGCATGTCAGCCAGACTCATCGGCCGCCGACCGAGGCGGCGGGCCGCGCCATGATGTCCTTGTGCCTTGGCCTGGTGCTGGCCGGGTTGATCGTGGCGCTGGGCGCCCGTGGCCGGCGCTGGGGATGGCAACTGGGCCTGGCGCTGGCCGGCCTCGCGGGATGCGTCCTGCTGGCGGCCTGGTGCTTCACCGACCACACGCCAACCCGGCACAATGCGATGCTGCTGTTGCTGCATCCGCTCTGGTTGATTTACCTGCTTCCGCGCCTGAAGTCGCTTCAGCGCTGGCTGTGGTGGCCGCTGCTGCTGGCGGCGGTAGCGGGCGCGCTGCTGATGGCCTGGCCGCAGGGGCCCCAGTTCCGTTTCGATCAGCTGCTGCTGGTTGCGCCGCTGGTACTGGCGCTGCTGGCCGTTCCAAGGCTATTCTGGAGGCCTTGAACACTGCAGAACCGGGGGCCCGCCAACATGATGCGATCTGCCAATCCTTCGCCGTCCGGCAAGACCCGGCCCATCGACCATCCCTTCCTGATCCTGGGCGCCATAGCGCTGGCCGCCCTGGCCGCGCTGACCTGGGCCGAGCCGCCGGGCGGGTCGGTCGTCGGCCCCGTTCTGGAAAACCTCTGGCGCTGGTTCGGTTTGATCTTCCGCTGGTCGGCCGAGCTGGTGCCGCGGATGCTGCCGGATCTGTCGTCCGGCATGAACCTCGCCCTGGTCGGCCTGCTCGGCCTGTTGGTTCATCTGCTGCTTGACGCGATCTGGCGCTATCTGCGCCTGATGAAGCGCTGACGCTCAGGCTGGAGTGCTGGTCAAGCCTGCGGGCTTGCGGCCAGCAGGTCAACATAGGCGCCGCGCAGCAGCTGGTCGGGAGCAATCTCCAGGCTATCCAGCAGCGCCTGGGCGACGGCGGTGCCGTCGCTTTCGGGCTCGTTGTCGCCCAGCACCACCTCAATTTCCATGAAATCGCCGAGGCCTTCGACCTGGTCGACGTGGATTCGCGTGCGCCCGATCAGAAAGAGCTGACGGCGCTTGATCACTCGGCCTGCCGAACCCAGCGCCGCGGTCAGCAACTCGCGAAGCCCTGCCGGGTCCTGACTTTGGCTGAGCAGATAGAACGAGGGCTTCGGCCCGGGCAGATCGTTGCGCCGGTAAAAGATCAGCTCGCATTGGCCGTCGCCGAAATCCCTCAGCTTCAAGCGTCCGGCCGGGCAGGCGAAAAAGCTGTCATCCTGGAACAGCGTCGTGGGGCCGACCGCGTTCAGCGCGAGCAGTTTTTCCTCCAGCGCTTCGGGCTCGCTGATTCGGGCCTTGATTTCAATATTTCTGGGCATCGGGACCTGTCAGGGTTCAGGTGGACTTGGGACGGTTCCCCAGCCGGCCGTAACCGCCGCCGCCTGGCGTCTGAATGACCAGGCAGTCACCGGCCTCGACGTCGCAGCGGTCGCAGCCTGCCAGGTTCTCGCGGCGGCCGTCAGCGCGCTCGATCCAGGCTGTTCCTGGCTGGCCATCAGCGCCGCCGGCCAGGCCGGAAGGCGCCACCCGACGGGAGTTGCTCAGCAGGGCCACCGTCATGGCTTGCAGAAAACGCAGCTTCCGCTCGGCACCGTGACCGCCGCGCCAGCGTCCGGCGCCGCCCGAGTCGGGCCGAACGGCGAAGCTTTCGACCAGGACCGGAAACCGGGTTTCGAGAATTTCCGGATCGGTCAGGCGCGAGTTGGTCATGTGGACCTGGACCGCATCGCAGCCGTCGAAGCCGTGGCCGGCGCCAGCGCCGCCGCAAAGGGTTTCGTAGTGTTGGAAGCCGGCGTTGCCGAAGGTCAGATTGTTCATCGTGCCCTGGCCGTTGGCGAGCACGCCCATCGCCGCCAGCAAGGTATCGGCGACCACCTGCGAGGTCTCGACATTGCCGGCGACTACCGCCGCCGGGTGAGAGGGATTGAGCAGGGAGCCTGCGGGAATCACCAGGTCGACTGGTGCCATGCAGCCGTCGTTGAGCGGGATGTCGTCGGCGATCAGGCAGCGCAGCACATACAGTACGCAGGCGCGAGTGACGGCGGCCGGCGCGTTGAAGTTGTCCGTCGTCTGTGGGCTGGTGCCGCTGAAATCGATGCGGGCCCGTCGCCCGGCCCGATCAATGCTGATTCGGACCTTGACCCGGGCGCCGTTGTCCATGGTCTTGATCCAGTGCCCAGACTCCAGCCGATCGATCACCCGCCGGACCTGCTCGGCGGCATTGTCCTGGACATGGCCCATGTAGGCGCGGACCACGCTCAGTCCGTAGCGTCGGATCATCTCGTCGAGCTCGCGCAGACCGCGAGCGTTGGCGGCGATCTGGGCGCGGAGATCACTCAGGTTCTGTTCGATGTTGCGGGCCGGCCAGGCGCCGCTGCCAAAGACCTTGCGCAGCAGGGCCTCGTCAAGCTGGTGATTGCGGACGATGCGCAGACTGGTGATCAGCACGCCTTCCTCGTCGATGTGACGGCTGTCGGGCGGCATCGAGCCCGGCGTGACCCCGCCGACATCGGCATGGTGGGCGCGGCTGGCCGTGAAGAACAGCAGTTCACCATCGGCGTCGAAGCAGGGGCTGACCACGGTCAGATCGGGCAGATGAGTGCCGCCGCGATAGGGATTGTTGAGCAGAAACACATCACCCGCCCGCATATCCTGGCCATGGTCGTCGATGATCGCGCGCACACTCTCACCCATCGAGCCCAGGTGGACGGGGACGTGCGGCGCATTGGCCACCAGGCCGCCTTCGGCATCGAACAGGGCGCAGGAAAAGTCCAGACGCTCCTTGATATTGGCCGACCAGGCTGTTCGCTGCAGCGCCAGGCCCATGTGTTCGGCGATGGCCATGAACAGCTGGTTGAACACTTCCAGCATGACCGGGTCAGCCGATGTGCCGACGGCGACGCGTTCCGGCAACGGCTGATGACGGCGCAGGACCAGGCAGGCGGTAGCATCGATTTCTGCTCGCCAGCCGGGTTCAATGACCACCGTGGCGTGGTCCTCGATCAGCAGGGCGGGCCCGAGGATGCGATGGCCAGGTCGCAGCGCTTGCCGATGAAACACCGGTGTTTGCGGGTGGCACTGGCCGCCCAGGTGGCAAGGCGCGCTGGCGCTGATCGGCGGCTCCGAGGTGTCGGCCTCGGCCAGCGTTGCTGCGGCACTGGCCGGTCGCGGTCGCTGTCGGGCCTCAACGATGCCGGATTCGACGATCAGCTCCCGAGCGGGCATCAGAAAGCCGAACTCGCGCTGGTGAGCCTGGCAGAAAGCGTTCTGCATGGCTAACGGACTCGCATGGTCGACCAGTAGCGCCGTGTCCGTGCCGGCGTACTTCAAGCGCAGGCGGCGACGAAGCTGACTGTCGCCGTCCGCGACACCCTGTTCAGCGAGTTCTGTTGTGGCGGCGGCAACGGCTTTGGCGAACTCGGCGTCCAGGTCCAGAGCCGGGTCCGCAAGCGGCCGTTCGACGCCGAACTCGCGCAGCGCGGTGAGGTCTGCCAGGCCCATGCCGTAGGCCGACAGCAAGCCCGACAGCGGGTGGATCAGCACGGTCTGCATACCCAGGGCGTCGGCCACCAGGCAGGCATGCTGGCCGCCGGCGCCGCCGAAGCAGTTGAGCGCATAGCGGGTCACATCATGGCCACGCTGGATGGAGATGGTCTTGATCGCGTTGGCCATGCTGGTGACCGCGATCTGCAGGAAGCCTTCGGCGATGGCGACGGGATCGCGGTCGTCGCCGCCGGCGTCCAGGATCTCGGCGCGCAGCCGCTCGAACTGGGCGCGCACCACATCGGCGTCCAGTGGCTGGCCGGCATCGGCGCCGAATACCGCCGGAAAAAACTCGGGCCTAAGCTTGCCGAGCATGACGTTGCAGTCGGTGACCGTCAGTGGTCCGCCGCGCCGGTAGCAGGCTGGCCCCGGATCGGCGCCGGCCGAATCCGGCCCGACCCGATAGCGACTGCCGTCGAAATGCAGGCAGGAGCCGCCGCCGGCGGCCACGGTGTGAATCTCCAGCATCGGCACCCGCAGCCGGACCCCGGCAATCACGGTCTCGAAGCAACGCTCGTACTCACCCTGGAAGTGCGACACGTCGGTGCTGGTGCCGCCCATGTCGAAGCCGATCACGCGCTCGAAACCGGCGTTCAGGGCGGCTTGTACGCAGCCGATGATGCCGCCGGCAGGCCCGGACAGGATGGCATCGCGGCCGGCGAAATGGGCAGCCCCGGTCAGCCCGCCATCCGACTTCATGAACTGCAGGGGCACCCGGCCGAGTTGGCGGCGGACCTGCTCCACATAGCGTCGCAGCACCGGCGACAGATAGGCATCGACGACGGTCGTATCGGCACGCCCGATGTAGCGGATCAGCGGGCTGACCTGGTGCGACAGGCTGATCTGATCAAAGCCCAGCGCCGCGGCGATCTCACCAATCAGCAGCTCGTGCTGCGGGTAGCGGTCGGCGTGCAGCAGCGCTATTGCAAGCGCCCGGATGCCGTTCTTCCTGAGATCGATGAGCTGCGCACGCACCGCCTCTGGCCGCGGTGCTTGCAGCACCTCACCAGCGGCGGTGATGCGCTCATCGATCTCGATCACGGCACGGTAGAGCCGATCCGGCTTCTGGATGGCCAGAGCAAAGATGTCGGGCCGGCTCTGATGGCCGATCTGCAGGGCATCGGCAAAGCCGCGGGTGGTGAGCAGTGCGGTCGCTTCGCCCTTGCGTTCGAGCAGGGCGTTAGTCGCCACTGTAGTACCCATGCGCACCAGCGCGATCCTGTCCTGCGGCAAGGGCTGGCCGGCAGCGACACCGAGCAGGCGGCGCAGTCCTTCGATGGCGGCGTCGGGGTACTGCTCCGGATTCTCCGAAAGCAGCTTGCTGCAATGCAGACGCCCGTCCGGGTCGCGACCGATGATGTCGGTAAAGGTGCCGCCGCGATCAATCCAGAACTGCCATTGACCTTCAGCGGGTGGCATTCGACTCGCTTCGCTTGGGATTCGGCATGAAACCTTACCAGATTCCCCGCTTGACGCCGGCTCGATGATCGATCCCTGCCGGCCGTGGACCTTGATGCCAAGGTCGAGGCATGACGCTCGCCATGGCGGACGACCCCGATCGTGAAACAGCGTGGCGGACCCGCCCGCGGGCAGCGCGACGGCGCCATGGCCATGCTAATCTCACGCCATGGATGCCGGGGCTTCGCATACCACCGCTTACCTTATCGATCGTCTGCAAGATGGCGATCTGCAGGCTCGCGAACATCTCTTTGCGCGCTGTTTGCCGCTGCTCAGGCATTGGGCACACGGCCGTTTGCCGGCCTATGCACGTGATTTGACCGACACCAATGATCTGGTGCAGGTGACCCTGCTGCGCGCCCTCAATCGCATCGATGAGTTCCGCGTCGCGCATCAGGGCTCCTTTCTGGCTTATCTGCGCAGCATCCTGCTCAATGCCCTGCGCGACGAGATTCGTCGCACCGGCCGACGCGGCCAGCGCGCAACCCTGCATGAGGCCCATCTGTCCGAACCCGGCGTGTCGCAGGTGGAGCAACTGGTCGGTGAGGAGGAACTCGCTCAGTACGAGGCCGCGCTGAGTGATTTGCCCCGTCCGCAACAGGAAGTGCTGATCCTGAGGATCGAGTTTGGGCTCAGTTTTCCGGAAATCGGTGAGGAAACCGGCCGCAGTGCGGATGCTGCCCGGATGCTGTTCAATCGCGCCCATGCGCGGCTGAGCCAGCGGCTGGATCAGTCCTTGGGCGGTAGCGCCTGACCGGTCGGGCGGGCAGCGATGGCCGCGCAACCCCCTTCGACCAGCGGCGGCGCTGATGCCTCAGGTGCCGGTGCCCGCTTGCTGGCCCGTATTGCCCAGGCCTATGGCCAGGACGGTCCGGCGGAGCCTTCTGGCGACTTTTCCGGCCAGCTGTTCGGCAACTACCGGCTGATCGAGCGCATCGGCCGCGGCGGCATGGGCGATGTCTATCAGGCCGAGCGCGCCGATGGTGCTTTCGAGGCCCGCGTCGCGGTCAAGCTGCTGCGCGCCAGCATCGACAGCGAGTCGCTGACCCGGCGTTTTGTCCAGGAGCGACAGATTCTCGCCCACCTCAATCATCCTCATATCGCCCGCTTGCTTGGCGGCGGCAGCGGTCCGCTGGGACTGCCCTATCTGGTCATGGAGTGGGTCGACGGACAGCCACTGACTGATTTCGCCATTGAGCAGGCCCTGGATCTCGACCAGCGCTTGAACCTGTTTCTGGCTGTTTGCGATGCCGTTGCCTATGCCCATCGCAATCTGGTGGTGCATCGTGACCTCAAACCGTCGAACATTCTGGTCGACGGCAGTGGGCAGGTGAAGCTGCTTGATTTTGGCGTCAGCAAGATGCTGGTTGCCGGCGATGAGACCGCCGAACCACTGACCCGAACCGGTGCGCTGATGATGACGCCGGCGTACGCCGCGCCGGAGCAGATTCTGGGTCAAGCGGTGACCACGGCCACCGACATCTACGCGCTGGGCGTGCTGCTCTATGAGCTGCTCACCGGCCAGCGGCCGCATCGACGCGAGGCCGATTCGCCGGCGGCCCTGGCCACAATGGTGGAAACCGAGCCGTTCACCCGCCCCAGTGAGCTGGTCGCGAAGGGGGCGCGCCGACTGGCGGACCGACGCCTGGCCCGGCGATTGCGCGGCGATCTGGATACCGTGCTGCTGGTCGCACTGCGGCGTGAACCCGAGCGCCGGTATCCAACGGTCGAGGCGCTGGCTGAAGACCTGCGCCGGTTTCGAACCGGCTTGCCGGTTCGAGCCCGCCCCGATGCGCTGGGCTACCGAATGGGCAAGTTCCTGCTCCGTCATCGGGTCGGTGTAGCGGCGTCGCTGGCGGTCTTCCTGGCCCTTGCGGTCGGCCTGGGCATGGCCCTCTGGCAGGCCAGCGTGGCCCGGGAGCAGGCCAGGCAGGCGCTGGACAGCAAGCAGTTCGTATTATCCCTGCTGACCGGTGCCAACCCGGCCCAGCAGGCCTCCGGAATCGACTATCGGGTTGTCGATCTGCTGCGTGACGCCGCCGGGCGGGTGGAGGAGGAGCTGGATCGCGTACCGGATCTGCAGGCGGAACTGCGCGTCGAAATCGCCAATGCGCTGCTGGAGATTGGCGCCCTCGAGGAGGCCAGGCTACTGGCCGAAGCAGGCCTCGATCAACTGCGCCGGCAGCCCGGGGATCGCGGCGAACGTTTGGCCTACGCCTTGTACGTGATCGCCCGCATTCACGCTCGACTCGGCAACCCTGATGCGACCAGTGCGGCGGCTGTCGAGGCGCTGGCGATCATCGACCGCCTGCATCCGGAGCCCAGCCTGCAGCGAGCCCGACTGCTCGGCATTCAGGCCAGGGCGGAGAATCTGCGGGCCCGATTTGATCAGGCCTTGAGACTCTACCAGCGTGCCTTGCAGGAACGTTTGGCCCTGGACGATGGCGATGCGGCCGGGCTGGCCTCGATTCACAACAACATTGCCTCGACGGCGGTGATGGCCGAGCGCTTTGCCGAAGCGGAGTCGAGCTACCGGGAAGCGGCACGGCTGCTGCTGGACCAGCACGGGGCCGACCATCCACGCATGGCCTGGATCGACGTCGGCCTGGCTGCGGCCCTGATTGGCCAGGGCCGCTTTGGCGAAGCCCGGGGGCTGCTCGATCGGGCCGAAAGTACCGCGCTGGCCAGGCTCGGCCCCGAGTCCGGCCTGCTGGCGGACCTGTACACCCATCGGGCCAAGCTGGCCGAGCATGTCGGTGATCGCGCCGCTGCACTGCACCACTGGGAGCAAGCTTTGGCCCTGGCAAGGCGAATCGGCGCGGCCAACAGCGAGGCCAGCGCAGCGCTTCGCCTCGGCCTGCTGCTGCTGGATCTTGGCAGCCTGGAGCAGGCCGGGGAGAGCTTGCAAAGCGCCTGCAATTTGCTTGAGCACACGCTGCGAGACGCCGGTTCCCGGCACAGCCTCTGCCAGGTGGCCCTGGCCCGGGTGGACGGCATCAACGGCGCTGTCGATGCGACCGAGCGCAGCCTGGCGGTGCTGGTCGGCATGCAGGCGCAGGGGCAGGGCGGAAGGCTGGATTTTGCCGAGGCCGCGTCGCTGCATGCCGCCTTGCTGCTGGATCTGGGTCAGACCGAGGCCGCCTGGCCTTGGCTGGAGCGAGCGCTGAGCTTGAGCAGCGGAGTGCTCGGCCCGCAGCATCCCGAAACCCAGCGCTTCCGGAACCAGCTCGAAGCCGTGCGCCGGGCTTCGCAGGCCGGTGACTGAACCGGCCTTGACCCCCTCGCATCAAAGCGCCTGCAGACCAGTGTGGGAATCAAGGCACTGCAGCTTTTATTCCCTTTTGATCTTAAGGAAAGCGATAGTGGGCCTTGACAGCCCGTGGCTGCTCCCCGCAAGCTCATGCCCCATGACGCATCGCACGACAATGTTCAACCGCCGGAACCAGGCCAACGTGGCCCGCATGGCTGTGGTTGAAGCTCGTGCCCAGCGTCAGGCGCTGACTGCTGGCAGCCTCGTACTCGTACTCGTGATTAGCATTCTCGTACTTACCGGGACCGGTAGCGGGTACGTCTAGCTCTAGCACCAACAGGCACAGACCAGAAAAACCCCGCTACCGAAAGGAGCGGGGTTTTTGCATTTCAGGGTTCTCGGAAATCATCAGGCCAACGACAGGACAGACCGAACAGGATGCACAGCGATCGAATGAAGCAGGGCACGCACCGGGCACCGGCCCGGGCCATGCTCAAGGCCACCGGCTTGAGCGATGAGGACATCGCCCGTCCGCTGATCGCCTTGGTCAATACCTGGAGCGAGGTCACCCCCTGCAACCTGCACCTGCGCGAGCTGGCCGAGCCGCTAAAGCGCGGCATTCGCCGGGCCGGCGGTACCCCGATCGAGTTCAACACCATCCTGGTTACCGACGGCATCGCCATGGGCACCGAGGGCATGCAGGCCTCGCTGATGTCGCGCGAGACGATCGCCGATTCGATTGAGCTGGCGGTGCGCGGCCACTGTCTGGATGCCGTTGTGGTGCTGGTCGGCTGCGATAAGACCCTGCCGGCGGCGGCGATGGCGCTGGCGCGCCTGGATCGGCCCGGGCTGGTGCTGTACGGCGGCTCGATCATGCCGGGTCGCCACCACGAGCTGGCGATCACCATTCAGGACGTGTTCGAGGCCGTCGGCGCCTGCGCCGCCGGTCGCATCGACGAAGGCGAGCTCAAGGCCGTCGAAAACGCCGCCTGTCCGGGCGCCGGCGCCTGCGGCGGTCAGTTCACCGCCAATACCATGGCCCAGGCGCTGACCCTGTTGGGCTTGTCGCCGATGGGCGCCAACGATGTGCCCGCTGTGCATCCGGACAAGCCGGCGGTGGCGGAGCGCTGCGGCGAGCGGGTCATGGCCATGGTTGAACGCGGTCAGAGCGCGCGCGATCTGATCACCGAGGACAGCCTGCGCAATGCCGCTACCGTGGTCACCGCTACGGCCGGCTCGACCAACGCCGTGCTGCATCTGCTCGCCATCGCCCGCGAAGCCGATCGCGAATTCAAGCTGGACGAATTCGACCGGATTGCCCGGGATACGCCGGTGATCACCGACCTGAAGCCCGGCGGCCGCTACATGGCGCCGGACCTGTTCGCCGCCGGCGGCACCGCCCTGGTGGTGAAGGAACTCATGCAGGCGGGCAAGCTGGTCGACGCGCCCACCTGCACCGGCCGGTCCTTGTTCAGCGAGGCCGACGCAGCCCAGGCCACGCCCGGCCAGCAGGTGGTCCGTCCGGTCAGCGATCCGTTCAAGCCGCGCGGCGGCTTCGGCGTGCTGTACGGCAAGCTGGCGCCGGCAGGCTGCGTGATCAAGCTGGCCGGGCACGGCCGCCTGCACCACCAAGGTCCGGCGCGCGTTTTCGACGGCGAGGACGCCGCCTTTGCAGCAGTTCAGGCCGGCCGCATCCAGCCCGGCGACGTGGTCGTGATCCGCTACGAAGGGCCGCGCGGCGGCCCGGGCATGCGCGAGATGCTGGCCGTTACCGCCGCTCTGGTCGGGCAGGGCTTGAGCGATTCGGTGGCCCTGATCACCGACGGCCGCTTCAGCGGCGCCACCTACGGTTTCATGGTCGGCCATGTCTGCCCCGAGGCCGCCGAGGGCGGTCCGATCGCGCTCCTCAAGGACGGGGATCGGGTGACGATCGATGTCGATGCCCAGCGCCTGGACTGCGATGCCGACCTGGAATCGCGCCGCGCCGACTGGCGCCGGCCGCCGCCGGCCGCAACCCGGGGCGTCTATGCCCGCTATATCGCCCAGGTTTCCAGCGCCTCGACCGGCGCCGTGACAGCTTTTCCCTTCGACCCCGCCTGACAAGACCCTTAAACAGACCCCAAGGAGCCTTAACCATGAAGATCTGGACCGAAACCGACCACCAGCGCAATGCCCTGGCCGACACCCGCATTGCCGTGATCGGATACGGCAGCCAGGGCCGCGCCCACGCCAATAACCTGCGCGACAGCGGCTTCGACGTCGTCATCGGCGCCCGCCCCGACGGCCCGAGCTGGCAGCGCGCCCAGGCCGACGGCTTCAAGGTCGCCGAGCCCCAGGATGCCGCCGCGAACTCGGGCCTGATCGCCATGCTGGCCCCGGACATGGCCCAGCCCGGGATTTACAGGCAGATCGAGAAGGCCATCCGCCCCGGCAGCGCGCTGCTGTTCGCTCACGGCTTCAACATTCACTTCGGGTGCATTCGGCCGCGCTCCGACATCGACGTGATCATGGTCGCGCCCAAGGGTCCGGGCGATCTGGTGCGGCGCCAGTATCAGGAGGGCCGCGGTGTGCCTTGCCTGCGCGCCGTCGAGCAGGATGCTTCCAGCCAGGCCCATGCCCGCGCGCTGAGCTACGCGCATGGCATCGGCGGCACCCGAGGCGGGGTGATCGACACCAGCTTCCAGGAAGAAACCGAGACCGACCTGTTCGGCGAGCAGGTGGTGCTGTGCGGCGGTACCGCCGAGCTGGTCATCCAGGGCTTCGAGACCCTGGTGGAGGCCGGTTACCAGCCCGAGGTCGCCTACTTCGAGTGCCTGCATGAGCTGAAGCTGATCGTCGACCTGCTGCACGAAGGCGGCATGGCGAAGATGTACGAGTTCATCTCCGACACCGCCGCCTACGGCGATCTGACCCGCGGCCCCCGCATCATCGACCAGGCCACTCGAGCGCGGATGCGCGCGGTGCTGGCCGAAATTCAGCAGGGCGAGTTTGCCCGCGACTGGATTCTCGAAAACCAGGCCGGCCTGCCGCGCCATCGCGCCCTGATGAAGGCCCGCACCGGACATGAGATCGAGCGGGTCGGCAAGGCCCTGCGTGCCCGCATGAGCTGGCTCAAGCCCAAGGCGCAGGGCGGCGACAGCGCGGCGGAAAATGCCGCCGAGAAGGCGGCGTGACGGAGGCGATGGCATGACCCTGGCCAATGCCCAAGCCCGACCCGCGACCGACACCGAGGCGGTTTCCGGCGCCCAGCTGTTCGTGCGGACCTTGCGCGAACTGGGCGTAGACACGGTGTTCGGCTACCCCGGCGGGGCGATCATGCCGATTTACGACGCCCTGCCGGGCTCCGGCATCACCCATATCCTGACCCGCCACGAGCAGGGTGCAGCCCTGGCCGCCGACGGTTTTGCCCGGGTCAGCGGGCGGGTCGGCGTGTGCATGGCCACCTCGGGCCCCGGCGCGACCAATCTGGTCACCGGCCTGGCCAACAGTTTCCTGGACTCCGTCCCGGTGGTCGCGATCACCGGCCAGGTCGCAACCGGGCTGATGGGCACCGATGCCTTTCAGGAGGTCGATGTCTTCGGCATCACCCTTCCGATCGTCAAGCACAGCTACATCATCCGCGCCACCGAAGACATCCCGCGGGTGCTGGCCGAGGCCTTTCATATCGCCCGCGAGGGTCGACCGGGTCCGGTGCTGATCGACATTCCCAAGGACGTCACCGTCAACCGGACCCGCGCCGACATCGCGTTGCCCCGCTTCGCCAACCCGGCGCCGGTGCCGGCGCCGGGCGTTGATCTGGCGGCCGCCGCCATGGCGTCGGCGCTGAGGCCGCTGTTCTACATCGGTGGCGGGGTGGAAATCGCCGAGGCTGAAGGTCCCATGCGGGCCCTGGTCGAGAAGACCGGTTTCCCCTTCGTCAGCACCCTGAAGGCGCTGGGTTCGGTGCCTACCGACCATCCGCGCTTCATGGGCATGCTGGGCATGCACGGCAAGAAGGCGGCCAACCTGGCCATTCAGGAGAGTGATCTGCTGATCGTCTGTGGCGCCCGCTTCGATGATCGTGCCACCGGCAAGCTGCAGGAGTTCGCGCCGCATGCCCGAGTCATCCACATGGACGGCGATCCGGCCGAGATCGGCAAGCTCAGGCGTGCCGACATTGGCCTGCCGGGCGATCTGAAGGCCAATCTGGCCGCGCTGACCGAGCATTTCGCCGACAACGGCCGCAAGTCGCTGGGGCCGTGGCTGGAGCGCTGCCGGGAACTGTGCCGTAAACACCGTTGGGACTATGCCGCGCCGGGCGAGAAGATCTATGCCCCGAAACTGCTGAAGGACATGTCCGAGCGCGCCGGCGACCGCCTGGTCGTCGCCTGCGACGTCGGCCAGCACCAGATGTGGGTGGCCCAGCACTGCCGCTTCCGGCATCCGCGCACGCACCTGACCTCGGGCGGCCTGGGCACGATGGGCTACGGCTTGCCGGCCGGCATCGGCGCCAAGCTGGCCAGTCCCGAGGATCTCGTCGTGGTCGTTTCCGGCGACGGTTCGATCATGATGAATATCCAGGAGCTGGCAACGCTGAAGCGCTACGACATCGATGTGCGCATCGTGCTGCTGGACAACTCGGCGCTGGGCATGGTGCGGCAGTGGCAGGAGCTGTTCTTTGCCGGCAACTACTCCGAGATCGACCTATCCGACAACCCCGACTTCGCCGCGCTGGCCCGGGTGTTCGGGCTCCAGGCCCGCACCATCGAACAGCGCGATGAAGTCGATGAAGCGCTGGACTGGCTGCTCAATACCCGCGGCCCGTCCCTGCTGCACGTCCGTATCGACCCCCAGGCCAATGTCTGGCCGCTGGTGCCGCCCGGTGCCAACAACGCCGCCATGATGGAAGGAGAACAACGATGAGCGTTCATTTCGAAATCCAGCTGACCGCCTGTGAGGGCGCCCTGCTGCGGACCCTGGGCCTGATCCAGCGCCGAGGGTTCCGGGTCGAGGAACTGGCCCTGAAGCCGGACGGCGACTGGCAGACGCTCAAGCTGGCCGTGGACGGCAACGGCCGCTGTCCGGCGGTGCTGGCGCGCCAGATCGCGCGGCTGCACGATGTGCGCCAGGTCCAGCGGCGCGAGGGCGAGGCCTGGCATTCGACCGTGACCGACTGTGTGCGCGCGCTGGCCAATCTGATGCCTGGCCGCGATCCCCTGGGCCGCCCGGCCCTGGAAATGGGGCGCTAGCGGATGAGCGATCGAGTGATCATCTTCGACACCACCCTGCGCGATGGCGAGCAGTCGCCAGGCTGCAGCATGACCGTGGCCCAGAAGCTGCGCATGGCCCGCACCCTGGCGGCGCTGAATGTCGATGTCATCGAGGCCGGTTTCGCCGCGGCCTCGCCGCAGGACTTCGAGGCCGTGGAAGCCGTCGCGCGCCATGTCGAGGGTCCGACCATCTGCTCGCTGGCGCGCTGCAACGACCATGACATTCCGCTGGCGGCGCGCGCCCTGGCCGCGGCTGCGAAAAGGCGCCTGCACGTATTCATCGCCACCAGCCCGATTCATCGGCGGCACAAGCTGGGGATGAGCCGGGAGCAGGTGATCGAGCGCGCGGTGGCCGGGGTGCGCCTGGCCCGCGAGTTCTGTCGTGATGTGGAGTTCTCGGCCGAAGACGCGATTCGTACCGAACCGGACTTTCTGGCCGAGGTGATGAGCGCCGTGATTGCGGCCGGCGCTTCGACGATCAATGTCCCCGACACGGTCGGTTACACCACGCCGGATGAGATGAGCCGGATCATCCGTCACCTGCGCGAGCAGGTCGACGGCATCGACAAGGTCATCATCTCCGCGCATTGCCACGACGACCTGGGCATGGCCGTGGCCAACTCGCTGGCGGCCGTGCGCGCCGGCGCGCGCCAGGTCGAATGCACCGTCAACGGTATCGGCGAGCGGGCCGGCAATTGCGCGCTGGAAGAAGTCGTGATGGCGCTCAAGACCCGCGCCGACGTGTTCGGCTGCGACAGCGCCGTCGACACCCGCAAGCTTTATCCCGCCTCGCGCCAGCTGGCCGCGATCATCGGCAGCTTCGTGCCGGCGAACAAGGCGGTGGTCGGCGACAACGCCTTTGCCCATGAGGCGGGCATCCATCAGCACGGGATGCTGGCCCATCGCGAAACTTACGAGATCATGCGGCCGGAGGATGTCGGCATCAGCCGCTCGACCCTGGTCCTGGGCAAGCACTCCGGCCGCCATGCCCTGGCCGACCGGGTCAACAGCCTGGGCTTCAGCCTGACCGACGCCGAGATGGACCAGCTGTTCACCCGCTTCAAGCACCTGGCCGACCGCAAGCGCCAGGTGTTCGACGCCGATATCGAGGCCCTGATCGGCGGGGAGTCCGGCGACGGCGGCGGCCCCTGGACCTTGATCGATCTGCAGACCACCAGCAGCATGAGCGTCGAGCGCCTGCCCAGCGCGGCGGTCGCCCTGCGCGGCCCGGACGGCGAAGTGGTGCGTGAGGCCGCGATCGGCGATGGCCCGGTTGACGCCACCCTGAAAGCCCTGGCGCGGGCCACCGGCACGGACTTCGAACTGATCAGCATGCGGGTGCGTTCGGTCAGCGAAGGCGAGGACGCCCAGGGCGAAGCCGAGCTCAGCGCCCGCATCGACGGCGTTCAGTACAGTGGCCGGGGCGTCGATACCGACATCGTCCTGGCCTGCGCCCAGGCCTTCATCGAGATTCTCAACCGTGCCGGCCGCCGGGCCGGCGGCGCCGGGGTTTGCCGGCAGCCGCCGGCGAACGCGGAACTGAAAATGGCCGGCGCCGCGATCTGACGCTCTCACCAACTCCCAGGGAAACACAAGCACTCATGGCAATCCAGGCATCGAAGTTCATCTGGCAAAACGGCCGCCTCAAACCCTGGCATGACGCCACGGTTCACGTCCTCAGCCACGCTCTGCATTACGGGTCCAGCGTGTTCGAGGGTATTCGGGTCTATGCCACGCCGGACGGGCCCAGCGCCTTCCGGCTGCCCGAGCACGTCGATCGCCTGTTCGACTCGGCCCGGATCCATCGCATCCCGATGCCCTTCGATCGCGAGGAGATCCTCAAGGCCTGCCGCGATGTGGTGGTGGAAAACGGCCTGGCATCGGCCTATCTGCGCCCGATCGTGTTTCGCGGCTACGGCAGTCTGGGCCTGGTGGCCGGGCCGGATGTGGAAACCGAGGTCGTGGTCGCCGCCGTCACCTGGGGCCGCTACCTGGGCGAGGAAGCCATGGAGCGCGGCGTCGACGTAGCGGTGAGTTCCTGGCAGCGACCGGCGCCGAATACCGTGCCCGCGCTGGCCAAGGCGGGCGGCAACTACCTGTCCGGCTCGCTGATCAGCAGCGAGGCCAAGCGCCACGGCTACGGCGAGGGCATCGCCCTGTCTTATGACGGTCTGGTCAGCGAAGGCGCGGGCGAAAACCTGTTTCTGGTTCGCGGCGGGATCATATACACGCCGCCGGTAGCGGCATCCATTCTTGGCGGCATCACCCGCGATGCGGTGATCACCATGGCCGCCGACCTGGGCCTGAGCGTGCGCGAGCAGCCGATGCCGCGCGAGATGCTCTACCTGGCCGACGAGCTGTTCTTCACCGGCACCGCGGCCGAGATCACGCCGATTCGCTCGGTCGACGGCATCGTGGTCCGTGCCGGGGGCCGCGGCGAGATCACCCGCCGCCTGCAGGAGCGATTCTTCGGCCTGTTCGAGGGCAGCACGCCCGACCTGCACGGCTGGCTGTCGCCCTTTCACTCGTCCCCATCTCGCGCATCGGAGTCGAATCATGTCGCAAACGCTGTTTGACAAACTGTGGAACGCCCACCTGGTGCGGCCGGAGAGTACCGATGCGCCCGCGCTGCTGTACATCGATCTGCACCTCATTCACGAGGTCACCAGCCCGCAGGCTTTCGCTGAACTGGCCGAGCGGGGCCTGCCGGTACGCCGTCCCGAGCGCACGGTGGCGACCATGGATCACTCGACCCCAACCTGGTCGGCCGATCTGCAGGGCCAGCGCCGTTATGTCAACGAACAGGCCTGGGAACAGGTCCGTACACTGATCGAGAACTGTGATCGCCACGGTATCACCCTGCATGACTGGGACAGCCCCAATCGCGGCATCGTCCACGTCATGGGGCCGGAGCTGGGCCTGACCCATCCCGGCATGACCATAGTCTGCGGGGATTCCCACACGGCCACCCACGGCGCCTTCGGCGCGCTGGCCTTCGGCATCGGTACCAGCGAGGTCGGCCACGTGCTGGCCACCCAGTGCCTGCTGCAGCGCAAGCCGAAGACCATGCGCATCCGCATCGAAGGCGAACTCGGACCCGGCGTCAGCGCCAAGGACCTGGTTCTGCACGTGATCGGCAAGCTCGGCGTCGATGCCGGCACCGGTCACGTGATCGAGTTTGCCGGCTCGACCGTCCGCTCCTTGAGCATGGAAGGGCGGATGACCGTCTGCAACATGGCGATCGAGGCCGGTGCTCGCGCCGGCATGATCGCGCCGGACGAGACCACCATCGACTGGCTGCGCGGTCGAGCGCACTGCCCGCAGGGCGAGGACTTCGAGCGTGCGGCCGCGCAGTGGCGCGCGCTGCAGTCGGATCCCGACGCACGCTTCGATCGCGAGTGCTTCGTCGATGCCAGCGAGATCGCGCCGACCATCACCTATGGCACCCATCCCGGCATGGTCGTGGCCATCGACCAGCCGGTGCCGGCGGCCGAGGATGCGGCGCGCCAGCGGGCGATGAGCTATATGGGCGTCGCCGCCGGTGTGCCGCTGCTGGGACGGCCGGTTGACGTCGTTTTCGTTGGATCCTGTACCAATGCGCGTCTGGGAGACCTGCGCGCCGCCGCGGCCATTCTGCGCGGTCGGCGGGTGGCGCCCGGCGTGCGCATGCTGGTCGTGCCGGGTTCGGAACAGGTGCGCCGACAGGCCGAGCAGGAAGGGCTGGATGAGGTCTTCATTGCCGCCGGCGCCGAATGGCGCGAGCCCGGCTGTTCGATGTGCATCGCCATGAACGGCGATCAGGTCGGCCCGGGCCAGACCGCGGTCAGCACCTCGAACCGCAACTTCGAGGGCCGGCAGGGCCCGGGCAGCCGGACCTTCCTGGCCAGCCCGGCCACGGCCGCGGCCTGCGCCGTGGCCGGCTGCATTGCTGATCCGCGCCATCTCGATGGACGGGCCGAGCCCGCCATCCATTTTCCGGCACCGCGCCATATGGAGGCCCGGGCATGAGGCCCCTGACCCGCATCGAGTCGCGCAGCCTGGTCCTGTCCGAGCGCAATATCGATACCGACCAGATCATCCCGGCGCGGTTCCTGACCACGACGTCGCGCGATGGCCTGGGCCAGGCCGCCTTCGCCGACTGGCGCTTCGACGGCGACGGCCTGGCTCGTCCCGACTGCCCGCTCAATGCCGCCACGGCAGACCGAGCGGCGGTGCTGGTGGCGGGCGAAAACTTCGGCTGCGGTTCTTCCCGCGAGCATGCCGTCTGGGCCCTGCAGCAGTTCGGCTTCCAGGCGGTGATCAGCGCCCGTATTGCGGACATTTTTCGCGGCAATGCGCTGAAGAATGGCCTGCTGGCCTTCGAGGTCGATGCCGACACGCAGGCCTGGCTGCTGGCTCATCCCGGCGCGGATCTGGTCATCGATGTGGCGGCTGCGCGCCTGCATCTGCCCGACGGCCGCGCGATCGAATTCAGCCTCGACCCCTTCGCCCGCATCTGCCTGCTGGAAGGCGTCGACGCCCTGGGCTACCTGATCAGGCAGCAGCCGCTGATCGAGCGCTACGAGCGGGACAGGCGGGAGGCGGCCTGATGCAGGCAACGATCACCGTCCTGCCGGGCGACGGCATTGGCCCCGAAGTCACGGCCCAGGCCGAGCGCCTGCTGGACCACATCGCGGGCCTGGGTGGCCATCGCTTCGTCGTTGAGCGGCGTCCGATCGGCGGCGCGGCCATCGATGCCGTGGGGCAGCCCCTGCCGTCCAATACCCTGGCCAGCTGCCGCCAGGCGGATGCGGTCCTGCTCGGCGCGGTCGGCGGTCCGCGCTGGGACGATCCCAAGGCGACGATCCGGCCCGAGCAAGGCCTGCTGGCGCTGCGTCGCGAACTGGCGCTGTTCGCCAACCTGCGGCCGGTGACGCCGCATCCGGCCCTGTTCGGCACCAGTCCGCTGAAGCCCGAGCGCCTCGTCGGGGTCGATCTGGTTGTGGTGCGCGAACTCACCGGCGGACTGTACTTCGGGCGCAAGCTGGAATTGGCCGATCGGGCCGAGGATGTCTGCAGCTACAGTCGCGCCGAGATCGAGCGGGTGACGCGGCGCGCGGGCGAGCTGGCCCGCTCCCGGCGCCGCCGGCTGACTCTGGTGGACAAGGCCAATGTGCTGGCCACTTCGCGCCTCTGGCGCAAGGTCACCCGGGAGGTGATGGCGCGCGAGTTTCCCGACGTCAGCCTCGAGCTGCTGCTGGTCGACGCCGCCGCCATGCATCTGCTGACCCGGCCGGCCGACTTCGACGTCATCCTGACCGAAAACCTGTTCGGCGACATTCTCACCGACGAGGCCTCGGTGCTGGCCGGCTCCATGGGCCTGCTGCCCTCGGCCTCGCTGGGTGAGGGCCGGCGCGGCCTGTACGAGCCCATCCACGGCTCGGCGCCCGATCTGGCCGGACGCAATCTGGCCAACCCCTTCGGCATGCTGCTGTCGGTGGCGATGATGCTGCGCCTGTCGCTGGGCCTGGAAGACGAGGCCGCATTGGTCGAGCAGGCGGTCTGGGACTGCATCAGCTCAGGCCAGGTCACCCGCGACCTCGGCGGCGCCTTGAGCACCAGCGACGCCGGCCAGGCCGTCTGCCAGCGCCTGGCTAGAGCTGCCGCATGATCAATGTTCTCTCGCACGATCCGGTCGCGGAGACGCGGACGCGCGGAGCAAGCGATGGAGAGGCGGTGGGGGCTGGAGATTGTCTCGGCGGGATAAAGCGACCGGATTCCAAGTCGCCAATAGCGAAGGGCAATATCTTTCGGTCGCAAAGCAGCAAAGCAGCAGAGCAGCCAAGAAATGTCGTTTGGTCGTTTGATTTTCTTTGCCTCTTTGCTGCTTTGCTGCTTTGCGACCCAACAGGTTTAAGGACTTGCCGTTGGCATGACAACTGATTTGCTTGACATGCTGCGACGGATCGTGTCCGCGCCGGTGCACGAGGTGGCGCGGGAGACGCCGCTGGATCGGGCGCCCTTGCTCAGCGCGCAGCTGGGGCGAGAGGTCTGGTTGAAGCGCGAGGATCTGCAGCCGGTGTTTTCCTTCAAGCTGCGCGGCGCCTATGCGCGGATGAGCCGGTTGACTGCCGAGGAGCGCGCACGCGGTGTGGTCGCGGCCAGCGCTGGCAACCACGCCCAGGGTGTGGCGTTGGCCGCCGGGCGTTTGAGCATCAAGGCCCGGGTGGTGATGCCGCGGACCACGCCGGGCATCAAGGTCGACGCCGTGCGTCGGCTGGGCGCCGAGGTGATTCTTCACGGCGACGGCTTCGAGGCCGCGCAGGCGCGTGCGACGGCGCTGTGCCAGGAACTGGGCGCGGTATTCATTCCTCCTTTCGATGACCCCGACGTGATCGCAGGGCAGGGCACGGTGGCCACCGAAATCCTGCGCCAGTGCGTCGCCCGGCCGGATGCGGTGTTCGTGCCGGTGGGCGGCGGCGGCCTGCTGGCGGGCGTGGCCGCGGCGGTCAAGGCGCTGTCGCCGACAACCAGGGTGATCGGCGTCGAGCCGGAGGGTGCGGCCAGCTTTGCCGCCGCGCTGGCCGCCGGTCAGCCGCTGGATATCGGCCCGGTCAATCTGTTTGCCGACGGGGCGGCCGTGCGCAAGGCTGGTGACTGGACCTTCCGCATCGCCGCGCCGCTGGTCGACCAGATGATCGCGGTCGGCATCGACGAGATTTGCGCGGCGGTCCACGACATCTTCCTCGACACCCGCTCGGTGATCGAGCCGGCCGGCGCGCTGGCGGTCGCCGGCCTGCGCCGCTATGTCGAGCAGGGCGGCGTCGGCGAGCAGCTGGTTGCGATCAACTCGGGCGCCAACATCAGTTTCGAGCGCATGGCCCATGTGGTCGAGCGAGCCGAGATCGGTGCCGGCCGGGAGATTCTGTTTGCCGCGACCATTCCCGAGCGGCCCGGCAGTTTCCTGAACTTCTGCCGCGCGCTGGGCCAGGCCGAACTGACCGAGTTCAACTACCGCTTCTCGTCCCTGAATGAGGCCCATGTCTTCGTCGGCCTGCGCCTGAACGGCGGTCGCGGCGGCCGTCAGGCCCTGTACGCACGGCTGAACGCCGCCGGCTATCCGGTGCTCGACCTGACCGAAAACGAACTGGCTCGCGATCACCTGCGCCACATGGTTGGCGGACGCTGCGCCAGCCCGGAACCGGAGCGCCTGTTTCGCTTCGAATTCCCCGAACGTCCGGCCGCGCTGGAGCAGTTCCTGGGCCAGCTCGGCGGGCGCTGGTCGATCAGCCTGTTTCACTATCGCAACCATGGCGCGGCCTACGGCCGCGTGCTGGCTGGTTTTCTGGTGCCGGATGCGGATCTGGAACGATTCGGCCGCTTTCTCGAGCGCACCGGCTACCCGCACCGACCGATCGAGGATGCGGCCTGCGACCTGTTCGTCGGTGCCGGCGCCGGCGCGGTTGCGGCTGACTCTACCGCCAGACTGGCCGGCGCGCCCTGACGCCCGGGCGTCGAAGCGCTTTCATGGCGCGTGGTGCATCCGGCAGACCTCGGTTCGGGGCTTGTCGGGCCGCCGGCAGGGCTTGCTATCATCGGCGTCGGTCAAGTCGGAAAGCCGGTAGCGCGACAGTGCCATGAGCGAGCCCTGCGGTCTCGAGCCCACCCAGATCCTGAACAGCGGGCAGGCCGATCCCGTCGTCCGACCAAGCAGCTCAGGACCGGCCCCCGGCCGGCTGGCTCATTACCGGATCGAGTCCCGGCTTGGCCAGGGCGGCATGGGTACGGTCTACCGGGCCTGGGATACGGCCCTGGAGCGCCCGGTGGCGATCAAGCTGGTGCACAGCCACCTGCTCAGCGATGACCGCGATTTTCTGGGCCGGTAGGCGATGGCCCTGGCGCGTCTGCAGCATCCGCGCATCGCCAGCTTTTACCAGGCTGGTCGCAGTGCCGACCGGGCCCGGCTGGCGATGGAGTACGTGCCCGGTCAGAGTTTGGCGGCGGTTCTGGCCACAGGGCCGCTGGAAGCGGCGGTGGTGCGGCGCCTCGCCGCCGATCTGCTGTGGGCGCTGGGCCACGCGCATGCCGCGGGTGTCCTGCATCGCGATATTCGTCCGGCCAACATCATGCGGCGAGAAGACGGCGGTTTCTGCCTGCTCGACTTCGGCATCGCCAGATTGGCCGACACCGGTGCTCTGGCAGCGGCGCCGCTGACCGAGGCCGGCACCATCATGGGCTCGGCCGGCTACATGGCGCCGGAGGTGCTGCACGGCGAGCCGGCCAGCGTCGCCTCCGACCTGTTCGCCGTAGCCGCCGTGCTGTTCGAGGCCTTGTCGGGCAAGGTGGTGTTCGGCGGCGCCAGCGTGGCCGAGCGGATTCACAACACGGTGCGCGGCGGCCCGCTGCCGGCGCTGCCGCAGCTGCCGGAATCGGTTCGCGCGGTGCTGGGCGCGGCCCTTGACGCCGATCCGACACGACGCCCCCGCAGCGCGGCCGACATGCTGTTTGCGCTGGAGCAGGCCTGGGTCGCCAAAGCCGAGCAGCGCCTGCCCGACAGTCTGGCGGTGTTGGCGCCCCGGTTCGACGGGCTGGGACCGGACCTCACCTGGCTGGGCGCGGCGCTAAGAAACGCGATCCGACAGGGCCTGGCCGTCGGTCAAGCACTGGAGCTCGTCCCTGATCAGCGTATTTCTGATTGGCAGGCTGCATCCAGCGGGGCACAGAGCCCGTCCCAGCTCGGCCAGCGCCTGGGCTGCCGCTTCGTGCTGGCTTCAGTGATCGTGCCGGCCGGCGGCGGTGTGGCCATTGCACTGAGCCTGCACGATGCCGTGCTGGGTCGCCTGGCCGCGCAGCGCAGCTTGCGCGCGCCGCTGGACCAGCTGTTTTCGGTTCAGAGCGAACTGCTGCAGTGGCTGGGTGAAGCGCTGGGAGACGAGCTTGGCAAGCCGTTGGGCCGTGCGCTGAGCCTGCCCGGGGCCCACCCTGATGCTGATCTGGCCGAATGCCAAGCCCGTGCCGAAGCGGCATTCGACCGCGGCGGCAAGGACGGCTTGACCGAGGCCGAGCGCTGGTACCGTGCACTGCTTGAACGGCATCCTGAGTCCACCGCAGGCCTGGCCGGACTGGCCAGCGTGCTGTGCATGCGCTACACCTTCCGAGTCGATGGCGGCCTGCTGGACCAGGCTGCCGAACTCTGTGAAAGTGCCCTGGCTGCTGATCCGGCAGCGATCGAGCCGGCCGTCTGGTTGGTTTATGCGCGTATGCGCCAGGGCCGGGCGGGGGAGGCGGTGGCGCTGGCCAGCAGGATGGCGGTAGATCGCGGCGAGCATCCGCTGCTGCGCTATTTCCAGGCCTGCTGTCTGGCCGAACTGGAAGACTTCGGCGCGGCCTTGAAAAGCTTTCAGCGCGCGATTCGCCGTGACCCCAATCGCGGCTGGTCTTGGATGGGGGCCGCCTGGTGCCATTTTCAACTCGGCGCGCTGGACGCGGCACTCTGGTGCATGCGCCGCTGCGTCGACCTGGAAGTCGCCGGCGTCGCCTTTCCCACCGCGGGTGCCGGCGCCCATCTGTGCGAGATGCTGCGCGTCGCGGGCCAGCCGGACCAGGCCCGCGAGGCCGGGCGCGAGGCGCTGGCGCGCCTGGAGCGCTCGGACTTCATTTACCGCGACAGCTTTCGCGCGCTGGCCCTGATCAATCTGGCGCGCCTGGAAGCCGGCTGCGAGCGCCGATCCGTGGCCCAGCAGCTGCTGAAGGAAGCCGACGCGGTGATCCGCGGCCGACCGGAGGGTCTGGGCAGCGGCTATCTGCTGGTCATGCAACAAGCGCTGGCAGCGCTGGTTCTCGACGACGGCCGCCGGCTGGCCGAGGCCCGCGCACTGCTGACCACGCAGCCGCCTGACTGGCGCTTCGAATGGGCATTCGGCCTGAGTGTTTCGGACTGCCAGGCTGAAATACAGCGATGCCGGGACCAGCTGCTGCGCGAATCGGCAGGTTGAGCGGCGCTGCTCAGCCGGTCCCGCCTTCGCTCATGCGGCGCTTCAGCCAGGCCGCAGCCAGGTTCCAGTCGCGACGGACGGTGACCGGCGCTACACCCAGCGCTTCGGCGGTTTCTTCGTTGGTCAACCCGGCGAAGAACTTGCACTGAACGACTTCGGCGGCGCGTCGATTGACGCCGGCAAGCTGATCCAGGGCCTCATCCAGGGCCAGCAATTCGCCGGCCCGCTCGGGCCCCATCAAGGGTTCGATCGAATCCAGATCCAGCGGCCGTTGGCCGCCGCCGCGCTTGCCGGCCAGGTGACCGCGGGCATGGTCGATGATGATGTGGCGCATGACTACCGAGGCCATGGCGAAGAAGTGGCCGCGGCTCTGCCATTGCTGGGCGGAGGGGCCAGCGAGCTTGAGGTAGGACTCGTGCACCAAGGCCGTGGTGTCGAGGGTGTGATCCTCGCGCTCGCGTCGGAGATAGCTGCTGGCTCGCATCTTCAGCTCGCCATACACGAGCGGCAGCAGACGCTGCGCCGATGGGTCGCGGCTGTTGCCCAGCCGATTCAGCAAGACGGTCAGCTCGCGGTCCTCGCTCACGGCAGCGGTGCGGCGCCGGTCATCCGGCCGAGGGCGGCCATCAGCTCGCTGTTGCCGCTGGCGGCAATCCGTTCGCCCAGGCCGGCCGCCTGGCTCGGGTCGGCAAGCTTGATCGCCAGCAGCTCCTGCCAGAGCTGGTCGATGCTGTCGGGCGCTGGCGCCGGGAGCTCCGTGATCATCCGGTCGAGCGCATTCCGGGCGGCAACCCTGTCGCCGCGGGCCAGGCGGGCGCGGGTCAGGCCGCGAAGGGCGGCGCGATGACTGGGGTGCTCGATCGGCAAGCCCAGCACGGCCGCGGCATGCGCGCCCTCGAACGCGGCTTCAGCTTGCTCGGCCTGGTTTCGGGTCAAGTGAATGTCGCCAACGTAGAGCTGCAGGTCAACCAGCAAGCCGTGGCCGGGCGGCAGGCCCGGGCGCAACACCGCCTCGGCGCGCTGAAAATCGAGCAGCGCCTGATCGAGATCGCCGCGCGCCTGGCTCAATCGACCGGCCGCGTTGTACATGAAGCCCAGGCGAGGGTGCTCGGCGCCGAAATGCTGATACAGGAGCTCCAGAGAACTGCGGACATGCTGCTCGGCGCGGGCCAGCCAGGGCTCCGGGTCGTCGACGCTGCGGGAGTGCTGGAAATACATGTAGCCGAGATTGCCGTGGGCGGTGGCCTGGTCAACGATGACCTCGTCCAGCGGCAGCTGCGAGCGCAGCCGGATCACCTCCTCGATCCGCTCGGCGGCGGCCAGCGGCTGGCCGATTTCGCCCAGCACCAGCGCTTCGGAGGTCAGCACTCGGGTCTGGTCGATGATCGATAGCTCTGGAGCACGGTCTGCCCAGTGGCGGGCCTGGTTGGCGGCATCCCGGGCGGTGTCCAGGTCGGCCAGCTCGACGCTGAAGTTTGCCAGCTGATGGTAGGCCATGGCTCGGGCGCCGGCGGGGCCGTTGCTGGAATCCAGCAGCGCGATGCTCGCTTCGGCGGTGGCGCGAGCGGACTGGACCTGAGCCAGGTTCCAGTACGCGGTGCCGATCACCCCCAGCAGCCGCGCGCGAATCTCGGGTGCCAGCGGCGAGCGGTCCTTGAGCTCGGCGACGGCCCGATCGAGCAGCTCATCGACGTCCCGGCTGGTCTCGCGCGAGCGAATCGGGTCCATGTCCTCGAACAAACGAGCCCAGAACTCGGCGGCCGCCTCGGCGTGGTCGCGGGCCATTGCGGCCCGCTCGGCCTGCTCGACGATACGCGTGTTCATTACCGCCATTACCCCGATCACGGCACACAGCGCGCCAAAGATCAGGCCCAGTCCGCCCAGCGGCCAGCGGTTGCGCCGGGCGAAGCGGTTGAGCAAGTACCAGCCACCGCCGCCACGGGCACTGACCGGGCGATCGGCCAGCATATTGCCCAGCTCGTCGGCCAGCGCTTCGGCCGTGGCATAGCGGGCGGCGGCATCCGCAGCGGTGGCCCGGTTGATCACGGCCTGCAGGTCGCCGCGATGGCGGCCTGATGGAACCTGCTCGGTCAGGCGCTTCAGCAGCACGCCCAATGCGTAGATATCGCTCAGAGTGTTGGGCGCATCGCCGGCCAGCAGTTCCGGGCTGGCATAGCCGGGCGTCAGACCCAGCCGGAGCCCGAGCTCCGGTCCGGCGGTGAGCAGGCGGGCAATGCCGAAATCGACCAGCTGGACCTGTCCGGTGCGCCCGACCAGGATGTTTCCCGGCTTGATGTCGCCGTGGACGACGAGGTTCTGATGGGCCGACTGGATCGCGGCGCAGACATCGTTGAACAGCTCGATCCGTTGCCTGAGATTCAGCCCGAGTTCGTCGGCATGGACGGTGATGGGCCGCGCCTGATCGATGAAGGGCAGCACCAGATAGGGCTGGCCGTCGGCGGTGGTGCCGGCATCGAGCAGGCGGCAGACGTTGGGATGATCGAGCCTGGCCTGGATGCGGCGCTCCCACTCGAAGCGTTCTCGAATGGCCGGGCTGTCGAGCTGGGGCTGCATCAGTTTGACCGCCACCAGCTGCTCAAACTGGCCGTCGACGCGCTCGGCCAGCCAGACCGTTCCCATTCCGCCTTCGCCGAGGGCATGGCGGAGCCGCCAAGGGCCCAGGCGCAGGCCGGCCAGGGTCGCTTCTTCTTCAAGGGCGTCGTCCGAGCGAGGAATGGCCGGACGGTCGAAAAATGTGGGCCCGTCAACGGCCGCTTCCAGCAAGGACTGAAGCTCCTCGCGCAGCTCGTGCTCCGGGCAGGCACGCTCCAGCCAAGCCGCGCGCTCCCCCGGCGGCAGGGCCGAGGCCGCCTCAAACAAGGCGGCCAGTTGTGACCAGCGATCGGCGCTCATCTCCCTGATCCCTTCGTGCTCCCGCCCTGATTGTAGACCGGCTGCGGGGCGATGGCGAGCCTGCGGGCGGCCCGCTGCCAGCCGGCCCAGCAATCCGGTCCAGCAATCCGGCCCAGCAATCCGGCCCAGCAATCCGGCCCAGCAATCCGATGATCACATTTCGGTCGGGTTTGCGCTCAGAACAGTATTCCAGCGATTTGCAATGGAGCGAATCTGATGAACAAACGCCTGATCCAGAGTTTCCTGATGGTCGGATTGCTGGCCTGGTCGATGCATTCGGCAGCGGCTACCTTCACCGTGTCGAACAACAGTGGATTGAACGTTGCCGGCAGCCTGTACCGGGCGATCATCGACGCCAATGCCACGCCAGTCGGCCCCGATGGTATCCATGTCATCGAGTTCACCGCCAACTTCGTCATCACGATGCAGTTCGACTTCCCGGACATCGTCAATCCGGTGATCATCAACGGCGTCAATACCCGAACGATCACCATCCAGACCCAGGATGGCTACAACGTCGCTTTTCGCTTCGCGCCAACGGCCGCCGGCAGCTTCGTTCAAGATCTCACGATCCGCTGTGGCGCCGATCTGCCATCCAACTTCTGCTACGGCCGAGGGGTGATCGTTGAAGCTGATGGCGTGATCCTGTGGCGGGTCAATGTTGATCGAACGCGATTCAGTGGGATCGAGGTTCGCAACAGCGACAGCGTCGGGCTCAGTCAGGTGCGGGTTACCCGTTCCGGACTGGGTCCCAACGCCACGGGCAGCGTTACGCCGTCGGCCATCCGCTGCCACGACAGCACCAACCTGAGCATCTTCAACGGCTCGATCATTGGCATCGGGCTGTCGAACGAGGCCGCTGGCGCCAACGGAAGCGGGCGAGGCATCCATATCGATGCTTGCAGCGATGTCCTGATCGCCGACAGCACCATCTCGGCAAACGGAGGGGAGGGGATCGGCATTTTTGGTGGCAGCGGCATCACCATTCGGGGCAACTTCATCGGCACCTCTACAACCGGTAACGCTGCCCGCGGCAATGGCGGCGCCGGTATCCTGATCGTTCGGGGCAGCAACCTGATGATCGGCGGTACCAGCAGCGCCCACCAGAACATCATCGCCGCCAACGGCAACCACCAGATCCGGGTCGATCCCGCGAGCGGCGGCTCGGTAGTGATCAACGGCCTGACGATTCAGCGCAACCTGATCGGCTCCAATGCCAACAATGCCGCCCTGGGTAGCGTCGGCAACGGTGTGATGGTCGATTCGCCGGCCTGGGGGGCGAACCTGGTCGGCATGGTCATTGGCCACGCGAGTCATCCCAATACGATTTCTCGCAACGGTCAACATGGCATTCGCATCAATGGCGCCAGCGTGCGCGCGCATATCCCTCGCAACAGCATCTTTCTGAACGGCGCCGGTGCCATCAGCACCAGCATCAACCTCGCCGCGCCACAGCTCAGCAGTCTGACCGCGACCACGTTGCGCGGCACGGCACCGACGCCGCCGGCCGGAGCGACCGGTCGGATCGACATCTATGCCGACCAGGGCAACGAGGCCCAGCACTATGTAGGCACCGTTCAGAACGTCAACAACGGCAACTGGCAGTTCACGCCGGGCGCGGGCTTCGGTGCGCATCAGGGCAGGCGCTTGAGCGCCACCTTCACCCAGATCGAAGGGCCCACCTTCCGGACCACCGAGCTGTCGGATCTCTACATCGCGGTTGGCGGACCGGAGCTCAGCGTGACCCGCGCGGGCAGCGGCAGCGGTTCAGTGTCCAGCGCGCCTTCGGGGATTTCCTGTGGCAACGACTGCAGCGCCGCGTTTCCCGTTGATCGCACGGTCAGCCTATCGGCCACGGCCCAGGCCGGGTCGAGCTTTGTCGGCTGGAGCGGCGCCTGCGCCGGCACCAGTCCGCACTGCTTCTTGACCGGCGGCCAGGCGGCCAACGCCATCGCCACCTTCAGTGCGCCCCAGCAAACGTTGACAGTGACCAAATCAGGAACCGGCGCGGGGACCGTCACCAGCACCCCCGGCGGAATCAACTGCGGCGCCACCTGTCAGGCCAATTTCGATCATGGCCTGGAAGTCACTCTGACCGCCGAGGCCAGCGCGGGCTCGAGCTTCACCGGCTGGAGCGGTTCCGGCTGCTCCGGGACAGGGACCCGCACGGTCAGCATGACCCAGGCCCGCAGTGTGACGGCCGGATTTCAGAGCACAGCTCAGCAGGCTCAGCTCACGGTGCATCGAAAGGGTAACGGCGAGGGTACGGTGACGAGCGCACCGTCAGGGATCCAGTGTGGCAGCGGCAGCGGCTGCCAGGCCCAGTTCCCGCTCAACTCGCAGGTGACGTTGACTGCCACGCCTCAGGCTGGTTCCAGCTTCGCCGGCTGGACCGGCCCCTGCCAGGGCGCCGGCAGCTGCGTGGTGACCATGGATCAGGCGAAGACGGTGGGCGCGTTTTTCAACACCAGCGATACCATTTTCCAATCAAGCTTCAAGCAGCCCTGACCAGCCGCCGCCTGCGGGCGGCCGCCGCGGGAGTAGGGGTTCAGGCGGGTTCGACGGCAGCATCGTCGGCCCGCCTGACTTTTCTCCCCCGTCGACACGTCGTGTTCATGATAGAAAGATGACATGGTGAAAGATCGCGCCAACAACAATGGGTCGGCGAGGCAGCGGGGCGGCAAGCCGATCCTGCTGCTGATCGTGCTGCTGACGGGTCTGGCGCTGGCGTTCTGGCAACCGCTGAGTCTGGCTGAGCTGCTGGCACTTGGGCGCGAGGTCAGCGCAAGCCCTTGGCTGCTGGCCACGGTGGTGCTCGCGATGGCGCTGCTGTTCACCTTCGGGTTGCCGGGCAGTCTGGCGATGTGGCTGATCGCGCCGTTTCAGCCGCCGCTGCTGGCTACCCTGTTACTGGTGGCCGGGAGCGTGGCCGGCGCCTTCGGCGCCTACCTGTTCAGTCGCCGTCTGCGCGGCAACTGGCAGCCTGAGGGCTTGGCCGGGCGGGTGTTCGAGCTGCTCGAGCGCCGCGGCGACTGGTTTACCCAGACCGCCCTCAGGGTGCTGCCCGGATTCCCGCATTCGGTGGTGAACTTCGCGGGTGGCCTGTTGTTGCTGCCGTTACTGGCCTTTCTGCTGTCCGCCCTGGTCGGCTTGACGATCAAGTGGGGTGTGTATGTGTTCGCGGTCAGCGGCATGGTCGAGGCGGTCGAGTCGGGCGAAGCCATTCAGGCCTCGACCCTGCTCCCGCTGTTCATTCTGAGCGTGCTGCTGATCGGCGGAACGGTCGCCCGCTCGCGCATGGCACGGTCCTGATTTGGCCGTCAGTCCCTGCCGCGATCCAGGTTCGAAATGGGAATGGTGATGATCGGCAGGCCGAGCGCATCGGTGCGGACTCGCGCCCGGAGCAGGCTGCTGCGCAGCTGATCGTCCTCCGGGCCGAGAAAGTAGTACATTTCGGCCACGCCGTGAAACTGTTCCAGCGTGATCAGGTTGATCCGGGTGTTCTCGGCCAGACCGGGGACAAAACCCAGCGGCAGGTAGAAACCGAGTAAGCCCTGGTCGGTGCCCAGCGAGGTATAGAACACGGTCATCAGCTGGTCGGCCTCGCCGTCCAGGACCACCTCGATGCCAAATCGCTGGCGCAGCTCCAGCGCCAGGCGATGATCAGCGTAGGTCTTGAGCGGGCCGTCTTCGATGAAGTGGCTGTCCAGGCGCAGGCGGCTGCCGCGCAGCGGCGCGAAATCGCTTTCGGGGAGTGCGCGAACCAGATCATCAATGCCATGGGTGACCAGGCGCTGAGCGGTGGACCCGGCCAGTGAATCCTGGACCTGGCGGGAGCCGCAGGCGGCCAGGGTCAACATCATCAGGCCGAGCAGGAGACAACGGACCGCAAGCGCCGGGCCCTGGAGATAGCGTTTTTTCATCGGCACATGATGGCACAACGCCGTCGTCGAGATGGCGCCGGGCGCTGAGTGCCGCCGGCTGGCGGTGGCGTGGAACGGCAACAACGCCGGGCCTGGGGCGCTGCTCAGCGATCCTCCATGCGGGCGTGGAGAAAGGCCCGGGCGCGCTGCCACTCGCGCCAGCAGCTGCGCTCGGGAAGCTCCAGCAGCTCCGCAATCTCGCGAATGGCCAGCCCGGCAAAAAAGCGCATCTCGACCAGCTCGCGCTGGCGCGGATTGATCTGATCCAACTCGTTCAGCGCTTCATCCAGATCGAGCAGGTTCGCCGACATGCCTTCGCCAGGCAGGTTCTCGGTCAGCGTGATGGCGGCCTGGCCACCGCCGCGCTTGTCGGCGCTGGCGGCCCGCAGACTGTCGACGATGATGTTGCGCATGGCCTGGCCGGCACAGGCGAAGAAATGCCGGCGGCTCTTCAGGTCCAGGGTCTCAGCCTGGATCAGACGAACATAGGCCTCATGAACCAGAACGGTGGGGGTCAGCGTCTGGCCGGGAGAAAGCGCCGCCAGTCGCGCCCGGGCCAGAATCTTGAGCTCCGGATACAGGCGCTCGAACACGGCCCGCAAATCGGCGCCCCCGTCGGCGTTGCTGAGCAGACGGGTGATCTCGCTCATGCCGGCCCGGACATCCTCGCCAGTCGCCGGACTGATCCCCTGATTGACAATGTTGGCATCCCTGCAGCCATAGGCGAAAGGATAAGCCAAGCGCATCGTCTTTGTCCGTCTCCGGCCCGTCTGCCAGGCGGTTGCTTGCGGCGGCGGCTGCGCCCAGGGCCGCAGGGAATTCCTGCAATCGCGCTCAACTGGCTGCCGACAGGGCGCCGCCGCAGCTCGATCCCTGGCCGGCCGTGCAGCCATAGCAGTGGTCGGCAACGCCGATCCGGCGCGGCGGCTCGGGTTGGTCCAGCAGATCCGACAGATGCTGACGTTGCCTGCCGCCGCCCAGGGGCAGGCCGAGCATCTGATTGAAGTCGCAGTCGTACAGATAGCCCTGGTAGTCGACGCTGATCAGGTCGCGACACATCACCGACTCGAGGTTGGCAGGCCGATACGCCGCCTTGAGCAGCTGCATGTAGTCCTCGAACTGGTGGCGCGCCAGCAGGACCGAGCCGAAGCGCTTGATCGGCATGTTGGTGATGGTGAACAGGCGATTGAAGCGAATGCCGAAGGCGTCGGCCAGGAAGCGCTTGTAGTCAGCCTCCAGGCCTTGCTGCGGCGGTGGAAGCTTCGGGCCCAGCGGGTTGTAGACCAGGTTCAGCTGCAGGCCTGATGCCGGATCCCCGTAGCCCAGCTCGTTCAGCGTCTTGAGCGCCTTGATCGAGGCTTCGAACACACCATTGCCGCGCTGGGCGTCGACGTTGTCGGCGCTGTAGCAGGGCAGGGAGGCGATGGCTTCGACCCGGTGCCGGGCCAGGAACTCGCCGACCCACTCATAGCCCGGTTCTTCCATGATGGTCGGATTGAGGCGATCCATGACGTGGAGGCCAGCGGCCCTGGCTTCGCTGACCAGCCAGCGAAAATGAGGGTTCATTTCCGGGGATCCGCCGGTCAGGTCCAGGGTTCTGACCGACAAGCTTCTGGCCACGTCGAGCGCCAGCCGCATGGTGGGCTGGTCCATCAACTCCTTGCGCGTCGGGCCGGCGGCCACGTGGCAGTGCAAACAGGCGATATTGCACAGGTAGCCGAGATTGAGCTGCAGGGTGGAAAGGCGGTCGCGCCGAATTGGCGGGAAGTCGGACGACTTGAGCAGGGGCCAGGTATCACGCATGAGGGTTCGACAAGCTTCAGGTCAGGGTTTTGCCGGCCGGGACGGCGGGCTGTTCGGAGGGCTACGAAACGGACTCAGCAGCAGCCGGCCCAGTCCCAGTTGGGCCGGGTCACGAAAGCTATCGAGCCCGATTGGCATGCGACGTTCATCCTCGCGCGGTTCGGCGCGGTAGCTGCCGAACAGGCGGTCCCAGACGGAAAGATGAAAGCCGTAATTGCTGTCGGTCTCCGGCTGCCAGGTCGAGTGATGAATGCGGTGCATGGATGGGGTGACCAACAGCCAGCGCAGGCGCCGGTCGAGCCAGCGCGGCAGGGCGAAGTCGGAGTGAGTAAACAATGCGCCGCTGGCCAGCAGCAGCTCGAAGATCAGCACCGCGAGCGGGTGCGGGCCGAGCAACCAGACCAGACCCAGCTTGATCAGCATCGACAGCATGATCTCCAGCGGGTGAAAGCGCACCCCGGTGGTCACGTCAAAGCCCGGGTCGGTGTGATGAACGCGGTGCAGGCGCCAGAGCCAGGGCAGCCGGTGCATCAACCTGTGCTGCCAGTAAATGGCCAGATCGAGGAGCAGAACCGCGGCCGGGATGGCCAGCCAGAGCGGCCAGTCCAGCCAGCCGAACAGGCCGCCGCCAGCGTCATGAACGATGATGGCCAGGCCGACCGCCAGCAGCGGGAAGAACAGCCGCAGGCACAGGGTGTTGATCGCGACCAGGCCGAGATTGACCGCCTGCCGACGCGACCAGCGTGCATCGCCGCGAGCCGACCAGCGTCGCTGAACCAGCAGCAGCAGGCCCAGCGTGCCGCCAAAGGCGGTCAATCGAATCAGCGGTTCCTGTGCCAGCCAGTCCATGGGTACGAGTGTAGGGCCTCGACCGTCAACAATGGTGCCTGGCCTGGGTTGGCGCCCCCAGGGCCGGGTTGGCTTCCAGCCAGGCCAGCAGCGCCCGCTGTGCGGGCAGTGCACCGGGCAGTCGGCGCAGCTCGGCAAGTACCGCTGGCAGATCGGCGAATTCATCCAGATCGGTCAGCGGCGGCAGAACGAGCCACTCGCCCAATCCCGTCAGCGCGGCCTGAAAATCAAGGGCTGTGTCCGGGCGACTGTAGTCGACGCCGGTCCAGCAGGGCAGCGGGATCGGGCAGTTAGAGCCGAAGGTCCAGAAGCCGCCGTCGGCGGCTGGCCCCAGACACAAGCGCGGCGCCGAACTCTCCTGCAGCCAGGCCGCGGCCTGGAACAGGCAGGTGGGGTCGAGCTGCGGCGCGTCGGCACCCAGCAGCAGGGCGCTGCCATGGTCCCGAACCAGTCGATCGTGGATGGATTGCATGCGCGTGCCGAGGCCGCCCCTCGGCTGCTGGATGACCGGCAGCTTCGACCATAGCGGATGTTCGCTGGCTTCCGCTTCGGCCACGGCCCAGAGCACAGGCCCGATCGCGGCCTCCACCGCCGCGGCGGCCACCGCGCTGGCGGCAAGCCGATGCCAATGTTCGGCCCAGGCTGCGCCAGTGCTGGCGGCCAGGCGGGTCTTCAGCGGCGAGTGTCCCGGCGTCTTGACAAAGATCGCGACGGCGGTCATCGGCTGTAGGCCCGATTACGGCGAGCATCGCGAATCAGGCGCAGGGCAGCGCGTTGATGCGCCCAGCTCGTTCGCAGCCAGCCGCGCTCGCGGTAGCGGCGGGCACTGGTTTCGATGGTAAAGTTCAGCGGCCGCGTCCGTAATCCGAGGAGGCGGGCGCGAACGACCAGGTCCAGGTCCTCGCCGCGGCTCAGATCCTCGCGAAAGCCGCCGAGACGCAGGAACCACGCTGCCGGCAGGCAAAGCGCCTGGTCACCGTAGGGCAGGCCCAGCCAGCGCGAGCGCAGATTGGCGCCGATCGCGTTCAGGCAGGTCTGGCGCGGGCCGTCGCTGGCAAAGCGCAGCCAGGCGTAGCCGATGGCATCCGGCGCGCTGTCAACAAAGTGCCGCAGGGCTCGACAGGCGCCGCCATCAATCCGCGAATCGGCGTGCAGAAACAGCAGCCAGCGCCCGCTCGCCGCGGCCGCCGCAGCGTTCTGCTGGCGGCCACGTCCAGCGGTCGACACGGTCGCCCGCCAGCCGAGCGGCAGATCGTGTTGCAGCGGCTCGGTAGCGGCGACCAGACCTTCGGCAAAACCGCTCAAGCTGGCCAGGCTGCCCAGCAACTCGCTCGGCAGGGGCTCGGTCGGGCCCAGCGGGACAATCAGGCTGAGCGCGGGTACATCGGCGACAGCGCTGGCCGGGGGTCTGATCGTGGTGCTGGCTTCGCTGGATTCGGGGGAATCAGTCATGGGCGCATTGTTGCGGCCGCTGCCGAGCTCGCGCAAGCAGGCGCAGCGGCCGGCGGCTCGCTTTGCGACGGCATGGCGATTATGGGCTATCATCCGCGGGCCGCCGGGAGGGCGGCATCCAATCACCATCACGGGGAGAAATTGCATGATGCCACGGCTGGGCGCATTCGCCTGTTTGCTGCTTTGTTTTGCCTGTTCCAATGTGTCGGCGCAGGTGCCGGTTCGCTTGCTGATCGTGGGCGACAGCTGGGCTGAGGAGCAGTGGCTGGATGGCTCCCACGCTCGGGTTTTCGGTTCCAGCGGCTTGAATCTGGTGGTGCCGAATGGCGCCTTGACCACCACCAGTGGCAGCACCGCTGCCGACTGGGTCCAGCCGGCCAATCTGCAGCGTCTCGAGAATGCGCTGAGCCAGTTTCCGCATATCGACACCCTGCAGATCACGCTCGGCGGCAACGATTTTCTCGATACCTGGAATGTCAACTTCACTCCGGAGCAGTTCCAGACCCTGATCAACGCCATTCTGTTTGATCTTGGTGTCATCACCGACTACGTCTTTCAGCGTCGTCCCGATATCGATATCGTCTTCAGCTTGTACGACTATCCGAATTTCGAGGACACTCGCAATGGCCTGATCTGGACCTTCGCCTGCTCGCCGCTGTGGAACAGCCTCGGCCAGCCGACACCGCTGCAGGTCAACACCGCGGCGACTGAAGTGATCGCGGCGGTCGATGCCTTTGCAGCCGCCGATCCGCGCCTGCATCACGTCGCTCAGCTTGGGCAGGCGCAAAATGCCCTGGGGCTGCCCGGGAATCCGCCCGGAACCCTGCCCCCGCCCGGCGATTTGAGCCGTCCCAGCCCGGCCTCGGCAATGCGCGAGCGTTTCCTGTTCGGCGGTCTGGACTGCTTCCATTTCAATGCCAACGCCTACGATTTGCTGATCGCCAATCTTGTCCAGGGCTACCTGCTGGGTCGCTACGCTGAAGGTCTGGCCCTGGAACTGGTCGATCCGCAGGTCGTCTTCAACGGCCAGCCCCGGCCGGCCGTCATCGCGACCGATCCCCCGGTCGAGGACTTGATCGTGAGCTACGACGGCCAAACCGAGCCGCCGGTCGATGCCGGCGTCTACGCCCTGATCGCCACGGCGCCAGGCTGGCGCGAGCCGCTGCTGGCCAGCTACGAAATCCTGCGCGCGGAGCAGAGCATCCAGTTTCCGCAGCCGGCGCCGGTGCTGTCGAATGTGCCGGCGATCGAACTGAATGTCTCGACCGAATCCGGTCTGCCGGTCGCGCTGTCGGTGCTGTCCGGGCCGGGCGAGCTGGATGGCCAGACCCTGCTGCTGAGCGGAGAGCCTGGGCTGATCGTGGTCGAAGCCGTCCAGCCGGGTGATTCGAACTGGCTGCCGGCGTTGGCGGTTCAGCGTGAGATCGAGGTCATCGAGTTCACCGACGAGCTGTTCCAGGATCGATTCGAAGCGTCAATCGACCCCTGATTCCAGCGTTTCCCAGCGCGCGTAGGCGGCATCGAGTTCGGCCTGCAGGGCATTGAGGCGCTCGCCGGCCGCGCTGATCTGCTCTGGCGTTTGCTGGTAGAAAGCCGGATCGTTCATCGCCGCGCCGGCCTGTTCGATGGCGCTTTCCAGCGCTTCGACGCGGGCCGGCAGCTGCGCGAGCTCCCGCGCCAGCTTGTAGCTGAGCTTGGCCGCCTTCGGCGGCGCCGGTGACGGGCTTTTCGCGCCCGCCGCGGCGCCCACGGCCGGGCTCGACCGCTCCGCCTCGGCCTGCGCAGCGGCGCGCTGGCGCAACCAGTCACTGTAACCGCCGACGTATTCGCCGATGCGGCCGTCGCCTTCCAGTACCAGGGTGCTGGTAATCACGTTGTCCAGGAAGGCGCGATCGTGGCTGACCAGCAGCAGCGTACCGGGGTAGTCGGCGAGCAGTTCCTCCAGCAGGTCCAGGGTTTCGGCGTCCAGATCATTGGTCGGTTCGTCCATCACCAGCAGATTGGCCGGGCGGGCGAACAACTTGGCCAGCAGCAGGCGGTTGCGCTCGCCGCCCGAGAGCTTGACGATCGGCGCCCTGGCCCGCTCGGGCGTGAACAGGAAATCCTGCAGGTAGCCGATGATGTGTTTCTGCTTGCCGTTGATGTCGACGAAGTCGCGCCCCTCGGCGACGTTGTCCGCGGCCGACCAGTCGTCTCGAAGCTGCGCTCTGTGCTGGTCGAAGTAGGCGATCTCCAGTCCGGTGCCGAGCACGACATCGCCCCGGTCCGGGGCAAGCTGGCCGAGCAGCAGGCGAATGAGGGTCGACTTGCCGCTGCCGTTGGGCCCGATCAGGCCGACGCGATCACCGCGCATGATGGTGGTGGTGAGCTGGTCGACGATGGTTCGCTCGCCCCATCTGAAATGCAGATCTCGGGCTTCGATCACCTTGCGGCCCGAGCGCGCGGCGGTGGCGATATTCAGGTTGACCTGGCCCTCGCGCTCGCGCCGCTGGGCTCGTTCCTCGCGCATCCGCTTCAGTGCGCGTACGCGGCCCTCATTGCGCGTCCGGCGCGCCTTGATGCCCTGCCGGATCCAGACTTCTTCGGCGGCCAGGCGCTTGTCGAAGCGGGCCTGCTCATGCGCTTCGGCATGCGCGCGCTCCTCCACCCGCCGGAGATAGTTGGCCCAGTCGCCCGGCCAGGAGCTGACCTGGCCGCGATCGATTTCGACGATGCGCGTGGCCAGCGCCCGCAGAAAGCGCCGATCGTGGGTGACGAAGACCAGGCTGGCGGGAAAATGGACCAGAAAGGCCTCCAGCCATTCGATCGCTTCGATATCGAGGTGGTTGGTCGGCTCGTCCAGTAGCAGCAGGTCAGGGCGCTGCACCAGCGCCTGGCCTAGCAGCACACGCCGCTTCATCCCGCCGGACAGCGCGGCAAAAGCCTGGTCGCCATCAAGGCCGAGCAGCTCCAGGACCCGGTTGACCTGGTTGTCCAGATCCCAACCGCCGACCGCTTCGATGCGGGCCTGCAGATCGGCCATGACGGCGCTATCGAAGGCGCTCTGACTGGCCTGGTGGTAGCGGGCCAGCAGGCTGCCGACTTCACCCAGGCCAGCGGCGACCTGATCGAAAACGCTGCCCTCGGCGCCGGCCGGGACTTCCTGCTGGAGCCGAGCCACGCGTACCCCGGCGCCCAGCACGATCTGGCCATCATCGGGGGCGATTTCGCCGGCAATCAGCTTCAGCAGCGTCGATTTGCCGGCGCCGTTGCGCCCGACCAGGGCGACCCGTTCATTCGGGCCGATGTCGAGATTGACCTGCTCCAGCAGCAGCGGGCCGCCGATGCTGTAGTCCAGCTGTCGAAGGGAAATCAGCATGTTTCAGTGTGCTCCGCCAGGTGAGGCCCAGGCCAGACCCAGCCGCCGGGTAACGGCTTTCTCAATCTCGACCAACGTGAATACCAGTAATGCGAACGCTGCCATCAGCGCCCAGTAGTGGGCCGGCATGGCCTGGGTGCTGAAGACCAGCTGGGCAGCCGGCAAATAAGTGAACAGTAGCTGCATGATAATCAGCAGCCCCGCCGTCAGCCAGGACCAGCCGTTGGAGCCCAGCATCCCAGGATCCAGGCTGGACAGCTGCCAGCGGCGGCAGTTGAACAGATAGCTGATCTGGCCGGCGACCAGCACGTTGACCGCCATGGTCCGGGCCAGGGCTTCGCTGCCGGTGCCGCTCAGCACCCATTGGTGGAGGGCGAAGGTGCCGGCGGTTAGCAGCGCGCCCACCCACAGCACCCGGGCGACGATGAATGAGCTCAGCAGCGGCTGGTCCATCGGCCGCGGACGCCGACGCATGATATCAGCCTCGAGTGGTTCGAAGGCCAGCGACAGGGCCAGGGTCACGGCCACGGCCATGTTGACCCAGAGAATCTGAACCGGAGTGATCGGCAGGCTGAATCCGGCCAGCACGGCGAGCACGATGACCGCGGCCTGGGCGGCGTTGGTCGGCAGCACGAACAGCACGGCCTTGCGGATGTTGTCGTACACGCCGCGGCCTTCCTCGACGCCGCCGACGATGGTCGCGAAATTGTCGTCGGCCAGCACCATCTCGGCCGCCTGGCGCGAGGCCTCGGTGCCCTTGATGCCCATCGCCACGCCGATATCGGCGCGCTTCAGGGCGGGGGCGTCGTTGGCACCGTCGCCGGTCATCGCTACCACCTGGTGGTTGGCCTGCAAAGCCTTGACCAGGCGCAGCTTGTGCTCGGGTGTGGTGCGGGCGAACACGGGTGTGGCCATGACCGCCGCGCGCAAGGCTTCGTCGTCCATCCCGTCGATCTCACGCCCGCTCAGAACGTCATCCTCGGGCCCGCTGATCTTCAGCTCGCGGGCAATGGCCAGCGCCGTCGCAGCATGGTCCCCGGTGATCATCTTGACCCGCACGCCCGCGCTTTGGCAGGCGGCAATCGCCATGGGAACCTCCTCGCGCGGGGGATCGGCGAAGCCGACCAGGCCGAGCAGGTTCAGGCCTTGCACGTCGCGCGCATCGTCCAGGGTATCGAGGTCGCGGTCGAGCTGGCGCTCGGCAATGGCGAGCACGCGCAGCCCCCGGCCGGTGAGCTTGTCCAGGCGCCGATGCCAGTGATCAGGGTCCAGCGGCTGCTCGCCGTTTTCGCCGAGTGCCTGGCTGCAGCGCTCCAGCACCGCCTCGGGCGCCCCTTTGACGGTGATCAGGCGGCGGCTCAAGGCGGCCATGTACTTGTGCTCGGACGAAAACGGAATCAGCGCCAATCGCGGATGTTCGTCGCGGATCGACCCGGGATCGGCGCCGTTGTCGACCACCATTTCGATCAGCGCCTTTTCCAGCGGATCCCCGCCCTCATGCGCCGGGTCGAAATCATTGCACAGCACGCTGGCTCGCAGCAGGGCCTTGCCCGCAGGGCCGTCCAGGGCCGGAGCATCGCTGGCCTCCGCGTCTTCGGCCAGCGCGACAGCGCGAACGCGCAGCTCATTGCGGGTCAATGTGCCGGTCTTGTCGGAGCAGATGATGTTGACCGAGCCCAGGGTTTCCACTGCCGGCAGGCGGCGGATGATGGCCTGGCGCCGGGCCATGCGCTGTACCCCGATCGCCAGCGTGATGGTAATGATCGCCGGCAGACCCTCGGGGATTGCGGCCACGGCCAGGGCGATGCCGGCGAGCAGGCCCTCGGCCAGCGGCATGCCGTGGCGCAGGGCGCCAACGGCAATGACCAGGGCGGCGACGACCAGAATGATCATCGTCAACAGCCGGGCAAAGGCGTTGATCCGTCTGAGCAGCGGCGTGGTCAGGGTCTCGACGGTTTGCAGCATGCCACTGATCCGACCCAGCTCGGTGTCGGCGCCGGTGACCACGACCACGCCGACGGCCTGGCCGTTGGTCGTCATGACGCCGGAGTGGATCATGCAGCGCCGGTCGGCCAGGTCCGTGTCTTCGGCCACGCTCGTGGCGTCCTTGCCGACCGGCAGCGATTCCCCGGTCAGCGCGGCCTGGTCGACGCGCAGGCCGTGCGATTCCAGCAGGCGAATATCCGCCGGCACCTTGTCGCCGGATTTGACCTGGACCACATCGCCCGGGACCAGCTGCTCGGCCGGCACGGTCTGCCAGCGGCCGTTGCGGCGGACCCGGGCCTTCAAGGCCAGCATCTGGCCGATCGCCTCCATCGCCTTTTCGGCCTTGCCCTCCTGGACGACGCCGATGGCAGCATTGATCAGGACCACGGCGGCGATCACGGCAGTGTCGATCAGATGCCCCAGCGCCCCGGCAATGACGGCGGCGGCCAGCAGCACATAGATCAGCACATTGTGGAATTGGGCCAGAAAGCGCAGCCAGGCCGGTTTCTTGCGCGCTGCGGGCAGAGCGTTAGGACCGTGGGTCTTGAGCCGGCTCCCGGCTTCCTCGGTGCCCAAACCGTGGACGGCGCTGTCGAGCTGGCGCAATACTTCGTCCCCAGTCAGCGCATGCCAAGGCGATGTCGCTTCGCTGCTCATGTCCGCCATCAGATCACCCAGCGTTAATATTACTGAAGCTGTAGATCTTTGCGGTCGGGACTCGGCATCAAGCCTCGCTGGCGAGTCGCCGAATCATTGACCGCACGGCGGCCTCGAGCGCCTGGCCGTGGCGCAGCAGCGCCCCGCCCATCACCACGCCGCCCGCCGTGATCCTCTGACCCGCTGTGGCTTGATCCATGTCCTTGCCGCCGCCGATACAGGGCAGACTGGACTTCAGCTGCGCCAGCGGTTCGAGCAGGCGCTGTTCGATCCGCTCGCCCAGCTCGGGCCGGCTCAGGCTCAGGCGTCCGCCCGAGCCAGGGTAGACGACCAGATCGGCGCCGGCCAGGCGGGGCAGCAGCCCGAAGATCAGGCTCGGGCAGATGCCGCGATCCTCGGGCTCGGTAAAGCTGCCGGCCATGGCCAGGTGGGCCAGCCACATCAGGCCGTGGTCGCGCGCCGCGGCGGAAGCGGTTTCCAGGCCCATGACCCAGGGGCAGAGAACGACGCCGGCAATGCCCAGGTCCGCGACGATCTCGAGCTGTCGCCGCAGATGCTCGCCGCTGCCGGCCACGTTGGCGAAGTACAGGCAAGGACGACCGCTGGCCTGGCTGGCCCGGTCGATGGCTTCGGCGCATAGTCTTACCCGCTGCTCGAAGGCCGCCAGGTCCTCATCGACCAGATTCTGGTCGTCCTTGAGAATGTCGCCGCCGCCCGCCGCGAAGGCCTGGGCAATGCCGGCCAGATGTTCGGCCGAGCTGCCGCGCGGCTTGAGCACGCCGATCAGCAGCGGCCGTCGCGGCGCCTCAAGCCGCGAGCGAATGCCGCTTGCGCCGACGCTCGGCCCGTGAAAACGGGCGAGCAGACCATCCGGCAGGGCGAGATCGATCAGGCGGATGCGGGGATAGAAGGAGACGTTGCCGTAGGCCAGCTGCAGCAGCTGACCCAGCTGGGCCGAGGCCAGCGCTTCCGGAAAGCCGATCTCCAGCCGCCAGCAGTCCTCATTGACACGCGCTACCGCCAGCACCTGCCCCAGCCATACCCGGGCCAGTTCCTGCGGGATCAGCTCGGGGAGGATTTCCAGGCTCTGCTCACGGGCAATGGCTTCGGCCAGCGCCTCGGGCGCCTGCTCGGGCCGGTGGGCCAGATAGCTGGCTCGGATCAGGGGTGTGTCGGACATCGGCGACCGAATGATGAGAGGGCGTGGGGCGCGGATCAGCCGCTACAATACGACGCTGAAGCGATCGGCGACACTCGGCACAAACATGAGCAGCAAGCAGCGCGTACTGACCGGCATCACCACCACCGGCACGCCGCATCTGGGCAATTATGTCGGTGCGATCAAGCCGGCGATCGCGGCCAGCCGCGCCAGCGACGTGGAATCATTCTACTTCCTGGCTGACTATCACGCCCTGGTCAAGTGCGAGGATCCGGAGCGGGTCCAGCGCTCGACCCTGGAAATTGCCGCCACCTGGCTGGCGCTGGGCCTGGACACTTCGCGCGCCGTGTTCTATCGCCAGTCCGACGTCCCCGAGATTCCCGAACTGACCTGGCTTCTGACCTGCGTCACCGCCAAGGGCCTGATGAACCGCGCCCATGCCTACAAGGCCGCGGTCGACGACAACGGCCGCAGCGGCGAGGACGCCGATTTCGGTATCACCATGGGCCTGTTCTGCTACCCGGTGCTGATGGCGGCCGACATTCTGATGTTCAACGCGCACCGGGTGCCGGTGGGCAAGGACCAGGTCCAGCACCTCGAAATGGCCCGCGATATCGCCCAGCGCTTCAATCATCGCTACGGCGAGCATTTCGTGCTGCCGGAGGCCGAAGTCGACGAGCACGTCGCCACTCTGCCGGGCACCGACGGGCGCAAGATGTCGAAGAGCTATGACAACACCATCCCGCTGTGGCTGCCGGAAAAGCAGCTCAGGAAAGCGATCATGAAGATCGTGACCAACTCGCAGCAGCCGGGCGAGCCCAAGGACCCGGACGGCTCGACCCTGTTTTCGGTCTACGCTGCCTTCGCCAGCCCGGCCCAGCGCGTCGCCATGCGCCAGGCCTATGCCGACGGCATTGCCTGGGGCGAGGCCAAGCAGCAGCTGTTCGAGTTGATCAATCGCGAGCTGGAAGCGCCGCGCGAGCGCTACGAGGCCCTGATCAACGACCCGTCCCGGGTCGAGGAAGAGCTCGAGCGCGGCGCCGAGCGCGCGCGCGACATCAGCGCCCCCTTTATCGGCCGCTTGCGCGAGGCGGTCGGCATCCGCGCCCTCGGATGAGCGCCGTGGTCTGCTGGCAGCCGCCCGAGCTGCCCGTTGCCGGCGGCGGGGTGTTCCCGGTCCGGCAGGTCTGGTGCGTAGGTCGCAACTACGCCGAGCATGCCCGCGAGATGGGGGTGGACCCGACTCGCTCGGACCCGGTCTTCTTCGCCAAGCCCGCTTCCGCGGTCGGTGGCTTCCGCGAGGTTCGCTACCCGCCGGCGACCGAAGACCTGCATCACGAGGTCGAACTGGTCGTGCTGCTGGCCGGCGGCGGGCGGCAGATTCCGGCGGCGGACTGGCCGGCCTTGATTTACGGTTTTGCCGTGGGCGTGGATCTGACCCGACGCTGCGCTCAGGCGCGCCTGAAGAAGGGCGGCCAGCCCTGGGAGATGGCCAAGGGCTTCGATCAGTCCGGGCCGGTCGGCATGGTCGTGCCTGTGGCACAGTGGCAGCCGCAGGATGACCGTCAGATCAGCCTCGAGGTCAACGGGATGGTCCGCCAGCAGGCCAGCCTGGGCGAGATGATCTGGTCGGTATCCGAATTGCTGGCCCGGCTGTCAGAGCAGGTCAGCCTGGGCGCGGGCGATCTGATCTTCACCGGCACGCCGGCCGGGGTCGGTGGGCTGCATCGTGGCGACCGCGTGCTGGCTCGTATCGATGGCCTGCCCCCGCTCGAGTTTTCCATCGCCGCTGAATGAGCGAGCCTGGCGTCGGTCCGCTGCTGTGGCTCGCTGTGGCGCTGGGCGGCGGACTGGGCGCGGCGGCCCGGGTGCTGATCGCCCAGTGCTGGTTGCCCGCGCTGCCGGGCCAGTGGCCGCACGGTACGCTGATCGTCAATCTGAGCGGCAGCTTGCTGATCGGCCTGCTGTGCGGCTGGATGCTGGCGCTGGACGGCGGTCTGTCGTCGACTTTTCTGCTGCTGGGCTACGGCGTGCTGGGCGGCTTCACCACGGTCTCCAGCCTGAGCCTCGAGTGTTTGATGCTGTTTCGGGCCGGGCGCGGCCGGCTGATGGTCCTGTACCTGTTCGCCAGCGTGTCCGGTGGCTTGCTGCTTGCCGCTGTCGGGCTGCTCGTGGCGGCCTGGCTGATGGGGTCTGGCTGATGCTGACGGCAACAGCCTGGCCGCGCTTGCTCGGCCTGGCCGCGCTCGGCGGCAGCATTGGCAGTCTGTTGCGGTTTTCGATCGCGCTGGCCGGCCCGATGCTGGCGCCGGGGTACTTTCCCTGGACTGCCGTCCTGGTCAATCTTCTCGGTTCAGCGCTGATCGGCGTGCTGGTCGCGCTCGGTCAGCCGGAGGGGCGCTTTCCGCTCGGTCCCGGCGGACAGGCGTTCTGGATGGCCGGCCTGTGCGGCGGATTCACCACTTTCTCCTTTTTCAGCCTGGAGCTGCTGCTGCTGTTGGCCTCTGAGCGCTGGTTGGCCGCGAGCTGCTATTTGCTGATCGCCATCAGCAGCTGGCCGCTTGCGGCCTGGGCCGGGTTCCGTTTCGCGGCGGGCTTCCGCGGCTCCGCATAGCGATACTGAAGAGCGAACCGCCGGCACCGCTCGAAGCCCGCCGGCAGACGGGCAGGACTGGGTGCGCTTGGCGGCGGCCTTTTTCCTTTTTGGTCTACTTCCCGCGAGGTCGGAGCGGTATCCTGCTGGCTCGACAATATGGAGATCGGCTGTGCCTGCAAAGCGAACTGGATTTTCGGGAACGGGCTGCGGGGGGGCGATAAGGGGCTTGACTCTGGTGCTGAGCTGGCTGGCAGCGCCGGTGGTGCTGGCGGTGGACTGGTCGTGGCAAGAGGCTGCCGCACTGGAGGCCCTGGCTGTGGGCGAGTCGCTCAGGCTGGCATCGATGCCGCTGGGTGCGGATCGCCGCGGTCCGGTGCGTCTGGAGCGGATCGACCTGTATGCGCCGACCGCGCGCGTCCTTGTCGAAGAAGATGGTGTTCGTCGCCTGTTCCAGCCTGGCGCGCGCGTGTTCCTGGCCGGGCAGGCCGAGGACGGCTCGGCGCATCTGGTACTGTGGCAGCTTGACGACGAGGCAGGTTGGGGCGGTGCTGTCACCGGGCGAACGGGTCTGGAGACCTTGCGTGCCTATGCCGAGCCCGATGGCCTGAGGTTTCTCGGTTTGCCGTCGGACGCCCTGCTGCCGGATGGCCAGTCCCTGATCTCCAGCTGCAGCGGCCATCCCCAAGGCCCCTCGAGCCAGCAGGATTTTCGCTTTGGCCCTGTCACCGGCAGGACAGTGCGTGCGGGCGAGCTTCGCATCGGTCGACTGGCCATCGACACGGACAAGGAATGGCTGCAGCGGCGGTTCAGCAACAATCTATCGGCGGCTGCGAGCTGGATCGAAGAGCTCATGCTGGTCAGCAACACCATTTTTGAACGCGACGTCAATCTGCGCTTTCAGCTCGCCGATGTGATCCTCCGGGTGGGCAGTGATCCCTACACCGTGAATCAGGCGCCGGCCAGCGAGGCGGCGCTGCTCGAGTTCGGCAGCTGGTGGTTCGCGAACCAGGGCAGCGTGGCGCGAACCCATGCGGCGCTGATCTCAGGGCGGGCCCCGGCTGAAAATCAGGCTTCCGGCATCGCCTGGCTGGATTCCTACTGCCAGGCTCAAAGTGTTGGAGGCAGCTACTCGGTCAATCAATTGTTCTATGGCAGCTGGGTCCCGCTGGCTCAAAGCGCGCGAGTGTTCGCCCATGAAATCGGCCATAACCTGGGCTCGCCGCATACCCACTGCTTCAATCCGCCGCTGGATCAGTGCTTCAACGCCGAACCCGGCTGTTACGCGGGCCCGGTGAGCTGTCCGGCGGCCGGCACGGGCACGCTGATGAGCTATTGCCAGCTGGTCGGGCCGAATGCGGCTAACTGCGGGCCGGTCCTGCTGGAGCTGGCGCCTGCGGTGGCGAACCTGATCAATACTCGCATCGCCGCCAATTTCCCCGCCTGCATCACTCCCGAAGACAAATCCGTCATCTTCCAGGATCGCTTTCAATAGCTGGCGCCGACTGATCAAGGGATCTAGGCCTAGAACTCGTCCTTCCAGCGCCGGATCACCCCGAATACGGAGGCCGGATCGCTGCCAGCCTCGGGCGCTCGGGCCTGGGCCGCCTCGATGACGCTGTCTACCCGGGTGCGCAGAAAGGGGTTGGCGGCGCGCTCATCACCCAGCGTCGACGGCAGCGTGATCTGGTCGGCCGCGCGCAGCCGCCGCGCCTCGCGAGCGCGGGCCTGGAGCGCGCGGTTGTCCGGCTCGATGGCCAGCGCAAAGCGGCAATTGTCGACGGTGTATTCGTGCGCGCAGTAGACCCGGAGCTGGTCGGGCAGGGCGGCCAGCTTGTCCAGTGAGCGCTGCATCTGCTCAGCGCTGCCCTCGAACAGGCGGCCACAGCCGATCGAGAACAAGGTGTCGCCGGCGAGCAGGGCGGACTCGTCGTGGAAGACGATATGGCTGCTGGTGTGGCCCGGGGTTTCGAGAACGGCGAGTTCCAGGCCGAGCTCCGGAACCCGAGCGACGTCGCCTTCTGCCACCGCGTGGTCCACCCGCGGGATGCGCGGATCGGTCGGGCCCCAGACCGGAACCGGATGGCGGGCAATGATCTCGTCGACGCCGCCGATATGATCAGCATGGTGGTGAGTCAGCAGCACGGCGCACAGGCGCAAGCCCTTCTCAACCAGGAAGGTCAGCGGTTCCGCCGCCGAGCCGGGGTCGACCAGGGCGCAATCGCGGCCGTTGTGCAGGGCCCAGACGTAGTTGGTTTGAAAAGCGGGAATGGCCTCGAAGCGGGTTCGTTCAGGCATGGGCTTCTGGTATCCTTTGGCAAGTGGATCCCCGCATTCTATCGTCCCGATGAAAACTGTCGGCTTTGCCAGTTTGCAGCCGGTCGAGAGCCGGCTGGTTCAGTCCGCGTTCGCCGATTGTCAGGCCGAGTGGCTGCTGGAAGTGGCGCCGGCGCTGGGCCCATCGCCGTCCGTCGACCGGCCGCGCACGCGCCTGCTGTTCGACGACAGCAGCGTGGTCTGGCCGCTACGGGCCCATCTGGATGAATGGCCGCTCGACGATGAATCGGTGCCGGCCGTTCTGGCGCGGCATCTGTGGCAGCCCGCCGTCAGCGCCGATCCGCTCGACGAGATCCTGCGTGTCCTCAAGCCGGGTGGCTTGCTGGTGTCCGTGTCGGCCAATCCCTGGCATCGTCTCGCCTGGCGAGAGCTGGGCCGAGACGCGCTGCGGTTGCCGAGCTGGCCGCATCTGCAGCTTCGCCATGCCCGTCATCAGCTCAAGCTGAGCGTGCCTGCAGCCAGTCAGTGGCGAGGGCTGGTGCCCGGTCTGACTCCGGTGCTGGTGTTGATGGCGCGCAAGCCGCGGCGTCCGGCCCTGGTTCGGCCGATGAAGTTCCGGCGTCCAGTCCTGATGCCGCAGTCGGCGGCGGCCAGTCTTTGTCGAGCGGCATGAGCGAAGCGGTCAAGGTCTGGACCGACGGCGCCTGCCTCGGCAACCCGGGCCCCGGGGGCTGGGGCGCGCTGCTGCGCTGGAACGATACCGAGCGCGAGCTGTCCGGTGGCGAGGCCGATACCACCAACAACCGGATGGAGCTGATGGCGGCTATCCAGGCCCTGGAAGCGCTCAAGCGGCCCTGCGATGTGGTGCTCACCACGGACTCCCAGTACGTGCGCAAGGGCATGCTCGAATGGCTGGCCAACTGGAAGCGCAACGGCTGGAAGACCTCGGCGAAAAAGCCGGTCAAGAACGCCGAGCTGTGGCAGCGTCTCGATCAGGCCGTGCAGCGCCACCAGGTTCAGTGGCACTGGGTCAAGGGCCACAGCGGCCACCCTGAAAATGAGCGCGCCGACGAATTGGCGAGCGCAGCGGCGCGACGCTTTGCCCGTGACTAGGAGCCTGTTCGCTCAGGCTTCGCCGGCCGGGTTGGGCTAGCGGTCGTCCCGCGCCCGTCCCTCGTCCTTCTTCCTTCTTCGTTCTCCCCCTCTCACCCGTTAACGCCATGCGCCAGGTCGTACTAGACACCGAAACCACCGGGCTCGAGCACCGCGAGGGTCATCGGATCATCGAGATCGGCTGCCTGGAGCTGATCGAGCGGCGGGTCACCGGACGAACGTTTCATGTCTATGTGAATCCGGAGCGCGCGGTCGAGGGCGGGGCCTTGGTGGTGCACGGTATCAGCGATGACTTCCTCGCCGACAAGCCCAAGTTTGCCGACATCGTCGGCGATCTGATCGAGTTTGTCCGCGATTCGGAGTTGATCATTCACAACGCGCCGTTCGATGTCGGCTTTTTGAACGCCGAGTTCGCGCGTATCGACCCCGAGCTGAAGCTCGAGAAGCTGGCCAGTGTTCTGGATACGCTGGTGCTGGCGCGCGAGCTGCATCCGGGTCAGCGCGTGGGCCTGGATGCCTTGTGCAAGCGCTACGAGGTGGACAATTCCGGCCGCGAGCTGCACGGCGCCCTGCTCGACGCCGAGCTGCTCGCCGAGGTCTACCTGGCGATGACCGGCGGACAGGTCGATCTGTGCCTGGACCTGCTTGGCGAACCCGACCTGGGTGACGACAGCGGCGAGGTCGCGGGTATCGACCTGTCCAGGCTGCGCGTCCAGCGGGCCAGCGACGAGGAAATCGCGGCCCACGAGCAGCGCCTGGCCGCGATCGAAAAAGCCGCTGGCCGATGCCTTTGGAAAGAGCTGGGCGTACAGTAAAGCCGACCTTGCGGCCTCCGCATTTGCCCCGCCTCTGGCCAAGCCCTCTCCCCTCTACCCCTTTTTCCCTCTATCCCCAAAGGTTACCCCTCCGCCTGCGCCAGCAGCGGATGCTCGCGCCCTTCCATCCACAGCAGGATCTCGAAAAAGGTGCGAACGTTTTCGACAAAGTGGACCGGCTCATAGCCGCGGGCGTAGCCGAAGCGGGTCTGGCTGTGCCAGCGCTCCTGGGTCAGCAGGGGCAGGTGGTCGCGCACATCCAGCCAGCGATCGGGGTCTCCGCCCAGCCGCTGGGTCAGGCCGCGGGCGTCCTCCAGGTGGCCGTAGCCGACGTTGTAGGCGGCCAGCGCCAGCCACAGGCGATCCGGGTGCTCGATCCGTTCGGGCAGGCGGTCGATGATCGAGCGCAGGTAGCGCGCGCCGCCGTCGATGCTCTGGCGGGGGTCGCGCCGATTTTCCACCCCCAGATGCTGCGCCGTTCGACGGGTCAGCATCATGATGCCGCGCACACCCGTGCGCGACACCGCATCGGGATTCCAATGCGACTCCTGATAACCGACCGCGGCCAGCAAACGCCAGTCCAGATCGTTGTCCAGCCCGGCCTGTTCGAAGTAGGCCCGCAGCGGCGGCAGGCGCTCGCGGATCTGGCGCATGAAGGTGAAGGTGCCGACCGGCTCGAAGTCCTCGATATGGTCGTAGTGGCGATGGTGCAGTTCGGCCAGCAGCTCGTTGCGCTCGGCCAGAACGAAGAACTCCCGCATCCGCTGGACCAGGCTGTCATCGTCATCGCGCAAGGTAGCCCAGGCCAGATCCTGGCGCTGCTCGAGCTCGAATGCCGGGCGGATGGCCGGGAAGAAGCGTCGGTTCAGGGCCAGGATATTGGAGTCGACGATGGTGTAGTCGATCTCCTCATTGGTGATCGCTTCGAACAGATCTTCGATGCTCGCGTAGGCATCGGTCTCCCAGTCCAGGTCAGGGGCGATACGGCGCAGCAGCGGCGCGTAGCTGGTCCCGGCGAGAATCACCAGGCGACCGCCGGCCAGGTCGTCGACGCTGTCCGGTCGACGGCTGCCGCGGCGGTAGACGACCACCGGTGCCACGCTGTCGTAGGCCGGGCCGAAGCGCAGCTGGGTCTGGCGTTCGGCGGTGCGCGACAGGTTGGCGGCAACGAAGTCGCCTCGTCCCTGCTTCAGTGATCGGGTCAGATCATACAAAGTGGGCAGAGTGATGACTTCCAGCGGCAGTCCGATGAAGTCGGCAAACTCGCGGGCCAGCTCGTATTCAAAGCCGGTTTCACCCTCTGCGCCAACATAGTAGGTGCTGGCGCCGTTGAGCGTCAGCATCAGCAGGCTGCCGCGCGCCTCGATCCGCTGCATCTGGCTGACCGGGCTGTTGCCCGAAGTGGCGAACAGCAGCAGCAGCGTCGCCATGACGCACAGCCGCCAGCCCGGCAGCCGGATTCGGCGGCGCCACGCGCTGCTCGCATCGGGTGAAGCGCTGAGGGCGGCCGCGCTGTTCAGCCCCTGGTCCAAATCAAGCCTTCCAATCGGAGTCTGCCGCCAGCCAAAACTTTCCCTTTATAGCGCAATCCGGGGCAATTTCCAGTCGACGCCCTGTGCTATATTGCAGGGCTTTTTTCCGCCGACCCCTCGTTAATGACTGACTCGACGCGCCCCATTCGTACCCGTTTCGCTCCGTCCCCGACCGGCTTCCTGCATATCGGCGGTGCCCGTACGGCCCTGTTCTGTTGGTTGGCGGCACGGGCTACCGGCGGGCAATACATCCTGCGGATCGAGGACACCGACCGGGAACGCTCGACCGAAGCGTCGGTGAATGCGATTCTCGACGGCCTGGCCTGGCTTGAACTGGATCACGACGAAGGTCCGATCTTTCAGAGCGACCGCATGCCGCGCTACCGCGAACTCGCGGATCGACTGTTGGCGGAAGGCAAGGCCTATCACTGCTACTGCTCTCGCGAGCGGCTCGATGGGCTTCGCGAGGCGGCCATGGCGGCCGGCGACAAGCCCCGCTACGACGGACACTGCCGTGATCTCGGCGAGCCGCCGGCGGGTATCGAGCCGGTGATCCGCTTTCGCAACCCGGACCAGGGCACGGTGGTGTTCGAGGACCGTGTGCGCGGCCCGATCGAGATCGCCAACAGCGAGCTTGATGACCTGGTGATCATGCGCGCCGACGGCAGCCCGACCTACAACTTCGCCGTCGTGGTCGACGACATCGACATGGGCATCAACCTGGTGATCCGCGGCGACGACCACATCAACAATACCCCGCGCCAGATCAACATTTACCGGGCGCTTGGTGCCGAGCCGCCGGAGTTTGCCCACGTGCCCATGATCCTCGGCGACGATGGCGCGCGATTGTCGAAGCGGCACGGTGCGGTCAGCGTGCTGGCCTGGCGCGAGCAGGGTTATCTGCCCGATGCCCTGATCAACTATCTCGCGCGCCTGGGCTGGTCGCATGGGGATCGGGAGGTGTTCTCGCGCGCGGAGCTGATCGAGCTGTTCCGGATCGAGGCTGTCAATCGCAAGGCGTCGCGCTTCGATACCGAGAAGCTCAAGTGGTTGAATCAGCACTATCTGCGCGAAGGCGATCGGGCGCAGGTGGTGGCCGAGCTGGCCTGGCACATGAGCCGGGCCGGACTCGACCCGGCCCAGGGGCCGGCGTTGATCGATCTGGCCGCGGTCCAGGCCGATCGCTTCGACAGCCTGGTCGAACTGGTCGAACAATCGCGACCGTTTTACGAGGACTTCGGCCAGTTCGAGGCCGCCGCCGCCGGCAAGCATCTGCGCGCGGCCGCCGCTCAGCCCCTGCAGGCGCTGGCCGAGCGCCTGGCCGTTCTGGAGGACTGGAACCCCGAGTCCCTGCAGGCCTGCCTCCAGGCCACTGCGGATGCGCTGGGCATCGGCTTCGGCAAGATCGGCATGCCGCTACGCGTGGCCCTGATGGGCCACGGGCAGTCGCCCGCGATCAACCAGACCCTGTGGCTGATGGGCCGCGATCGCGCCCTGGCCCGCATCGAGCAGGCGGTCGCCTGGATCGCTCTGCACGGCCAGAGCTGACCGCGCGCCTGGCCAGGCAAACATCGAAATGCGGCGAGTGTGGACGGTGTCGACAGGGCCGCGAGCGCAAAAGTCCATCTACGATGAGCGTCCGTGCGGTGCGCCCCGCTTGCTCGCCACTGCGCCCGAGGTGCCGGCGGCTGCCCTCGCTGATGCGTTTCCCGACGGAGTCCACACAAAACACTGGCGCCTTTGTAGTGCGGCGTAAATTTGTGGAGAGCTCAGCTGACTTGAGGTTCGGTTAGCCGATCAAGGCGATCAAGGTTCAGAAATAAATAGGCATAAGCGACTCTTGACTCTATTGGCTTTATGATTTAAAAAGCCAGCCCGGGCGCTTACTATGCCGTATTTGCGGCTGGGAGCGCCGAAGTACGGCGATTGATTGAACTCTTTGATCCTTGGAGGAAAATCATGAAGATTCAAACGTTTTCCAATCTCACGTCTCGGCTACTCCTGATGCTCGGACTTGGTGCACTCTGGATGCCGCTTCAGGCACAGGTCCAGCCTCAGCTCGGCTTCTGCCGTCTGTGCGCAGGCGATGCGGCGTTCGCCGATGCTGCAGAGTTGGCCGCGCCGGACTGGGCCCCGATGGACGGGACGCCCGTGCTTTATCCGGTCTATGTCATTGATCCTGCGAGTGGGGAAATTCGCTACTTCGACGTTGTCGTTTGGAGAGACTGGGGCGGCGCGCAGCCTCAGGGCGGTGAGCCTCGGGATAGTGAAGCCGCTGATCGCATCGACAATACGCTCCAATTCTCTTGGATTCAGAAAGAAGCTTACCCTGGGCATGGTGACCTCGAAATCCTTGACGCGATTGGTCTGGCGCATGTCGGGGTAAGCGAATTTCTCTCGCCGATCAACCTGGAGTTTCCGGCCTCTGATATTCCCCATGCACCTGGTTCCGCGATTGATGTCATCGGCCCCAGCGCCTCTTCGGCCGGTTACGCCCTTCTGAATCTGGAAGCTGGCGTAGCCGACATGCTCGAAGACCGATGGGCCTCAATTGTTTTCGGTTGGGCCGATATCGCGCGTCGGGCGGCCGATAGAATGTTCGGCAGCAGTGATTACCTTGCTCCAGCGACTACGGTCAGAATCAACTTTCCTGATGGCACCAGAATCGATCTGGACATTGAGTCCATCAGCCCGACGCTTTCAGGTCGATCGAGGGTGCGCGTGCGTGTCAGACCGGAGTCGGCACGTTTGCCAGATGGCAGAACCGTTCCCCAGGATGCGGGGCACTTTGATGGATTCGCCTACTTTGGCGAAACCGCTCTCATCGATGTCATTTCTGATCTGGCCTTTAGGTACGGGATTCCGGTGTCAGGCGACGGCGATAGGATCGGTTGTTCGAGGTTCGACAACGGACCGCTGACCTGCTGGCGCTTGCACTAGCCCGGACAATTCATGAATTCGCGTGTTGATCGCGCAGGATATTGTTCGCACAGCGGATTTTCCAATGGAGCGTCGTATCGGGCCATACGACCGACTGAGGAAAATCCGCTGTGCGGACAATAGACTAGCGAGGGCGCGCGCAACTTCATGAATTGTTCGGGCTAGGAGCCCGCGCGGCTGGGAGGTCGGGTTACGGCCGGCAAGGTCCGTCGGCCGCGTGGGGCCGACCTACGGTACCGCACTGACTGCGGCGCGCGCCATGACTTCGCGGGTCCATTCGCGCAGGCTGTCCAGCAACACGTAGACGAAGGGCACTACGATCAGGCTGACCAGGGTGGAGAAGGCGAGGCCGCCGATGATGGCGCGGGCCATGGGATAGTAGGGTGGGCCGCCGCCGCCCATCTGGGTGTCGCCGGCAGCGAGCGGGACCATCGCCAGGATGGTGGTGGCGGCGGTCATCAGGATCGGGCGCAGGCGGTCCTTGCCGGCCTGGATGACGGCGTCGTCGCGGCCCATGCCGCGGCGGCGCAGGTTGTTGGCGTGGTCGATCAGAACAATGCCGTTGTTGACCACGATGCCCATCAGCACCAGCATGCCGATCAGCGCCATCAGCGACAGCTCGGTGCCGGTCAGCAGGAAGAACCACCACACGCCGACAAAGGAAAACAGGATCGAGGTGATGATGGATACCGGGAACAGGGTCGATTCAAACAGTGCCGCCATGACGATGAAGATCAGGGCCACGGCCAGCAGCATGTTGAACAGCATCTGGTTCATGGCCTCGGCATCCTGCTGGAAGGCGCGGCCGTAGCTCCAGTCATAGCCGGCCGGGAGCTGAACCTGGGCCATCAGGGCGTCAATGGCGTCGCGCGCCTCGCTGACGCTGACGCCGTTCAAGGCCGCGTGAATCGGCAGCGAGGTGCGGCGGTTCTCGCGCTGAATGCCGGTTGGGCCGTCGGTTTCGGCCAGCTCGGCCAGGGCCGACAGCGGAACTCTTTCGCCGCGCGGGTTGACCAGTGGCAGGGCGGCGAGCTGGGCCGGGGCCAGCAGGTCGGCGCCATGAAAGGACAGGTGCATCCGGAGGTCACCCTCAGGCCCGCGGAACTCATTGAGCACTTCGCCGCGCAGCGCCAGGGCCACCGATTCCGCGACCTCGGCGGGGCTCATGCCATGCCGCAGCGCCCGCTCCCGGTCGACGCTGAGGTTCAGTTCGCGAGTGCCCGTGGTGGCGGCCGATCGCACATCGCTGAGTCCCTGGACCGTGGCCAGCAGCCGGCTCAGATCCCCGGACAGTTCCAGCAGGGTGCCGGTCGATTCGCCGTGCAACCACAGCGTCAGCGATTCGCCGCTACCCCCGCGCTGGACATCGAAGCCGGGGCGGCCGATGGCGATTGGCGGCAGATTGTCGCGGACAAAGGCCCGGATCGCTTCGTTCGAGATCCGGCGATCCGGATTCAGCACCAGGGTGGTCTCGGCCCGGTTGTAGGTGTAGAAGCTGTACAGGGAGTCAAAGGCCAGCTGCGCCTGGTGATCAACCAGCCACGCTTCGATCTCGTCGACCGCCTCGCGCACCTTGTCGAGGCTGTAATCGCTGTTGACGTGATAGCGCAGCATCAGGCGGTCGCTTTCGGCATCGGCAAACATATTGGCCGGGACCATCCCCATCGGCACGATCACGCTCAGCAACAGGATCATCACTACCGCTGCGGTGGTCCAGCGTCGGCGCAGGGCGGCGGTGAGCAGGCGGGCATAGCCGCGCGTCAACCTGGGCAACAGGCCGGCCTCGGCGACTCGGGGTGGCGGCCCCAGTCGTAATGTCAGCAGCGGCAGCACGGTCTGGGCCAGCAGCAGCGAGACCAGTAGCGCGATGGTGATGGTATAGGCCACATGCGAGAGGAACACCGTGACTTCGTTCTGGGCGCCGAAGATGTTCGGCAGGAAGACGATGATCGTGGTCAGGGTGCCGGCACTGATCGCCAGCGCCACGTCGCGCGTCCCGAGCAGGGTGGCCTTGCCCGGAGCATCCGGATGACGCTCACGTTGACGGTGGATCGATTCAGTGACCACGACGCCGTTGTCGACCAGCATGCCGATCGCGAGCATCAGCCCCATCATGGTCAGGATGTTCAGACTCAGCCCAAGGAAGTACATCGCGCCCAGGGTGATCAGCACCGCGGCCGGCACCGACAGCATCACCACCAGAGTGGTCGCGACATGGCGCAGGAAGGCGAACAGAACCAGCAGCGAGAGCAGGGCGCCCAGCAATCCGGCCATGGCCAGATCGCGTAGCGAGGAGGTCACGCCGTCGGCCTGGCTGAACAGGACGTAGAGATCGATGCCGGCCATTTCCGGCAGTTCGTTGATGGCTGCGACTTCGGCCATCACCGCGCGGCTGACCTCAACCAGGTTGGCGCCACTTTCGGCGAAGACATCGATACCGACGGCGAAGTTGCCGTCGAGCAGGCGGCCGTAGCGCTGCGGCGGCTCCGCAAGCACGACATCGGCGATATCGGCCAGGCGCAAGCCGGCAGCGCTGATCGGCAGCTCACGCAGCTCCTCCAGGCTGCGCAGCTCACCCTGAGGTGCAATGCGCAGGCGTAACCCGGCGTCATGATCGGTGATCAAGCCGCCCGAAACCGAGAAGTTGGCGCGCCGCAGACGTTCACGCAGATCAACCAGATCAATGCGATGGGCGGCGACGCGGTCGGCGTGCAACAGAATCCTGACCTCACGAGCCGACACGCCGTCCAGACTGACCCTGGCGACACCGTCAAGTCGCTCCAGCCGGCGGCGCACATTTCTTTCGAGCAGCTCCCAGGCGGCAGACAGGTCCTGCTCGGAGCCGATCCGGAGTCCCAGGATCGGGTCATCGGAGGTGGTGAACTTGCGGACGGTCACCCGCTCCACGTCGGTCGGCAGCTGGCCGCGGGCGCCGTCGATGCGGTCGCGAACTTCAACTGCCCGGGCGATCATGTCGCTGTTCCAGGGGAAGAACAGGATGATGACCGCTTCATCCCGATTGGAGGTCGAGTTCATGCGCTGGATTCCGCCCAGGGTGGCCAGGGCCTCTTCCAGCGGCCGGGTGATCAGGCGCTCGACTTCCTCCGGGGAGCTGCCGGGATAGGGGACCTGAACCAGCAGGCCGGGAAAGGCGAGGTCGGGCAGAAATTCCAGCGGCAGCAGCCGGGTCGAGATCACGCCCATCAGCATCAGGCTGAGAAACAGCATCAGGGTGGTGACCGGGCGCCGAATCGCCAGGCGTGTCGGGCTCATGCGGGCTGTACCTCGGCGCGATTGTCGTGCCCGACCGGCTCGCCGCGGCGGTCAAACAGGCTGTAGATCACCGGAATCACGACCAGCGTCAGCAGGGTTGCCAGCAGCAGGCCGCCAATCACGGTGACCGCCATCGGCTGGCGCATTTCGGCGCCTTCCCCCATACCGAGGGCGAGCGGCAGCAGGCCCAGGGTGGTGGTCAGGGTGGTCATGACGATCGGCCGCAGCCGCGCCTTGCCGGCGGCAACGATGGCGGTGTCGCGGGGCAGGCCCTGGGCGCGCAGCTGGTTGATCCGGGTCACCAGAACAATGGCGTTGTTGACGACGATGCCGGCCAGCATGATCAGGCCGATGAACACGATCACCGACAGGCTCAGGCCGGTGAGCCACAGGGCCAGCACGGCGCCGGTCAGGGCCAGCGGGATGCTGAACAGGATCACAAAGGGATGAAGCAGGGATTCGAACTGCGAGGCCATCACCAGGTAGACCAGAAACACCGCCAGAGCAAGGGCGAACAGCAGCGCGCGGAAGGCCTGCTGCATGTCTTCGCTCTGACCGGCGACGCGCAGACTGATGCCGTCAGGTAGCGGCATGCTGGCCAGCAAGGTCCGCGCAGTGTCTGCGGCCTGGCCGAGATCACCCGTCGCCGGGACTGCCGAGATCACCGCCACCCGCTGCTGGCCGCGGCGCTGAATCTCGCTGGGCCCTGTCGCGACCGTCAGCTCGGCGACGGCGGCCAGGCTCACCGGCCGCTCGGCCCCGGGGTTGACGATCATCTGCCCGAGTGCGTCCAGCGAACGCCGCTGCTCGTCACTGGCCCGGACCAGCACGTCGATGCGTCGGTCGCCGGCCAGATAGCGGGTGGCCACATCACCGCGCATCTGCCGAACCACGGTGTCGGCGATTTGGTCGGCGCGCAAACCAAGCCGCGCCGCGCGCTCGTGATCAAACCGGATCATGATCTCAGGGTGGCCGCGTGCCGTGCTGCTGTTGAGGTCGGCGAACTGGCCGGAGGCGGACAGGCGCGCCAGCACTTGCTCGGCGACCCGAGCCAGGGTGTTCAGGTCGTGGCCGACAATCTCGATCTCCAGCGGCGTGGCCAGTTCGAACAGGCTGGGGCGTTCGATCCGGTATTCAATTCCGGGCATGCCGGCCAGATGGTCACGCAGCTGGGCCAGCACCCGATCCTCGCTGGCGCCGGGCTTCAAGACCACGTTCAATGAGCCGGTGTGCTCGCCGGCCTCCTCGGGGTTGGCGTCGAGCCGCCGACCGACCCCGGCCACGGCGTCGGTTCGCAGTACCTCGGGCAGGGCCCGGGCGACTCGGTCCAGCTCGGCGAGACGCTGGTCGGTGACGTCCAGCGGCGTGCCCGGCGCCAGCCGCAGCTCGACTTGGAACTCGCCCTGGGCCAGGCTGGGTACCAGCTCCATACCCAGCCGCGGCAGCAAAGCCAGGGCCAGGACGAACAGGCCGAGGGCCAGGCTCACGGTAATCGCCCGGTGGGTCAAAGCGCGCTCGAGCAGCGGCGCATAGCCGGCGGCGAGAGGCTCGTAGACCGCGTTGAAGGCGCGCAGCAGCGGGGTCAACACCAGGCTGATCGCCCATGCGGCGGCGCGCAGAACGAGACGCAGCAGGCCCAGCGTCTTGACCACGAGCCAGGTGATCGCTTGGGCCATGCCGCGACGCAGCGCGGCCAGTTTGCCGGGCTGGCGGTGGGCGGGTTCGGTTGCAACACCGCGACGCCGTTCGGTGCCGAGGCTGGCCAGCATCGGGATCAGGCTCAGGGCCACGGCCAGCGATACCAGCAAGGCGAAGGTCACGGTCAGCGCCTGATCTCGAAACAGCTGGCCGGCCAGTCCTTCAACAAAGACCAGCGGCAGGAATACGGCAATGCTGGTCAGGGTGGCGGCGATGATCGCGCCGGCGACTTCGCTGGCACCCTCGCGCGCAGCAGCCAGGGCGCTCAGGCCCTGCTCGCGCTTGGCGGCGATGTTCTCGAGCACGACGATGGCATTGTCGACCAGCAGGCCAATCGCCAGGGCGATACCGCCCAGCGACATGATGTTCAGGGTGATGCCGCCGGCGTGCATCGCGGCAAAGGTGGCAATGACCGAAATCGGGATGGCCAGGCCGATGATCACGGTCGCCCGCAGATTGCGCAGAAACAGGAACAGCACGGCGATCGCCAGCAGGCCGCCGAGCAGGGCGGCCTGGACGACCTGGGCGATGGCGTTGCGAATGAAGACCGACTGGTCGTAAGTCACGCTCAAGCTCAGATCCGGCGGCAGCGTGCTGTCCAGGGCGGCGAGGCGGCGGTGCAGTTCGCGGGCCACGGCAACGACGTTGGCATCCCCCTCGCGGTAGATCGCCAGTTCGACCATTTCCTCGCCGTTGAAGCGCGTCATCGCTTCCCGTTCGCGCCAGCCCTCGCGCACTTCGGCGACGTCGCGCAGTAGCAGAGGCCGGCCGTCGCGCACGCTCAGGATGGTGTCGCCGATCTGCTCGATGGTCTCGAACGCGTTGACGGTGCGGACCAGGTACTGGCGGCTGCCTTCCTGCAGCCGTCCGCCGGACAGGTTGACGTTCTCAAGCTGCAGACGCCTGGCTACTTCCTCGGCGCTCAAGCCCAGCTGGGCGAGGCGCCGCGGGTCGAGCAGGACCTGGATTTCGTCCTCCAGGCCACCCGACACCGTGATCGCCGCCACGCCGGCCCCGGCTTCAAGAGCGCGACGGATCTCTTCATCGGCATGCCGCCTCAGCGCGCGCAGGCTGTCGGATTGATCGCCGGAACCTGCCGGCGGCAGGGCCAGTCCGTCCGCGTCTGGCGCGACATCGCCACGTCGGGCCAGCGCCAGGCGGAGGATGGGCTCCGAGGACGGATCGAAGCGCAGCAGCAGCGGCCGACCGACCTGACGCGGCAGCTCCAGCATGTCCAGGCGCTCGCGCACATCCAGCGCGGCGTGATCCATGTTGGTGCCCCAGGCAAAGCTCAGGCTGACATCGGACTGGCCCGGGCGCGAGGCCGAGCGGACCCCGCGCACGCCCCGGACCACGCCAACGGCTTCCTCCACCGGCCGGGTGATCAGGCTTTCAATCTCGGCCGGCGCGGCGCCGGCAAAATCGGTGCGAACCGTCAGGCTCGGATAGCTCAGGTCGGGTAGCAGGCTCAAATCCAGCCGCGACAGGGATACCAGCCCGAACAGCACCACGGCCACGGTCAGCATCGCGATGCTGACCGGGCGGCGAGTAGCCAGTCGGATCAGGTTCATGCCCGCAGGTCCACGCTGTCCGCTGAGCGCGCATCCTCGACCAGCGCGCCGCTGGTGTCGTCACCGATCACCATCACCAGGCTGCCGCTGCGCAGCGCGTTCTGGCCGGTGGTGACCACCCGTTCGCCCGGGCTCAGCCCCTCGATGATCTCGAAATGACCGTTGTTCCGGTAGCCGGTGACCACGCTTCGACGCCGCGCCTGGCCATCCTCGATCACGAACACGCTGTGGCGCCCGTCCTCGCTGATCACGGCCTCCACCGGCACCAGTACCACGTCATCGCGGCGATCATGAACAATCTCGAAGCGGCCGAACATGCCCGGACGCAGGGCGCCACTGCTGTCGCTGACCTCGATCGTCACCCGGACCGTGCCGGACTGTGCGTCGACGACCGGGGCCACCCGCGCGACCTTGCCTGGGAAGCGCTGGCCGGGCAGGGCGTCGGCCCTCAGCTCGGCGCTCTGGCCGGCGCTGAGCCGCCCCAGCTCGCGCTCCGGCACATGCAGCACCGCGCGCAGCGGGTCCATGGCGGTGACCACGAACACCGGCGTGATGGTATCGACCATATTGCCCAGGCGCAGCATGCGCTCACTGACCACGCCGGCAAACGGCGCCGTGATGGCCGCGTGGGACAGTTCCAGCCGGGCCAGATCCACCATCGCCTGCTGGGCCTCGAGCTGGTATTGCACGCGCTCGAAGGCCTCGGCGCTGATCAGCTGGCGCTGGTGCATCTCGCGCTGTCGCGCATGATCCTGACGCAGACGATTGAGCTCGGCTTCGGCGCGGGCCAGCTCCAGGCGCAGACGGTCGTCGTCGACGCGTGCCAGCACCTGGCCGGCGCGAACCCGGTCGCCTTCCTCTGCCAGGATTTCCACTACTCGCCCGGCCATGCGCGGTACCACCCGAGCTTCACTGTCGGCTTCCAGGCTGGCCGTGGCTGAGTACAGGCCGACGACGCTACCCCGACTTGCGGATACGGCTTCGACCGGCACCGCTACGGCTTCCGAAGCTTGAGAATCCGGCGCCGCCGAGTTGCCGGCCCCGCAGGCGACCAGAGTGAGACTGAAGAGAATGATCAGCAGCTTGTTCATGGCCTGGCTTCCCGTTGGTGACCTAGTGTGTTGGTTAACTATAACACTAGATGAGTACAACGGTAAAGGGGTCTGCAGAAAAAACCGGACACCATCGAATCCGGAACGGCAGCCCCGGACAGGGTGCCTGGGCGTCGTATCCCCGCGCCAGTCTTGCCAGGGTCTTCGCGCTTGTCTCCTGCCGGCGTCCCGCACGATAGAATGGGCGCATGAAGTCGACTCAGCTGGTTCGTCAGATCGAAGCGCAGTGCCGCGAGCGCGGCCTGCGCCTGACCCCCACCCGGCGGCGGGTACTGGAAATGGTGCTCGCTGCCGATGGCCCGGTGAAGGCCTATGATTTGCTTGGGCAACTGCGCGATGAGCAGCCGCGGGCGGCGCCGCCGACGGTGTATCGAGCGCTGGATTTTCTGCTCGAAAACCACTTCATACACCGTCTTGAAACGCTGAATGCCTTCGTCAGCTGCTTCCATCCGCACCACCAGCATCAGGGTCAATTCCTGATCTGCGAGTGCTGCCAGTCGGTGACCGAGTTCCACGATGGCCAGATCGATCGGCAACTCGATGACGCCGTGCGCCGGCATGATTTTGAAGCCCGACGCCAGGTGCTGGAGATCTACGGGCGCTGCCACAACTGCCGCTCGCAGTGAACCGGACACCGAAACCGGTCGACCGCAGCCTTCACCATGGCCGGGGGGGCTGAAGCGATGTCCCGCCGCGAGCGGCTCTATCACCTCCATGACATCCTGCGCCAGCGCCGCACCCCGATCGAACGGGGCAGCCTGATGGCTGAGCTCGGATGCAGCCAGGCCACTTTGTACCGCTTGATTGCCGAGTTGCGAGACCGTCTCGGCGCGCCGCTGGAACAAAACGAGCGGGGCTACTTCTACGACCGCAGCCTGGCCGGCAACTTCGAACTGCCCGGGTTCTGGATCAGCCCGGACGAACTGCAGGCCCTGCTGATGGCTCGCCATGTCCTGGCCAACGTCCAGCCCGGTCTGCTCGAGGATGAGTTGGACGGGGTTCAGCGCCGGATCAATCAGCTGCTGGATCGTCAGGGCCTGGACTTCGCCGCCGACCCCGAGCGCATCCAGATTCGTCATGATGCGGGCCGGCCGGTACCGGGCGCGCTGTTCGAGCAGGTGCTGGGTGCGCTGTTTCGGCGCCGCCGTCTGGCCCTGACGTACCACGGCCGGCGCCGCGACGACATCAGCGAGCGGGAAGTTTCTCCGCAGCGCCTGATCGCCTACCGGGACCGCTGGTACCTGGCCGCCTGGTGCCACCGCGCCGACGGGCTGCGAAGCTTCGCCATGGAGCGTATCCGTGCCATGATCCTGCTCGACGAGGAGGCCAAGGACCTGCCGGCCGAAACGATCGGTGAGCATTTCGACCAGGCTTTCGGGATCTTTTCCGGCCCGGCCCGATTCCAGGCAACACTGCGATTCACCGCCGAGGCTGCGCGCTGGGCGGCCGACGAGGTCTGGCATCCGGATCAGGCCGGCAGCTGGCTAGCCGATGGACGCTGGCAGTTGGCGCTGCCGTACGGCCACGAACGTGAATTGCTGATGACCATCCTGAGCTACGGCGAAGACGTCGAGGTGGTGGCGCCCGAGAGCCTGCGGCAGGCTACGATCGACGCGCTGCGCGCGGCCCTGGCGGGCTACGGTCGTTGACCATCATTCCGATTCTGGCCGTCTCCGGCTGTCACCTGTAGCGGCCCTGTTATCGCTTGTTCATTGGAGTGTCATATGCCATTGTTGCAATAGCGGCCGGATGGACATTGAGGCGACATCATGAGCGCGCACCGGATTCTGGTGGTGGAAGACGACGAGGGCATCCGCCGGATGATTGCCTTCAATCTGGAACGAGCCGGCTATGAGGCGATCGAGGTCGGCGATTGCCGCGCCGCCCGCATTGCGGTGACCGACCAACGGCCTGATCTGGTGTTGCTCGACTGGATGCTGCCCGACCAGAGCGGCCCGGAGTTCGCCCGCTCACTGCGTCGCGAGGAGTTGACCCGGGATATTCCGATCATCATGCTGACCGCCCGGACCCTGGAAGACGACAAGATCCGGGGCTTTGAGTCGGGTGTTGATGACTACATCACCAAGCCCTTCGCCTCGCGTGAGATGATCGCCCGGGTCCAGGCCGTGCTGCGTCGCAGCTCGCCGGCGGGTGGCGATGACGAGGTCAGCGCCGACGGCCTGGTGCTCAATATTGCCAGCCACCGGGTCACCGCCGAGGGCAAACCAGTGGATCTCGGCCCTACCGAGTACCGAATGCTGAAGTTCTTCATGACCCACCAGGACCGCGTCTACTCGCGCGCCCAGCTGCTCGATCATATTTGGGGCGGTGGGGTGTATGTCGAGGAGCGGACGGTTGATGTTCATATTCTGCGGCTGCGCAAGGCGCTGGCCGCTCATGGCTTTGAGCGCTACGTTCAGACCGTGCGCGGCGCCGGCTATCGGTTTTCGGTGACGGGCACCGACTGATGCGTCAGGCCTGGCTCAGTGAGATGCTGATGCTGGGCGGCCTGATTCTGGCGGCATTGGTCGTCGGTCTGGCAACCGGAGCGGTGGCCTGGATGCTGTTTCTGGCCGTGACCGCTTATCTCGTCCGGAGTCTGTCCGAGCTGCATCGACTGGAGCGCTGGCTGCGGCACGGGCGCAAGCGCAACCCGCCCGAGTCCTGGGGCGTCTGGGGCGAGGTGTTCGAAGCCTACTATCGGCTGCAGCGTCGCTACTACAAGCGCAAGAAGCGGCTCGGCCGGGTGATCCGTGAGTTTCGCGAATCGACCGCGGCCATGCCGGACGGCACTCTGGTGCTAGACAGCGAGCTTCGCATTCAGTGGTTCAACGATGCCGCACGCGAGACGCTGCACCTTGTGCCTCAGCGCGACCTCGGCCAGTCGATCGTCAACCTGGTTCGGGCACCGCAGTTCAAGCATTATCTCCAATCCGGGCAATATGAGCAGGGCGTGAGCTTGCCCGCGCCCGCCGACAATGCCCGAACCCTGTCGGCGCGACTGATTGCCTACGGTGAGTCCCAGTACCTGCTGCTGTTCCGCGATGTGACCCAGCTGCAGCGGCTGCAGGCGATGCGCCGGGATTTCGTGGCCAATGCCTCGCATGAGCTGAAATCTCCCCTCACCGTGCTGACCGGTTATCTGGATTCCATGGCCGACTCGGCGGCGCTGGGGCCGGACTGGCTGGCCCCGCTCGAGGAAATGCAGGCCCAGTGCAAGCGGATGAACAGCCTGATCAACGATCTGCTGGAGCTGTCCAGGCTGGAAACCGAAGCGGTGCATGCGCCTTCAGATGAAGCGGTCGACGTGCCGGCCCTGGGCGAGCGTATCGTCCAGGCAGCGCGCGCTGAGGACAGCCAGCAGCACCAGTTCAGTTTCGAAGCCCTGAGTCCGTCCGGATTGCTGGGGATCGAGCGCGAGCTTTACAGCGCCTTTTCCAATCTGATTATCAATGCCATGCGCTATACCGGTCCGGACGGCCGGATCCAGGCGCGCTGGTTCCGCCGCGATTCCGGGGAGCTGGTGTTCGAAGTCATCGATGATGGTATCGGGATCGAGGAAAAGCATCTGCCGTTCATCACCCAGCGCTTCTACCGGATCGACAGCTCCCACGGTCGCCGCGTTGGCGGTACCGGGCTCGGCCTGGCCATCGTCAAGCACGTTCTGCAGCGTCACCACGGACGGCTCGAGATAGTCTCCCGAATCGGCGAGGGCAGCACCTTCCGCTGCGTTTTTCCCGCCTCGCGGGGCTGCAAGCTCGCCAGCAATGGCGCCCGATCGGCTTCCTGATCGATGCCCTGATCGGTGTCCTGATCGCTTTCATCACTCGCTATTCACATTAATCAAAACGACATAATCGCGTCACCTTGGTGAAACCGGCGCGGCCTATCGTTTCGGCGTCGAATGACTCGACGGCCAGGGACCTGCCCCAGGACCTCGTGGCCCAACCCCGTAACCATTGGTCACCAAGGATCAAAGACATGAACAAAGCGTTGCTCCCCATTGCCATTCTGGCCGCGCTGCCGATGGCTGCAATGGCCGACGTGCAGATTTATGGTCGCGCCAACCTGTCGGTGGATTACATCGACGACGGTGACGATTACTCCAAGGTCAGCATGGCCAGCAGCTCCTCTCGCCTGGGCTTTCGAGCCAGCCGCGAGTTCGACAACGGCATCACCGGCATCATGCAGATCGAGCAGGAAATCGACTACAGCAACCAGGGCTCCAACTGGGCCAGCCGCGATACCTTCGCCGGTATCCGAGGTGGTTTCGGCACGATCCGCCTGGGCAAGTTTGACACCCCGTTCAAGCGCGCCCGCGGGCCCGCCAACCTGTTTGGCGACCAGATGGGCGACATGCGCAACCTGACCCGAGCCGGTGATGGTCGCTTTGATGAGCGCACCCCGAACACGGTCGAGTACCAAACCGCTGACCTGAGTGGTTTCCGTTTCAACCTGGCCTATTCGCTGCACGAAGGCAACGACGCCAATGCCAACGGTGACGACAAGGCGATCAGCCTGTCGGCCACCTACACCGCCGGCGATTTCGACTTCGCCGCGGCCTACGAGAAGTACGACGAGAACCGGGCCCAGGGCGGTCGCGACGCATTCCGACTGGCGGCATCCTATAAGCTGGGTGACTTCACCCTGGCCGGGTTCTACCAGACGGTTGACCACGACAACAACGTCAACGATGCCGACACCATCGGCCTCGGCTTTACCTATTCCTTCACCAGCAACACCCAGCTGAAGGCGCACTACTTCATCCGCAACGCCGACGCGGACGATCGGGATTCGAACCTGTTCGCGATCGGCGTCGAACACCGTCTCGGCCGTCAGCTGCGCCTGTTTGCCATCTACGGTCAGGTGGCTAACGACGATGCCATCGCCCTGACTCCGTGGAATCAGGCGCGCACCACCAACCAGCCGGGCTCACCGGGCGATACCGCCCGCGGTCTGTCCTTCGGCATGCGCTTCGATTTCTGATCGGGCGCAGCCGCACAGAGGCTTAATCCCGGTGTCATGGCGCCGGGCTAGACTCAAAGTCGTAGTTCAATTCACTGGAGAAACACAATGTTGAAGCAACTCATCACCGCTGGCGCCATCAGCGCCGTCCTGGCTGCCGGCAGCGCCGTCGCCCAGGTTGAAGTCGATCCAGGCCTGCCCGAGTACACCCCGGTTTCCGGCATTTCCGGCAACCTGTCCTCGATTGGTTCGGACACCCTGAATAACCTCATGACCCTGTGGGCCGAGGAATTTCAGGGCTTTTACCCGAACGTCAACATCCAGATCCAGGGTGCTGGCACCTCGACCGCACCGCCGGCGATGACTGAAGGTACCGCCAACTTCGGCCCGATGAGCCGCATGCCGCGCGAGAGCGAGCAGCAGGCGTTCGAAGAGCGCCATGGCTATCCGCTGACCGTATTTGGCGTCGGCATCGACACCATCGCCGTGTTCGTCAACCGCGACAACCCGATCGAAGGCTTGACCATCGAGCAGGTCGACGCCATCTTTTCGGCCACCCGTCGCTGTGGTGGTGCCGAAGACATCACCCGCTGGGGCCAGGTTGGCCTGACCGGCGCCTGGGCCAATCGCGACATCACCCTGTATTCGCGCAACGCGGTTTCCGGTACCTACGGCTACTTCCGCCAGCATGCGCTCTGCGACGGCGACTTCAAGGACTCGATCAACGAACAGCCCGGTTCTTCGTCGGTCGTGCAGGGTGTGGCCGAGTCGATCAACGGCATCGGTTACTCGGGCATCGGCTATGCAACCTCGGGTGTTCGCGCCATTCCGGTCGGCAACCCGCCGGCAGCGCCCAGCGCGGAAAGTGCTGCTGACGGTTCCTATCCGTTGGCCCGATTCCTGTACCTGACCGTAAACAAGCACCCGAACCGCCCGCTGCCGCCGTTGGAGCGGGAGTTCCTGCGCATGGTGCTGTCGCGCCAGGGTCAGGAAGTGGTCGTGCGTGACGGCTACATCCCGCTGCCGGCTTCGGTGGCTGCCCGCTTCCGCGCGGAGCTGGGCATCGATTGATCTTCGCTCCAAGGCCTCTCTCCAAAGGCTGTCTTTGGCACCCCGCCGTCCACGGCGGGGTGTTTTGTCGGGGAAGAGGCGCTGTAACTGGACTGAAACAATACCGTCATAGACTTCGCCGGAATCTCCGCGCGGATCATCCAGGGGCCCAGCATCACCATGTCATCTTCTGCTCCCTCCAGCGGCGTGGTCTCCGCCCGAGACTTGCTGCCCACCGGCGCGGCTCGAACCAAGCTCCGGCGCGTTCGGCACGCCAAGGACCTGGCTACCCGGATCTGCGTTTCCGCAGCCGGATATGGAGTGGTCATCTCGCTGGCCCTGATTTTCGTATTCCTTTTTATCGAAGTGGTGCCGCTCCTGCGCGGCGCCAGCATGGGTGAACCCCACTCGTTTTCGGCCCCCGGCGGCGACGCTGCGACCTTGCATATCTCCAGCGAACGCCATCAGGAAGCGGCCGTTCGATTTTCCGAGGACGGCACGGTTGCCTTCTTTGACCCGCGCGATGGGCGCAGCTTGATGCAGCGCGTGATCGACTTCGAAGGGGCCGAGGTCATGAGTTTCGGCGCGGGCGAGCCGCGCACCGGCCTTGTGGCGTTTGGTCTGTCAGATGGTCGGGCAGCAGTGGTCAGGCATGAGTACGAGGTGACCTTCCCCAGTGATACGCGGCTGGTCACGCCGAGACTGAGCCTGCCGCTGGATCGGGCGCTGGTCCCGGTTGACGATCAGGGCCAGGCGCTTGAAGTGATCGCGATCCAGCAAGGCCAGACCGGGATCGGCATTGCCGCATCGACTGCCGATGGGCGTTTGCTGTTGACCCGCTACACGAGCCGGCGCTCCTTCCTGACAGGCGAAACCGAGTTCGTACGCTCGAACTATGAGCTGCCGGCGCCGCCGGCCACACCGACCCGGATTCTGCTCGACATCACCATGCGCATTCTGCTGGTGGGTGATGCGCAGGGCTTCCTGCACTATTACGATATCGCCACGCCGGCGCAGGCGCGCCTGCTCGACAGCCGAAGAGTTCTGGAAGGCGACCAGGCATACGTGACCGCGATGGAGTATCTGCTGGGCACCGTCTCCATCATTGTCGGCGGCTCCGATGGCACCGTGGCCCAGTATTTTCTGGTCCGCGACGCCGACAACATCGGCCGCATCACCCGGATCCGCGAGTTCCAGCGCCATCCCGGCGAGATCACGTCGATCTTCCCGGAATTTTCGCGCAAGGGGTTCCTGGTCGGGGACGTCAGCGGGCATCTTGGCCTGCATTACGGCACGTCGGCCCGGACCCTGTTCGTTCGCCAGGTGTCGGACCAGGCGGTCAACAACGTCGCCCTGGCGCCGCGCAACAATGCGCTGATGTGGACCGACGGGAGCGGCATGATTCATCACGCCAGCCTCTGGAACCGGCATCCGGAATCATCGGTTTACGCGCTTTGGCAGCGGGTCTGGTACGAGGGACGCTCGAATCCGGATTTCGTCTGGCAGTCTTCCTCGGCCACTGACGAGTTCGAACCCAAGTTTTCCCTGGTCCCACTGTCCGTGGGTACCCTGAAGGCGGCTTTTTACGCGATGTTGTTCGCGATGCCGCTGGCGATCTTCGGCGCCATCTACACCGCCTACTTCATGAGCCCAAAGATGCGCGGCCTGGTCAAGCCAACCATCGAGGTGATGGAGGCATTGCCAACCGTGATTCTCGGTTTTCTCGCTGGGCTGTGGCTGGCGCCCTTCGTCGAGAGCAACCTGCCGGCGGTGTTCTCGATCGTGTTCCTGCTGCCGCTGGGCATGCTGCTGACTGCGTACCTGTGGTCGGTGGCGCCGAAGCCGATCAGGTTCCTGGTGCCGCCGGGCTGGGAGGCGGCGCTGCTGATTCCGGTGATCCTGCTGATCGGCTGGTTCTGCGTGGAGCTCAGCCCGCGGATCGAAATCTGGTTCTTCGACGGCTCGATGCGCCAGTGGTTTACCGATGTTGGAATCACCTACGACCAGCGCAATGCCCTCGTTGTGGGTATCGCGATGGGCTTTGCCGTGATCCCGACGATCTTCTCGATTGCCGAAGACGCCGTATTCAACGTGCCCAAGCACTTGACCCAGGGCTCGCTGGCCCTCGGCGCAACGCCCTGGCAGACCGTTGTCGGTGTGGTGTTGCTGACCGCCAGCCCCGGAATCTTTTCGGCGGTCATGATCGGCTTCGGTCGCGCTGTCGGCGAAACCATGATCGTGCTGATGGCTACCGGCAACAGCCCGGTTGTCAACTTCAACATCTTCGAAGGCATGCGCACCCTGTCGGCCAACATCGCGGTCGAGATGCCCGAGGCGGCGGTAGGGGGCACGCACTATCGGCTGTTGTTCCTGGCCGCTCTGGTTCTGTTTGCCTTTACTTTCGTTTTGAACACCATCGCCGAAGTCGTCCGCCAGCGGCTGCGGGCGAAGTATTCGTCGCTGTGATGGAACGAGGGGATTCGACAGTGAAGATCACGATGACAATGGATCGCTTCTACCTGAGCTTGGTGTCGGCAAGAGGGAAAAAGGGAAGAGGGGAGAGGGTCACCACCATCTTCCTGCCCTCTTCCTTCTCCCTTCTTTCCCTCTCACCGCAAGCCGGAGGCGAGCAATGAAGAAGTGGTTCAAATCCGGCGATCCCTGGATCTGGTTGATCGGGGGTGCCGTCAGCGTCAGCCTGATCATGGTGGTCGGCCTGTTGCTTCTGATCGCGGTGCGCGGGCTGGGGCACTTCTGGCAGCCGCCGATTGTCGAGGCGACATTCTTCGACGGCGAGCAGGAAGTCGTTGTGCTCGGCGTTGTCCGGACCAGCGAAACCGTCACCGCTCAAGCTGTGCGAGAAGCGGGATTTGACGTGCCGGAAGAGCAGGACCTGGTCAATCGATACTTGCTGCATCTTGGCAATCGTGATCTGACGGGTCGTGACTTCCAGTGGTTCATCGGCGATTTCCTGTCGGAGTTCCGCTATCCAGACGACGCGATCATGCTGGAGCGGCGCGAGTGGGGCAATTTCTTCGGCTATCTCGTGGCGCTCAAGCAGCAAGGTGAAGTCATCGCCGAGGGCGAGGAGGCGTTCCGGGAGTTGCCGGCGCGGCTGGCACGCAGCAATGAGCTGGTTGCGACCCAGGTCAGGATGGAGCGATTCGAGATCGGAGGCATCAACCGTCAGATCGAGCAGCAGCGCCTGGAACAGCGACGCATTGAACTCGATACGAGGATGAGCGACGAGGAGCGGGCGACCCGTATCGCAGCGAGCGAGGCCGAAGTCGCACGCCTCAACGATGTCTATGCAGCCCTTTTCGACGAGTTGGTGCTGCTGCGAGCGTCCGCGCGCCGCGACGCGCTGGTTGCCCGCACGGCGGATGGCCGCGAGGTGACGATCAGCCTCGGTGATGTGGTCCGTGCCACGCGCGCCAACACCATGACCGTGCCGCAGAAGATGCGAGAGTATGGGTCGCGGTTCTGGGGCTTCATGAGCGGCTACCCGCGCGAGGCCAATACCGAGGGCGGCATCTTCCCCGCCATTTTCGGCACCGTGATGATGGTCCTGATCATGTCCGTCGTCGTCACTCCGTTTGGTGTTCTGGCTGCGATCTATCTGCGGGAGTACGCCAAGCAGGGTCCTGTCACCCGCATGGTCCGCATTTCGGTGAACAACCTAGCCGGCGTGCCATCGATCGTGTTCGGGGTGTTTGGCCTGGGTTTCTTCGTTTATTTCCTGGGCGGCAACATTGACCAGCTGTTCTTCCCCGAACGCCTCCCGGCGCCGACCTTTGGCTCGCCCGGACTGATCTGGGCCTCGCTGACCCTCGCTTTGCTGACCTTGCCAGTCGTGATCGTGTCCACGGAGGAGGGCTTGACACGTATTCCGAAGGCAATGCGCGAAGGCTCGCTGGCGCTGGGTGCGACCAAGGCCGAGACCCTGTGGAAGGTGATTGTGCCGGTATCGACACCGGCGATGATGACCGGGCTGATTCTGGCGGTAGCGCGTGCGGCCGGTGAAGTGGCGCCGCTGATGCTGGTCGGTGTGGTCAAGCTGGCGCCCAACCTGCCGGTAGACGGCCAGTTTCCGTACCTGCATCTGGAGCGTCGCATCATGCACCTGGGCTTTCACATTTACGATGTCGGCTTCCAGAGCCCGAATGCTGAAGCCGCCCGGCCGCTGGTCTATGCGACGGCGCTGGTGCTGGTCGGCCTGATCCTGATTCTCAACCTGTCGGCGATTGCTATCCGCAACCGCCTGCGCGAGCGCTACAAGAGCGAAAGTGACTGACATGAACGAACAAGTGCAAGCCGGGATTCCCAAGGTTGCCGTCAGTAATGGCAAGGGGCGCAAGCATTTGAGCCTCCGCAACGAGACGATTTCGGTCGAAGTTCGGAACCTGAACCTGTATTACGGCCAGTCGCAGGCGCTGAAAAGCATCAGCATGGATATACCGCAGAAGCGAGTGACGGCCTTTATCGGCCCGTCAGGCTGCGGCAAGTCCACTTTGCTGCGCTGCTTCAATCGGATGAACGATCTGGTCGATATCTGTCGCATCGAGGGCGAGATCCGCATCGACGGGGAGAATATCTATCACCCTTCGGTCGATGTGCCGGAACTTCGTCGCAAGGTCGGCATGGTGTTTCAGAAGCCGAATCCATTCCCGAAGTCGATCTATGAGAACATCGCCTATGGCCTGCGGTTGCAGGGGGTGAAGAACCGGCGCAAGCTCGACGAAGTCGTCGAGAGCTCGCTGCGCCGTGCCGCGCTCTGGGACGAAGTCAAGGACCGCCTTGATGACAATGCCTTCGGTTTGTCCGGAGGTCAGCAGCAGCGGCTGGTGATTGCCCGCGCAATCGCTATCGAGCCGGAAGTCATCCTGCTGGATGAGCCCTGTTCGGCGCTGGACCCGATTTCCACCGCCAAGGTTGAAGAGCTGATCATCGATCTGAAGGAAACCTATACGATCGTGATCGTGACCCACAACATGCAGCAGGCGGCCCGCGTCTCGGACTTTACCGCCTACATGTATCTGGGTGAACTGATCGAGTACGACGATACGGCCAAGCTCTTCACCAATCCGGGCAAGAAGGCCACCGAAGACTACATCACCGGCCGTTACGGCTGATCTCAGAACAGGGCAGGGTAGGAGCCAAGGCATGGAAAAGCATTTTGATCAGCACATCTCACGCCAGTTCAATCAGGAGCTGGAGATGCTGCGCCAGGACGTCATGGCCATGGGCGGGGTGGCCGAGGAAATGGTGCGCGAGGCCTTGATTGCCCTGGTCGATGGCGATACGGCCCGCGCTCAGCGCGTCATTGACATGGACGATGAGGTCAACAGCATGGAAAAGGACATCGATGCCCAGTGCACGATGATCCTGGCCCGCCGCCAGCCGACCGCCAGCGACCTGCGCCTGGTGCTGGCCATCATCAAGACAGTCAACGATCTGGAGCGGGTCGGCGATGAAGCTGAGCGAATCGCCAAGCTCGCTGTGAACCTGGCGGATCAGGACCGGCCGCGCGGTAACTATCATGAACTGGAGAACATGGCCGGCACGGTGCGCAGCATGCTGCACGATGCCCTCGACGGCTTCGCCCGGCTGGTGCCTGAGGTGGCGGTGGCGCTGGTTCGGGCCGACGAGCGGGTCGACGCCGAGTACGAAGGCCTGCTGCGCCAGTACTACACCGTGCTGGTCGAGGATCCGCGGGTGACGCGGCGTGTTCTGGACTGCATCTGGATCGCCCGCTCGCTGGAGCGGATCGGCGACCACGCCAAGAACATCGGCGAGTACATCATCTATCTGGTGGAGGGCAAGGACCTGCGCCACTCGCCGCGTTCCGAGATGGAAGAGACGGTACTGAAGGATCGCAAGCCCAAGGAGTAGACCGCTTTGGGCGCCGGTCGAACCGGTCGACCGGCGATTCTCATGTTTTGAGAACCTTGGGTGCTGCAATGAGGGCCTGTTCAATCCTGCAGGACCCGCGATCATGCACCAGATGTTGCCCCATTCCCAGGCCCGACCGCGCCGGCGCAGGCAGGCCGGGAAGCGCCACTCACTGCGACTGCTGGCCTGTCTGACTGGCGACCTGCTGGCGCTTGCCAGCCTGGCCGCGGCTGTCGCGGCCGGATTCGGTCTGTTATTGGGATTGCTGACCGTGACAGGCTGAATTGTTCAGCCTGCCCTGGACAGGGCCCTTCTGGACAGGGTCCGTGAGGCCAGGTCGCTGCGCCGGACGACGGTATCGGCAACGGGCCGATGGCTCAGGCAGCCGCTTCGACGCGCTTGACCGGCCCTTTGAGCAGCGCCTCGCGGGTCGCCTCGACAATGAGGTCGACTTCGGCGCTGGTAATGCCGAAGGTCGGGGTGTATCTCAGGCTGTTTTCGCCGCCGTGGATGACGTTGATCCCGTGGATGCGCAGATATTCTTCGATGGACTCGGCCCCATACGCCTTGTAGCGGCTGCCGTCGAGCTCGACTGAAAACAGCAGGCCGGTGCCCTGGACCTTGGTGATGCGTCCGCCCATCTCGTCCTTGAGCCGGTTGAACTTGTCCAGAAACTCCTGGCCGCGATCGCGAATGTTGGTGCGCAGCGCCGAGGTGATGCTCTGAAGCACGGTGGTTCCCACATCCAGGGCGCGCGGATTGCCGGTCTTGGTATTGCCGTAAACGCCCTTGCGGTAGAGGCCCGCGGCCAGGCTGTTCATCGCCAGAACCGACAGCGGATACTGGCCGGCATTAAGGGCCTTGGAGTAGGTTTCCATGTCCGGCGCTTCAAGCTGCTCGAAGCCCGGATAGTCGACAATCGACAGCACGCCCTGGGCCCGCAGTCCGGCCTGGATCGAGTCCATCATCAGCAGGGTTCCGTGCTGGCGGGTGAGCTCGCGCGCGCGGGCGTAGAAGGCTGGTGTGATCGCCATGCCGGGATTGCCTTCGCCCATCACCGGTTCCATGAACAGGGCTTCGATGAAAACCCGGTTGTCGTCCGCCCACCGGAAGGTCTGCTCGAGGTGGGCAACATCGTTCGGGCGCACCGTCACCAGGCTGTCGTCGTCGCGGAACGAGGCCAGATACTTGCGATAGGTCGGGCGGCTGGAATCCGAGTAGCGGGCGGGACGGTCGGTGCGGCCGTGGAAGCCCCCGGTCAAGGACAGTCGATGAATGCGGTAGCCGGCCTTGGGACCGTCCGGATCGGTCATGTGCTTGGCGTTGATGTCGGCAATGCGCCCGGCCACAGTCACTGACTCGGAGCCCGAGTTCATGCACAGGAAGCGCTCGAAGGGGCAGCCTTCAGCGCGATTCTGGCCGATCTCGGCGCGCAGCGCCTCGATGAAACGCAGGTGCGAGAAGCTTGGCGTCATGATGTTGGCCATGACCTGCGGCTGGGCCATGGCCTGGATGACGTTGTCAGGGGCGTGGCCAAGGCCGAGCATGCCATAGCCGCCGGAATCGTGCAGAACCGCGCCCTTGCTGGTGATGATCCAGGGGCCGCGGCCGGCCAGGGCCACATAGGGGTTGACCGCGTCGTCGGCGTAGAAATTGACATAGCCGGCTTGCAGCACGTCACGCTGCTCGGCCTCATCGGCCCGGATCAGATCCGGGTAAGCCGACTGCCAGCACTGAATCACGCCCAGCGCATCGTCCACTGCCTGTTCGAGCCGAGCATCCCGGCTGGCAAAGCGCTCGATCACCGCATCGGGCAAACCGACGGTCATCGCGGCGCCGCCGATCTGGCGCAGGGTTTTCAGCTTCTCGATGATGGCCATGACGGGCCTCCTGAACGGATCAGTAAAGCCTAAATTCTACCAGACGGGCCACCTTAGCCCCCGTGCTTTTGCAGGGCCCAGGCCACGTGTTCACGGACCAGCGCCGACGGGTGGTCACGCCGGGATGTCAGGGCGGCAATGACGGCCGGCGTGCCAGGCGCATTGCCGAGTGCGACGGCGATGTTTCTCAGCCAGCGTTCGTGACCGATGCGGCGGATCGCGGTGCCTTCGGTGCGGGCAAGAAAGCGTGCCTCGTCCCAGCCGAACAGGCTGACCAGCTCACCGGCATCCAGCTCCTGTCGCGGGGTGAAATCGTCAATGCGGCTGAACTGGGCGTAACGGTTCCAGGGACACACCATCTGGCAGTCATCACAACCGTAGATGCGATTGCCGATGGCGGTCCTGAACTCCACCGGGATGGCGCCCTTTAGCTCGATGGTGAGGTAAGAGATGCAGCGGCGCGCGTCGAGTTGGTATGGGCCGATAATCGCCTCGGTCGGGCAGATGTCGATGCAGCGCCGGCAGCTGCCGCAATGGTCCTGAACCGGCGCATCCGGTGGTAGCGCCAGGTCGGTGTAGATTTCGCCGAGGAAGAACCAGGACCCGGCATGCCGATTGAGCAGATTGGTATGCTTGCCGATCCAGCCCAGGCCGGCCTTTTCCGCCAGCGGCTTTTCCAGCACCGGGGCCGAGTCGGTGAAGACACGGTAGCCGAACGCGCCAATCGCGGTCTCGATGCGTTGGGCCAGGGCCTTGAGTCGGGAGCGCAGCACCTTGTGGTAATCGCGCCCGATCGCATAGCGGGAGATGCAGGCCTTGTCGGGCTGCTGCAGCAGCGCCTCGACCGGAGTCGCGGCCGCCGGCAGGTAGTCCATCCTCGCGACGATCACCGAACGGGTGCCCGGTTCCAGCAGCTCGGGTCGGGAGCGTTTGCGGCCGTGGGCGGCCATCCAGTCCATGTCGCCCTGGTGACCGGCGGCCAACCAGGCATCGAGGCGGGCTTCATAAGCGCTGAGATCGATGTCGGCGATGCCGATCTGTTGAAACCCCAGCGCCTGTCCCCAGCGACGAATCGATTGGACCAGCGTCGCGGCTTGCTCAGGAGCGATGTCGTCGGCAGGAGAATCCGTCATCCTCGGAGTATAGCCAAGGGCTGTTCGGGGCGCCTCGCAGTGGGTAGCGACGTCGATGTCCAGGGTGGTCAGGTCAGGTCTTGAGTGGGAATCAGACGCTTGCCGGCGTGCTTCGGCGAGCGCCCTGGTGCAGGCCTGCCCGCGCATCCCGGATTCGGCCCGGCGGCCTATAATCGCCGCTATGGACATCAGCCACCGTTTGTACCGGGCCGAGCAGGTGCGAGCGCTGGATCGCCTGGCGATCGAGGTTCACGGCATCCCGGGCCAGGCGTTGATGGAACGTGCCGGGCGGGCGGCCTTTGCCGCGCTTCGGGTCCGCTGGCCGGAGGCACGCGCCATCACAGTCTGCTGCGGTGCCGGCAACAACGGTGGCGACGGCTATGTGATGGCGCGCCTGGCGACCGAAGCTGGCCTCAGCGTCCAGCTGATCGCGCTCAAGGACCCGGAGGCCCTGACCGGCGATGCTGCTCGCGCTGCCCGGCGCTGGATCGAGGCGGGCGGGCAGGTCGAATCGCTTGGCGCCGCGCTGCGCGGCGAGGTGATCGTGGATGCCTTGTTCGGCACCGGATTGGATCGCCCGGCGGCGGGGGATTGGGCGCGCATGATCGAGCAGATCGCCGACTGCGGCCGGCCGGTTCTGGCCGTCGATGTGCCGTCCGGGCTGAGTGCCGATACCGGCATGCCGCTCGGACCCTGCGTGCGCGCGCAGCTGACGATGAGTTTCATCGGCAACAAGCGCGGTCTCTGGACCGGCGAAGCCGGCCATTGGTGCGGCGAGCGCTTGCTCGATCTGCTCGATACCCCGGCAGAGATTCACCAAGCCCTTTCGTTCGACGCCGAACTGCTGACCGCCGACTGGTTGCAGAATCGGATCCCGCCGCGGCGGCAGGATGCCCACAAGGGCGTGCTCGGCCACGTCGTCGTTGTTGGCGGCGACATGGGCATGGCGGGTGCCGCCATCCTGGCCGCCCAGGCAGCGCTGCGCGCTGGCAGTGGACGGGTCAGCCTCGCCACCCGTGCCGAGCACGCAGGCCTGGCGTTGTCGGTGCAGCCGGAGCTGATGGCGCACGGCGTCGAGACGCTGCCCGAGCTGGAGGTTCTGCTCGAGCGCGCTGACGTGCTGGCGCTGGGGCCGGGCCTGGGGCAGTCGGCGTGGTCGAAAGCGCTGTGGCGCCGTGCCCTGGCCGCGGACCGTCCATTGGTCGTCGATGCCGATGCCCTGAATCTGCTGGCCGGCGGCGAGGCGCATGGACGCAACTGGGTGCTGACACCGCACCCGGGCGAGGCCGCTCGGCTGCTGGGTCGGACGGTAGCCTCGGTGCAGGCTGATCGCTTTGCGGCAGCGCGTGCCCTGGCTGAGCGCTTTGACGCGGTGGTCGTACTCAAGGGCCATGGCAGCCTGATTGCTGCGCCGGCTGGTGAGCTGGCGGTTTGCGCCGCCGGCAATCCGGCCATGGCGACGGCCGGCATGGGCGATGCGCTGAGCGGCATCATCGCCAGTCTGATCGGTCAGGGGCAGGCGCTGTTCACCGCGGCGCGCCTGGGTGTGCTGTTGCATGCGCTGGCCGGCGACCGTGCGGCCCGTGGGCGCCGGCAGATTCTGGCCAGCGATCTGATTGCCGCCCTGGCCGAGGTGCTGCCCGAATGACAACATCGATCAAGGTGCCGAATGAGGCCGAGATGCTGGCCCTGGGCGATACCCTGGCCAGACAGTTGGCGAGCGGCGGCGTCGTCTACCTGCAGGGGCCGCTGGGCGCGGGCAAGACCACGCTGGTGCGCGGCATCCTTCGTGCACTGGGCCACGTTGGACGGGTCAAGAGCCCTACCTACAGCCTGCTGGAGAGCTACGCCCTGCCGGGCCTTGATGTACACCACCTGGATCTTTATCGGCTTGGCCAGGCCGAGGAGCTTGCCTTTCTCGGGCTGGAGGATCTGCTGACGCCGGCCAGCTTGATCCTGATCGAATGGCCTGATCGAGGCCAGCCCGGCTTGCCGAGGCCGACGCTGACGATCCGCATCGAAGATGACGCATCCGGCGGGCGCGTGCTGCGGCTGACGGCCGCTACTGACGAGGTCCAGCGTGGTGCCCACTGAGGGAGCCCCTCAGTCGCCCGTCTTCCGTTGCCCGGTCCTGTCCGGCAGGCTGGCGCCAGCGCTTCAGTCGGATCGTTGTCCTCGCGCTATGATGGCAATCATGCCAAGGGGTTTTCTTCAATGATTCAGGGCCGTAGCAATCTGGGCCGCAACGATGGCCGAGCGGCTGTGTTGCGCGCGCCAACAGGAGTGTGCCGCTGATGACTGTCGCAGTGCCGTTGGGGTCGCTGCGCGATCGCTTTGAGCGCGCTGGCCAAAGCGTGCTGGCTTACCTGCGCGAGCAGCTGCCGATGCAGCTGTGGACCATCACCCGGGTGGTCGGTGACGACTGGATTCTGCTGCGCCTGGACGATCAGGGCTACGGGCTCAAGCAGAACACGGTGCTCCGCTGGAGCGATTCATTCTGTTCGCGCATGATTGCTGGCCAAGGGCCGCGCTTCAGTCCGGATGTCAGCGCTGTTCCGGCTTATCTCGCCGCGCCGGTGGGCCAGATCGTCGACATCGGCGCTTACGTCGGCGTGCCCCTGCGATTACCGGAGGGCGAGTTGTTTGGCACCCTGTGCGGGATTGATCCCTCGCCTCAGATTCCACTCGCGCGCGAGCAGGAAAAGCTGGTTGAGCTGCTGGCAGAACTGCTGTCGGTGCTGATCAGCGCCGAGCGAGAGATGCTCGATTTCGGCCAGCGGGCGCAGCAGGCGCTGGAACTGGCGCTGACCGATGCCTTGACCGGCCTGGCCAACCGCCGGGGCTGGCAATCGTTCATGGATGAGCTTGAGGTGCGGCTGCGGCGGCTCGCTGAACCGGCGTGTGTCATCGTCGTCGATCTGGACGGGCTGAAGGCCTGCAACGACAGCCAGGGGCATGCCGCTGGTGACCAGCTGATCAAGCGAGCGGCACAGGCCTTGCGCGATGGCGTTCGTCCCAGCGATTTTGTCGCCCGCCTGGGCGGAGACGAATTCGGCGTGCTGGCCATCGGTCTCGACCGCATGGCAACCGACGGCATGGTCGCCCGGCTCCGCTTGACGCTGTCCGAGGCCGGCGTGGCTGCTTCCATCGGTTCGGCCATTCGACGCCAGGACCGGCCACTGTCCGAGGCCGTTGCGCTGGCCGATCGCCGTATGTACCAGGACAAGCAGCGCCGTCGCCGTTAAGGCGGCAATCCCGTCGATTGCCGGGTTTCCATCTGCCCGGTCGGCCTGTCCGGATGCGCGCCCTCGCGTACGGGACTCGCGGGACTCAGTGAATGCGCTCGTCGAGGGCGTTCATGAAGCGACGGATCCGCGCTGCGTTGGCGCCGACATCACTCAGGCCTACACGGGACTTGGAGCGCATGTCGACCAAACTGCCTTCCTCGCGGGCCTGAATGCGGATGACGACATCATCCTTGAAGCCGAACCAGAAGCTGGTGTCAGTGGCCTCGATCCGGCCCTGTTCCGGGCTGGCGTCGGCAATGGCCCAGCCGAACATCTCGACCACCGCCAGCGCATGTTCGAACACGATCGCAGGATGGGCGTCGGTGACCAGGCTGACGATATCGGGGTAGGCCTCGCGCTGCTTGGCGGCCACTTCGTCGCCCGCGTACTCCGGCGGGTTGGGGGCGTCGGCGCGAAGCGAAAGAACTGCGGCGAACGCGGGCGGGTCGAGGGGGTCAGTGGTGATGTCGTGGATCCGCGGCACCGACATTGCCTGCCGGTACTGCAGATAGGGCAGGCTGACGGCGACCACGCTGAAGGCCAGCGCCAGCGACAGCGCCAGGCTGTGCGCGCGCCGACTGGCCGGAATCAGCAGCGCAATGATCGCCACACCGCCGGCGCCAAGCCCGAGATAGACGGCCCAGCGCATCATCGAAAATCCGGTCCGGAAATGCCAAAGTTCCAGGCGTGTGCCGGGGCCTGCGATCAGCAGCAGTAGTGCCGCGACGGCGGCGACCAGCAGGATCAGGCGGGTCAACCATTGCATGTTCATGTCTCCGAATTAGTGGCCTAATGCGCCATCGGCCGTACCAGGCTGCCGAACTTCAGATAGATGGCCGAACTGTCTTCACTGGACCGTCCATAGCCGAAAAAGACCGGGCCCAACGGCGTCGAAACGCCAAGATACACGCTGCCAGCGATGATCAGGTCATCGAGACTGACGTCCGAGCGCTGCGACCAGGCGTTGCCGGCTTCCAGGCTGATCCCGGCGTAGGCGGGCAGCGAGAACAGGGCCTGCTGTTCACCAAGCCGGCGCATCAGCAGACCGCGGGCGAGGACGACCTGCGACCCGGACAGCGCGCGGTCGGTGAATCCTGACAGATTGCCAAGCCCGCCCAGAAACTCCAGAGCCTGCAACGAGGCGGCATCATCCCGGGCCGACACCGCGCGCAGCCCGCCGATCCCGATGTAGCGATTGAAGGAGAATGCGCGCTCCATGTCCAGCCGCAGCACCGAGGTGCTTTGGTCCGACCCCAGCCAGCCGCGATACCATTCCAGCCGCGCATCAATCAGCCCGCCCCGGGTCGGGAACGTGGCGTCGTCGAGGCTGTCGCGCAACAGGCCCAGACCGACAAATCCGTAGTTCTGAGTGAGCTGGCCGAGCCTCGGGATCGATGGGCCGACCTGCCGTGACAGTCGGTCGCGACCGCGTTCCAGCCGGACATAGCCCCGCGTTGTTGAATCCCAGTCGACGCCGAGATCGGTGCCGATGCGGCGGCGCGTCCAGCGCAGTCGGGCGAACTCGACACGATCGTCGTCCACGAAAAGCGGCTGATCAATGGCCCGGATGCCGACGCTGGGATGCAGGTAGACCAAGCGCTGGCGAGCCAGCGGCGACAGCCAGCCCAGGTCGATCTCGTTGCGATCGCCGACGCCGAGGCGCATGCGCCATTCGGCACCCGGGCTGAGCTCGCTGGCCACCCGGGCCAGTGCGTCCAGCTGATAGCGGCTGTCACCGTCAAAGTCGTCGCTCAGGCTCAGGCCCAGGCGCAGAAAGTGCGGTCCCCAGCCCTTGTCCACGGGCGATATTCGCAGCACCTGCTGACCGTCGTCGTCGGTTTCTAGCAGATAGCCGATGCGCTCATGCCGGCCGTCGCCATAAGCTTCGGCGATCGCGGCGTCGATGGCCGCAGGATCTAGGTTCTGGCCTTCGAGGCGACGAAGTTGCTGCTGAACTCGCAGCGCCGTTCGACTGCGACTGTCATCGACCGAGACCCGGTCGATCCGCTCCGAGGCTGGATCGGGCAGCCGGGCGCGCTGCGCGAAGGCCTCCCACCGGTCCGGCGAGGCGCGCAGGGCACGCAGGCGCTCGACCGCCGCTTCTGCAGCGCTCTCGCCCAGCGGCACCGCCTTCAGGCTGCGATGAAACTCGGCTGAGCCGAGATCTCCGAGATCCGGTTCAATCAGGATGTCCTGCTCGCCCAGTTCGGCCAGTGTGTCGGCCGTCTGGCGCGCCATCAGAATCGAAATGACCTGCATGGTCATGGCCGCGGGGGAGTTGAGATCGGCTTCCTCAGCGAGGCCCTCGCCGACATTGACCACGATCAGCCGGGTCGCCCCCATGGCCCGGACCACATCAACGGGGACGTTGTTGACCACGCCGCCGTCGACCAGCAGCCGGCCGTCGACGCGGGTCGGCTGGAACACACCCGGCACCGACATGCTGGCCCGCACGGCCGCCACCAGGTCGCCGGAATCCAGCACCACCTGCTGGCCGCTGACAACATCGGCAGCGATCGCCCGGAACGGTATCGGCAGCTCGTCGAAGTGCTCGATCTTGTTGGCGGTCAGCAAGTGTTGCCGCAGCAGCAATCCGAAGTTCTGGCCCTGCAGCAGGCCGCGTGGCAGGCGAATGCCATCCCGGCCGATACCAACCTCCAGTGAGGAGGGAATGAGGCTCATGTCCTGCTTGCGCTGCATGCTCAGGCGGGGCCGGGCCGGCTGGTCGCGCAGGGTCGGGGCCCAGTCGATCGATTCCAGAATGGCCTCGATCTCGTCCGGACGGTGGCCGCTGGCATACAGCGCACCAACGATGGCGCCCATCGAGGTGCCGGCGATGAAGTCAACGGCAATCCCCTCGCGCTCAAGGACCTTGAGAACGCCAACATGCGCCGCACCGCGCGCGCCGCCGCCACCCAGAACCAGGCCGATGCGTTCGGCCTGATCTTCGACAGCGGCTGCCGGAATGCTGGCCAGCAGCATCAGCAGAGCCAACAGGCCGTGCGGTCTGATGCCGGCGCTGGCGGCGGGGCAGTGCTCGGGGCGAGCGGCTTTCGCTTCAATGGCGCGCGCTCGAACCCCGGCTACCCAGCTTGTCGCTCGGGCGGCGCAAGGTCTGGCGGGCTGTTTGGTGGAAGTCATGGCTGCAGCAGTTGGCGTAGTCGATAGAGCTGATCCAGGGCTTCGCGCGGACTGAGCTGGTCCGGATCAATTCTTTCCAGTTCGGTACGGACAGGGTCCGAATCAGGCGGCCCGGAGGACGCCGGTGCCGTGGGCTCGTCTGCGGCGGCAGCCGTGAACAGCGACAGCTGTGGCGACGCTGCCCGGGCCGCGTCACGCTCAAGCTGATCAAGATGCTTCCGGGCCTGGGCGATCACCGGTTTCGGGACTCCGGCCAGGCGCGCCACCTGAATGCCGTAGGACTGGTTGGCCGGGCCGTCGCGCACGCTGTGCAGGAACACGATCCGCTCGCCGTGCTCACGCGCATCCAGATGGACATTGGCGATGCCGTCGTGATCCTCGGCCAGCCGGGTCAATTCAAAGTAATGGGTAGCGAACAGGGTCAGGGCGCGGATATTCAGGGCCAACTCGCCGGCCACGGCCCAGGCCAGGGCGAGGCCGTCAAAGGTCGACGTGCCGCGGCCGATCTCGTCCATCAGAACCAGCGACTGATCGCTGGCGTTGTGCAGGATGTTGGCGGTTTCGACCATCTCGACCATGAAGGTCGAGCGGCCGCGGGTCAGGTCGTCGCCGGCACCGATACGCGAAAAGATCCGGTCGATCGGACCAATTCGGGCACTGGCCGCCGGTACGAAGCTGCCGGCATGGGCGAGGATGACGATCAGCGCGGTCTGGCGCATGAAGGTCGACTTGCCGCCCATGTTGGGGCCGGTGATCACCAGCATTCGCCGCGCCGGCTCCAGCCGACAGTCGTTCGGCACGAAGGGTTCGCTATGGACCTGTTCGACGACCGGGTGACGGCCGTCCCGAATGTCCAGGCCCGGCTGCTCATCCAGCTCGGGCACGGCCAGGTTCAGGGTTTCGGCACGCTCGCTGAATGCGACCAGTACATCCAGGGTCGCCAGCGCGCCCGCCAGCCTGCTCAGGCGACGATGCTCGGCAGCCAGCTGCTCGACCAGACTCTCATACAGCGCCTTCTCCCGGCTCAGGGCGCGTTCGCGGGCTGACAGCACCTTGTCTTCAAAGGTCTTCAGGCTCTCGGTGATGTAGCGCTCCGCGTTCTTCAAGGTCTGGCGGCGGGTGTATTCGGTCGGCACCTTGTCGGCCTGGGCCCGCGACACTTCAATGTAGTAGCCGTGAACGCGGTTGTAGCCGACCTTGAGCGTGGCGATGCCGGTCCGGGTCTTTTCCTGCTCTTCATAGCGGATCAGAAAATCTCCCGCGTTCCGGCTCAGGCTCCGGAGCTCGTCCAGCTCCGCATCATAGCCCTCTGCCAGGACACCGCCGTCGCGAATCAGCATCGGCGGTTGCTCGACAATGGCGCTTTGAAGCAGGCTGTGCAGGTCGGGGCAGGGCGCTAGCTCGGTGCGAAGTTCGACCAGCAGCTCGGCCTCATGCGCCGCCAGCGTCGCCGCGAGCTCGGGCAGACGCGCCAGACCCTCGCGCAGGGTGGCCAGGTCGCGCGGCCGGGCTGTGCCCAGCGCGATCCGGGTCAATACGCGCTCCAGATCCCCGATCCCCGCCAGCAGCGTCGCCAGGGCAGGGTGGTCGTGCCCGCTCATCAAGCTGCTGATCGCCGCGTGGCGGGCGTGCAGGCGGGCTCGATCGCGCAGCGGGTGGGTGATCCAGCGCTTGAGCTTGCGACTGCCCATCGGCGTTGCCGCCGTATCCATCAGGCCGACCAGGGTATGCTCGCTGCGCCCATCGGGGTGAATGTCGATCTCCAGATGCCGCCGGGTGGCGGCGTCCAGGACCAGATGCTCACTGGCGCGTAGCGCGCGCAGGCCGGTCAAGTGCTTGAGCTCGCCGGCCAGCATGTCGCGGGCGTAGGCGAGCAGGGCGCCGGCCGCGCCGACGCCGGGGCCGATCTGCTCGACGCCGAAACCAGACAGGTCCTGAACCTCAAACTGCCGGCACAGCTCGCGCCGTCCGGACTCGATATCGAACAGCCAGGGCGGGGTCGGGCGCAGCGCGGCCAGCTGGCCGGAAAGGGCGAGATCCTGATCCTCGGGAAACAGCACCTCCGCTGGTCGCAGGCGCTCCAGTTCGGCGGCGAGTTCCTGGCGCGAGGCCGGTTCGGCCAGCCGCAGGCGCCCGCCGGCGACATCCAGCCAGGCCAGCCCGTAGCCGCGCTTGCTCGGGGCGATCGCAGCCAGCAGCCGATCCTGCCGGTCCTCCAGCAGGGCCTCCTCGGTCACCGTGCCCGGGGTCACGATCCGGACTACCTTGCGCTCGACCGGACCTTTGGATTCATTCGGATCGCCGATCTGCTCACAGATCGCGACCGATTCCCCCTTTTTGATCAATCGTGCCAGGTAACCGTCGACCGCGTGATAGGGCACCCCGGCCATCGGAATGGGCTGCCCTGCCGACTGGCCTCGGGTGGTCAGGGTAATGTCGAGCAGCTTCGCGGCCCGGCGCGCATCCTCGTAGAACAGTTCGTAGAAGTCGCCCATGCGGAAAAACAACAGGATGGCCGGATGTTCGGCCTTGATCCTGAGGTACTGCTGCATCAGGGGCGTGTGTTCGGGTGCCGCCATGCCTTGCTGCTGTTTCACCGGCAAAGGGCGCATTCTAAACCGTGACGAGCTTTCACCCGGCCTGGTTCCGCGCTGGCCGCTGACGGCCGGACCGTTCAGCAACGGCGTTGCGACGAGCGGGATGGCTTGCGGCTCAGCGCAATCACGGCTTAGCCGTCATCATAGGCAGCATGACGACACGAACCGACGATGAAGCGCTGGCCCTGCTCGTGGCCGCCCTGGCGGCCGAGCTGAAAGCCTATGGGCGCAAGCTGGCCGCGGCTGAATCCTGCACCGGCGGCTGGATTGCCAAGCTTTGTACCGATCTGGCCGGCTCCTCCGACTGGTTCGAGCGCGGCGTGGTCAGCTACAGCAACGAAGCCAAGCAGGAGCTGCTGGGCGTGCCGGCGGCGGTGATCGCGCGCTTTGGCGCGGTCAGTGAGCAGGTGGCCGCCGCGATGGCCGAAGGCGCCCTGATTCGCAGCCACGCCGACTGCGCGGTGGCGGTGTCCGGCATCGCCGGGCCGTCGGGTGGCAGTCCGGACAAGCCGGTGGGGACGGTCTGTTTCGGCTGGGCCATGCCGGGCCAGGCCGTCGAGACCGAGACCCGACTGTTTTCCGGCAGCCGTGACGAGGTTCGGCGCCAGACCGTGGTCTGCGCCGTGCAGGGTCTGTTGGCCCGGCTGTGAGTCGGGGCGCGATCGTGCGCCGCCTGTTCTTCGCCTGCTGGCCGGACCAGCAGATCAGGGCTGAGCTGCTCGCCCGGCGAATGCTGATCGAGGGCTGCTCGAGGCGTCGCGTGCCGGATCACAACCTGCATCTGACCCTGCTGTTTCTGGGCAATCAACCGTCAGAACGATTCGATGAAATTCAATCGATTGGGGATCAAATATCAGGTCATGTCTTCGATTTCCGCCTGGATCGATTCGGCTGGTTCCCGCAGGCCCGGGTGGCCTGGCTGGGCGGCGATGCGCCTGTGGCGGCCCGTCGACTGGTGTCCGACCTGAGCCAGGCAGCCGACGCGCTGGGGCTTGCCGTCGAGCGGCGGCCGTTTCGGCCGCACGTGACCCTGTTCCGACAGGTCGAGCATCGACCCGATTTCCCCATGCCGGAGCCCCTGCGCTGGCCGATCAGTGACTTTTCCCTGATCGAATCGATTCCCTCGCGCCCTTATCAGGTTTTGAGAAGCTGGCAGGTAGGATGACGAGGGAGAGGACTCAGATTCAAGCCCGAATCCGAGTAGGAAATCGCCGCGACCGTGGTTCCGGGTCTGGAGCCGACAGGCGCTGTGAGATAATTTCAGCAACACGACACTAACTGAATCGAGAGAGGACACCGCAGTGGACGACAACCGCAAGCGCGCCTTGGCAGCCGCCCTGGGCCAGATTGAAAAGCAGTACGGCAAGGGCGCGATCATGCGCATGGGCGACGACGCCGGTCGCAAGGACATTCCGGTTGTTTCCACCGGATCGCTGTCGCTGGATCTGGCGCTGGGCATCGGCGGCCTGCCCAGGGGGCGTGTGATCGAGATCTACGGGCCTGAGTCTTCGGGCAAGACCACACTCACCCTGCACGTGATCGCCGAGGCGCAAAAGGCCGGCGGCACGGCGGCCTTCGTCGACGCCGAGCATGCGCTCGACCCGAGCTATGCCGAGAAACTCGGCGTCAACGTCGACGACCTGCTGGTTTCGCAGCCGGATACCGGCGAACAGGCGCTGGAAATCACCGACATGCTGGTGCGCTCGGGCGCCGTCGACATCGTCGTCGTCGACTCGGTCGCCGCGCTGACTCCCAAGGCTGAGATCGAAGGGGAAATGGGCGATTCGCATGTCGGGCTTCAGGCTCGTCTGATGAGCCAGGCGCTGCGCAAACTCACCGCCAATATCAAGCGCACCAACTGCCTGGTGATCTTCATCAACCAGATCCGGATGAAGATCGGGGTGATGTTCGGTTCGCCGGAAACCACCACCGGCGGCAACGCGCTCAAGTTTTACGCCTCGGTACGTCTGGATATTCGCCGTATCGGCGCGATCAAGCGCGGCGATGAGGCGATCGGCAATGAGACCCGGGTCAAGGTGGTGAAGAACAAGATGGCGCCGCCGTTCCGTCAGGCCGTGTTCGAAATTCTGTATGGCGAAGGCGTATCGCGCGAGGGCGAGCTGATCGAGCTGGGTGTTGAGCATAATCTGGTCAAGAAGTCGGGCGCCTGGTACAGCTATGGCGACGACCGGATCGGCCAGGGCAAGGACAATGTGCGCCAGTTCCTGAAGGACAATCCCGATATGGCTGCTGACATCGAACGTCAGCTGCGCGCCAAGCTGCTGCCGAAATCCACGGCTGGGGCCGAGCTACCGGCCGAAGCCGAAGCCGAAGCCGACGCCTGATCGGTGCCGGAGCGCGCGGCGCCTTCGCCGGCTGAGCTGCGTGATATCGCGCTGCGCCTGCTGGCTCGGCGCGAGCACGCGTTCGGAGAACTCTGCCGGAAGCTGCAGCAGCGCGGCGCCACATCGGAGACGGCTGCCACGACCGTCAGCGCCCTCGCCGAGCAGGGTCTGCAGTCCGACCAGCGCTTCAGCGAGGGCTATCTGCGTAGCCGCGCCCAGCGCGCCTACGGCCCGGTTCGAATCCGGGCCGAGCTCGCCGAACGCGGCATCGATCGTGGCTTGATCGATAGCACCCTGCGCCAGGCCGATGCCGACTGGCTGAGCATCGCCGCCGACTGGTACCAGCGCCGTTACGGCGTCGACCCGGTACTGGATCGCCAGGAAATAGCGCGCCGCCAGCAGGCCCTGCTGCGGCGCGGATTCGACCCTGCGGTGGCACGCGAACTGGTCAGCTGAGGCCAGCGGGCCTTGATTCCCGGCTCAGGCAGCAGGCCTGCAAGCATGGCCTCGGAGCGGCGCAGAACGCCGTGATGGCATCCGTCTGCTGAATCTGGAAGGAGCAGGGGATTGTTACCCCATGTGCCAGAAATATCGGGATTTCTGAGGGCGTAAATGACTCAGTGCGGCTGAATTTCAGACAGGATCTGACGTGACTGGTGTCATGTCTCCGCAATCGGGCTTCCGATAGGGTTTGGTCAGAGTCAGTCTGCCTGCATCACCCGGTTCTTGCCGCCGCGCTTGGCTTTCATTAACGCGGCATCAGCGCGAGCCAGCCATTCAGACACGCTTTCTCCAGTTTGCAGTTCGGCCAGGCCGTAAGAGGCATTGACCGGGCCGTCGGGGCCCATCAGCTGCTGCGAAAGGGCCTGTCGAAGGTTCTCCAGCGCAATGGCCGCGCCAGCAATCGGTGTATTCGGCAGTAGCAGGACGAACTCCTCGCCGCCGTAGCGATAGAAGCGGTCTCCGGCTCGGGTGTGAAAATCGATCAGTTGGGTAAATCGGGTCAGGGTCTCATCACCGATCATGTGGCCAAATTGATCGTTGAGGGTCTTGAAGTTGTCCAGATCAATGATCGCAAGACAGTGCCGCGCGGCCCGATCGGAGCCGTGCGCCTGCAGCGCCTGCAAATCGTGATCCATGGTCCGACGGTTGAAGGCGCCGGTGAGGCCGTCGCGACTGGCCAGATGTGTCAGGGTCAGGTGCTGTCGCGCGACGCGGCTGGCAAAGATCAGGCTGAACAGGCTGGCCAGGGTTGCCACCGTGAGAAATGTCATTTGCTCGGTGGTGGAGGCAAAGCTTGCGGTGTTGAGGGTGACCCCGGCAACCAGAACGGCGCTGGCGCCAACGGCCACCCGCAAGCGGGCTATCAGGAAGTTGCTGACCAGGGTGCTGAAAGTCCACAGCGGGCTGAGGCCGAGCAAATACACCACCCCGAGCACGGCCAGCGTGGCGCTGCATGCCGTGAGGTCCGCGCCAATCCGGGTGCGGCCCGGTGTCCAGGTCAGTCCGGTCAGGCAGATGAATACGGTCACGATGCCGAGGTCGACCAGGCCGATCAGAATATCGCCGGTCAGCAGGCGATAGACCGCAAACGGCGTGATCAGAGCAAACGCTGAAACACAGTAGAGGGTGACTGTCGCCAGCCGGACATCGGCGCGCATCCGCCGGAGCATGGATGAAAGGATTCCGGTCATCAGGCTGAGCTCCACTTGTAATGAGCATTGGACTGACCTGTTGACAAGCACAAAACATGCCAAAAAAAATAAATATTAATGAATCAGGGGTTTGCGCGCGGTCGCTCGGCCGTCAGGAAGACGAAACTGGCCCTTCCTGGCGTTGATTGACGGCAGCGCTGGCCGATCTGTCGCCTTCTTGTGGGCGAACTACTTACACTATGCGATTGAGACGATCACGCCACCGCCCCACCGATGAAAACCACCGCTGACATTCGCCAGGCCTTTCTTGATTTTTTCGCCGAGCGCGGCCATCGGGTCGTGAGCTCGAGTTCCCTGTTGCCGGCCAATGATCCGACCCTGCTGTTCACGAATGCGGGGATGAACCAGTTCAAGGATGTGTTTCTGGGTTCGGAAAAGCGCGGCTACTCGCGCGCGGCCTCATCACAGCGCTGCGTACGCGCCGGCGGCAAACATAACGACCTCGAGAACGTCGGCTATACAGCGCGTCACCACACCTTCTTCGAGATGCTGGGCAACTTCAGCTTTGGTGATTACTTCAAGCAGGAGGCCATTGAATTTGCTTGGGAATTTCTGACCAGGACCTGCGCGCTACCGCCGGAGCGCCTGTGGGTCACGGTCTACGCCGACGACGACGAAGCGGCCGAGCTGTGGCTGAATCATATCGGCATCGACCCGGCCCGGTTTTCGCGCATCGGCGACAAGCCCGGCAAGCGCTATGACAGCGATAACTTCTGGGCCATGGGCGACACCGGCCCCTGTGGTCCCTGCACCGAGATCTTCTACGACCACGGTGCGCATGTGCCAGGCGGGCCGCCTGGATCCCCGGATGAAGATGGTGACCGCTACATCGAGATCTGGAATCTGGTGTTCATGCAGTTCGACCGCGCCGCCGACGGCAAGCTGAGCCCGCTGCCGGCGCCCTGCGTCGACACCGGCATGGGCCTGGAGCGCCTGACCGCCATCCTGCAGGGTGTGCATTCGAACTACGAAATCGACCTGTTCAGCGGCCTGATCGATGCGGCCGCCCGGCTGACCGGCGCTGCCGATCGCCAGTCGCCGTCGCTGAAGGTGATTGCCGACCATATCCGCGCCTGTGCCTTTCTGATCGCCGACGGCGTATTGCCGTCCAACGAAGGCCGCGGCTACGTGCTTCGCCGCATCATTCGCAGGGCTATCCGGCACGGCTACAAGCTGGGCTGCGCAGATCTGTTCTTCGCCCGGATGGTCGAGCCGCTGGTGGCGGCGATGGGGGAGGCCTACCCGGAGCTGGTGGCCAGGCAGGCCCAGGTGGCTGAAGTGCTGGAGCGTGAAGAGCGGCGTTTCGGCGAGACCCTGGATCAGGGCATGAAGCTGCTTGAAGCCGAGATTGCCGACCTCAACAACGCCGTGATTCCGGGCGAGGTCGCCTTCCGTCTCTATGACACCTACGGCTTCCCGGTCGACTTGACCCGCGATATCGCGCGCGAACGCGAGCTGAGCGTTGACGAAGCCGGCTTCGAAGCGGCCATGGAAGCCCAGCGTGAACGTGCCCGGGCCGCGGGTCAGTTCGGGGCCAGGGACGGCATCCCGGCCGAGCTGATCGCCGAGCTGCCGGCGACCGAGTTTCTGGGCTACCGCGAACATGCCTGCGAGGCCGCGCGCATCGTTGCCTTGCTGGTCGACGGCCAGCCGGTCGAGCGTGTCGGGGCGGGCGATGAGGCGGTGGTGATCCTGGATCGCACGCCGTTCTACGCTGAATCCGGCGGCCAGGTCGGCGACACCGGGCAATTGGCGGCTGCCTCGGCTCGTTTCGAAGTCGCCGATACGCGCAAGCTCGCCGGGGTGTTCCACGGCCATGCCGGACGCGTCGAGGCCGGCGAGCTGGCCCTCGGACAGACCGTCGCGGCCCGGATCGACAGCGCCCGGCGCGCCGACGTGGTCAGGCACCACTCCGCCACCCATCTTCTGCACTCAGCCCTGCGTCTGGTGCTGGGTGAGCACGTGCAGCAGAAAGGCTCGCTGGTGGCGCCGGACCGGCTGCGCTTCGACTTCTCTCACCATTCGCCGGTGACCGAGGACGAAATTGCCCGCATCGAGCGCCTGGTCAATGAGCAGGTCCAGGCCAACGCGGAAGCCGAGGCCCGGGTGATGGCTTTCGACGAGGCGATCGCCGCCGGCGCGCTGGCCTTTTTTGGCGACAAGTACGGCGACGAGGTCCGGGTGCTGCGCTTCGGCGATTTCTCGACCGAGCTGTGCGGCGGCACCCACGTCGGCCGCATGGGCGATATCGGCGTGTTCAAGATCATCGGCGAGACCGGGATCTCGGCCGGCGTGCGCCGCATCGAGGCCGTGGCCGGACAGGTGGCGGTGGACTGGATGCAGGGTCTGGATCGTTCCCTGAAAGCGCTCTCCGGGCGGCTCAAGACCAGCCCCGATCAGCTGGCCGAGCGCGTCGACCAGCTGCTTGATCGTTCGCGCCAGCTGGAAAAGGAGCTGGAGCGTCTGAAGGCCAAGCTGGCATCTTCGGCCGGCGCTGATCTGGCGTCGCAGGCCAGGGACGTGGTCGGCGTTCGGCTGATCGCCGCGCGCCTCGAAGGCGTCGACCCCAACAGCCTGCGCGAGACGGTCGACCAGCTGAAGAACAAGCTGGGTTCCGGCGTGGTGGTGCTGGGCGCGGAGGCGGACGGCGGCGTTCGGCTGGTTGTCGGGGTGACGGCGGATCTGACCGCCCGGGTCAAGGCCGGCGAGCTGGTCAATTTCGTCGCCGGGCAGGTCGGCGGCAAGGGCGGCGGCCGTCCCGATTTCGCTCAGGCTGGCGGCAGCGATGCGACCGCGCTGCCCGCAGCGCTGGCTTCGGTTGAAGCCTGGTTGGCAGCCAGACTCTCCGATTGAGGGTCAGCCCGACACGGGTTCTTGCCGGGCTCGAGGGGTCGGGTTCGAGGCGCTGCCCTGGGGTGCTATCCGGGTATGAAGAAGCCCCGCGTGTTCGGGGCTTCGATAAGTGGCGGAGAGGGAGGGATTGACTGCGCCGCTGTCGCGGCTTGCCCTTCGGGTGCGCTTCGCGCATCGTCCTCGCCTCCGGCTCGGGTCGAACCCTCTTCGTCGGGTTCAAATCCCTCCCTTGGGCACTATCTCGGCGCAAAAGAGCCCCGAGTGTTCGGGGCTTTGATAAGTGGCGGAGAGGGAGGGATTCGAACCCTCGAACGGGTATGAGCCCGTTAACGGTTTTCGAGACCGCCGCATTCGACCACTCTGCCACCTCTCCGATTCTGTAGACGCCGCTGCGTCGTTGTCTGTTCAAGCCGGCCTGGCGGCCGGGGGGGGGGGGGGGACCGCGGGGGGGTGGGTGCCGCTGTCGCGTCAGCGAGCTCGCCTGCGGCTCGGTTCGAACCCTCGAACGGGTATGAGCCCGTTAACGGTTTTCGAGACCGCCGCATTGACTGCGCGCCTGTCGGCGCTTGCCCTGCGCTGCGCTCCGGGTTGCTTCGCATCGACCTCGCTGGACGCTCGGGTCGACCACTCTGCCACCTCTCCGATTCTGTAGACGCCGCTGCGTCGTTGTCTGTTCAAGCCGGCCTGGCGGCCGGGCGGTTCTGTCGAACCGTGGAGGGATGGCTGCCGCTGTCGCGTCAGCGAGCCAAGGTCTCGGGATCCTGGGGGCGAATGGCGGAGAGGGAGGGATTCGAACCCTCGATGGGGTTATTAGCCCCATACTCCCTTAGCAGGGGAGCGCCTTCAGCCACTCGGCCACCTCTCCGTACAACTTCCTCTCCGCCGAACATCGGCGGGTCTTGCCACGCTGGCAACCCGGGCGGGCCTGCCGGCCCGCGAGAGGGAGGGATTGACTGCGCCGCCTTTGGCGGCTTGCCCTCCGCTTCGCTGCGGGTTGCTTCGCAT
>JBJHCC010000009.1:0-102875 GCA_050485825.1 Gammaproteobacteria bacterium
CCCCCCCCCACACCCCGCGCGCCGCCCACCCCCACACCCCCCCCCCCGCTACCCTTCTCCCCCGCTGCTGACGGCGCGCCAGCGCGCCGTCAGCAGCGCTCGAATACCCCAGCCGCCCCCATGCCCGTGCCGATGCACATCGTCACCATACCGTAGCGCTGCTGGCGCCGGCGCAGGCCGTGGATGAGCTTGGCGGCGAGGATCGCGCCGGTGGCGCCGAGGGGGTGGCCGAGGGCGATGGCGCCGCCGAGCGGGTTGACTCTGGACGGGTCCAGTTCGCAGGTCTGCATCACGGCCAGGGCCTGGGCGGCGAAGGCTTCGTTGAGCTCGATCCAGTCCAGCTCGTCCTTGCCAACGCCGCTGCGCTGGAGTACGCGCGGAATGGCCTCGATCGGGCCGATGCCCATGATCTCGGGCTTGACCCCGGCCACCGAGAAGCCGCGGAAAACGGCCAGCGGCTCAAGGTTCAGTTCCTTGAGTACGCGTTCGGAAACCAGAACCAGGGCCGCGGCGCCGTCCGACATCTGCGAGCTGGTCGCGGCGGTCACCGAACCCTTGGCGTCGAAAACGGTGCGAAGCCTGGCCAGGGCCTCGGGCGTGGTGTCGCGGCGCGGGCCCTCGTCGGTATCGACCACGGTCTGGATCTCGCGCACCTGGCCTGTTGATGGGTCGGGCACGCGGCTGGTCACGGTGACCGGACGGATCTCGGTGAATTCGCCGGCGTCGATCGCGGCAATCGCCTTCTGGTGCGACTGGCAGGCGAACTGTTCCTGCGCTTCGCGGCTGACGTTCCACTGGCGCGCGACCTTTTCGGCGGTGATGCCCATGCCGTAGGCGATGGCGACGTTCTCGTCGCCGGCAAACACGCGCGGATTCATCGCCACCTTGTGGCCCATCATCGGCACCATGGTCATGGTTTCGGTGCCGGCGGCAATCATCACATCGGCATCGCCGGTGCGGATTCGATCGGCCGCCATGGCGATGGTCTGCAGGCCGGAAGAGCAGAAGCGGTTGACGGTCACGCCCGGAACGCTGTCGGGCAGGCCGGCCAGCAGCACGCCGATGCGGGCCACGTTCATGCCCTGCTCGGCCTCGGGCATGGCGCAGCCGACGATCACGTCCTCGACCCGAGCCGGGTCCAGTTCCGGGACCTCGGCCAGCGCGCTTTTCAGCGCATGGGCCAGCAGATCGTCGGGTCGGAAATTTCTGAAGCCGCCCTTGAACGCCCGGGCAACCGGGGTGCGGACGGCGGAAACGATGTAGGCAGCACTCATGGTCTGGATTCCTCGGTTCGATGGGGAGAGAGGGGTAGAAGGGAGAAGGAAGAAGAAAGGGCGATGCGCACGTTGGCTTCTCTCTGTGCCTTGCCCAGCTCTGTCCCTCTTGCCCTTGTGTATACGATGCCGTCTTCATGCGACGCATTGGGGCATCGACCGTCGGGCACGTGGCCCCGACCTACGCATCTTTGGTTTGATGGCCTGTTCATGCCTCACAAACGCGCTCTGATCTACAGCGCCCGCTTTCAGGTAGGTCGGCCCCACGCGGCCGACAGTCCATGCCTGATTTCCTTCGACACAACCCGGCATTTGTCTCTGTTGGGTAGAGGTGGAGCAGAGGAGAAGGAAGCGGGTAGGGCGAAGCGCCGCTTGGCCTTTCCCTCTCCCTTCTCACCGCTACCCCTCTCGCCATGACTTCAATTCCTTAGCGGCTTGCCCGTCTTCAACATGTGCCCGATCCGCTCCTGGGTCTTCGGCATCGCGCACAGGGCGAGAAAGTGCTCGCACTCCAGGTGGTGCAGCCAGGCTTCGTTGACCGGGGTGCCGCGGTCGATCTCGCCGCCGCAGATGACGGTGGCGATGCGGCTGCCGATCTCGTAGTCGTGCTCGGAGATGAAATGGCCTTCGAGCATGTTGACCAACAGCATCTTCAGCGTGGCCACGCCGACGTCGCCGGCGGCCGGCACGGTTCGCCCGGCCAGCTCCGGCCGGTAGCCGGCGGCAGTCAGGGCGCGCACCGTGCCGTGAGCCGCATGCAGCAGTTCGTGCTCGTGCAGAACGATCAGGTCCTCGGGCCGCAGATAGCCCATCGCCCGGGCTTCCAGTGCCGAACCGGACACCTGGCCCATGGCGATCTGCTTGTAGCGCTTTTCCAGCAGCGGATAACTGTCACCCGCGGCCGTGTCGGCAGCCACCTGCATGGCCAGAGTGGCCAGGCCGCCGCCGCCGGGCAGCAGGCCGACGCCGGCCTCGACCAGGCCCATGTAGCTTTCCAGGTGCGCGACGCGGCGGCTGGCGTGCATCGCCAGTTCCAGGCCGCCGCCCAGGGCCAGGCCGCGCACGGCCGCCACCGAGGGTACGGCGGCATAGCGCAGGCGCAGGTTCACCGCCTGGAAGCCCTGGACCAGTTTGCGCACGCTATCAAAGTCGCCGCGCTGGATCGCTTCAGCGGCAGCCTTCAGGTTGGCGCCGGCCGAGAACGGGCCGTCCGGCTGCCAGATCACCAGGCCGTCGAAGCCGGACTCGGCGGCGTCGATGGCGGCATTCAGTCCGTCAACCACGCCCTGGTCGATCACCGCCATCTTGGTCTTCAGGCTGGCGATCAGCACGTCGTCGTGCAGGGTCCAGAGCCGAATGGCGTCGGTTTCCTGCACGGTCTGGCCGCTGTGTCGGGCTTCGCCGAACAGACGCACCGGTTGGTACTGGCGCTGGTAGACCGGTAGATCCGGGCGCGGGCTGACCCGATTGGTGGCGCCGGAGTAGGAGCCGCCGGGGCCGTGAACGCCCTCGACATCACCGACCCATTTCGGCAGCACGATATCGACCTCGGCCTTGCCGGCCTCGATATCGGCTTCGATCAGGCAGGCCATCCGCCGCCAGCCCGCCGCCTGCCACTGCTCGAAGGGCCCAAGCTTCCAGCCGTAGCCCCAGCGCATGGCCAGATCGATTTCGCGGGCCGAGTCGGCGATCGCCGCCAGATGGTGCGCGCAGTAGTGGAACAGATCGCGATGGATCGCCCACAGGAATTCGGTTTCCGGGTACTCGGCCTTGGCCAGCGCGGCCAGCTTCTCGCCCGGGTCGCGAATGGCCAGGATCGCCTTGACCTCGTCGCGCAGGCTGTAGTCGGTGTCGCGGTAGTCGCCGATCTTGGGATCGAAGACCTTGATGTCGCGACCGATCTTGCGGAACACCCCGGCGCCGGCTTTCTGTCCCAGGGCGCCGGCGGCCACCAGCTGGCTGAGCCACTCGGGGGCCTTGAACAGATGGTGCCAGGGATCATCCTCGAGCTTGGCGTCCATGGTCTTGATGACATTGGCCATGGTGTCCAGGCCAACCACGTCGGCCAGGCGGAAGGTGGCCGATTTCGGCCGGCCGATGGCCGGACCGGTCAGCGCGTCGACGGTGTCGAAACCCAGCCCCAGGCGCTGGGCGTGGTGCATGGTCGACCACATGGTGAACACGCCGACCCGGTTGGCGATGAAGTTGGCGGTGTCGCGGCAACGCACCACGCCCTTGCCGAGGTTGCGGGTCAGGAAGTCTTCGAGCAGGTCCAGCACGGCGCCGTCGGTGCCCTCATGCGGGATCAGCTCGACCAGGTGCATGTAGCGCGGCGGGTTGAAGAAGTGCACGCCGCAGAAGCGGCTCTTCAGCGCGCCCGGTACGACCCCGGCCAGCTCGTTGATCGACAGGCCGGAAGTGTTGGTGACAAAGAAGGCGTCGGCGTGGATATGCGGGCCGATCTTCTCGTACAGCGACTTCTTGATGTCCATGCGCTCGACGATGGCCTCGATGATGAAGTCGCAGTGGCCGAGCTGGGCGAGATCGTCGTCGAAGTTGCGCGCGGTGATGAACTGCGCCAGCTCGGGCGCGGCCAGCGGCGCGGGCTTGAGCTTGAGCAGGTTCTGGATGCCGCCCGCGGCGATCTTGCTGCGGTTACGGTCATCGGAGGGCAGGTCGTAGAGATCGACCGGAATGCCGGCAGCGGTCAGATGCGCGGCGATTTGCGCGCCCATCACACCGGAGCCGAGCACCGCCGCCCGGCGGACACGAAGCTTTTGATCAGTCATGAATCATCCTTTTGGAGATGCGAATCGGAATTCTGTCTTGAGTATCGGTAACGAAAGCGAGACCATTGACCGCGAAGACGCGAAGGTCGCAAAGAAAGAAATCTTCTCGTTCAAGCTTTGCGTCCTTCGCGTCTTCGCGGTTAGTCATGTGCTGTTTGGGCACGCCTCCCCGGTCGTCCCAGCCACGCAATCAACTCGCGTGGGCCAGGGCCGGGGCTTCGGGCTTGCGGCCGGCCAGCTGCTCGGGGGTGAATTCGTCAACGGCGATCACCCGGGCGCTCAAGTCCTGGGCACGCTTGAGGTCGGCGGCCTGTTCCTCGGTGATCACGCCGGCAGCCACGGCCTTGGCCGTCAGCGCGTCGACGTTGACCGGCGACGGTACGGCCTTGAGCGCATTGCGGATGGCGTTCTCGGCCGGCTCGGCCTTGAGCACGGCTTCGAAAGCCTTCAATACGATGCCTGTTCCATCTTCTTCGGGTGAGAAGTAGCAGCCGTCGATCAGGCGCGCGCGGCTGGCGGTGTCGCTCATCAGCAGGCGGGCGATCTTGTGGCCGGTGCGATCATCGGCGACCGTGTGCCGACGGCCCCACGGAAAGCTGAGCACGCGCAGGACCGCGCCCACGGCCGGGATCGGGAAGTTGCGGCAGACGCCGTGCAGCGCTTCCTCGACCTGGTGCAGGCTGTCCTCGACGGCGAACTTGAGCAGCGGCAGATCCTCGGACTGGCGGCCTTCGTCCTCGTAGCGGCGCAGCACGCTGGATGCCAGGTACAGGTGGGCCAACGCGTCGGCGAAACGGCCCGACAGCTTCTCAGCGAACTTGAACTTGCCGCCCAGGATCAGCAGGCAGACATCGGCAATCAGGGTGAAGGCGGAACTCAGGCGGTTGATGCGGCGGTAGTAGACCGCGGTGGGGCCGCTGACCGGGCTTGCACTCAAGCGTCCGCCGCTCAGGCCGAGCAGCGGCGCGCGCACCAGGTTGGAGATCAGGAAGCCGACATGGCCCCACAGCGCCTGGTCAAAGGCGTTCAGATCGCTGTCCTGCGCGGCCAGCATTTCTTTCAGCAGATAGGGGTGGCAGCGAATCGCGCCCTGGCCAAATACGATCATCGAGCGGGTCAGGATGTTGGCGCCCTCGACCGTGATCGAGACCGGCAAGGCCTGATAGCCGAGCGACAGATAGTTGCCCGGGCCCTCGACCACGGCCTTGCCGCCGTGCACGTCCATGGCGTCATTGAGTACGCGACGGTTGGCTTCGGTCAGATAGGCCTTGAGAATGGCCGACAGCACCACCGGCTTGTGGCCCGCATCCAGCGCGGCCAGAGTCAGCTTGTGGGCCGCTTCCATGCGATAGGCCTCAGCGCCGATCCGGGCCAGCGGCTCCTCGATCCCTTCGAAGTAACCGATTGGCTGCTTGAATTGGTAGCGGATCCGGGCATAGGCGCCGGTCATGGCCGAGCAGGCCTTGCCGCCGGCCACGCCCTGCGCGGGCAGCGAGATGGCGCGCCCGGCGGCGAGGCAGTGCATCAGCATGCGCCAGCCCTGGCCGATTCGCTCCTGGCCGCCGATCAGCCAGTCCATCGGGATGAACACGTCCTTGCCCCGGGTCGGGCCGTTCATGAACACCGAGCCACCGGGCAGGTGGCGGTTGCCGATCTCCACCCCGGGCGTCGAGGTGGGAATCAGGGCGCAGCTGATGCCCAGATGCTCCTGGCCGCCCAGCAGACCGTCGGGATCGCGGGTCTTGAAGGCCAGGCCCAGGACGGTGGCGACGGGGGCCAGGGTGATGTAGCGCTTGTCCCAGCTGACCTTGAGTCCCAGCACTTCCTTGCCGTCGATCGTCTTCTTGCAGACCACGCCCTCATCCGGCATGGAGGCTGCGTCCGAGCCGGCCAGCGGCGAGGTCAAGGCGAAGCACGGTATTTCCTCACCACGCGCCAGCCTGGGCAGATACTGCTTTTTCTGCACTTCGGTGCCGAAATGCATCAGCAGCTCGCCCGGGCCCAGTGAGTTCGGCACCATCACCGAGACCGCGGCCGTGAGGCTGCGGGTGGAAAGCTTGGTGACCACGGCGGCATTACCCTGGGCGGAAAACTCCAGCCCACCGTAGGCCTTGGGAATGATCATGCTCAGGAAGCGCTGGTCCTTGATGAACTGCCACACCTCCGGCGGCAGGTCCTTGAGCTCGCGATTGATCTTCCAGTCATCGAGCATGGCGCAGAGCTCCTCGACTGGACCATCGACGAAGGCCTGCTCCTCGGCGCTCAAGCTTGGCTTGGGCTGGTCTAACAGCAGCTTCCAGTTCGGCTTGCCCGAGAACAGCTCGGCGTCCCACCACACGGTCCCGGCGTCCAGCGCTTCCTTTTCCGTGGCCGACATGGCCGGCAGGACGCCCTTGAACCAGTTGAACAGCGGCTTGGACAGCAGGCTCCTGCGCAGCGGGGTGATGGTGAAGAACAACAGCGACGCGGTGGTGACAATCAGCACCAGGTCGACGGCCCAATGCACCGGCAGCCAGAGCAAGGTGCTCAGCGTGGCCGCGACGGCGAGCAGGGTCGCCAGCCACAGTGGCGCCCGGAACCAGGCAACGGCGATCAGGCCGAGGAAAAACAAGGCAAGTAGCGAGAGGGTCATTGGACGGATTCCAGGGTGCGAAGGGCACCGGTTGCTGGTGAGGAAAGAATCTGGCCGCGCAGCGCGGCGGCCGCAAACTGGACCAGATCGGTGGCGATGTCGCGCGCATCGTCCAGGTCCGACTCGGCCATGGTGTAGGTCAGGGCGCCGACGATGAAGTCGAGCTGCCGCCGCAGGCGATCGGCTTCGATCCCCGGCAGGGCTTTCTGGATCGCCTGGGCAAATCGTCGCATGACGTGCGCATATTCGGCGCTGAGCGCGCGATGCAGCTGCTCGTCACGGTCGGCAAAGGCGCGCATCAGGATGCGCATGAAGCGATGGCCGTCATGATCGCTGCCGTGGGTGAAGGCCAGGGCCGGGCCGATGAATGCCTCGAGTACAGCCTCCACAGGCGGCGCTGGCGATTCGGCCAGGGCAGCCTCCAGGTGCGCCAGGCGGGCGCGATTGAGCGCATCGAGGCGGCGCCGGAAGACCGCGACGATCAAGGCCTGCTTGGAACCAAAATGGTAGTTGACGGCTGCCAGATTGGCGTCCGCGGCCTGGGTGATCTGGCGCAACGAAGTGGCATGAAACCCCGCCTCGGCGAACAGGCGCTCGGCCTCGTCGAGGATGCGGTCAACCGTGGTCACGGGTGGCTGGGGCAATTCAAACGCTCGCTTGAAACGTGCGTTTCATGTTAGCCCCATACGCCGCCGTATGCAAGCCCCGGCCAAGGCGCCGCCGGCTGCAGGTCTGGGCAAGCCGCTGGGCCCGATCGCCGATCAGGAACAGTGATGCGAATTGATTGAAAACAATGCTTTACGGTTCTTTTTTAGGCCTGGTTCCGGTTTTCCGACCGCCACGCTGAAATGGATTTCCGTTGGCCATCGGGAAGCGAGCCTGGATACCCCTATGCGGCAGGCTTCAGAGGGCACAGGCGTCCGCGGGCAGCTCGCTGCTGACGCGGGGGCGGCCCGGGTTGGATACGATCACCGAACGTGGTTCGGCGAGTTGCTGGGGGTCACAGATACGGACGGTGAGGTTGCTGCCGTAGGCACCGCCGTTCGGCTGGAAGCGGACGAACAGCCGCCCGCCGGAATGCATCAGCAAGCGCTCGTCGGGCTGGACCACGCGCAGGATCTGGGCCGGGCTTTCCGGCTGGCTGGTTCTATCCGGATCATGGAAGATGATCCAGCCAAGATCCCATCGATTGCCCTGGCAGCTGAGCTGGTCCGGGCTCGGGCAGGCGGTGACATAGCTGTTCCTTGTCACGGCCTCGTTGCGGGCGAGTTGCAGATGGGTCATCAGGTGATTGCTGGCGCTGATGACCCGCTGCTGCTGGGTGAAGCCGCTCATGGCCGGTAGTGCCAGGGTCAGCAGCACGGCCAGCAGCGCGATGGCGAGGATCAATTCGATCAGGGTGAATCCGTTGGTCCGGGTGGGCATGAGTCGACAGCCTGGTCAGGGGTTCGGTGTCATTGTTGCGAACGAACAGCGACGTCGACATGGGTAAAAGTCCCTCGCAGGCGCTAGGAAAAAACCGCTGGATCGACTCCGAAATCGGCCTCCGCCGATTCACGTGCGTTTCACCGGGCGGCGCTGTACTATGCGCGGACCATCTGGAAGTAGCGCATGTCACTGAAGTCCAGCCTAGCGGCCTGGTTCAACACAACAGCTGTACCCGCCGCCGCTGCGGCTGATGATCGCCAGATCGACTGGATCCGCATCCTGCCTTTCGTCGGTCTTCACCTGGCCTGTCTGGCCGTGTTCTGGGTTGGCGTGTCATGGGTGGCGGTATGGGTTTTCCTCGGCAGCTATCTGCTGCGCATGTTTGCGATCACCGCTTTCTACCATCGCTACTTCGCGCACCGCAGTTTTCGTACCTCCCGGCCGGTCCAGTTCCTGTTCGCGGTGATCGGCGCGGCGGCGACGCAACGAGGCCCGCTGTGGTGGGCAGCCCATCATCGTCAGCATCACAAGTCGGCCGATCAGCCCTCGGATCCGCATGCGCCCCGCCACGGCTTCTGGTGGAGCCACATGGGCTGGTTCCTCAGCCGTCGCCATTTCGGCACCGACTATGCGCAGATCCCGGACCTGGTTCGCTACCCGGAGCTGCGCCTGCTCGACCGTTTCGATTTGCTGGTGCCGGTACTGTACGCGGCCGCGCTGTTCGGGCTCGGCGCGCTGCTCGAGCGCATGGCGCCAGGGCTGGGCACCAACGGCTGGCAGCTGTTGGTCTGGGGCTACTTCCTATCCACCGTCGTCCTGATTCATGTCACCCTGACGATCAACTCGCTGGCCCATTGCTGGGGCAGCCGCCGCTATGCCACGCGCGATCAGAGCCGCAATAACTGGCTGCTGGCCTTGCTCACCCTCGGCGAGGGCTGGCACAACAACCATCATCACTACCCCGGAGCGGCCCGGCAGGGTTTCTACTGGTGGGAAGTCGATTTCAGCTTCTACACCCTCAAGCTGATGAGCTGGATGGGCCTGGTCCGAGAGCTTCGCGGCGTTCCTCCCGCGATTCGTAATGCCAGGCGTATTGCCGCCGAACCATGAAGATTGCGGTGGTCGGTGGTGGCGTTTCCGGCCTGTATGCTGCCTGGCAACTGTCGAAGCGGCACGACGTGATCCTGTTCGAGGCCGACACCCGGCTCGGCGGCCACGCCGACACCCACTTCATCGATGAGCCAGACGGCGGCGTGGTTGCGGTTGATTCGGGCTTCATCGTGTTCAACGAGCAGCACTACCCCTTGTTCAGCGCCTGGCTCGATGCACTCGGGGTGAGCGGGCAGGATTCAGACATGAGTTTCGCGGTCAGCGACCGTACCAGCGGCCTGGAGTACAACGCGACCCGGCTCGGCACCCTGTTCTGCCAGCGCCGCAATCTGTTCAGTCCCCGCTTTCTTGGCATGGTCCGCGACATCCTGCGCTTTTACCGTCGCGCCCCGGCGCTGCTGGCCGCTCTGGACGACCGGGTCACGCTCGGCGATTGGCTGGCAGACAGCGGCCTTGGCGAGATGTTCGCTGAGCAGCATCTGCTGCCCATGGCGTCGGCGCTGTGGTCAGCGCCGATGGGCAAGGTCGGTGATTTCCCGATGCGCCATCTGCTCGCCTTCATGGAGAATCACGCCATGCTGCAGATCAGCGGTCGACCGCGCTGGCGTACCGTCAGTGGTGGCAGCCAGCGCTACGTGGAAAAGGCCCGCGAGTGTTCGGCAAGCTTTGAACTCGGCACGCCCGTTCGCAGCATCCGGCGCGACACCGAGTCGGTTCATCTGGCCACCGATAGCGCTGAGCTGCGGGTGGATACGGTCATCATCGCCTGCCACGCCGACCAGGCGCTCGGGCTGCTGGGCGACCCCAGCGATCATGAACGTTCGGTGCTCTCGGCGATTCCGTATCAGGCTAACGAAACCCTGCTGCACCTGGATTCCTCGGTGCTGCCGCAGCTGCCCGCGGCCCGGGCGAGCTGGAACGTGCGCCGCGATTCGACCGACCGTGAGCAATGCCGAGTGTCGTATTACATGAACCTTCTTCAGGGTATCGACTCGCCGCGCGACTATATCGTTTCCTTGAATCAAGCCGAGCTGATCGATCCGGCGAAAGTCCTGGTCAGGCGGCGTTATCGGCATCCTGTCTTCACCCCTGAGGCCGTGCTGGCGCAGCGACGCTGGTCAGACATCAATGGCATCAGGCGCACCTGGTACTGTGGCGCCTGGTGGGGCTGGGGCTTCCATGAGGACGGCGTGCGCAGCGCCCAGCGAGTCCTCGATCAGCTGGAGCCGCAGCTTGGATAATGCCCTGGCTTCGGGCGTGGTCTGGCACCGCCGTCGACGGCCGCGGGAGCATGCGTTTCGCTATCGCCTGTACTACAGCCTGCTCGATCTGGAACAGCTGGTTGATGTCTTCAAGCTCAGCCGCTGGTGGTCTATCGAGCGGTTCAATCTGGTCAGCTTTCGTCGCCGGGACTACCTTGGGCCGCCCGATCAGCCGCTCACCGACGCCGTTCGCGATCGGGTCGAAGCCGTGGCCGGAATCCGACCGGTCGGAAGGGTTCGATTGCTGACCCATCTGCGCCAGTGGGGCACCTGTTTCAATCCGGTCAGCTTCTACTTCTGCGAGCACGGTGGCCGCCTCGCCTTCATCGTCGCCGACGTCCACAATACGCCCTGGAATGAGCGCCACGCCTATGTCCTTGATTGCCGCCAGCAGGCTGGTCCGGACTACCGGTTCTGTTTTGCGAAACGCTTCCATGTCTCGCCGTTCATGCCGATGGCGCTGGACTACGACTGGCGCTTTCGCATCGACGATCAGGTCATTGACGTTCACATGCTGGTGACCGAAGCCGGCGCAGACTGTTTCCAGTCGGGGATGCGCTTGGCGCTGGCGCCGATGTCTGCCCCAGCAATGCTGAAACAGCCCCTCCGCTTTCCCCTGTTGACGCTGCGAGTGGTGGTGGCGATCTACTGGCAGGCGCTTCGACTATGGATGAAGCGGATACCTTTTTTCGATCATCCGGGCCGTGACGCTGTCAACCGCGAAGGCCCGGGAAAGTCATGACCAGCGTCCGGCCAAGCCGCTGCGGGCAGCTGGTGACGGGCCTGGCCTGCATGTTGATGACAGAAGCACACTCGTGAATCAGACCCGAAATACGGCCGCCCTGACGACCCCGTCGGCGCGAAACTCGCGTCTGGACAGCTGGCTGCGGGAACGCGTGATCGGGCGGATGAAGCGCCTCGAGCACGGCCGGATCCTGATCAGGGACGGCTGGGGTGAGGCAAGCCTGGGCCAAGGCGGGGGTCCGGAGGCCTTGGTCGACGTTCATGATCAACGGTTCTGGCGGCTGATGGCTACCGGTGGCAGCGTCGGTGCCGCTGAGGCCTACATGGCGGGCTTCTGGGACTCACCGGATCTGGTCGCCGTGATCCGTACCCTGGCGCGCAACCGCGGCGCACTGGACGCCGTCGACAGCGGCGGGGCCCGGTTGACCGCCGGACTGCTGTCCCTCTGGCACGCCTTCAACCGCAACAACATCCAGGGAAGTCGCCGCAATATCGCAGCCCACTACGACCTCGGCAACGACTTCTTCGCCGCCTGGCTGGATCCGCGGATGCTGTATTCCAGCGCCTTGTTCCTGAACCGCGAGGACAGTCTGGAGCAGGCTCAGCTGAACAAGCTCGATCGCATCTGCCGCAAGCTGGCGCTGAAGCCAGGGGATCATCTGCTGGAGATTGGCAGCGGTTGGGGAGCGATGGCGCTGTTCGCCGCCAGTCGCTACGGTTGCCAGGTCACGACGACAACGATTTCGCGAGAGCAGTTCGACTACTGTCAGCAGGCGGTAGCCGAAGCCGGGCTGCAGGACCGGGTGACCGTGCTGATGCGGGACTACCGCGCGCTGGAAGGCCGTTTCGACAAACTGGTGTCGGTGGAGATGATCGAGGCGGTGGGTCATCACTATCTCGATACCTACCTCGGCCGGATCGACCGGCTGCTGAAACCCGATGGTCTGGCTTTGATCCAGGCCATCACGATCGAGGATTTCCGCTACACCCAGGCCTTGAGATCGGTTGATTTCATCAAGCGCTACATCTTTCCCGGCAGCTTCATCCCTTCGATCAGCGCCATTACCAGCGCGATGGCCCGATCCACCCGCCTGGGGCTGATCGAGCTGGCCGACTTCGGCAGCAGCTATGCGCTCACGCTGAAGGTCTGGCGGGAGCGCTTCGAGTCGGCCTGGGATCGAATCGAATCGATGGGTTTCGACGATTTGTTTCGTCGCCGCTGGCGCTATTACCTGGCCTATTGCGAGGGCGGCTTCCATGAGCGGGCCATCAGCGATGTCCATCTGTTGCTGGCCGGGCCCGACTTCCGACCCGGCTCGGACATCGGCTTGACCGGAGGGGCCGCTTGAGCCGCGCCTTCCTGGTCAACCAGGGCCTGTTCCAGCTGGCCTGGCCGGCCTGTGTGATCGGGGCTGCCCAGGGCTGGCTATGGACGGGGTTGCTGGTGGTCGGCATTCTGAGCTTATGGCAGCTGAATCGATCCAACCGCCATCCCCTTGATTTACGGATGATTGCCATATGTCTGGCCATCGGTGTGGTCGTTGACACGGCCTGGGTTCAGCTGGGACTGCTCAGCTACGCCCTGGCCTGGCCGATAGCCGGCGCCGCACCGCTCTGGATCATGCTGTTGTGGTTGGCCCTGGCGCTGGTCATCAACCATTCCATGAGCGCTTTCAAGCATCGGCTCGTGCTCGTCGGGGTGCTGGGCGGCATCGGTTCGCCGCTGTCCTATTTCGCCGGCTCGCGCTTCGGCGCGGTCGAGTGGACAGCGCCGGTCTGGCAGGTCATATTGGCCACCGGCGTGAGCTGGGCGCTGATCCTGCCGTTCCTGTTCTGGCTCGCTCGCGAAGCTGAGCTCAGGCCCGCGCGGCGCGCGGATTTGCAAACCGGAGAAATGAATTCATGAAGCCGATTGAGTGGGCGGAGCGCGGCCTGGCCCCGGACTGGCTGATCCGGCGGGGCATCCGTGCAATGCTCAGGAAGCGACTGCGCGATGAAGGGGATCGGGACGTCGAACAGCGCGCGGCGCGGCTGCAGGCCCTGGTTGACGAGCTGGCTCGCTCGCCCATCGCCATCGAAACCACGGCCGCCAATGAACAGCACTATGAGGTGCCGGCCGCGTTCTACCAGCTGGCACTGGGGCCGCATCTGAAGTATTCGAGTGGCTATTGGCCCGACGGTGTCGAGACGCTGGAGGAGGCCGAGGCCGCGATGCTGGCCCGAAGCGTCGAGCATGCCGAACTGGCCGACGGCCAACGCGTGCTGGAGCTGGGCTGTGGCTGGGGGTCGCTGACGCTGTGGATGGCGGAGCGCTTTCCGCACAGCCACATCACGGCCGTCTCCAATTCGGCCTCCCAGCGCAAGCACATTGAGGCCGAGGCCAGGAGACGTGGCTTGAGCAATCTTCGGGTTCTGACCCGGGACGTCAACTTGCTGGAGCTGAACGAACGCTTCGACCGCATCGTGTCGGTGGAGATGTTCGAACATATGCGCAACTATCGAAGCCTGCTGAAGCGCATCGGCGGCTGGCTGACGCCCGATGGCAAGTTGTTCGTCCACATCTTCTGCCATCGCTATCTTGCCTATCCCTTTGAAACAGAAGGAGACGGCAACTGGATGGGGCGCTACTTCTTCACCGGCGGCCTGATGCCCTCGGCCGACACCTTGCTGCATTTTCAGGATGATGTCGCGCTGGAAAGCCGGCGCCTGTATTCCGGGCGTCACTATGCCCAGACCGCGCGCGCGTGGCTGGACAACGTCGATCGCCGGCTGCCGCAGACGCGCAAGCTGATGCAGGAGATCCACGGCGACGACGGTGACCGCTGGCTGCAGCGCTGGCGGATCTTCTTCATGGCCTGCGAGGAGTTGTTTGCCCATGACGGCGGCAATGCCTGGCTGGTTGGCCACTATCGCTTCCGGCGCCGCTGAGCCGCGCTGACGACATGGGCTGGTCTAACCGCATCCTCACCGGCGGGATCAACAACAAGCTCATCCGGGTTTTCATCCTGCAGGTGCTGGCGATCAGCATGGCGACCGTGCTCGGCGTCTACGGCGCGGCGTTGATCGTCGAGCGGGTGCTGGTGCAGGAAGCACTGAACGGGGAAGCGGAGCACTTCTGGATCAACTTCGAGCGCGACCCAGGCTTCGCCTTGCCGAATACCAACAATTTGCGCGGCTACATGGCCCGGCGCAGCAATTTTGACGGTGTACCCACCTGGCTGCGCGATCAGCCGCCTGGCTTTCATCGGGTCTTCGAGGCGCCCGGTTCGGAGCCGGTGGTCCATATTTCCGATCGCGGCGGCGATCGGCTCTATCTGGTCTTTGACGAGGTTCAGGTCTCGGCCCTGGCCTACTACTTCGGCGTTGCACCCCTGACCGGTGTGCTGTTGCTGATCTACATCCTGACCTGGCTTGGCTACATGCTGTCGCGCCGGGCCGTATCAATGATCGTCAAACTGGCCGATGCCGTGCGCTGCTATGATTTTCGCTCCGGCGATTTCAAACAGCTCAGCATCGAAGACTTCGGCGACACCACCGATACTGAGCTGTTGACGCTGACCACCGCCTTCAATCAGTTCATCGTCCGGCTGGAGTCGTTCATCCTTCGCGAGCGGACCTTCACTCGAAACGCCAGCCATGAGCTGCGCACGCCGCTCGCCGTGCTCAAGGCCAACATCGATCTGCTGCAGAAGTTTGATGATCCGACCCGGCGGGCGCGCACCGTCGAGCGTATGGCCCGGACAGTCCGCGATATGGAGTCGCTGGTCGAAACCCTGCTGATTCTGGCCCGCGAAACGGAATCAAAGCTGTCCTGGTCCACCGTGGTGCTCAACGACCTGCTCGCCGATCTGCTCGACCAGGTTCGCCGTGCCGTTCCGCGCGATGAGGTCATTACCTCGGTTCGGAGCACCGGGCTGGTTCAGGTCGATGCGCCGGAACGGGTGCTTGCCATCGTCTTCACCAATCTGTTGCGCAACGCCCTGACTTATACCGAGAAGGGCAGGGTCGAAGTGATCATCGATCAGCGCGGGGTGACGATCAAGGACACCGGTTGCGGGATGAGTGAATCCGATCTGGAACGGATGTTCGAGCCCTTCTACCGCGGTCACGACCGGAGTAACGAGGGCTATGGTCTGGGTCTGTCGATCGTACGCCGGCTCTGTGATCGCTTCGCCTGGACACTGCACGCCGACAGTGAGTTGGGGGTGGGCACGGAAATGCGGGTGGAGTTTCCGCAGGCCACCTTCAAGCGCTTTGCCGACAAGCCGGCCGACTGAGTACGCGTGACGGTCGCGCGGTCGCGCAAATTCGCTACCATGGCGACCGGGGCTCACAGCTATCGATATCAGAGCATGAACGAACAGCCAGCGGTCACCGCCCGCGCGGGCGCCAACATTGCGCTGGTCAAGTATTGGGGCAAGCGCGATCCGGTTCTCAATCTGCCCGCGGCGGGTTCCATTTCGATCACCCTGCAGAAGCTGACCACCACGACCCGAGTGTCGCCTGATCCCGCGCTGCACGCGGATCAATTCCTGCTCGACGGCCATCCCGCCGATGCCAGGCGTGTCGCTCGCTTTCTTGATCTGCTGCGTGAAGTGGCGGGCGGCGGCCCTTACTGCCGGGTCGATAGCAGCAATGACTTCCCGACCGGCGCCGGCCTGGCCTCATCGGCATCGGCGTTCGCCGCGCTGGCGCTGGCCGGCAGCCGGGCCTTGGGCCTGAGCCTGTCGCCGGCGCGACTGTCGGAGTTGGCCCGCCGCGGCTCAGGCTCGGCCGCGCGCTCCATCTTCGGTGGTTTTGTGGAATGGGCCGCGGGGCAGGCGGACGATGGCAGCGACAGTGTTGCCGCGCCGCTGCTCGCAGCTGCAGCCTGGCCGCTGGAAGTGATCGTCGCCGTCACCGACAGTTCGGCAAAAGCGGTTTCGTCCACCGACGGCATGAACAGGACCATGCAAACTTCGCCCTGCTACCCGGCCTGGGTTGAATCGGTTCAGGCCGACCTGAGCCAGGCCCGGCGCGCGATCGCGGAACGGGATTTCCAGTCCCTGGCCGAGGTCGCTGAGCGCAGTGCGCTGACCATGCACGCCTCCGCCATGGCGGCCCGGCCTGGTATTGTCTACTGGCTTCCGGCTACCCTGGCGGCGCTGCGCGAAGTGCGCGCGCTGCGGGCATCCGGCGAAGCGGTCTTCTTCACCATTGATGCCGGCCCGCAGCTCAAGGCGGTCTGCCTGCCCGACAGCGCCGACAAGGTGGCGGCGGCTTTGGCAGAGCTGCCGGGCGTGAGGGGCATTCTGCGTTCCGGTCTGGGTCCCGGGGCGGGCCTTGTTTGATGATGACCGCGATTGAGGCACGAGCGCCCGGCAAGGCGGTGCTGCTCGGCGAGTACGCAGTGCTGGCGGGGGCGCCTGCCCTTGCCATGGCCGTCAACCGCTATGCGCGGGTCCGCTTCCTCCCCTGCGCCGCGGCGGATCGCTACCTGCGCGCGAGCCAGCTCGGCGTTGAGGCGCTGGGATTCAGCGCCCACCCCGGTGGCCGTCTGGCCTGGGACCAGGCGCACCCCGGCTGGTCGGCCGTCGCCAGCACCGCCAGCGTGTTCGCGCATCTGCATGCCCGGGTCGCCGAGCGATACGGCGAGCCGGCCGCTTTCGCCGTCGATATCGACACTTCCGATCTCTATGTCCAGCACCGCGGCGAATCGGTCAAGCTGGGTCTGGGCTCAAGCTCAGCGGTGGCTGTGGCGCTGGACGCCGGGCTGCGACGGCTGGCCGGTGGGGAACAGGGTCCGGTGCTGTCGACGCGGGCACTGGATCGGCTGTTGACACCTTACCGACGCGCCCAGGATGGACAGGGCAGCGGCATTGACCTGGCGACCAGCCTGTGCGGCGGCCTGATCGGCTTCCAGCGTCTGGACGATGGCTTCGACGTCCGGCGCCTGGCTCTGCCGGACGGGTTCAGCCAGCTGTTCGTCTGGACCGGTCGCCCGGCCTCGACCCCGGCGTTGCTGGCGCGCTTCCAGCAATGGCGGGTGGCCGAGCCTGATCAGGCAGCAGCCATGGACCGAGCCATGATCGCCGTCTCTGAGCGCGCTCGTGAGGCGCTCGCCCGAGGCGACGGCGAGGCGCTGGTCGAGCAGTTTCGCGCCTATGGCGGGCTTATGGGTACAATGGGTGGATTAATGGGCGTGGATTTGAACGGCCACGAGCACGCCGCCATCCGCGCCAGGGCCGAGAGCCTGGGCGTGGCCTACAAGCCTAGCGGCGCTGGTGTCGGCGATCTGGGCGTGGCGGTGGCCACCGAGCCGCAGCGCCTGCACAGACTGGCCGAGTGGATTCAGGCGCGAGGTCTGCCGATTCTCGATCTGGTCATGGACGGCGAGGGCGTTCGCGTCGCTCCGTTGCCGGTCGAGCCCGCCTGACAGGGAGCAAAGCCGAGTGAGTATGGAAAGATCAAGAATCCCCCAGTTCTACAAGATGTCCGTGCCCGAGCGCGTTCGGACGGTGCGTGATCGCGGCCTGCTGGGGCCTGAGGATTACCAGAGCCTGCAGTCCGGCCGTCACACCCTGTCGGTACAACTGGCCGACAAGATGATCGAGAACGTCATCGGCGTGATGGGCTTGCCGGTGGGCCTGGGCCTGAACTTCCTGGTCAACAACAAGGATTACGTCGTGCCGCTGGTGGTCGAGGAGCCTTCGATCGTGGCCGCGCTGAGTTCGGCAGCCAAGCTGGCCCGCCTGGCCGGTGGCTTCGAAGTCGAAAGCCAGGAGCCAAGGCTGATCGGCCAGGTTCAGATCGTCGATGTGCCCAGTCCGGCCCGGGCCAAGGCTGCGCTGCTGCAGCGCAAGGCAGAGATTCTGAATCTGGCCAACAGCCTGCATCCGAAGATGATCGCCCGCGGCGGCGGCGCCAAGGATCTCGAGGTGTTTGTTCACCCCTCGCAGGGCCCGGGCGGCGATATGGTCGTCGTTCATTTGCTGGTCGACACCTGTGACGCGATGGGGGCCAATCTGGTCAATACCATGTGCGAAGGCGTCGCCTCGCTGATCGAGACAATCGCCGACGGCCGGGTGTTTCTGCGGATTCTGTCCAACCTGACCGATCGGGCGCTGGTGCGGGCGCGGGTGCGCATCCCGGTGGGGTTGCTGACCGGCAAGGGCTTCGACGGCGAGCAGGTTCGCGACGGCGTCATCGTCGCCAATGCCTTTGCCGAAGTCGATCCCTACCGCGCTGCGACCCACAACAAGGGCATCATGAACGGCATTGATGCGGTCTGCCTCGCCACCGGCAACGACTGGCGCGCGATCGAAGCCGGCGCCCATGCCTATGCTGCCCGCGGCGGTCGCTACAGCTCGCTGACGCGCTGGTACAAGGCGGACAATGGCGACCTGGTTGGCGAGCTGGAGATTCCGGTCAAGGTGGGTATTGTCGGTGGCCCGCTGCAAACCAATCCCACCGTTGCCCTCAATCTGCGCATGCTGGGCGTCGAATCGGCACGGGAACTGGCCGAGGTCATGGGCGCTGTCGGTCTGGCCCAGAACTTCTCGGCCATTCGGGCACTGGTCACCGAGGGTATCCAGCAGGGTCACATGACCTTGCACGCGCGCAGCGTGGCTACCGCGGCGGGCGTTCCGCAGGAGCTGTTCGATACCGTGGTAGACCGCCTGATCGCCTCCGGCGAGATCAAGATCTGGAAGGCCGAAGAGATCATGGAAAGTGTGCGCGAGCAGACCATCCCGGGCGCACGCAGCGAGGCCAGCCCGAGCCTGGAAGGCGAACGCATTGGCGCTGGCCACGGCAAGATCATCCTGCTTGGCGAGCATTCCGTGGTGTACGGGCGTCGGGCCCTGGCCGCGCCGATTCCGTTGGCGATCCAGGCCCGGATCGAGGAAACCCGTGAAGGTATTCACCTGATCATCCCGCGCTGGGGCGTGGAGCAGCGCCTGGATCTCGCGGCCAAGCGGCCGCCGTCCTTCACCCGTTCCATGGGGCGGTTGATCAAGGAGCTCGGTCTGAGCGGGCGGGGCATGCGGATCGAGATTTTCCCGAACGTGCCGCGCGCGATGGGCCTGGGCGGCTCGGCGGCGCTGGCTGTGGCCGTGATTCGGGCGCTTGATCTGCACTTCGAGCTGGGTTTGAGCGATGAGCGCGTCAACCAGCTCGCATTTGACTGCGAAAAAGTGGCTCACGGCACGCCCTCGGGGATCGACAACACCCTGGCGACTTTCGGCCAGTTCATGCTCTACCGCAGTGGCGACAAACCCCTGCGCGAGGTCGTGACGATCGAAAAGCCGCTGCCGATCGTGATCGGCATGAGCGGCGTTGAAAGCCTGACCGCCCGCACCGTAGCGCGTGTTCGTGAGGCCTGGACCAAGAATCCCGCCCTGTATGAGCGCATCTTCGATGAGATCGACGGCCTGGTTCAGCACGGCCTGGAAGCGATGATGCGCCAGGACTACGAAACGCTGGGCGAGATGATGAATGTCTGTCAGGGCCTGCTGAATGCCATGCAGGTGTCGAACTCCCAGCTGGAGGAGCTGATCCAGATTGCGCGCAATCACGGTGCGGTCGGCGCCAAGCTGACCGGCGGCGGTGGCGGCGGTTCGATCATCGCACTGTGCCCGGACGGACCTGCGGAAGTGGCACGGGCCATCCGGGCAGCGGGCTACCATGCCCTGGAGGTTGAAATTGGTGGATGCTGAACGCGCTGGCCCCGCCCGGGTCGTCTCCTCGGAGTCAGAAGTCCTGATCCTGGTCGACCAGCAGGATCGTGAGCTCGGCCGGATGTCCAAGGGCCAGGCTCACGACGGCGACGGTGTGCTGCATCGCGCCTTCTCGGTCTTTCTGTTCGACGCGCAGGGCCGCCTGCTGATCCAGCAACGCGCGGCCTCGAAACGTCTGTGGCCCGGCTACTGGGCCAATAGCTGCTGCTCACACCCGCGCGCCGGCGAGGACCTGACGCTGGCCACCCGGCGCCGCATGGAGGAAGAGCTGGGCGTGAGTTCCGGGCTGGAGTTCATCTACAAGTTCCGCTACCAGGCGCGTTACAAGAATCTGGGCTCGGAGCATGAGCTGTGCTCGGTCTTCCTCGGCCGCGTAGAGCCTGAGCGCCTGCGTCCCAACCCCGAGGAACTCGCCGACTGGCGCTTCCTCAGCCGCAGCCAGGTCGACAGCCTCATGAATGACCGCAACCAGTCCGTCGCCCCCTGGTTTCGTTTGGAGTGGGCCGCGCTGACGGGAGAGCATGAGGAGCGCTTGCGCGCTTACGCGCCGGCGCGCTAGCGCGCGGGGAGAGGGGAAGAAGGAAGAAGGCAGTGGTGGAAGAACCGTTTTTTCCTCTCCTTCTCCCCTCTCCCCCTCTTTTCCTCTACCCCTTCCTCATGGATTCACCTTCCGCAGATGCTGCCCCACCACCAGCCATGAGCCGAGAATGCCGAACAGGCCGCTGCCCAGGATCAGGAGGGCGCTGACAGCCGGGCCGGGTGCGGCAAGCTGGAAGTCGGCCTGATAGCTGCCGCTCAGGCGGGCGACGGGTTCTGACAGCAGTAGCAGGCCGCCACGAACGACCAGCCAGGCCAGGGTGCCGCCGAGCAGCCCGTACCACAGCCCGGAGTAGAGGAAGGGGCGGCGGATGAATCCTGGTGTGGCCCCGACCAGCGCCATGACTTCGATTTCCTCGCGGCGGTTCTGAATCTCCATGCGAATCGTGTTGGCGATGATGAAGGCCACGCCCACAGCGAACAGCAGGCCGAGCAGCGATACCAGCTGCCGAAGTACTCCGAGCATGGCTTCCAGCCTGTCCAGCCACTGCAGATCCACCAGCACCAGATCCACGTCGGCTTCGCGCTGGATGCGCTGGCTGAGGGCGGGCACCGCGGCGCCGCCGCTGGGGGTGACTTCCAACACCCAGGGCAGAGGATTGCCGGCCACGATCTGGCCGAGGTCGTCCAGACCGAGCTGCCCCGACAATTCTGCCAGGCCGTCGGCGGGGCTGATCGGATCGACCGCAGCGACCTCGGGCCAGGCGCTGATGCGCGAGGCCAGCCGCGTCGCATCGGCCGACTCCAGGTCTTCACGCAGAAACACCGACAAGGTATCCAGGCGCTCCCAGCTCTGGCTGATGCGCTCGACGTTGTCGACAGTGACATGCAGGGCCACCGGCAAGGTCAAGGCGACCCCCAGCACGATCACTGTCATTGCCGAGGCTACCGGCTGCCGGGCCAGCGACCCCAGTGAGGACAGCAGGCTGTAGGCGTGTCGACGGCTCCAGGCACGCAGCCCGGCCGAGCCCGGCATCAGCTCGAAGCCGCCCCGAGCCTTACGCGCCATGGCCAGCTCCGGTCGGACGCGCCCTGGAAGGTAGCTCGTCTACCATTTGGCCCGCCTTGAGGACCAGTACGCGTCGTCCGAGCTGGCGGATCAGCTCCAGGTCGTGGCTGGCGATGAGCACCGTCGCGCCCAGCTCGTTGAGCTGCAGAAAGTAGCGCATGATCTCGGCCGACAATTCTGGGTCGAGGTTGCCAGTCGGTTCGTCGGCCAGGATCAGGGCCGGGCGGTTGATGATCGCGCGGGCAATGCCGACGCGCTGCTGTTCGCCGCCAGACAGCATCGGCGGATACATCCTTTCTTTATCGAGCAGGCCGACCTTGTCCAGCGCGGCGCGCACCCGGCGCTGGATCTCGCCATAGGAAAAGCCGGCAATCATCAGCGGCAGGGCGACGTTGTCAAACACGCGTTTGTCTGACAGCAGACGATGATCCTGAAAGATCACCCCGATGCGGCGACGCAGATAGGGAATATGCCGCCGGGCCAGCTTGCCGACGTTGCGGCCCTCGAACAGCACCTGGCCGCGGCTGGGCCGCTCCAACAGGGCAATCAGGCGCAGCAGCGTCGACTTGCCGGCCCCGGAATGTCCGGTCAGAAACGCCAGTTCCCCGCCCTCCAGCGAGAAATTCACATCGCTGAGCGCCTGAATCCCCCCGGGATAGCGCTTTGCCACATGCTCAAAGCGAATCATCGTGCGCTGTTCGGAGTCACTCTTGACTTGGGGATATAGTGAACGCCGGGCAGATCCTTGAAGTGATCGTCGCTGGTGATCAACTCGGCGCCGTGCTGACGACTGCTGGCGTAAATGATGGCATCGGCAAAGGAGAGCTTGTGGTCGAGCGCCAGATCGGCCGCCAGCAGCGCGATGGGTGAGTCCAGGGGTACGACCTGGCCTTGCTCGGTCAGGGCTACCGCCTCCAGCGCCAGGGCCTCGCCCCGTTCGCGGCGCGTCCACTGGTAGAGCTCGAACTGGACAGAGGTTGGTACCAGCAGGGCGGCGGTGTCCTGGAGGGACGCGCCGAAAGCGTCGGCAAGCGCGCCATCGGTCAGCCACTCGATCCAGCCGCAGGTATCGACCAGCACAGCCATCAGAATCGGTCTCTGCGATCCCGATAGTGTTCCGGCGAAGCGCCCTTCAGCATCCCGCGCGCAGACGCCAGCTCGCGTACCGGCACGATCTCCAGCGCCCGCCCCTTGGCCATCACCGCCATGGCCTGGCCCGGCCGGATGTCCAGCGCCTCCCGCACCCGACGAGGAATCACTACCTGATACTTCGACGACACCTTGACAGTTTCCATGAACCCCAATCGATCGAATTTTCGTTCAACGATGATTCTACCGTACCCCCGATCCACCCGCCACACAGCCCTCTCACCTCTCACCTCTCACCTTTCACCTTTCACCTTTCACCGCTCGCCTCAGGCGAGCAACTGACTCATGCTCAAGATCGGCAGCATGATCGCCAGCACGATATAGAGCACCATCAGGCCTACGGCCAGGATCAGCACCGGCTGCAGCACGGCCAGCAACACGGTGGTGGCGGCTTCAAGATCCCGCTCCTGCATTGCTGCGGCATGCTCCAGCATCGGCGCCAGTTCGCCGCTGCGTTCGCCGCCGCTGATCAGGCGCCGCGCCATCGGCGGTAGCCAGGTCGAGGACTCCAGCGCGCGCGACAGGGACACGCCTTCGCGAACCTGGGCCGCGGCCCGTTCGATGTCGCCGCGTACAACCTGGTTGCCGACCACGTTCGATGCCACCTTCAGCGCTTCGACCAGCGGTACCGCGCTATTGGTCAGGATGGCCAGGGTGCGGGTGAAATTGGCGGTCTGGCGGGCCTTGATCAGGCGGCCTATGCCGGGCAGGCGCAGCAGCAAACCGTCCAGCGCCAGTCGCGGGCCGGGGCTTCGCAGCGTCAGCAGCAGGGCGGCCAGCGCGCCGACCAGGCCGATCAGCAGCCAGAGGCCATAGCTGGCGACAAAGTCCGACAGGGCCAGCAGGCTCAGGGTTAGTAGCGGCAGCTCCTGAGCCGCGGTCTCGAACACGCCGACCACGCGCGGCACCACAAAGCCGATCAGGCCCCAGACCACGCCCACCGCGATCAGGCTGAGCAGCAGCGGATAGATCAAAGCCATGCCGACGCCGCGAGTCATGGCTTCCCGTCGCTCGGCGTGTTCGGCCAGTCGTTCCAGCACCGACTCCAGTCGTCCGGCCCGTTCGCCGGCAGCAATCGCGGCGGTATAGAGCCCCGGGAACAGGCCAGGGTGCTCGGCCATCGCCGATGACAGCGCCTGTCCTTCCATCACTCGTGCCCGGATCGCTCCAAGCTGCCGGCGCTGGCTCGACGCATCGGTCTGCTCGACCAGGACGCTGAGTACTTCCTCCAGGGTCAGCCCGGCCTTGAGCAGCGTCGCCAGCTGGCGCAACAGCAGCGCCCGCTCACGCCCCAGCCCCAAGCCAGTCCCCGACCGGCTGCGGGTCTCGACAGCCCGGACCTCCAGCGGAATCAGCCCGCGCTCGCGCAGCTGCGCCCGCGCGGCGCGCGCGTTATCAGCCTGCACCACCCCCCGGGTCGTGCGTTCGCCGCTTACCGCTTGATATTCGAAGGCGCCCATGGTTAGGGCGGTGAAAGGTGAAAGGCGAAAGGTGAAAGGACAAGACAGCGGCATCGGCTGGTCCCGAACTCGTCATCAACGACGATCCGCCCGAACTGTCTCGCGCACTTACTTCTCACCTGTCACCTCTCACCTTTCACCTTTCACCTTTCACCTTTCACCTTTCACCTTTCACCTTTCACCGCTCTCTAGTCACCCTTAGCACTTCCTCCAGCGAGGTGACGCCGGCAACGGCTTTTTGCCAGCCGTCATGCATGATCGATGGGCTGAGCTGGCGGGCCTGGGTTTCGAGACGGGACTCGGCGGCGCCATCGTGGATCAACGCGCGCATGGCCTCGTCGATCGGGACCAGTTCGTAGATGCCGGTGCGGCCACGATAGCCGGACACGCCGGCCGGAATATCCAGCCGCGGCCGATACAGGGTGACGCCGGTTCGTTGCGGCAAGCCCAGGACGGCCAGCTCTGCGGCGCTGATCGGGTAGGGCTCGCGGGTGTCGGGGTCGAGCACGCGCACCAGGCGCTGGGCCAGGCTGCCGATCAGGCTGGAGGCGAGCAGAAAGGGCTCGATGCCCATGTCGACCAGGCGGGTGATGGCGCCGACCGCGGTGTTGGTGTGCAGAGTCGACAGCACCAGGTGGCCGGTCAGGCTGGCCTGGACCGCAATGCGAGCGGTTTCGATATCGCGAATTTCGCCCACCATCACCACGTCCGGGTCCTGGCGCAGAATCGCGCGCAGGCCGCGGGCAAAGGTCAGATCGACCTTGGGATTGACCTGGGTCTGGCCGATGCCGTCGAGGTCGTACTCGATCGGGTCTTCGACCGTCATGATGTTGCGGCTGCGGTCATTCAGGCGCAGCAGCGCCGCGTACAGCGTGGTTGACTTGCCCGAGCCGGTCGGCCCGGTCACCAGCAGGATGCCGTGCGGGCGCTCGATCAGCGCAGCCATGCGTCCTTCACAGTCGGGGTTCATGCCCAGCTCGGCCAGGTCGAGCCGCCCGGCCTGCTTGTCGAGCAGGCGCAACACCACCCGCTCGCCGTGATTGCAGGGCAGGGTGGAGACGCGGACATCGACCGGCCGCCCGGCGATGCGCAGGCCGATCCGGCCGTCCTGGGGGACGCGTTTCTCGGCAATGTCCAGCCGGGCCATGACCTTGATTCGCGAAGTGATCAGCCCGGCCAGGGCGCGCGCCGGCGACATTACTTCCCGGAGCACGCCGTCGACGCGGAAGCGGATCGACAGCCGGTCTTCGAAGGGCTCGATGTGGACATCGGAGGCGTTCTCGCGGATCGCCTGGGTCAGCACACCGTTGATCAGGCGGATGATCGGCGCGTCATCTTCGCTCTCCAGCAGATCGGCGGGCTCGGGCAGGTCGTCGGCGAGGCGCTTCAGGTCCAGATCATCGCCCAGGTCTTCCGCCACCTGGCGTGCTGCGTCATCGCCAGATTCGTACAGTTTGCTGACCAGGCGCTCGAAGTCCGCGGCGGTCAGCTTTTCGACCACGACCGGGCCATCCAGGCGTCGCCGCACTTCCTGCAGCGCGGCCATGTCCAGCGGCTCGCGCACGGCCAGCCGATGACGCCCGTCGCCGCTCAATCCAGCCACAGCGACGCCGCGCTTGCGCGCGAAGACATAGGCCGGGCGAAACGCCGGATTCATTGTGGCGGCGACTGCAGGAAGGCCTCGATTTCCGGCAGCAGCGGCATCTGCTGTCGCGGTGTCAGCCCGGCCGGGCGCTCGCGCTGCAGCAGCTGTTCGCCGCGAACCAGGTTGTACTTGCTGCGGGTCAGTCCGTCCATCAATTGCTCGTCGTGCAGGATCTGCGGCCGAATGAAGACCATCAGATTGCGCTTGACGTTGCTGGTCGAACGGTACTTGAACAACTCGCCGAGCAAGGGAATGCGACTCAGCCCCGGAACGCTCTCCATCTGCTCCTGCAGATCGTCGCTGATCAGCCCACCAAGAACGAGAATGGCGCCGTCCGGCACCATCACCCGGGTCGCGATGGTGCGCTTGTTGGTGATCAGGTCGACGGCGCCGCCCGATGGCGCCAGGGTCGAGACCTCCTGGCTGATATTGAGAATGATGGTGTCGCCCTCGTTGATATGCGGGGTGACGTTCAGCTTGATGCCGATTTCCTGGCGGTTGATGGTCTGAAAGGGGTTGACCTGGCCGTCGCCGGTGCTGAAGCCCTGGGTGGCGAAGCTGCCGGACAGAAACGGCACTTCCTGGCCGACATTGATGCTGGCCTCGTGGTTGTCGAGGGTGACGATCGAAGGTGTCGACAGCACATTGGTATTGGCGTCGATGGCCAGGGCCCGGGCGAGGGCGCCGATCTCCAGAATCTCCACCCCGAGCAGGCTGCTGCGCCCGCGCACATAGCCCAGGTTCAGCCCCCGTCCGGGCAGCAGCAGTCCGTCTTCAGTGGCCTGGCCGGCAGCGGCCGAAAGGTTGAGGATATTGCGCCCCCCGGTCTGGAAGTTGGTGCCGCCGAACAGACCGCGGTCGCCGGAGGAGAACGCCTGCCACTGGATGCCGAGTTCGCGCGTGGTGTCCACCGCCACCTCGGCGATGATCGCTTCGACCAGCACCTGGGCGCGCCGGATATCGAGCTGGCTGATCACCGACTGAATGCTGCGGAAAGCGGCTGGCGGCGCGGTGATGACCAGCGCGTTGGTCTCCTGGTGGGCCTGAATACGCAGTCGTTGGCCCTGTTCATCGTTCTGGTCGAGGATGCCCTCCAGCACGGGCAGCAGACTTTCGGCGGTGGCATAGCGCAGGTAAACGACCTGGGTGGAGCCCTGGGCCTCCAGCGGCGTATCCAGGTGGCTGATCAGGGTTCTCAGGCGCAAGCGGCGGTTGGGTTCGCCGGTCAGGATGATGGTGTTGGTGCGTTCATCGGCGACGGCCGCGTCGCGGCCGCCGTCGGCATAGACCCGGTTGATCAGGCCAACAATGTCGGCGGCATCAGCGTGGCTCAGGCTGATGACCTCGATATCGTGGTCAGTGGCGGCATCGAGTCGTCGGATGATGGTCTCGATCCGGCGCACATTGCTCGATCGGTCGGCGATGATCAGGCTGTTCGACGCATCGTGGTGGACCATGAAGGCGGATTGCGGCAGCAGATTGCGCAGCAGCTGCGAGGCTTCGGCGGCCCGCACGTGCTCAAGGCGGATGATGCGAGTGACCGGGTCGTCGCCGCCGGCGCGCATCTCGTCCACCGGTACACGGCCGTCTTGGCGAGCATTGACGTCGGGCAGGATGCGGATCACGCGCTCGTCGGCTACCGCGGTGTAACCGTGCACGCGCAGGATCGACAGAAACACCTCATAGACTTCGTCGGCGCTCAGCGGCTGGCTCGACACCACCGTCACCCGGCCGGCGACCTGAGGGTCGATGATGATGTTGCGCCCGGTCATGTCGGCTACCGCCGTGATCAGCGAGCGGATGTCGGCATCCTTGAAATTGAGGACGTGGCCGTCCTCGGCCCGAACGGGCAGGGTGAGGGCCAGCGCGAACAGCAGGCAGGTCAGGCGCTGAATCATGGGTTGGGCAGGCTCCTGATGATTTGGTCCAGTTCCGGTCGCAGCGTCAGTTCGCGGCCCTGGCGGTTGACAGTGATGGCGACTTCGCCGGCTCTCAGCACGTCGCTGAACAGCGCTCTTGCCGCCTCCTCCGAATCCAGCGGCTGGCCGTTGACCGCGGTGACCACATCGTTGATCTGTAGCCCCAGAGCGGAGAACAGGCGCGCATCGCGGCCTGGTCGGACGCGAAAGCCGCCGCTGCTGACGGGCATGACGGAAATGCTCTGGGCCAGGGCGCCGAGGTCGGCGGCGCTGGTCTGGCCGGCGAAAGACGCCATGCTCAGGCCCGCGCCGGAATCAATGCCGCGCAGGCCCGGTAGCCGATCCACAGCCACCGCACTGACCGCTGTGGCGCCGCTGGCCGGTGCGCTGGCGGTGGCTGCGCGTCGGTCATCCAACTCCAGGGCTTCAGCGCGGCCGCCGCGACTCAGGATAACCCGTTGCGGCGCTATCGACTCCAGCACGCTGCCGTCGGGCAGCTCGTCGCCGGGGCGATACACGGACTCGCGCCCTTGACCGTCGCTGATGATGGCCCAGGCCAGGGGGCTGCCGCTCATTACCCCGACCAGGCGCAGGCTGGAACGGCTGCTGGCAGCGACCGGGGCGGCCACCGGCGCGCGCTGGCCGACACCGAACAGATCCCAGCGGAACTCGCCGCCGCTGGTGGTCTGCGGAGCGACGCGCGGCACCGGCGGCACCGGCGCTGACGCCACCTCCGGACCGGCCAGCAGCAGCCAGACCAGTCGCAGCAGCAGCCAGCCGGCCAGCAGCGCGATCAAGGCCAAACTGGCCAGCGCCAGCCGGCCGGACCATGAGGGAGTGAACGAGTAGGCCAAGGGGCTCCGGAAACGCGCTTGCCACAAGATCAGCTGAGATTAGCACAACCCGCCCGATCCGGCTTGGAGGCGCGCCAGGAAACAGCGTCGGGTGGGGCGCTTGTCAGCGCGTTGTGTCGGCCTATACTGAGCCTTTGGCATAGATCGGCGACACGGCGGCATGACGAAGCAATCCAGGCCTTTGAACCCTGTCGGCGGGGCCACGGACAATGACTGAGCGACCGTCCGAGGATGTGCCCTTTACCGAGCTCATTCGCAGAGCGGGTGCTGGCGACGAGGCCGCTTCCCGGCAAGTGCTGCCGCAGATCTACGCGCACCTGAAGCAGGTTGCCCGGCGCCAGCTGCGCAACCAGGGGCGCGAGGCCATGCTGTCGACCACGGTGCTGGCTCATGAGGCCTGGCTGGGGCTGATGGCGCGCGATGGGGACGCGATGGTGTGGGCGGATCGGGCTCATTTCTACCGCTACTCGGCGCGTGCAATCCGCAATATCCTGGTCGACCACTTTCGCAGCGCCGGTGCCGAGAAGCGCGGCGGCGGCCAGGTTCACGTCGAACTCGGCGACACCGAAGACCTCCTCAGGACCACGGCCGAAGGTGTGCTGGAGCTCAACAGTGCTCTGGAACGGCTGGGCCAGATCCAGCCGCGCCTGGTCGATGTGGTCGAACTGAAGTTCTTCGTTGGCCTGGATGTCGATGCCATTGCCCAGGCACTGGACCTCAATCCGCGCACCGTCATCCGCGACTGGCGCAAGGCCCGTTTGCTGCTGAAGGAGATGCTGGGCAGCAGCCCGGCGTAGCTTGCACCGCGCGCGCTGCATGGCCCCATGTGCATACCCGGAAATGGGTGCCGAAGCTCCCTGTAGTGGCGAAGCCCGGCATGGTCCGTCGGGGACGTGGCCCCGACCTACCCGATGCCGGTTGATGCCTCGGAGAACGGTTTGGTTTCGGATGCCGTGGGTCGGCCCCACGCGGCCGACGGACCCTGTTGGCCGAACCCCCACATCGCACGTCGGGGACGTGGCCCGACCTACCCGATGCCGGTCGATGCCTCGGAGAGCAGATTGGTTTCGGATGCCGTAGGTCGGCCCCACGCGGCCGACGGACCCTGCTGGCCGAACCCCCACATCGCCCGTCGGGGGCGTCGCCCCGGCCTACCCGGTGCTGGTAACTGCCTCGAACAAATGATCTGGCCCGGGAGGGCTCCGGTCAATGCGGCTTCAGGCCGGGTTCCGGCGCCGGCGTCGGTTGCCGCCACCGCCACCGCCGCTGCGGCCACGGCCGGAACCGGAGCCGCCTTCGCGCGCCTTGGACGGCGCCGGCCGCTCGAGCTTTGGCAAGTCGCCTGGGTCATGCTGGATGACCGGCAGTGGCTTGCCGATGTACTGCTCGATCTCGGGCAGGTAGAAGGCGTAATCTTCGCAGGCGAAGCTGATCGCATCGCCGGTCGCGCCCAGGCGGGCGGTTCGGCCGATGCGGTGCACATAGTCGGCAGCGTCCTGCGGTAGATCGAAGTTGATCACGTGGCTGACGTCTGGAATATGCAGCCCGCGAGCAGCCACATCAGTGGCTACCATGACGTCGATTTCGCCGTCATGAAAGCGTTTCATCAGCTTCTGTCGCTTGATCTGCGGTACATTGCCGGCCAGCATTGCGGCGTTGAAGCCGTTGGCAGTGAGCGTGCGCGCGACGCGGTCGGCGGCATGGCGGGTGTTGATGAACACCATCACATGCCCGTCCTCCATGGCGCGCAGCAGCTTGACCAGCAACGGCAGCTTCTCGCGATTGGCCGGGTAGTAGACCACCTGCGTGACCCGCTCGGTGGTCATCTGTTCTTCTTCGATGCGGATCGTCTCGGCATCATTCATGTGTTCGTAGGCCAGCTCGGTGACCTTGAGCGGGAAGGTGGCCGAGAACATCAGCGTCTGACGCTGGTCGACCGGCGGCATGCGCCGGAACAGGAAGCGGATGTCGACGATGAAGCCCAGATCGAACATGCGATCGGCCTCGTCGAGCACCGCCACCTCGATATGTTTGAGGTTGTAGACGTCCTGCTTCAGATAATCGATCACGCGCCCGGGCGTGCCGATCAGGATGTCGACGCCATCGGCGATCTGGTCGCGCTGCTTGGCGTAGTCGACGCCGCCATAGGCCAGCAGGCTGCGCAATCCGGTGTGCTTGCCCAGCAGCTCGGCGTCGCGATGGATCTGGATCGCCAGCTCGCGGGTCGGTGCGATCACGATCGCCCGTGGGTTCGGCCCGGGGCCCTTGCTGTCTGCCGACAACAGGCGGCGGAAAATGGCGAGCAGAAAGGCGGCGGTCTTGCCGGTCCCAGTCCTGGCCTGGCCGGCAACGTCGCGGCCGGAAAGGGCCAGCGGCAAGGTGCGGGCCTGAATCGGGGTGCAGAATTCGAAGCCGGCTTCGGCCAGGCCTTTCTGGATGCGCTCATCCAACTGGAAGGTATCGAACCGGAGTTCGGTCAGTACCTGTTCATTCTTGTTCGTTTCGGTCACGTAGGTCTCGGATTCCTTGAATTTGGCCTGGGTGGCCTAGATCTAGAGGCAGACACGACGAGTCGTGCGCGTCGGCTGCCTGATCGCGTAGTATATGGGGTATCGCGGCGGCCCGCTCGCCCTCGCCTTCGGTTTCATAGCCTCATTCCCAGGATCGGATGCCCGGCCCGGCGCCGCCGTTCCAGCAGCCCTCAAGGAGTTTCCACGTGAGTGACAAGATTGTTCATGTATCCGACAGCGACTTTGACCAGCAGGTCCTCAAGGCCGATGGCCCGGTCCTGGTCGATTACTGGGCGGAGTGGTGCGGCCCCTGCAAGATGATCGAGCCGATCCTGCACGATCTTGCCGACGAGTATGCCGGCAAGCTGACGGTGGCCAAGCTGAATATCGACGAAAACCAGCAGGTGACGACCCGCTACAAGATTCGCGGCATTCCCACCCTGATGATTTTCGAGAACGGCGAGCCGCAGGGCACCAAGGTCGGCGCGCTGACCAAGTCGGCCCTGAAGGCGTTCATCGACGACACGATCTAGGACCCTGCGCGGCGGAAACGTTCGAGGCGAAACGGATGCCATCGCCATTGAGTGTGTCTATCGGCGAGCGCGCATCGTGGACCTATGTCAGCTCGACGACAGGCGCACTCAACGGCGAAGGCGCCGTTGCAGCCCGGACGGCTACTGCCGCGCAGGCTCCGAGGCCGTGTTGCGCGGGCTGCCGGGCCTGCCGCCCGGTTTGCCTGGCGCGCCGCGGCAGCGCGGCGCTGGACTCGCCGGGAGAATGGTGCTAAATTCCTTCCCATCTTCAGGCGGGGCCGCCTGAAAACCCCTGTTTTGATTTCCGCTCCACCCGCGATACCGGGTATTGCATCGAACCGATTGACATCACCCTCGAACCTCGGGTGCCAGTGCCGGTGAACTCTCCGTTTGCCCGCGGCGCCCACCTGTGCACAACGGAACACGCCGTCAATGAATCTGACTGAACTGAAGAGAAAGTCTGCCCAGGAACTGCTCGATATGGCCGAGGAGCTCGGCATCGAGAACATGGGGCGATCACGCAAGCAGGATGTGATCTTCGCCATCCTGAAAGCCAAGGCCGCCAAGAAAGAAGCAATCTACGGCGACGGTGTGCTCGAAATCCTGCAGGACGGCTTCGGCTTTCTGCGGTCCTTTGAGGCCTCCTTCATGGCCGGCCCCGATGACATCTACGTCTCCCCCTCGCAGATCCGCCGTTTCAATCTGCGGACCGGCGACTACATCTCCGGCAAGATTCGCCCGCCCAAGCAGTCCGAGCGTTACTTCGCGCTGCTCAAGGTCGAGGATCTGAACTACGACAAGCCGGAGGCCTCCAGAAACAAGGTGCTGTTCGAGAACCTGACTCCGGAGTTTCCGCGCGAGCAGTTCCGGCTGGAGCGCGGCAACGGTTCGACCGAGGACATCACCGGCCGCATCATCGACCTGGTCGCGCCGATCGGCAAAGGCCAGCGCGGCTTGATCGTCAGCCCGCCCAAGGCTGGCAAGACCATGATGCTGCAGAACATTGCTACCGCGATCCGGGCCAACAACCCCGAAGCGCACATGATCGTGCTGCTGATCGACGAGCGCCCGGAAGAAGTCACCGAAATGCAGCGCAGCGTCGATGCCGAGGTGATCTCCTCGACCTTCGACGAGCCCGCGACCCGCCACGTCCAGGTCGCCGACATGGTGATCGAACGGGCCAAGCGCCTGGTCGAGCACAAGAAGGACGTCATCATCCTGCTGGATTCGATCACTCGCCTGGCCCGTGCTTACAACACGGTCGTGCCTTCATCGGGCAAGGTCCTGACCGGTGGTGTTGACGCCAACGCGCTGCAACGTCCGAAGCGCTTCTTCGGCGCTGCCCGCAACATCGAGCGCGGCGCCAGCCTGACCATCATTGCCACCGCGCTGGTCGACACCGGCTCGAAGATGGACGAAGTCATCTACGAAGAATTCAAGGGCACCGGCAACATGGAAGTGCACTTGAGCCGCCGCATCGCCGAGAAGCGCGTCTACCCGGCCATCGACATCAACCGCTCGGGTACCCGCCGCGAAGAAATGATGGTGGGCGAGAATCAGCTCCAGAAGGTCTGGATTCTGCGCCGCATTCTGCAGCCGATGGAAGAAGCCCAGGCGATCGAGTTCATGCTCGACAAACTGCGGGTGACCAAGACCAACGAAGAGTTCTTCAATTACATGAAACGCTGACTTCGTCAGCGTTTCGCGGGGAGGGGAAAAGGGAGAGGGTCTTCCATCCCGATACATCGGGCCTTGCTCGCAGCGCGCCCGGAGGTCGGCCCCACGCGGCCGACGGACCATGCCGGTCGAAGCCCCACATCGTGCCTGAATCCCAGCATCGACCGTCGGGGACGTGGCCCCGACCTACCCGGTGCCGGTTGATGCCTCGGAAAAATGGTTGGCCCCGAATGCCGTAGGTCGGCCCCACGCGGCCGACGGACCATGCCTCCCGAAGCCCCAAATCGTGCCTGAACCCCAGCATCGTCCGTCGGGGACGTGGTCCCGATCTACCCGGTGCCGGTTGATGCCTCGGAAAAATGGTCGGCCCCGAATGCCGTAGGTCGGCCCCACGCGGCCGACGGACCATGCCTCCCGAAGCCCCAAGTCGTGCCTGAACCCCAACATCGCCCGTCGGGGACGTGGCCCCGACCTACCCGGTGCCGGTTGATGCCTCGGAAAAATGGCTGGCCCCGAATTCGGTAGGTCGGCCCCGCCTGGCCACCAGTCCAGTTTGGCCGGCGTTTCGCAGCGCCTGATTCATCATTCACCCCTGGTTCACGGAAGATCCTTCACAATTGTGAAGAAAGTCAACCCCTACAGGTGAACCCTCATGCCCGACATTGACAGTAATGCCACCATCCTCCTTGTCGAGGACCACAATGACCTCGCGGCCAGTATCGGGGATTACCTCGAAGCGGCGGGATTTGCGATGGACTTTGCCGCGGATGGTGCGATTGCCCTGAACCTTCTGGACGAAAATCCCTACGACGCCATCGTTCTTGACCTGATGCTGCCAAAGATTGACGGCATCCGTGTCTGTGAGCGCCTGCGCGAGCGCGGCGACGGCACACCGATTCTGATGCTGACCGCTCGCGACCAGCTCGAAGACAAGGTCAGTGGCTTCAACGCGGGTGCCGACGACTACCTGGTCAAGCCTTTCGAGATGGAAGAGCTGGCGGCTCGGGTTCGGGCCCTGATTCGTCGCGCCCGGGGCGAAATGTCCGACGGCGCCATGCGAGTCGGTGATCTGGTATTTGATCCGCGGACCATGCGTGTCGAGCGCGCTGGCGAGCGCGTCAATCTGTCACCGACTTCGGTTCGAATTCTCAAGGTTCTGATGCGGGAGTCGCCGCGCCTGGTCAGCCGCGAACAGCTGGAAAATGAACTCTGGGGCGACCTGCTGCCGGATTCCGACACCCTTCGTTCGCACATGTACAACCTGCGCAAGGGCATTGACCGTCCTTATGACATCAAGCTTCTGCATACGGTCCAGGGCATGGGTTTCAAGATTGCCACGCCTGAAGACGCCTGACCAAGGCTGGCCGGTTTCCGGGGATAGGCACGCTCCGATAGTGGATGGCGAATCCGAGCAGCCTTATCCCATGTTATCGCCAGGCTTGATCCCAAGCCTGATGATGGGGTCCCCAAACACGAGGACCCCAACATGAGCAACAAGACCGATAACTTGAATGAACTGATCAGTGTCCTGGAAGACGGACGAGAGTTCTATCAGGAAGCTCAGGACAAGGTGGATGATCGAGCGCTGATGGCGCTGTTCGGACGCATGGCCCGGTCCAAGCAGCTGATTGCTGCGGATCTCAAGGGTATTGTTCAGTTCAACGGAGAAGAGCCGGCGGAGGGATCATTTGGGGGATCCGTCCGGAAGCTGTATGCACAGCTTCGCATTGCGCTGTCCTCCGACAGTTCCGCCGAGTATGTTTCCCAGCTTGAAGAGTTCGAAGATCGAATTCTGAAGGAGTTCGAGAAGCAGACCAGGGAAGCTGACAGCCCGCAGGTTCGCGCGATCGCCGCCAAGTATCTTCCGGAAGTCCGACGACATCACGATGAAATGCGTGCGCTCGAACGCGCTGTTCATTGATGTTCTGAAGCCTGCGATGTTTTGCAGTCTGATCCATCGTTGTTAGGATGGTGACGGGGCAGCTGCGGATCAGCCGATCTGCAGCTGCTGCAATCTTGAGGTTTCTCGGGAGGATTGAATGTCAACAATCATTGGTGTATTGATCATCGTCGCAGCCGTGGTGCTGCTGTTTCGTGCGACGGCTTTCGCTGCACGGGCCGCTCTGTCGGTCGTGGTTCTGGTCGGCCTGCTCATTATTCTGGTGCCGCTACTGATGGCGACCTGAACCCGACGTCCGCTAAACCCGGCGTCCGTCAGGCAGATCGGGACGCCACCCGGGCTACTGAACTGCTTCGGAGGCGGGTGACATTCGGTGTCTGAAGTCAAGCAGCTCGGTCGATAGCGCGTGGTTGCTCCTCGGGACCAGATACTTGGGACAGAAGCTGCAGAATCGGGCCATCGCGTCAGGATCCAGTAGCCTGAACAGCCTGCCATCGGTTTCCAGCAGCTCCATTTTCTTCAGCAGTGAGAAACTGCGACTGACATGCACGGACGACATGCCCAGCGCGTCGCCGATTACGGTCTGATTGATCGGAATCTCGATCTCGTTGGAATCTTCGGCACGCCGAAATCTGACTTCCAGCAGGAAATGCGCCAGGCGCTCCACACCGCGCCGTTTACCGATATTCATGATCCGCTCCCGGAGCATCGCATGGTCCCGCGCAAGGGTCATGAAGAACAGCGATGACAATGAGGCTGACTCGGACAATACGCGCATGAAGGATCGGGGGGGGAACGGGCAGGCCTCGATGTCAGTCAAGGCGATCAGCTCGGTTTGCGCATACTCCAGGCCCATCTCGCTCAGGCCCATCACTTGGCCATCGATGAAGATCTCCAGGACCTGGCGCTGTCCGTCGGGGAGGAGTCGAGTCGAACAGGCCCAACCGCGCCGAAGGGTGTAGAACGGTGGATGGCGCTGATCGACAGTGCGCAGGATCTGCCCTGCGGGGTAGCACTGGATATCCCGTTCCAGTTCTGCGAGCAGCTGCTTGTCGCCTTCGCTCAGGCTGGCGAAAGTCTCGAGTTGTTCGACGACGCAACTGCTGTCCGACATAGCCATAAGTCTCTGGTCAACTGCTGCCGTAATGTAGCCGGTGGCCCGCTCGCTGTCCAGACAGAGCAGCGCTCAGACTCAGGTCCGATGGACGGTGAGGCCTATTGAAATCAGTGGCTCGGCGGTTCCGTCGTGCGCGCCGGCAGCTCGTCGCTGTCGACGACCGCATCGCTGCGTTCGACCACCAGCTGGCCCAGATAGTTCGCCTTGACATGCCGCCATAGCGCGATCAGAAAGGCCGAGAGCGGAACGGCCAGCAACATGCCGATCACGCCGCCGAACAGAATGCCCCAGAAGAACAGCGATACCACCACGACGCCCGGATGCAGGCCTGACCGCTCGGACATGATGCGCGGCGTCAACAGCCAGCTCTCGATCAACTGGACCAGCAGGAACACCAGCAGGACCAGGCCCGCCAGCGTTGCGCCGCCATCGGGTTGCAGCCAGGCTACGGGCAGGGTGATGGCGAGGCCGACCACCGTACCGAGGAAAGGCACCACGTTGAGCAGCCCCAGCAGCAGCCCGAGCAGAATGGCGGCTTGCAGTCCGACCACGGTAAAGCCGACCGCCAGCAGCACCGCCATGATCAGCGCGATGATTAACTGGCCCTGAAAGAAGGCGGTGACGTAGCCGATGAAGGTCCGCACCAGATAGATGATCTCGTCCTGCTTCTCGGCACTGAAGATCGAGATCAGCTCGCGCGCGTTGGCTTGCATCCGCCTGCCGGCCAGTAGCATGAAGAACAGATAGAGCGGCACGAAACCCAAGCCCACGGCGAGACTGGCATAGCGCGACATCTGATCGACCAGCGGGCGCAGGTCGAAGGACATCTCGCTCCACTCGAACTCTCCCAGCAGCGACTCCAGCGCTTCCGCCAGGCGCGGGAAACGCGTCGCGACGGAATCTGCCAGACCGGCCAGCAGCCCGGGGGCCGCGTCCTTGAACGTATTGGCCTGGTCGGCGAGTTCCGGCAGCACCAGCAGGTAGCAGCCGACGGCCAGCACGGCCAGGGCCAGGGCCAGCAGAATGATGGCGACCAGCCGACTGGCGCCGAGCAGCTTTTGCAGCAGTCGGACCACCGGGTCGAGGACCAGCGCCAGCACGCCAGCGATTGCCAGCGGAATCAGCAGCGTGGAGAAATGCGACAGGACGCGCGCTGTAATCCAGAAAATGAGGATAATCAGACTGGCGGACGCAACCGCACAGGCCAACAGCGCCGTGAAGCGAATCAGTCGGTAGTCAGCTTCGGCAAAGACCTTGATATCACTCTCCAGCCCGAATGCCCCGTCGAGAAGATAGCGAGCCGCTGATCCCGGTGTCCTTAACCTCGGTTAAGTCACTGCTGCAGTGTTGGCTACCAAGGGCCTGTCCGACGCCTTTCCATTGCCTTTCCATTCATGTCTACCGCTGCCCGCACCGCCGCCCGGTGCCGAGCGCTTGATGAGCTGATTCCGGCCTGGCTGGCGCGTAACCAGACAGTCACTTCCATGGGCCGCTTCTCGGCCCCCGCCATCAGGAGCAATGTCATGTCCAAAGCCGTGGTTTGCAGAAATCTCATGGTCCGGGTCCAGGCGCCAGCCTTCTACTGGGCTCTGCTGCTCGCAGCGCTGTTCCTGCCGGGATGCTCTTCTGAGTCGCTGCCACAGTCGGCGCTTGAGCCGGTCAGGGCCGAGCAATGGGTCGCGACCGGGATGGGTCCCTTGACGGGGTTTCTGTTCGAGGGTGTCGACGACACCTGGTCGGGCTCGCTTTATCAGAACTACTACACCGCCGAGAACCGCAGCGCCGAGCATGCGGTGCGCTATTACACCCGGCGCGATGCCGGCAGTGGCGCAGGCACCCGTTCGGTCGCGGTCGACGTGGCGGTGGCGGAAGGCTCCAGCGGTCGGGCCGGGCTTATCTTCGGCCTTGATCGGCAGCGCAATGTCTATCATCTTTTCGTCCGGGAATCGGACGGCGCGTTCACCGCCTATCGCCGGCATGAGGCCGGCATTGACCATCTGGTCGCGGTCGTGCTGCCGGATGGTGGCGCAGACTTTCACCGGCTGGAGGTTCGGGAAGCGGGTGAGGACGTTGAGCTCTGGGCAAACGGCGAACGAGTGGCGAAGCTCAGTGGCGCCGGCGTGAGCCAGGGAGAGATCGGGATCGTCGCCTTTGGCTTGGGGACCTTTGGCTACACCAACTATGCGGAGCTGGCCGACAACGGCTGGCGCGGATGAGCGGCTGACAGCTCTGGCAGAGTGGGTCGGGGCGCTGCCAGGGGGGCAATGTACGATCCGGTTCACGCCGCCTGGCCGCCAGTCCAGCGCATCAGGTTAAGAAATTCGCGGCGGGTCTTCGGGCCGTTGGTGCGGTAGTGCGGGTCGGGATTCTGGCGATACTGGCTGCGGGCCTCGGCCACGCGATCGCCGCCGACCAGCTTTCTGACCAGGGATTCCTCGACTTCGTAAGGCTTGAGCGCGTTGAGTCCGAAGATCTTGCGCTTGATGGCGTCGGTCAGCGCCGGGTAGCCGTGGCGCTCGCGCAGTTCCTCGGCGATCTGAAAGGCCCGGAAGGCCTGGATCTGGTCCTGCGGTGAGCCGTACCAGATCGAGTCCGTGCCCCACAGCACATTGTCTTCGCCGAGATACTTGATCAGCTTGCCCAGGCCGTGCGCCGCCGAGTCGGGATCGCGCATCAGAAAGCGCCAGGTCGAGCCCAGCTCGGCGTAGACATTGGAGTGATGGCCGATGTCGTTCTCGACCACGGACTTGATCAGGGAGTCGATGCCGTCGTTGTGCTCGGGGTCGTAGGCGCGCTCCGGCTGGCCGGGTACGAAGCCGGAGTGATAAACCAGGAACTTCAGGTCCGGATAGCGCTTGGCGATCGGCCCGATGTCGTCGCACAGCGAGTGCTCGTAGGACTGACGGCCGAAGGGAATGCCCTTGTGCACGGTGATGATCTTGACGCCGAGTTCGCGCGCCTTCTCCAGAAACGGGATGCCGGTGTCTTCGTCGGTCAGCCAGTAGCCCTTGCCGTCCGGCCCCCACTGGGTATAGGTCTTCCAGGCCACCACGCCGAAGTCGTCGCGCAGGCGCTGCATGTCCTCGATGTCGCCGGGCTGATTGGGGTTGACCCGGCCGTGCAGGTACAGTCGGTGGGTGCCCGCCAGCTGGTCGACGATGGCACGGGCGGCGGCCGCTTCCTCGATGGTCAGCGGCTCGCCCTCCCGGGTCGACGGCACGAAGGACAGCACCATCAGGTCGGTGTCGGAGTCCATGAACACGTCCTGGACGAAGGCGTCCGGGCCGAAGCACTGCAAATAGGAGCGCTCGTGCTCGCCGACACCGAGGGCGCAGCCGGCGTGCTCGAAGCTGGACAGCGGCCGCGCGTCTTCGGGCAGCCGATCCAGCCAGGCGCCGGTGGGGTTCACGAAATGACCCTGGACATCGAAGATGAACTCGTTGCCGTCCAGCACCGATCGGGCGGCCGCCTCATCGAGGCCGGCTTCGGCGGGCAGATCGAAGTAGCCGCCGGTGGTGCCCGTGGCCGCTCGCGCGGCGTTGAAAGCCAACAGGGTTCCGGCCGCGCCGCAGCTCGAGACGAGGAGCTGGCGGCGGCTCAGGCCCAGGCGCCTGGCGTTTTCGGTCGCGGCCTCCTGCGCCATCCGGTTGGCAAGCAGGCTGCCTTCATCCAGCGCAATCGGGACGAACTCGCCGTTGCTGGTCGAATCGAGCTTGATCGGCAGGCGGCTGCCGTCGGGGTCGTGAACGAAGCGCATGGGTTCGATCCTGGCTGGTCAGCCGTTCAAGTGGCCAGGCCATCATCAGGGATCGAGGCCCCGGATACAAGAAAGCGCTCCCCTCGGCCCTGCGATCAGGCGTCGCCCAGGAGGGTCTGCAATGCCATCGATTGGAAGTGGCGCTGGCCGGTAATGGCGTAGAACTGCTCGTAGAGACCGGGTACTTCGCAGTATTTCTGCAGCAGGCCCTGCTCGAGTTCGTCCTGCACGACCACTTCCGGCAGCAGCGCAACGCAGCCTGAATCCCGTGCCAGCAGTCGCAGCATGGCCATGTCATCGACTTCAGCCGATACTCGCGGCGTCCAGTTCAGTTCCCCACACAACAGGTCGAACTGGCTTCGAATGTCGCTGCTGTGTCCGGGCAGCACCAGGGCGGCGTCAGCGACGTCATCCGGAAATCGAAACGCCGCGCTGATCGGTCGCGGCGGGCCGACCAGGCACAGACGCTGACGGGCGATGCGTCGGCAGTCCAGCCGCTGATCGCCGTCCATGGTCACCGGCCGGTTGGCGAGAACGAGGTCGAGCTTGTGCAGCCGCAGACGTTCGATCAGCTCGGCCTGGCTGGCCGACTCGATGACCAGATGCAGCTTGTCGTCGCCGATCAGCGGGCGCAGCAGGTTTTGCTGGAAGTTGCGCGACAGGGTGGCGACGGCGCCGACCCGCAGCGTCTTTCTGCCGCGGCCCACGCCGCGCAGCGTTTCCATCAGCTCCGCGCCCAGGTTGAAGATGCCGTCGGCATAGCCGAGCACCAGGCTCCCGACCTCGGTGAGTTCCAGGCTTCGCCCGTCGCGTCGGAACAGGGCGTGGCCCAGCGCTTCTTCGAGCAGACGAATCTGAGCCGACACCGCCGACTGGGAGACGTGCAGCTGTTCCGCCGCTCGGGTCAGGTGCTGCTCCCGGGCCACCATCCAGAAGTAGTGGAGGTGGCGGAAGTTCAGGCGGCGGAGCGATTCGGTTGTCATTATCGTTCTGTTTATACGAACGGATGCGCTAGATAAATCTATTTTACAGAAAACCGCCGGCTCGGCAGCATACGCGCCCATCACCATGCTCAAGAGACCCGCCGCCGATGGAAGCCCTCGCCGAATTCTTCAGCCGCCTGATCAGCCAGTTCCAGTCGCCCGCGCTGGCCTTTCTGATCGGCGGCATGGTGCTGGCGGCCGCCGGCAGCCGGCTGCAGATTCCCGATGCGATCTACAAGTTCTGCGTGTTCATGCTGCTGATGCGGATTGGCCTGGACGGTGGCATGGCCATTCGCGAGGCTGATTTGAGCGCGATGTTGATGCCAGCGGCCATTGCGATCGGCATGGGCTGCGCCATCGTCCTGATCGGGCGCTTTACCCTGGCCCTGCTGCCGGGGGTGCGCACCGAGGACGGCATCGCCACCGCGGGTCTGTTCGGCGCGGTCAGCGCCTCGACCCTGGCGGTGGCCATGGCCATGCTGGAAGAGCAGGCGGTGTTCTACGAGGCCTGGGTGCCGGCGCTGTATCCGTTCATGGATGTTCCGGCACTGATCCTGGCCATCCTGCTGGCCAATCTCTACCTGGCGCGGAAGAAGGGCGTTCAGCGCGAGGCGGTGCGGCCGCTGGCGATCATCCTCGACAGCCTGCGCGGCTCGGCCCTGTCGGCGCTGCTGCTGGGCCTGGCGCTGGGCCTGCTGACCCGCCCGGAGCGGGTGTTCGATGAGTTCTACGACCCGCTGTTTCGTGGCTTACTGTCGATTCTGATGCTGACCATGGGCATCGAGGCCTGGAACCGGCTCAGCGAGCTGCGCAGTGTTGCCCACTGGTACATGGTCTATGCCGTGGCCGCGCCGCTGATGAACGGCCTGATCGCTTTCGGCCTGGGCTACATCGCCCACGTGCTGACCGGGTTCAGTCCGGGCGGCGTGATTCTGCTGGCGGTCATGGCTGGGTCCAGCTCGGATATCTCCGGCCCGCCGACCCTGCGCGCGGCCGTGCCATCGGCCAATCCTTCCGCCTACGTCGGCGCCTCGACCAGCATCGGCACGCCCGTGGCCATTGCCATCGGCATTCCCTTCTTCATTGCGCTGGGCGGGGCGGTATTCGGGTTTTGAGCCGGAACCAGCAGCGATAATCAATCAGCCAAGTCGCGGGAGCACAGCAGCATGGAACACCACAAGGCCAGCAAGGTCGTGATCATCACCGAGAAGATCATCCTGGACAAAGTCACCAGGCTGATCGAAGCCGCTGGCGCGAGCGGGTACACCATCACGCCCGCCGGCGGGAAGGGCAGTCGCGGCGTCCGCTCGACCCAGCGGGCCGCGGTGATCGAAGAGCTGGGCAACGTCAAGATCGAAGTCATCGTCGGCAGCAGGGACGTGGCCAACCGGATTGCCGACGAGGTGGCCGAAACCTTCTTCGAGAACTATTCGGGCATTACCTATCTGGAGGCCGTGGAGATTCTGCGGCCGCACAAATTCTGAGTGGCCGGCGAAGCGCCAGGGGGCGCTGCGTCAACGGATGCTCGATGGGCGGTACGCGCAATCGGTTGGGCATTCAGTAGAGCAGGCTGGTCCAGCGCCCTGCCGCCTGCAGCGCCTGCTTGCGCGCGGCCCAGGCTTCGGCGCCGCCGGCGGCTTCACCCATGGCCTGATCGAACTGCTCACCGACCCAGCTCAAGCCGGCCAGGTAGACGTGCACGTCCGGCTCGCCGAGCAGTGCCCAGACCTCGTCGCGATGGGCGCGGATGGCGGCGGCCAGGTCTTCCGGATCGCCCCAGGCCGGGCGCGGGCTGACCACGGCCACCGGCGCGAAGCCGGCGGCGCGCTGCGACAGCTCGGCCACATCGCCGCTGTAGACGGCTTCCAGGCCGGTGCGGGCGCCGTGGAACAGCATCACCTTGCCCTGCCAGTCGCGCTGCTCGTAGAGCTCGCGCAGCATCGCCCGAAACGGCGCGATGCCAGTGCCGAGGCCGACGATCAGCAGCGGCGACTAGGGGTCGCTGGGGATCATGAAGAGCAGGCCGATCGGGCCGGCCAGCTCGAGCGCGCGGCCGGTCCGGGCCACTTTGGCAGCGAGGTGGACGGGGTTCTGAGGTACCCTGTCGGGCGTTCACTGTGCGCAGGATGCCGAAGCCGGCCCGGCGCGTGGCCGAAAATCGAACCAGGAACAGTCCCGACGTCTCATGGCCCTGCGCGCAACGCCTTACAAGGTTCAGCTCGAACTCTCCGACACCGACCGCGGCATCTACGAATCGCTGCGGATGACGGTGGCCCGTCACCCGTCCGAGACCGAGCAGCGGCTGGCGACGCGGATCCTGGCCTACGGCCTCTGGTACGAAGCGGCGCTGGCCTTTGGTCGCGGCCTGTCGGAGGTGGACGAGCCGGCGCTCTGGTGCAAGTCCCTGGACGATCAGATCGAGCACTGGATTGAGGTCGGTCGGCCCTCGTCCGATCGCCTGGTCTGGTGCGCCCGTCGCTATCCCAGGGTGTCCCTGCTGGCGTATGGCGCCAACCGGGTCTGGGCCGGCGGCGTGCTGCCGCAGGTCGCCGGTCTGAGCAATCTGAACATCGCCGAACTGCCGCAGGAAGCGCTGGACGCATTGGCCATCGATTTACCGCGCAGCATCAACTGGGGGCTGATGATTGCTGACGACGTGTTGTATGTCAGCGACGGCAGCCAGCAACACGAGCTGCCGATAGATTGGCTGTTGGGCGGGCGTCGCCAGGGCCTGAGCTGATCGGACCGGGTTCGGTTCCGGTTCCGGACCGGTACCGGTTATCATCCGGCCGGGGCGGTGGCGGCGAAGGCTGAATGCGCGAGCAGATCGGTTTTTGTATATTTTGGTGATTGCCCAGGCCTGCTGCAGCACGGTCGAGGTGAGCCGATGGCCACTGCGGCGAAGCAAAGACGGTGTGTGGAAACCGGCCATGCTGGAACCGCGATGACGACCCTTGGCAGGTCGTCACCGCCTCCGCAGTGACGCGCGAAGCGTCCTGCAGGAGGAATCTTGTTGGCGTGAGCATGGACAACAAGCCGGCGACGGAGCCCGGGCTGGTCTGAGACAGGCTGCGATGAGGCCGTCGCCCAACGATTGGAGCCGCTGACTGGCATGAGCGAAACCGAAACCAGCATTCTTGTGGCGGATGACCAGCCGGAAATCCGCCAGGCCTTGCGTCTGCTGCTCAAGCGCGAAGCCTGGACGGTACGGGTGGCCGAGTCTCCGGAGCAGGCGCTGGCTGAGCTTCAGGGCGGTGCGGTCGACCTGGCGCTGCTTGATCTCAACTATCGTCGTGATACCACCTCGGGACGGGAAGGTCTTGAGCTGATCGAGCAAGTTCGGAAACTCGACCCTGATCTGCCGATTGTCGCGATGACGGCCTGGGGCTCGGTCGATATCGCGGTGACCGCGCTCAAGAACGGCGCGTCGGATTTCATAGAAAAGCCCTGGGACAACGCGCGCCTGATGCATGTCGTTCAGACCCAGTTGGAGGTGGCGAGGGCACGCCGCAACGAGCGCCGCTACCAGGCGATCGCCGAGATTCAGCGATCCAGTCCCGAAATGCAGGGCTTCATCGCCGAATCGGATGCCATGCAGCGCCTGATGCAGGCCATCAGCCGGGTCGCTGCAACCGATGCAACGGTATTGGTAACGGGCGAGAACGGCACCGGCAAGGGCCGGGTCGCAGATCTGCTCCACAAGCTGTCGGCTCGTTCCGACAAGGCTTTTGTGGCGGTCAACATGGGCAGCATTCCTGAGAGTCTTTTCGAGAGCGAAATGTTTGGCCACCAGCGCGGCGCATTTACCGATGCACGCGAAGCCAGAGCGGGCCGTTTCGAACTGGCTGATGGCGGTACGCTCTTTCTCGATGAGATTGGCAATTTGCCCGAGGCGCAGCAGGCCAAGTTGCTGCGAGTGCTGGAGTGCGGCGAGTTCGAGCGAATCGGCGCATCCCGGACCCAGAAAGTGGATGTCCGGGTCATTGCGGCGACCAACTCTGACCTGGCTTCCGCGGTCGAAACAGGCGGGTTTCGCCGCGACCTTTACTTTCGACTCAATACCATCGAACTCCATGTCCCGCCGCTTCGACGGCGTCAGCAGGACATCCTGCTGCTGACGGAGTACTTTCTGGATTTGCATGGACGTCGCTACGGTCGGCGCTTGAGCTTGACCGATTCGGCCTGTGCCGCGCTGCTGGCGCATCGCTGGCCCGGCAATGTGCGCGAGCTCAGTCACCTGGTCGAGCGCGCCGTTCTGCTGGCCCAGACAGACCGACTGGTGGCCGAGGATCTGGGCCTGGACAGCCGACCGCGGGAGCCGGTCGAGGGCGAGACGCGCATTCTGGCTCTGGATGAAGCGGAGCGGCAGCTGATCCGCCGCGCACTGGATCATTACGACGGGCAGGTGGAGCCGGCTGCCCGGGCGCTTGGGCTGAGTCGAAGCGCCATGTATCGTCGTCTTCAGAAGCATGGCATTGCCCATGAGCCTGGCGGCTGAATGAGCCCGGCGGCGGGCTCCAGACGCAGCATCGAGCGCTCGATTGCCTGGGCGATTCTATTCGCGGCGGCTGTCGTCGCGGGCGCCTGGGCGCTGTCGATCAGTGTCAGCGGCCTGCCGCTTTGGATTCCGCTGCTGCTTGCCTTGTTGGTGGTGCTGCTGCTTTCCTGGCTGTTGCCGCGCCGGCTGCTGCGCCCGATCAGCAGCCTGGCCAACGTGCTCGGCGCGGTGCAGGCGCAGGAACACGGCATCCGGGCACGAAACGACAGGCCGGGCGTCGCCGAAGAGCTGGCGCGGGAAATCAATCGGCTCGCTGACAACATTCATCTGCACGGGCTGGCCGCCCGTCAGTCGGACACGCTGCTGGGCAAGCTCCTGGGTGAGGTCAACCTGCCGATCTACATGTTCGACGCCAACTGGCGGATTGTCAGTGCCAACCCGGCGGCTGAAAGTCTGTGCGGCATGAGCCTCGGTCAGGGTTTGTCGGTCGATACGCTGGGCCTGCGTCAACTGGTTGATCATGACGGCGCCGGGCCAATTCAGATCGAGCTGGCCGGCGGGTCGGGGCGGTTCCTCGTGCGCCGCCGGCCGTTTCGCCTGGGCGGGCGCCCGCACACCTTGATTGTGCTGGCCGAGGTGGGCGATGCCCTGGGCGAGGAGCGGCGAGAGGCCTGGCAAAGTCTGGTTCGTGTCTTGAGCCATGAGATCAATAATTCGCTGACCCCCATCAAATCGATTGCCCAGACTTTGCTGTCGGGCGATCACCAGCTCGACGCCCAGGATGTGCGCGAGAGCCTGCAGTTGATTGCGGCGCGGGCCGCTTCGCTGGAGCGCTTTGTGGCCGGCTACGCAGCGCTGGCCCGACTGCCGGCGCCGCGTCTTGGTCAAGTGGCCTTGCCCGCCCTGGTTGTCCGGGTCGCTGAGCTGGAGGGCCAGATACCTGTCCAGACTGAAGGCCCAGACATGACCCTGGAGGCTGATCCTGACCAGCTTGAGCAGGCCCTGATCAACCTGGTCAAGAATGCCTGCTATGCAGCAGGTGAGGGCGGTGAGGTGCTGATCAAGTGGCAGGAGCACCATCAGGGTGTGCTCATCCGGGTGCTCGACAACGGCCAGGGTCCTCCGGATTCGGAGAATCTGTTCGTGCCTTTCTACACCACCAAGCCGGGCGGCAGCGGTATCGGTTTGCTGCTCGCTCGCAGAATCGCCGAGTTGCACGGCGGCTGGCTTACCCTGCAGCGACGCGAAGACAGCGATGGCGCGGAAGCGCGGCTGTGGTTGCCGGCGAGTGCAGCGCGTCAACAGCCGCCCCCTTTTTCGCTCGGCGATTGATTCCGAAATCGGGATCGGACCGTCCCGATAATGGGACTGGCCGGCAAGCCCGTGGTCGAGGAAAATCAATAAGCTATTGATTTGGAATATTTTGTTTATTTTGGCCTGAATCTTGCTCTACCAGGGCCATGGATATTCATCGCCCCGAACTCAAGCATCAGCGCCGCCGCAAGCAACGGCTTGCAGCAGTCCTCGGCATTATCGGCCTGGTCGTGATTGCTGGCCTGGCCTTGCGGCTGGATCCCGCAGTGCCCAAGGTGGACAGTCGTAGCGTCTGGTCGGATACCGTTCGCGAAGGGGAGTTCGTGATCGCCGTGCGCGGGCAGGGGAGCCTGGTTCCCCGCGAGACGCGCTGGGTCCCTGCGGCCAGCGCTGGCCGGGTCGAGCGCATCGCGATCCGTCCCGGGGCCTGGGTCGAGGCCGACAGCGTGCTGGTCGAACTGTCGAATCCTGAGCTGGTTCAGGAAGTGGAAGAGTTGCGCTGGGAGCTTGACGCCATGACTGCCGGCCTCGCCTCGCTCGAGGCCGAGCTGGAGCGGCAGCTGCTGGACGCTCGGTCGACAGTGGCAGTGGTCAGGGCCGATCGGGAAAGTGCCGATCTGGAGGCGCTGGCGGAACAGGAGTTGGCCGCACGTGGCATCGTGTCAAGGATCCGCTACAACCAGACCAAGCTGCGCGCTGAGCAGCTTGCCGTTCGCGCCCAGCTTGAGGAAGAGCGGATGGAGCGGCTGCGGCTTTCCGTGCAGGCGCAGATGACGGCCGAACAGGCTCGTCTTGAGCAGGCCCGGCAACGCTATCGGCGCCATCGGCAGCGGCTGGAGGATCTCGAAGTCAGAGCCGGTGTGGCGGGCGTCCTGCAGCGCATCGACGTTGAAGAGGGCCAGCAGCTGCAGCCGGGCGTCAATGTTGGCCGCGTCGCCCAGCCGGACGAACTGATCGCGGAGCTGCGCATCCCTGAGAGCCAGGCCGGTGATGTTCGGATCGACCAGGTCGTTCACGTCGACACGCGCGGCGCCAAAGTGAAGGGGCGAGTCATTCGGATTGATCCGGCCGTTGTCAATGGCAGCGTTCAGGTTGATGTGGAGCTCAATGGCAGCTTGCCGGTTGGCGCTCGCCCTGATTTGTCGGTCGACGGCGTGATCGAGATCGATCGGATCGACCACACCCTCTTTGTCGGGAGGCCGGCATTCGGCGAGCCCGGCGCCACGGTACGTCTGTATCGCGTCGATCACCAGGGGCATGCCGAACGCGTGCCGGTCGAGCTGGGCCAGGCCTCCGTGCACCTGATTGAAATTCGCTCCGGATTGCAGCCCGGAGACCGCGTGATCCTGTCTGATACCAGCGGCTGGAATGGACACGATCGAATTCGCCTGGACTGAATGCACATCAGCCCACGCGCCGGAGTGGCAACGGGGCCAAGCCTCAGTGGAGAGGGAGCAAGGAGCATGTCAGAAGTGAACTGGGAACGAACACTGATCCGGATGGAGAACATCACCAAGGTGTTCTATGCCGACGAAGTCGAGACACGGGCCCTGGCCGGGATCGATCTTGCCGTGAACCAAGGCGAGTATGTGTCGATCAGCGGCCCCTCGGGCTGCGGCAAGTCGACGCTGTTGTCATTGCTTGGGCTGTTGGATCGCCCCAGCTCTGGTTCGTATCGTCTGGGAAATGAAGAAGTCGCCGAATTGGGCGCGCGTGACCGGGCTCGCATCCGCAATCGAGAGATTGGCTTCATTTTTCAGTCATTCAACCTGATCGGTGACCTGCGCATTGTCGACAACGTCGCGTTGCCGCTGAGCTACCGCGCCGACGTGCCGCGCAGCGAAAGACGGTCGCGAGCGATCGAGGCGCTGGAGCGGGTTGGCATGGCTCATCGCCTCAATCACTACCCTGCGCAGCTGTCCGGCGGCCAGCAGCAGCGAGTGGCAGTCGCCCGTGCCTTGGTGGGGCAGCCTTCAATCCTGCTGGCCGATGAGCCGACCGGGAACCTCGACTCGCGCAACGGTGAGCAGGTGATGGCGCTGCTGGATGAACTGCACCAGGGCGGCGCGACGATCTGTATGGTGACTCACGACCCCCGCTATGCGCTGTTTGCTCAGCGTCGCATCTTCCTGTTTGACGGCCAGGTGGTGGACGAAGACGAGGTCGAGCGACGTCGCGAAGAAGAAGAGCAGCGCTTCCGGAATCTGAATCGGCGCGGGGCTGAGCTTCGACGGGCAAGCGCGCGATGAACTTTCTCGTGGCCATGGCACCGCTGGCGCGGCGGCCAGGGATGGTCCTGGTTATCGTCCTCACCCTGGCGCTGGGGGTGGGCGCCAATGCTGGGGTGTTCTCAGTGTTTTATCAGCTGTTGATGCAGCCCCTGCCGGTGGAGCAGCCGGAGCAACTGAAGTTGCTTTCCGCGCCAGGCCCGCGTCCCGGCACCATCAGCAATGACAGCTCGGGTCACGCCGATCAGGTGTTCAGCTTTCCGCTGACACGGGATTTATTCGACAGCCCACCGGATAGCATCGCCCTGGCCGCCTATCGCAGTTTTGCCGCCACACTGGACTATCGGGGGACGCCCGAGTCCGCCGTCGGCAAGCTGGTTTCGAATCAATACTTTGACCTCCTTCGTCTCAGTCCGGCGTTGGGGCGGCTCCTGCATCAGGGGCAGTTCACCAACGATCAGCCGCTACCTTTGGCTGTGTTGAGCCACGACTACTGGCAGCGTCGTTTTGCCGGTGACGCTGCGGTGCTGGGTCAGACCATACAGGTCAACGGGACTGCGCTGGAAGTGATCGGGGTAGCGCCGACTGAGTTCAGAGGTTTGAATCTGGCGTTTCAGCCTGACTTCTTCGTGCCGCTCGGTATGGTGGAGCGGCTGCTGCCGCATACCAACTGGCAGCTTGAGTCACGCACCAGTCATTGGCTATACCTGTTTGGTCGCCTGGGACCGGGCGCCAGCCGCTCGGCCGTTGAGTCGGCGCTGAACGCCCGCTATCAGGCGATCATTCGGGATACTGAGATTCCTGCCCTGCCGATGATCGCGCCGGAGGTGCGGCAACGGATGGCGGCGATGGAGCTTGGCTTGCTGCCCGGTACACAGGGGCAAAGCACTACTCGTGACAACGCTCGAACCCCGCTATTGCTGCTGTTGGCGGTGACCACCCTGGTGCTGTTGGTGGCCTGCGTCAACATCGCAAACCTGCTGTTGGCCTTTGTCACCAGCCAGCGCCAGGAAATCGCCATCCACTCGGCACTTGGCGCCAACGCGATCCGAATTTTTCAGCGTGTGGGCTTGCAGCTTGCCGTTCTTGGGGTATCCGGTTTCCTGGTCAGTCTGCCGTTGGCAGCGCTGGCGCTGCAACTGGTTCTGGTGACGCTGCCTGATAGTGCCAGCCTTGGCCTGACCAGGCATCTGAACTGGCCGGTGATTGCGCTCGCCAGCGTAGTCAGTCTCACTGCTATGGCGCTGGCGGGCCTGGTGCCGTTGATTGACGCCCTACGGATCAGCCCGATCGAGGCGATCCGCGAGCAAAGCGCCCAAGCGGGTGGCTCTCGCCATGCCTCTCGCTTCCGCGCCGTACTCGTGGTTTCCCAGATTGCCTTTGCACTGGGACTGTTGTGTGTAAGCGGCCTGTTCATTCAGAGTCTGGCCAATATTCATCGGGTCGATCCGGGCTTCGATATCGACCAGATCATGACCTTCAGTGTGTCGCCGGCGCAACACGGTTACAGTGAGCAGCGCTCTGTCGATCTGGCACATACAATCGAAGATCGGCTGATGGCCTTACCTGGCGTCAGTGCTGCCAGCGCATCATCGCTGGCATTGCTAAGCCACAGCAACTGGCATAGCAGTGTGGCCCTGCAGGGTTCGGATGTTGCGGCCGATCGTAGTCATGTTGTCAACTACAATATCGTCGGCGAGCGCTTTTTCGAAACACTGTCGATTCCGCTCCGGTTCGGACGCGTGTTGACGGCAGCTGATCATGGTGGCCGCACTCCCGTTGCTGTGGTCAACCAAGCCTTTGCGGACCTGTTCGGTCTCGATGACCGAATCATAGGAACGCAGCTTGTCGCCGGCAGCGAAGGCAATGAGCGCTACCAGATCATCGGTATAGTCGGCAACTCGCGCTACTCGGACATCAAACAGTCGGCCTCCCCCCAGTACTTCCTGCCGATCTATCAGCAGCCAAACCTTGGCCATCTTTCATTCTATCTGCGCAGCTCATTGCCGCCTGACCAGATTGCACAATCTGTGCGCGGAATGATGTCGGGGATCGATCCGGCCTTGCGGATTGAGCGACTGAGCACCATGGGAGAGGTGCTGAGCGCAAATATTGAAGTCGATACCACGATCAGTCGACTGTCCTTGATCTTTGCGGTCCTGGCCTCGGTTCTGGCATCCATCGGCCTGTACGGGGTTATTCGATATATGGTCATGTGCCGTCATTCTGAGCTGGGGCTGCGCCTGGCGCTCGGGGCTACACCGAATGATCTGTCAAGCCTGATAATGCGAAACGTGGGCCTCTTGGGCTTCGCCGGCGTCCTTATCGGCCTGGTGCTGGCCATCATCATCGGCTTTGCTGCACGTTCACTGTTCTTCGAGGTAGGCGTTTTCAGTATATCAGTGACGCTGATGGCCATCTTGTTGATTTCCACAGTCATCGCTGCCGCAGGATACCTGCCGGCACGGCGAGCGGCCCGGATCGATCCGATCCACAGTTTGAGGAGCTGACATGCAATCTGCGGCATTTTCTGCAAGCGAGAGCCTCACGCCTCTACCCTGGATAGTGCAGGCCAACGGCAGATCGTTGGCCGATTTTCCACAGGACCGCGTCTTCGAGGCGCTGGATCGACACGGCGCGATTCTGTTTCGCGGCTTCGCGGTCAGCGCGGATGGCTTTCATGATTTCGCCTCGACCTTGAGCCAGGTTTTCACGATGTCTGCCTCACGCGACCGCATCAAGGTTGATGCCACGCGCCGCCTGGAAACAGCGTCACTCGGTGAGAAGCCGCTTCCACCGCATTATGAGTTCGGTAATCATCCGTTTCGACCGGACCATCTATGGTTCTACTGTGTTCGTCCAGCGAATCAAGGCGGCGAAACCACGCTTCATGATGGCGCAGCGATCTTCGATCGTCTGCCTTGCGAGATCCAGCGCCTGCTTCAACAACGAGAAATGCGATTTTCCGACTATTTGCCGCTCCACACTATCAAGGCCGCCGTAGTTGATGATGGCATTCGGCGCTTGATCGGAGGCAATGTGCTTGAGGTGCTCGGAAAGCTGGATCATCTGAAGGTCCGCGGCGTTACTGACGACGATCGATTGGTTCTTGAAAGCCGTCTTCGTCCGGCTGCTCGTCGACCGGATGGTCGCTGGGCGGTACGCTGCAACCTGATTCCCGGCAACGATGGCAGGGTTGCTGAGCTGAAGCCGAACGGCCTGGATGGCACTCGAATCGAGTGGGAAGATGGCAGCCCTGTGGATCCGGAGTTGTTCCGCCAGGTTGATCAGGCAATGCAGATCGAAAGCCGGGGAATTCAATGGCAAGCCGGGGACTTCGTTCTGATTGACAACAACTGGGTGCTGCACGGTCGCAACGCATGGCGGGGAGGAGACCGACGCCTGCTGAGTCTGGCCGCCTTCAGCCATCGATACCGGTTCAGCGCGCGCCATGCTCGGGGCGCCTTGGATGAACGTTCGTAGCAAGTGCTGCTCGTTCGTGTTCGATTGATGATCCACGAACGGACAGAAGTCGCGGCTGCCCATCGAGGTAGCTGACGGCCGTAAGCGAAGGGCAATTTGAATTTGCAGGGAATCCTCGGTAGTTCGAAGGGGAAATCGGATGACGGGTCTGCGTACAGCGCACCGAAATCGGATGACTCGCCGCAGGAATGGTTCGAGCCCTTTCAGGGCTCGCTAGTCAAGGGGTTGAACAAGATCAGGTGGAAAACGATGGCATTGAATGTGACCCAAGTGAGCAGAAATCTACCAATGACCGCGGATGAAAGCCAGATGAGACTTATTGTGCAGTTGCGAAAGTCATTGAGCGAGACCGCCGATTCATTCGTTGGCTCGGTTGCCTACGACGTGGTATCTCAGATCTTGCTCGAAGAATTCATCAGTGCGGCGCATCGCCAGCTTCTGAGTAACTGTCAAGAGAGAGTGACTCAGTCAAAGATTGGTCTTTGGACAGGCATCAGCCCTGAGTCGGTACGGAAGGTGCTTAACCAGGTCCAGGACGAGGTTCCGCCGCTTACGGTCCAGGAGCGAATCCTGGAGCTTTGGCGCTCTGATCCTGAGTACACCAACGATGCACGGGAGCCGGTGCGCCTGCTGATACTGGGTGGTCGTGATACCTTCCAGGGACTGGTCAATCGTGTTGTCCGCGGTGTTACGCCGCAAACAGCCCTTGATGCCTTGATCGAAAGCAACAGCATTCTGGTGGTGGACCGGCACTGGGTTGAGATTGCCAACTGAGCCGATCGCTGCCAGGAGCCAGAAGCAAGGCAGGGAGGCCTTGACTCGTGACATGGATACCTTGCATTAGTCGCGCGAAAAGCGCTCCGGGTGATTCCAGCCTTGGTCTCGCCGAACAGATCTTGGCCCGAACATGAACGAATCGGTACGGCAGAACAGACGGGTTGTGATCACCGGCATGGGAGCTGTTTCCCCTGTCGGCAATTCATGCTCTGAACTTTGGGCGGCTGTGTCAGCGGGCAAAAGCGGTGCTGGACCCATCACGCGCTTCGAAGCCGATCGCTTCGGGACGCGTTACGCTGCGGAAGTGAAAAACTTTGTCCCGAGCGACAAACTACATCGACGGGATTGGCGCAAGATGGATCGGTTTACTCAGTATGCGGTCCACGCCGCTGTCGAGGCCTGGGAGGATGCGGGTCTAGAGGTTCTCGAAGACGGAAGTGATCAAACCCAGCCCGTATCCTCTGACAGACTCGGGGTGGTAATCGGGGTAGGGGTCGGTGGTGTTGAGCTGGTCGAGCGGTCAGCACTGGTGCTGGAGCAGCGGGGTCCGGCACGGATCGATCCCATGCTGATTGCCAAAGTAACAGCCAATATGGCCCCGGCCAATATCGCGCTCGCCGTGGGCGCGCGGGGGCCGGTGTATGCCGTGGCCACCGCCTGCGCCAGCGCCAACGATGCCATCGGCAACGCGCTGAGGTTGATCCGCGACGGAACAGCCGACATGATCATTGCGGGCGGCGCTGAAGCGGCCATCACACCGCTGGGTATCGCTGGCTTTGGAACGCTCAATGCTCTGAGTACGGGCCTTGAAGACCACCCCGAGCGCGCATCGCGCCCATTTGATCGCGACAGAAACGGCTTTGTACTGGGCGAGGGCGCAGGAATCCTGGTGCTTGAGAGTCTTGAATCCGCCAGGCGGAGAGGCGCGCGGGTGTATGCGGAAGTTGCCGGGCACGGGATGAGCAACGATGCATTCCACCTGACTGCTCCCGAGCAAGGTGGCGAGGGCTCCTCGCGCGCTATGCTGGCCTGCCTGTCTGATGCGGGCGTCGCTGTCGACCAGGTCGGCTATATCAACGCGCATGGCACATCGACATTGATTAATGATGTCGTTGAAACGCAGGCCATCAAGCTGGCCTTCGGGAAACGTGCTTATGACATTCCCATCTCATCGACCAAGTCCATGATCGGACACTGCATGGGGGCCGCGGGTGCGCTGGAGGGCATTGTTTCGGTTCTGGCCATTTGTCATGACTACATTCCTCCTACCATCAATCTGGACCAGCCGGATGAACTATGCGACCTCGACTATGTTCCTCACCATGGCCGGAACCTTGCTTCGCTTGAGTTCGCGATGAGCAATTCGCTGGGCTTCGGTGGCCATAACAGTGTGATTCTCTACGCTCGGCATAATGAGTCCAGGATCGCCTGAGCGGGAAAACGTGTTACCGCCGATTACTGACACTCCGCTGAATCTCTAGAATCCTTTGCCGGAAATTCCCGGCAACAATCCCTCCTTTGCCCTGATTACGTCTATCACTGCGCCATCGGCAAGCGTGCCTGGCATGCCAGGCCTTGGTGGCGTCTTGCCAGCACGACCTCAAGCTCTCGCTTGCTTTCCAGTTTCGGTTGCTCACGGAGTTGCCTAGGAGCCTGCGCGGTAAAAACGTTCGAGGCGAAACGGATGCCATCGCCATTGAGTGCGTCTATCGGAGAGCGCGCATAGTGGACCTATGCAAGCTCGACGATAGGCGCATTCAATGGTGAGGGCGCCGTTACAGCCCGGACGGCTTCTGCCGCGAAGGCGCCTGGCTGGAGCTGACCATCCTGATGCGGCCTTGAGCAGCAGCGGTACAAAGTACAGTTTATGTTGATTACGCTTGATCGAAAACCGATCGCCTGATCAGTTTTGGGAAACCAGAAAAATGGCCCTCCGCCGGGCGCTATTGAGGCGCTGGGGCGCTTGGGGTTTGCGCAAATGCGGGGGTTAGATGCCTGAAACGCTGCCGTCAGCGCTTACAAAAACAGGATCCCGTATTCCCGCTTCGAACAAAACCACTGGTCTTGGAATCACAGATATTCCATATGGAGCAGCCCAAGGCCGAGTGCTAAAAATGAATCTCGGACGGCTCGGATCTGCTCTGGCAAGCATGCCATCCCAATGACATCTTGCCGGCGAGGGAGATCAGGATTTCTCGTTGGCACAGGCAGCGGAATGCGCGGACAAGACGGAGCGATCAGAGTGGTCCGAGAAACATTCAATCAACCACCTTTATATGGAGATACGTCATGTCCAACGACATCGAAAAAGGCTTCAAGATCGAAGAGCTCGCCAACATCGAAGAATTGGAGGAGCGCCTGGAAATGACCTCGCTGAGCGCCCTGGCGGACGCTACGATTGAAAGCTGCGACAACTGTCAGCGTTGTTGCAACTGCGGCAACGAGGTCAAGGTCCGCTAAAACGGCACACTGTGCCAGACGGCCTCGGGACGCTCTTTGCATCAGCAGAGAGCGTCCCTTTTTGTGAAGGGCAGCACAATATATGTTATCGACGATCCATGCATGTTCGGCAAATGTTGATTCAGCGGAAACCTGATTTGAAGTTTTTTCGCAATTGATGACTTGGCCTGGCTCTGTCCCTGGGCAAGAATTACCGTGAAGCCAAGCAAACACAATGCATTTGGGGGGTCATGCCAGTTGAGATTGCAGCCCCAGACACACTGAAATTGGCTTGGTGGTCGCTGGGCGAGATGCCTGTGCTGAGATAGGACTCAGTAAAGAAAGGCAACGCGCCATTGAAGAGATGAGATGGGATAAGGCTGTGCCGAATCCGTAACCGAGGAAGCCTGCATGAATGATAGCCATTATAAGGGATTTCGTGTCGAGGAATTGGTTAACGTTGAGGAGTTGGAAGAGCGTCTGGAAATGACCGCCCTCAGTGCGCTTGCAGACGCCACGATCGAGAACTGCGACCATTGTCAGCGTTGTTGCAGCTGCGGGCACGATTAACCGACGCGAGGGGCACTATCAGGCCCTCTTCAAGGCCCGTCTTCGACAGAAGGCGGGCCTTTTCATGGGACGGCATTCTTGTCAGCCGTCGAGCTCATCAGCCACCCAGCGTCCCCTGCAAATGCGCCACTCGGATGGGCGGCGATTCCTTCGAATTCGAATTCTCGCTTCGGCAGGGCTTCAAGGCTTTGTCCTGCAAGACCCTTTGACCGACGCCTGAGCGGCTCACGTTGTCAAGAGCCTGTGTGCATTTACTGAGTGGCGTAAAAGCCGGACGCCATGGTTGGACTGCCTTGCATGAATGCCGGTTGGATGGGCTGAGAAATAGATCTTTAAAAACAGGGTGATAGTGATCATTTTATGGCCACCAGAGCGCGCGTGTATACGCTCAATCGAAAAGGCAGGCCTTCGTGATTAACGGGGCGCGGCAATACAGGCGGGGGTACTGGTGGCTGGCCCGCGGGGAATGGTATCAATAATGCCTGCCCGGATAGTCGGGCAAGACGGGAAATCAGGTCACCGTAGCAGCTTCCCGGGTATTGCCAGTGCAACGCGTGCCCCGAAACAGATGCGGTAGTCCGTGACACTTGGATTGGCCAGTCGCAGAGGTGTCCTTTGGAAGCCATCACTATTGCCGGGATCAGCAGGGACAGTCGATTCGTGCTCGCGCCCGACCTTGAAATCATTGCCAAGGAGAAAGAGTCGCGCGGGCGGAAGTACTACTGCCGATTGGACAAGCGCTATTTCTATATCGGTCCCATGCTCGGAGATCTTCTCTTTCGTCTGCGTCAAGGGGAGAACTTCTGGCAGGTTCTGGTTGAGACGGCGGACCGATACGATATGCCAAGACCGGAATTCGCCAGTATCGTTCGAGAGCGATTGATTGAACGGGGACTCATTCTGGACACGCGCAGCCCTGGAGCCGTTCAACACGACCCAGCGCCTTCCTACATAAAGGCTCAGGTGCCGCTACTGGGCGAGCGGGCTATTACCAGTATTGCCGGCCTGCTGCGTAATGCATTCCACCCCGCCATTGCCTTGGTGCTTTTGGGGTTTGCTGCATTCAGCTACAGCTTGCTGTTCATTGAGTTCGGGAGAGAGGTGCTCTCGCCGGGTCGCTTGGCGATTGTTCCGATGTTGTTTGATGGCAGCGACTACCTCCTGTTCATTGCCGCGATGCTTGGCATCTATCTGTTTCATGAATTTGGCCATGCTGCTGCCGCTCGGTATCACAACGTCAGAATACGCAGAGTGGGATTCGGCATTTACGTTGTCTTCCCCGTTTTCTTCACGGATATTTCAGACGCCTGGGCAATCTCCACCCGGAAACGGGTGGTGCTGAATCTCGGTGGGGTGTACTTTCAGCTGCTCATCTCCCTGGTGGCGGTTTGGGCGGCGCTCACCACCCGATCTGAAGTTTTCCTTTTCATCCTCATGGTCAACTTCTGGAGTATGACGATCTGCATGCTGCCCTTCGTTCGCTTTGATGGCTACTGGATCTACTCGGATCTCTTCAATATTCCAAACCTCTGGGATCGAGCATTCGAAGCGGTGGGAAAGATCGTGGACCGGGGTCGAAAGGGCTTCCTAGAGGCTTTGAATGCTCAGATTGAAGAGTCGCCCGAGTTGATGGCCTATTGCCTCACATCTTTTGTCTTCCTGTGCGTTTTCTCAGTCGTGATATTCAGGGCAGTGATGACTTTCCTTGGTTCGGTCGGGAGCACTACGGAGCAGATCTGGGCGATTGTCAGTAGCCCGGCATCGGGTTTGGCGGAATACGGTACCGCCTTCTTTCATACCTTGTTTTTGCTGTTCGTGGCTTTGATCCTGACGGTTCTGAGCCGAAATATTCTCAAAGCCTATCTGGCCGTCATCACCATGCTGGGGATGAAGCGAGCATGAAACTTGAGTCCAATTCCCGTTTTGAGCGCTCCCGGGTCTTTACCGGCGTTGATTTTCGACAGGATTCCGTGACAGTCGCAAGTCTGATAAGCGGGCGAAAGTTCCGACTCGAGACCAATGCGTACCGGGTACTGCAGTCCTTTGATAGCCCCAGTCGAATCTGTGACGTCAACGCCAGACTTCCAGAACTTGGCGAACCGACTGTGAAGCGGGTGGCCGAATTTCTCCGCCAGCACCGAATCATCGTCCCTGAAGGTGATACCTCGCACGTCCGGGACGCCTCCTTGCAAATGAGTAACCGGGCATTCTTCGGTCTGTCTTCAGCGGTTCGGGATGATGAGCCTGGTGTCCTCCGGATGGTGGGGGTTCCGTACGGTGGGGGCAATATTCAAGATGGCGGAACGGCGCAGGCTCCGAATGCGCTCAGGGTCTGGCAGCAAAAGCATGCCGTCAATCTTTCCGGGTATGAGCCGGAGAAGAACTTTGAGCGCTACTTTCGCTTCTCGGAAAAGGGAAACCTGAAGCGGCTTATCAAGCGAGTAGGTGAGGGTCGTCTGGCAGACCTGGGAGACCTTTTCATCTATCCGTATGAAGATCGTCGCCTGACCTTCGACAAGCTGTCTCGGCTGTCGTCAGAGCTCTTCGGGGCCGGCGATCAGGCGCTATTTGTTGGCGGCGACCATTCGATCACTTTTCCTTTGCTCCGTGGCTTCGCGTCATCGGTTCCGGAGTTTCATCTGATCCATATTGATGCTCATACCGACCTGTATCAGACAAAGCTGGATGAGGCCTTTGATTTTCAGTACGAGAATCACCATGGCAACTTCTTGTTTCGAGCGCTGACGGAGATCCCGGAGCTGGTGCACGTGCATCAGTTTGGGATTCGGGGAATCAACAATGTCGGCAGCGGTAACAGTCCGTCGAAGGTGAGTACCCACTGGATTGGTGAGACCGTGGATCTGATTCGGCGCCGGAAAGTTCTCAAGGCTATGGGTATCCCGGATGGTGCGGCGGTGTACATCAGCCTCGACCTGGATGTACTTGACCCTGCAACAGCGCCAGGTGTTTCCACTCCCGTAGCTGGCGGGCTGAGCTACCCAGAGCTACTTGATCTCCTGGTGCAGCTATCCGGCCTGGACAATGTCATTGGTGCGGACCTCGTCGAACTGAACCCCCGCCAGGATCATGCGCAGTTGAGTCATCAGATCTCCTCCGAGCTCATGCTCTGCCTGATTGCCTGTATACGGTGATAGTGCAATGAGGCCGATCACACTTGAAAGCTATCGGAACGCCAGGGCAGAAGCGATTGAGCAGGGCCTCGTCAGTCTGCATCGTGGCGTGGTCGAAGATCCGGAAAGGCGTGAGCGCTTTGACCGAACCTCATCAGTGATGCTTGAGTACTTTCTTGGCGCCGGTGTTCACCGTCAGCAAGCCAATCTGGTTGACAAGGTAACTGCGACACAAGTGGCCTCGGCGTTCGATCAGGAGTTCTTCATCCACCAGCAGCGGTTTGATTTGCTGGATGATTGGGTGGATGTCAGCTATCCGCAGGGAGAGGATGCTCGGATTTTCGATGAACCTGCGATTTTCTGCGCGTTCCATTTGAACTCCTACCGTTTATTCTGGTACCTCCTGCGTCGTCGCATTGAAGGTGGGCTCTTCTACCTCCTTGCGGATCATGTCATCAGGGACCAGGATCCGCAAACCTCCCGTACCTTGGGACGTCTGGCTGGCTCTGAGTCGATTCGCATCGTGCCAGCCGAGTCACCACTTGTGCTGAGAATGGCCTGCGAGGCGCTGGGTCGGGGAGACTCGGTGCTGGCCTATGTCGACGGCAATACCGGGGTCGGTGGCAAGCGTCGTTTCGACAGTCGCTTGCTTGCCATTCCGTTTCTTGGTGGGCGCATACGTGTTCGCCAGGGGCTTGCCCACATGGCGCACCTGTCGGGTCGAGCGCTCCGTCCTGTTCACATGGCGCCTCGTCCCGATGGGGGCCTTAACCTGATGGTCCATGAAGCGATCAGGCCGGGCGCCGGGGAGGGCAGGACCCAGTTTGCCGAGCGCGCCATGCTGGCCTTGTACGGTCTGCTGCAAAAGGAGGTTCGTGCCTTGCCATGGTCCTGGACTGAGTGGAGCACGCTGCATATCTCGACCATTGCAGATGACAATGCGGGTGCATCAGATTGTCCGGATAACGTCGATGATGGCCGCGTCCTCACGTTCAATCACGCACGCTTTGAGCTGCTGCCGTACCCATTTGGCGACGTCCTTTTGGACAAGGAGAGTCTTCGCTTCTATCCGGTTCAGCAGGCTCATCGGAGACTGCTCAGAGCCCTGTACGAAGCGTCGGATCCGGCCAGTGTTGCTGAAATCAACCCGGAAAATTGCCCTGCTTCGTTGCTTAAGATCGGAGCGATTCGCTCATCGGCCACGAGCCGTTTGGAAATCTGCTGAATCCTGAGGACACACTGACCATGGTTTCAAGCTTCCCGAAAAGAATCAGATTCTTGCTGATGGTAATCGTCCTCAGCCTGGTCGCGGTATCGATCTTTGCGATCACAAAGCCCCCTCTTCGCAGTGGCGTGGTGGTCCATGGCGATTACAGTGAATTCTTTACCGGTAGTGATGCCGAGGTCATCGTTTACGGGTTTGAGGTCTGTGAGTTCTGTAGCCGGGCGCGGGCTGGACTGACGCAGCAGGATATCCGGTACGAGTTTCGGGATATTCGGCAGAACGATCAGTATGCCCGTGATTTTTCGTCGATCCGCGCAACCCGCGTTCCGATGTTGTTGACCGAGGGTGGATTTATTCTTGGATACAACGACGACATTCATGAGCAGTTGTTGATTTTGCTTGGCAGGGCCGGCGCGAACTAGGAGAACGCGGGATGCTTGACAAGGTGGCGACCAGGACAAAACCGGTGCCGGTGCTATCGCTAGCGGATTTCGAGCAGGAAATTGCGCGGGATCAGCGCTTTATTCAGCACCAGCCCGTGATCGTGGAAGGATTTATCGATCAGTGGCCAGCCCGCACCGAGTGGCTTGATCGTGCCTGCTTGAAAGAGCGCTTCGGGAATGTGCCGGTCAGGGCATCCGCGCCCCAGTTTCCGACCTTTGTCGGGCAACCGATCTGCTCGGTACGCACTTCCTTCGGTGATTATCTGCGCTATCTGGAGTGCCCGGAGCTGGCCGAGTCGCTGTTTGCGGGTCGGTGGATGCAGGGGGATGCCGAGCTGCTTCGAGCGCTGGACAGTCCGCTTTATTGCGGCTCGCTTCGCTTCGTCAGTACGCCGGAAGAAGCTCGAATTCCCGAATTGACACCGCTCCTGCCGGAAGGGGTTGAGTGCTGGAATGACTGGATCCCACATTTCTACAAGCTGGAGAATCACTTTTGGCTATTTGTGGCCAGGGCAGGTGCGCTGACACCGCTGCATACTGACAATAACGCTGTCATTGCTTACTTGGCTCAGTTTGCCGGAGAGAAGGATGTCACCCTGTTCTCGCCGGACGACCATGCGCTGCTGCATCGGCCGGGGCACGGCTATCTTGACCTTGACCAGCCGGATCAACAGCGCTTCCCGGACTGGCAGGCAGCTCGCCCCTGGCAGGCAAGGCTCCGACCAGGGCAGTTGATGTTCATTGGCACCGGCTGGGCTCATCACGTTCGCACCCTGAGCGACTCCGTGACCTTCAGCTTTGAGTTCATTAACCGGACCAACATCGACGCTTTCGTCGATTGCGGCGAATGGCTTGTTGATCTCGGACGGTTCGCACTGGCGCAGGGCGCGCCGGGCGCCAGCCCCTCTTCCGGAAGCTGCCTCGCCGCAGGGCGGGGGTTGATGCAAGCGCTTCTGCAGCGTCGATTGTCGCAGGGATCAACTCAGGGCAAGGAACGCGAGGTGCTCGATTCGCTGTTGGCGCGGGTTGAGGTGCGGACAACATGAACGCGCCTGTGACCTCCTTGTCGGGGAGGCTGTCATCCGACGCTTTGATTCCGGGAACCAGACTGCCCCTGCTTGATTCTGTGCCTTTCGCCGCCGAGCATGCGGAGTCCGTCCACGCCTGGGCGGCGGCTGATCATGTCAGGGACTGGATTGATCTGGGTAATGGAAAGCGCCAGGTGTCGAGCCGGGAGTTTTACTGCTTTCTCAGCAGCTCACGCAATCATGCCAGGGTCTTTCTGGACCCCGGCACGCACAAGCCTGCCGGCCTGGCCTGCCTTAATGACGTTCATAACCAAATGGGGTTCGCCGAGATATGGGGCATTCGAGGTCTATTCGGCAGCCGAATTCGAGGGCTTGCTCCGGCGACCTCACTATTGATGTTGGCGACTGCCTTTATTGATTTTGATCGAGAGTCAGTCGGCGCCTGGGTGGTGGCTGGCAACAGCTTTGCGGTCGCTTTGCACCGTCGTCTGGGGTATGTCCAGACCGGCGTGCAGCGGCGTCGACATCGGATTGGTTCGAACTGGCATGACCGAGTGACCTTCGACATGACGCGCCAGGAGTTCGCCAACCGCTATCCCTTGGTGCCGGCAGCGTCTGGTCGCTGCTGGCTGGAGATCAATTCGAAGCCGAGCGCATCGGCAGGCCAATCCAACTAGAAGCGGGCGCTGCCCAAGGAGTGATCTATGGAGTCTCAACTGCTCTCACGTCCCGAAGCCCTTCCTGGTCATCATTCATCGACAAGGGCAGGTGTGTTCGACAGTGTTGAAGCTGTCCTGCACCTCGATCGCGCCACAATCGTTCTAACTGAGGAAAGCAATCTTTATGAGCTTGGTTTGGACTCGATCATTGTAGTCGAGCTGTTGACTGATCTTGAGGATCGATTCTCGATCCGCCTGGAGATAGAAGACCTGTCCGAGGAGCTATTCGCCAAACTGGGCCACCTTGTCGCACTGGTCGAAAGCAAGCGGGAGGCATGAGCGGGTCATGGCAGCGCTGGACCTCCTGATGCAGGAACTAACTGACCTGGAGCGAGCGGAGCTGGATCCATTGCTGGCTTTTCTCTCCGAGCTCGGTGCCGTGGCATTCGAGGCGGATAGGGTTGGTGATCTGCCCGCCTCGCTGTGGGATCAAGCACCCCTTTCCCTGCTCAATCGGGTGAACGTTCCCTTCGCCTACGGTGGTCTTCGGATGACGTCCAGGGCGAGGACCAGAGCGCTGCTGTTCGAAGCCGTGGGCTCGGTGTGCCCCGCCTTTCTGATGTCGCTACCAGGACCGGGGCTGGCGCTTGCTCCAGTCATGGGGCTGGGTACAGAGTCCCAGAAACGCTGGTTCTTCGATCACTTCCAGAATGACCGTCGGCCGGTATGGGCTGCGTTTGCCATGACTGAGCCCGGTGTGGGCTCCGATGCCACTCGGATCCAGACAACGGCAGTCGCCGACGGCGATGTGTTTGAGATCAACGGCTGCAAGTGCTTCATAACCAACGGAGAACGCGCGGACCTTACCGTCGTCTTCGCCACCGTCGCCCCTGGCAAGGGGCGTTTCGGGATTCGGGCCTTCATCGTGCCAGCTGGTACGCCGGGGCTGACCATTGAGCGTACAGAGAACATGCTGGGTCTCCGGGCCAGTCAGATGACAAGCCTGCGATTTGACCGCTGTCGCATCCCTCGCGAATACCTATTGGGACCAGAGCGAATCGGGTTGAGAAGCGACGCGTTTGGCGGCGCTCAGGACGCCTGGAACTTTATGCGCCCCGCGATGGCGGCCGGAATGAATGGTGCCACAGGCGCGCTGCTTGACTGGGTGGAGCACAACGCAGATAGCGCCTTCATTGGCAAGGACGAAGCACGGCGTTCGGTATACCGATTCAAGCCGAGATTGCTTTCTGCGCGTCTGATGGCCATGCAGGCTGCTCGTTCCCTGGACGAAGGGAAGGACGCGACCTTGCCGGCGTCATTGGCGAAGACCTACGCGGCTGATCTTGCCAACGATGTCGCCGACCAATTCGGGGCCATGTTTCCTGCCTGCATCGGGGGCGGGTCAGGACGCGTTGAAAAGTTCTGGCGCGACGCCAAGGCCTTCGACATTCTCGAAGGGACCGGGGACATGCAGCGCCTTCTGATCGCCGGTTTGAAAGCCCGGGAGAAAGGACGGTTCTGATATGAGATCACCTCAAAGAACAAATGATCACTGCAATCTCAACCGCGATTTCGAGGAGATCATTGCTGCCGTCAAATCGGCACTACAGCGGATGAGAATGCCCTTGGAAACGGCGGACTATCGGGCGACAGATATAGTCCGGGATGCGGGCCGGCTGCTGGAGACCGACTTTGAAGGACTGCTTGCCGGCCTTGGTGATGAGGCCTTGGCTCAATCTCTGCTTTTCGAACTGGCTTCTGTCGTCAGCTATGCGAGCCTCGATCTCTCCTGGCACAGTTTGCATGATATCCCTCGGCGGCTTGCAATGCCGGATAGCGAGCGAACAGCAGAGCTGCCACTGGCCTGGAGTCGGCGGATCGTACCCTGCCATTGCAGTGGCTCGGCACTGACCTACATCGCTTTTGGCGAGTTCTCTCCAGCGCTGAATATCGTAGTCCCCGACGCGGGTGAAGCCTTTCGATTCCTTCGTGTTGATCCTGGACATTGGCGGCGCCGACCGCTGTCTGGGTTCAAGACCGGTAGTCTGCTGACCTTGGAGACGACGCGGATTGCCGCCGAATCATCCCCATTCAATCGGGAAGCGTTTGATCTGATGCGATACGTCAGGCTCGAGAACGCGCTCCTGGCAGGGCAGCTTCGTGGCGCGATGTTTCGTCTGGTGGACCTGGCGTACAGCTATGCGAGCAGTCGACAGTCCGGCGGAAAGCCGATCATCCGTCACCAGGCCGTCGCCCTCAGGTTGGCTGATCTGACATTGCGATCCGAAGCGATTGCCTTGCTTCTTCATCATCAGCTGATGGCTGCGTTTGCCTCGAGGACATCTGAACCAGGAGATCGCAGCACGTTCGACCACATTGGCCGTGAAATGAGCTGGATCTGCCGAAATGCGCTACAGGTTGCCGCTGGACATGGCTACGTCGAAGGCTTGCTGTTCAAGTCGCTCAGCGAGCAGTGCCGAAGTCTGTTCTGGTTCTGGTTATTGCTGGTCGCTCCAACCTATGGGGTGTCCCGTGTTGCTTCGCTGGGAGAGTGTGTTCAATGATTCCGTACTTTCTGCATGATCTGCTGGACCTGCCGGCCCAGGTTGATGCTGGCCATGTTGCCGTCGAATGCAAGGGTCATCGCGCAAGCTATGGGTTCCTCCGGGAGCGGACCCGGGAGCTGGCCCAAGGACTGGCGGCGCTAGGCCTTCAGCCGGGAGAGCGGCTCGCGATCGTGTTGCCAAAGTCGGTGGATGCGATTCTGGCCATCCTGGCCGCGTCACGCGCAGGACTGGTCGTCGTTCCGATCAATGCGTCACTCAAGCCGGCACAGATTCAGCATGTCCTGCAGGATGCTGGAGCGGCTGCGCTGCTGAGCACAGCAGATCGACTCGGCTTGCTTGAGGCTGCGGTGTCGGAGTGCCCGTCTTTGCGGGTAGTGTTGGTCAGCGGCAATGCTTACAGCGGCTCACTCCAGGAATGTGAGCGCCTGAGCTGTATGGGTCTGGATGCCGTGCGCTCCAAGTCCAGGATTGAGGGCCCGCTGTCCGATCTTGCGGTGGCCGCCCTGTTCTACACGTCAGGTAGCACGGGTCGTCCCAAAGGCGTCATGGTGTCACATCGCAATCTGGTCAGCGGCGCTTGCAGCGTCGCCAGCTATCTGAAACTGGAGCGCGACGACAGAGTGCTGGGCTTGTTGTCGCTGGCATTTGATGCGGGCTTTTCGCAGTTGACAACGTGCCTGAGTGCCGGTGCGACCCTGGTTCTGAAGGACTACCTGTTTCCGATGGAGGTGGCTGGCAGTCTTCGTAGAGATCGAATCACGGGTCTGACAGCGGTTCCCCCGCTTTACGCTCAGCTGCGAGATGCCTTGCTGACTCAGGGACCGTACTCAGGTCTCCGGCACTTTGCATCGACCGGCGCCAGGATGCCGGCGCCACTGCTGCAGACGCTGCGCCAGCTGTTTCCTGAGGCCAGGCCTTACCTGATGTACGGTTTGACTGAAGCGTTCCGCTCCACCTACCTCGACCCATCGGAAGTGGACCAGCGTCCGGCCTCCGTGGGCAAGGCGATACCCAACCAGGAGGTTGTGGTTCTGGACAGCCACGGGCGCCGATGTGCTCCCTTCGAGCACGGCGAGATTGTCCATCGAGGATCCACCGTATCCCTGGGCTACTGGCGGCAGCCTGATGCCACCGCGGCAGTGTTCCGTCCCGTAGGGGGGGCAGATTCGGCACGATACGGGGATCAGCTGCAGGTCCACAGTGGTGATTTTGGCTACTGCGATGAACACGGCTTTCTCTACGTTGTCGAGCGCCGGGATGCGCTCATCAAGACGCGTGGCTATCGGGTCAGTCCATCCGAGATTGAGGAGCTTGTCGATGCTGATCCCAGGGTGATCGAGGCTGCCGCTGTCGGTTTGCCCGATCCTGAACTGGGCAGTCGCATCGTGCTGGTGATTCATGCTTCCAAGACTGATCCGATCTCGGTTGATCAGATCCGCGAGCGCCTGGGTGCAGGGCTGCCAGCGTTCATGATGCCGGCCGAGATTCACCTGTCCCCGGAGCCGCTACCCCGAACCGGCAGCGGCAAGCTGGACCGTCCATCCATCAGGCAGATGCTGCAGGACAAGCCCGAGGCGCTGAGTCATGCTTGATCGAACTCGTCCCGCCGCTGAACGGAATGACCTGATCTGGCCTCGCCTGGACGGCGGTGAGATTGGTATCGGCGGCCTGCCCTTGTCACGTGTAGTCGCTGCGGTTGGAGGCACGCCCTGCTATCTGTATGACCGACAGAGGATCAGCGCTCGAGTCGAGCAGCTCCGGCAGGCGATGGATCCTGACATCCGACTCTACTACGCGCTGAAGGCCAATCCCATGCCCGCCCTGGTTGCGCATCTTGCACGCCTGGTCGATGGCTTTGATGTTGCCTCCGCTGGTGAGATGAGAGCTGCTCTGGACGCAGGCATGGCCGCCGACCGGATCAGTTTCGCTGGGCCCGGAAAGACCGTGTCGGAGATTGGCCAGGCCGCGATGGCGGGTGTCACACTGAACATCGAGTCATTTCGAGAACTCGATGTGCTGGCTGGGCTGCGGAGATCATCGGCCATCAGGCCGGCGGTCGCGATCAGGGTGAACCTGCCTTTTGAGCTGAAGGGCTCCGGAATGCGCATGACCGGTGGTCCCAGGCAGTTTGGCATTGATGCAGAGCAGGTCCCGGAGGCGCTGCGCAGGATTGAGGCGGCTGATCTGGAGTTTGAAGGCTTTCATCTTTATGCCGGCTCGCAGAGCCTGAATGCGGAGACCCTGATTGAGACGCAGCAGCGAAGCTATGAGCTAGCTCTGGAGTGGATGGCGGGTCGCCCGGAAAGGATTCGCTCGATCAACCTGGGCGGAGGGTTCGGTATTCCCTACACCGTGTCGGATCCTCGGCTGGATATCGATCGGGTCACCGACAATCTCAACGCCCTCGCAAAAAGGCTGGCAGGCGACCTGCCGGGCGCCAGACTGGCTCTGGAGCTGGGCCGCTATCTGGTAGGAGAGGCGGGCATCTACGTGTGCTCAGTAGTCGATCGAAAGCGCTCTGTAGGAAAGACTTTTCTGATTACCAATGGCGGCCTGCATCAGCACCTTGCCGCAACCGGAAATTTCGGGCAAGTGCTGCGACGAAACTACCCCCTGGCTGTGAACACCACCTGTCCTGTGGAGCAGGATGTCGATATTGTCGGTCCCTTGTGCACGCCGATGGATCTGCTCGGGAAAGGCGTGGATGTCAATCGAGCGGATATCGATGATCTGGTCGTGATTTTTCAGTCCGGGGCCTACGGTCGGAGCGTCAGCCCTGCCGGCTTTCTCAGTCATCCCGAGGTGCGTGAAGCGCTGATATGAGTTGGGAAGAGGGGCTTGGTCAGCCCCCGGTGAGCCTTGCGCCCGAGCGCTTTACGCTTTGTCGAGAATACGCGGGCAGGGGCTGCTGGAAGGGGCAGAGTGTGTGGTAAAAATCTTCGGGAATCAGTGAAGGTCAGTGGCTTCTCTGGCCCGTTGTCAACCGCCCGGTCATGCACCCAAAGGTACTGTCAATGAAAGCTTGCTGCCCACAACATGAGTTCGACACCAGTGTTAACCTGCGGCCTGAGTCAGAGGGCGCTGGCACTTCGAAACTGGCATTGATCGAGAATTCCGGCAGTCCGATCGAAGCGTTGAGCGAGTCTTGGCTGCTTGAGGAGCTGGACCAGCACGGGGCGCTTCTGTTTCGAGGCTTCGATGTCGATCGCGATTGCTTTCATCGATTCGCCGGGCGGTTCAATAAGGTGTTCGTTACCCAGCCCTACGGTGATCGGGCCAGCTACGATGATCAGCCCGGTTTGCAGTCGGTTCCACTCGGAAAAAGCGCCTTGGGCCCTCATTTCGAATGGGGTTCGTCGCCGTTTCGTCCGGATCTGCTGTGGTTTTGCTGCGAGACTCCGGCGCGGCAAGGCGGCGAAACCACCCTGTTTGACGGATCCGAAGTTTTCAAGCACCTGTCATCGGAAAGCCGCCGACGATTGACTGAGCAAGCGGTTCTGGTCCGGGATTTTTTTCCGCTGCCGATATTCAAGCGCATTCTCGACAGTGATATGGCGCGCGCGGTGCTCGGTGCGGAGCCGCTGCGTCGCTTAAGTGAGTTGCCGCACCTTGCCCTCAAAGGGGTGACCGCTGACAACCGGCTGGTGATCGAGAGCCGCCTTTCTGCAGTGAGCAGAAAACCGGGCCGGCCACCCGCTTTGCGCCATAACCTGATCGCCGGACACAGCAACCATTTTGAAAGCCTTGGTGCTCGGGTAGGGCATGCCGATGTGGTGCTTTGGGAGGATGGATCGCCGCTGGACGATAGCATCATCGAGGACATCCAGCGGGCCTGCCGGGCAGTCCGCCTTGATGTGCGATGGCAGGCCGGCGATGTGCTGATGATTGATAACAACTGGGTGATGCATGGCCGCAATGCCTGGGATGGCTCTCCGCGTGAGATCGTGACCCTGGCGTCGATCAGTCGTTGGCATGAAGCGCACCGTGATCAGATTCTGGATGCAGATATCGCATTGTCCTAGGAGAACTGAGATGGATCATTTGACAAACCAGGTGAGAAACATCGTTGCTGAAGTATTGGCGGTTGAGCCGGCCGAGATTGACGCGCAAGCCAACTTGCTGGAGGACTTCGGGCTCGATTCTTTGGAGGTTGTTGATATCGCCAGCCGCTTGGAGGATGAAACCGGCGTTCGTATTGATCCGGGTGAATTCCCGCGGATGACGTCAGTGTCGGATATCTGTGCGCTGCTCGCAGCCAGAGAGACCGGTGTTGCGGCCTGAGTGCGGCCAGATTCAGCAAAGCATGGGCGCGTGGGGCGGCGATGATCAAGTCGGAAACTGCAATCCCGTCATTAGTCGGCAGCAACGCCGAGCCGAATGACGCCTTGGAGCGCTTGTTTGGCCCGCTCGCGCGATCCTTCCGATCAGGCCAATGGCCGCAGCAGGCGCTGTCCTGGCACGCTCCACTGGAACGCCTGGGTGAGCTTGGCAGGCTCGGATTCGCGCAGCTCATCGACCTGGAAGCAGAGAAAACGAAGGCGGTTCGTCATCGCAACGGCGATCACCAGGAGCAGGTTCTGGACTCAGTGGCAGAGCGTCACGAGCATTGGCAGCGCGGATTCAGCCTGTGCTATGTCAATGTGGAACAGGCTTTGCCCGCTGCGAAAGCGCTGCTAGGGGAGCTGGCGCAGGCGCTGGCGTTTCCGCGGTCCAGCGCGCAAATCAATGCTTATGCCTCACCGGCCGGCCACGGCTTTGGTTTCCATTTCGACGCGCAGGAGGTGATGATCGTGCAGCTGTGCGGTGCCAAGACCTGGCATTTGGCGCCAAATACGCTGCTCGACTATCCTCCGTGCAACGCGGTCGCGGGGTGGTCAGAACCGCCGCGGCTCAGTGCCTGTATTGACACACCGTTTCCCACTTCAGCGCCGGCCGTTGCCGAGGCGGTTCAACTGGTTCCAGGCTCGGTGCTGTATCTTCCGCGAGGGTACTGGCATTCGACTGCCGCTGGCGACCAACCCAGCCTGTCGTTGACCCTGACCTTTCCGTCGCCGAATCCGCTCGATCTGCTGCTGGAGGTGCTGGCCAAGCGGCTGGAGCGAGATCCACGTTGGCGGCGGCCGCTGTTCGGCCTAGGCGACCTCGAAGGGCGCAAAGCGGCATTGGCCGATACGCAGGCGCTGTTGCAGAACTGGATGGCAGACGACGAAGCGGATCGCACGGCGCACCGGCTCGATCGACAGTTCAGGGTAAAGCCCGGCGTTGACCTTCGACTTGCTGCGCTTCAAGGACGACCGGTGCTGGTCGCGGGAAATCACTGCTGCCCACTGGCGCCAGAAGAGCTTGGCCTGGCTCGATGGCTAAGCGGTCGGGAACAGTGGTTCGGCTTGGTCCAGTTGAGCGAGGCCGTCGCCTTGCCTCTCGATCGAATTGAGCGGACGCTGGAAGCGTTCGTTCGGCTTCGACTGCTGGATCAAGCCTGAGCTGATTATCCAACGAACCCCGACAGGGCCGGTGCATCTGACAACCGGACACGGCGCACTGGGTATCGCCAGCAGCCTGCGTGACAGAAGCCTCGAAATCTTGGTTCGAGCCCGCGGCGCCCCCGCTTAATCTGACGGATTCGGATTCACATTCACTTCAAACCGGTCCGGGATGGAGGCTCAGGCCTGCTGGAGATGGGCGGCCTTGAAGCGATCGTGCAGCACGGCATCGGCGTCGGGGCCAGGTGCCATGGCGATGTCGCTGAGCTCCAAAAAGCGACCGTCCGCGCTGTGGACGGCGAGCGGCGCGATGTCCCGACCGCTGTCGCGCTCAATGAAGCGAATCGCGCATTCGCCCTGGCAAAGGTGCTGGCTGGCCCACTGGGTCAGGCCGATCAGGACCGGAAACAGGGCGCGACCGGCAGGGGTCAGTCGATACTCGACCGCGCGGCGGTCGCTGTCCGAGGCGCGGCGTTCGAACAGCCCCGCGTCGACCAGTTTCTTCAAGCGGTCGGAGAGGATATTGCGGGCAATGCCAAGTTCACGCTCGAAGTCATTGAAATGTCGAGTGCCAAGGAAGGCCTCGCGAAGCACCATTAAGGTCCAGGCCTCGCCGATCAGTTCGGTGACGCGGGCGATTGGGCAATTGCTGCGAAATACATTCAGTCGGCTCATGAACGCATTCTGAAGAAATAAGTTGCAATTTGCAACTTGAGGGCGTATCGTGCGATAAAGGTTGCGAATAGCAACCGGTTGTAATAAAAAACCATTATCGATTTACGAGGATCCGCTCATGGCTACACCCGCGCTCATCAAAGCCACTGGCCGCCTGGTCAGCCCCTTCTTGCCCGATACCTCTGCCCGGCTGGCGGTACAGCTGGCGACGCGACCGCGGCGCAGGAAGGCGCGTCGAGCACCGCTGGCCGAGGCCGTGACCCTGAGGTTCGGCCTGAAGGCGCTGCGCTGGGGACAGGGCGGCCCGTCGGTGCTGGCCCTGCACGGTTGGGAAGGTGGGCCGCAGCAGTTTCAGGTGATCGGTGAGAGCCTGGCAACTCGCGGTTTCCGGCTGTTTGCCCTGACCGGACCCGGTCACGGGGATACCGGGGATCGGCTGGCGCATCCGGGTCTGTTTGCCGATGCACTGGTCGAGGCGGCGGCCGAGCTCGGGCCGCTGCATGGGGTGATCGGACACTCGATGGGCGCCGGCGCGGTGATGCTCGCGCAGATGCTGGGTTTGCGCGTCGGCCGCAGCGTCTGCGTGGCCGGGCCGGCTGGCTATCGGGTGGTGCTGGAGCGAATCGCGGCCCAGCTCGGCCTGGCCCCGCGCAGCCGTGCGCGCTTTCTTCAAACCATGGAATCCCGGACCGGCCTGAAGCTGGATGACACCCATCCGGCGCATGTGCTGAAGCGGATCGACGGTCGGCTCCTGGTGGTGCATGACCGCGAAGACACGATCGTGCCGTATGAGGACGCGACCGAGATCGTCCGCCACGGTGCTGACCGTGTGCAGCTGTTGCCAACCAGCGGCCTCGGGCACAGCCGGCTGCTGAAGGATCGAACGGTGGCCGATGCCATCGCCCAGTTTCTTGACGCCTGAATCGGAGCGCATCCCATGTTCATTTCCGGACACGACCCCAAACTGAACTTTCGGCGCTTTATCGCGCTGGTGCTGATCTACGGCGGCCTCGGCCTGCTGCTGGCTGCCTGAGTTCATCGGCCTTGCGCGCCGATCAGCGGCAGCAGGCGGCTGAGTACTTCATCGAGCAGTCGCTGGTTCGCCGGTGCGGCCCGCTTGAGCTTGCGTGCTCTCCAGTCGAGCGTATGGACCAGATTGGCGGCGACTACACAGTCTGTATCGAGCGTGCTTACCGGCACTTCGGTGAGTGCCCCTCGGATGCTGGTGCTGATCGGACAGCAGATCAGTAGCCCGGTGCTGCGGTTGTAAAGGGCGCTTGAGAGGACCAGGGCCGGACGATACTTGCCGATTTCCCTCCCGCGAACGGGTTCAAAGTCCATCCAGACGATTTCGCCGCGGTCAGGGACGTAGCTGGCCATCAGCTCGAGAACTCCTGATCCATAAGCTTCGGGAGTTCGTCGGCATGAGCGGTATGGGGCGTCAGTCCTTGCAACAGCTCATCTTCGGTCCAGTGACGGATGGCTGCTCGCTTCGGACGGATAAGCAGACCCTCGTCGGTCAGCTCCAGGCTGACCGCCGTGCCTCGATCAAGCCCGGCCGCCTCGCCGATCGCCCGAGTGATGCGGAGGCCCATGCTGTTCCCCCAGGCCTGAATCTTGCCCTCAAAGATGGGCCTGCGTTTCGTAGCTGCTTTCATGATCCGACGCCATGGTTGGTATAGCCAAAGTGTATACGGGCTTGCCGTGCCGAGCAATCGGTAGCGGGCCTACTATTAACCCGGCAACGAAGTACCTACGGTATTCGTTGCACGGCATTTGCGGCACAGGTCCGCAAATGCCTTCGCTCATAGGCCCCGGCCGTGCATGCCGGGTTAATAGCGCAGGCGATTGATCCAGATCAATCCTTGACGTATGCTTCAGCTTGAGAATATGTCCGGACATTTGCTTCGGCTCATTTTCAACGGGAGGGTCGTCACATGGGTTTCTCGGAGTTGGCGGTGTTGCGCTGGCTACACATCCTGGCCATGGTTTACTGGCTGGGCGGGGAGTGGGGGGTATTCCAGACCAGCTACAACGTGATCAATCGCAAGCTGCCGCTGGACGAGCGGCGGCGGCATATGGAAACGGCTTACCGGATCGACATCCTGGCCCGTACCGGGATCATTCTGTTGCTGCCGTTGGGCCTGCATTTGGGCCATATCTGGGGCGTTCAGCCCTACGGCGGCAGCTGGCTGGTGCTGTTCTGGGTCTTGAGTCTGGGCTGGCTGGGACTGTGCTGGGCGGCCTTCTTTGCCCGAGAAACGGATCTGGGCCTGAAGCTGACCCGCTACGACGAGCTGGTGCGCTACCTGGTCATTCCCTTGCTGGCGATCAGCGCGCTGTGGTCGATCTTCGGTGACGGGCCCTTCGTGGCCGGCCCCGGGCAGTACTGGTATGCGGTCAAGATCCTGATCTACTCAGGCCTTTTGGTGATCGGCCTGAAGCTGCGCTTCATCATGCGCGAGTGGACCGAGCTGTTCCGCAAGCTGGATCGCGAGGGTTCGACCGAAGCGGTCGAGAACCAGCTGGAGCGCTCGATCCGGGTTGGCCGCGGCCTGGCCTACGTGTACTGGATCGGCATCGCCTTCACCGGCCTGGTCGGCGCGGCCAAGCCGTTCTGAGGCGGGCGAGGTGGCCCGCCCGCATATCGAGTTCATCCAGGCCCAGTGCCTGGACTGGGCGCCGGAGCCGAATGTTGCCGGCGCCTGGCGCAAGCTGCTGAGCGAGGATGAGGAGACGGGCGCGCTCAGCCTGCTGCAGAAGCTCGATCCGGACTTCAACTTTGCCCAGGCCCGGCCGATCGCCGCCGGCGAAGAGTTCTACGTCCTCGCCGGCAGCTACTACCTGAACGGCTACGAGTACTCGGCCGGCTGCTACGGTTTCTTTCCGGCCGGGCACGAACGACGCGACTGCTATTCACCTCGCGGCGCGGTGCTGCTGCGCTTCTTCGACGCCGCGCCCGGCCCTGCCGAGGACGATCCGATGACTGCCGAGCGTGCGCATGATCGCCCGGCGATTCCCTTTGTCGACGCCTACCGTCTGGTCTGGGATCGCTCGACCCTGGACTATCGCCTGGCCAGCCTGCTGCCGGCGCGAAAGATCCTGCGCATCGACCCGGTCTCGGGCCAGAAGACCTTTCTGTTCATGACCGCGCCGCAGACCCATCCGATCAACTGGGCCGGGCCGCTGGAATCGCATCCCACGCCCGAAGAGGCCTTTCTGATCGCCGGCGATCTGACCGGGCCCCAGGGCACGATGCAGGCCGGGGCCTATTTCTGGCGGCCGCCGCACATCCCGCACGGGCCGTTCGGCTCGCGGGCTGGTTCGCTGTCGCTGATCCGCTTTGTCGGCGGCGTGCATGAAAACATCTGGAGTGAGGACGTGGAACCCTTCAGCTACGCGCGGCCATACCGGCCGATCCTGCCCGAGAGCCTGAAGGATTGCGCTCGGGCCCTGCCGATGCGGGAGCCCTGGTGATGGCCCCGTCTCGTCTGCTCAGTCGTTCCCGGCGTCGCCTGCTGGCCGCCGCGCCCGCCGCGGCGCTGCTCGGCCTGCTGCCCGGCGTCGGCTGGACCGCGAGCCGGCGCGTGATCGTGATCGGTGCCGGCCTTTCGGGCCTGGCTTCGGCCCGGCTGCTGGAAAAGCTCGGCGTCGAGGTGCTGGTGCTGGAAGCGCGCGAGCGCATCGGCGGCCGGGTCTACACCCTGGACCTGCCGGGAAGCCCGGAAGGCGGCGCCAACGTGATCGGGCCGAACTACGGTCGCACCATTGCCGCGGCTCGGCGCGGCGGCGTCGAGCTGCTGCCGGTGCCGCGCGGCGCCGGGCTGGGCCTGATGCTCGATGGCCGGGTGATCGATCGTCAAGCCTGGGCCCATTCGCCCTTGAACACTTTGCCGGCCGAGCTGCGCGCCGCGACGCCGGACCGACTGTCCAGCCAGCTGCTCGGCGAAAATCCATTGGTCCGCTCAACCCAGTGGCTGGAGCCGGCCATGGGCGCGGCCGACCAATCGGCGAAGGACTATTTCGCCGGGCACGGCCTCGACGATGCGGCCCTGGCCTGGATCGACGCCAACAACAGCTACGGCAACCGCCTGGCCGATACCTCGCTGCTGCAGTTGCAGCGCGCCGGCGCCGGCATTCGCCAGGCCATGGCCTGGCAGCAGCCGGCCCTGGAGGCGGCCGGCGGCAACCAGCGTATCCCCGAGGCGATGGCCGCGGGGCTGAAGCGCCCGCCCTTGACCGGCGCCCGGGTGGTGGCCGTGCAGAAGGCCGCCGGCGGGGTCCGGGTGAGTCTGACCGACGGCGCCGAGCATGAGGCCGACGCGGTGATCTGCGCGCTGCCGCTGCCGGCGCTGGCCGGAATTCGCTTCGAGCCCGGCTTCGAATCGGCTCGCGCCGAGGCGATCCGGGCGGTGGCGTATCACAAGGTCAGCCAGGCGCATCTGCTCAGCGACTCCCCGTTCTGGGAGGACACCGGCCAGCCGGCGAGCTGGTGGACCGACGGGCCGCTGGGCCGGGTATTCACCCGCACCGCGCCAAACGCCGAAGGCCGCTACAACATCACCTGCTGGGTCAACGGCGATGCCTGCGACGCTTACGACGGACTCAGTGAAGGCGACGCCCGGGCGCGCTTTCTGGAGACCTTCGAGGCCCAGATCCCGGGTGCCCGCGGCCGGGTCGAACTGGCCGGGCTGGTGCGCTGGGCAGTCGATCCCGCCAGCGGCGGCGCCTGGGCAATCTGGCGCCCGGGCCAGGCCCATCGGCTGATTCCGCTCATTCAGGCCCCAGCTGATCGCCTGTTTTTCGCCGGCGAGCATCTGGCCGTGGCCTATTCGGGCATGGAAGGCGCGCTGGAATCGGCCGATCGCGCCGCCCTCGAAGCCCTGCGGAGGCTGGCATGAGCGCGATTCATCGCTGGACTCGATCCTCGCTTGTCGGACTCGCTCTGTTCGGACTCGCCGCCTGCGACTCGGTCAACCGATCCGGCACCGAGGCCGAGGCGCCGGCGCCGATCGTCCGTGGACCAGTGCTGGACGGCGCCGCCCTGTTCGAACTGAGCTGCGCCGGCTGCCATCGGATCAGCCCCGAGCGCGTCCACGACGTCGGCCCCAACCTGTACGGCCTGGCCGGCGCAGCGGCCGGCAGCCGTGCAGGCTATGCCTATTCGCCCGCCATGGCGGCCAGCGAGCTGAACTGGAACAACGCCACCCTGTCGGCCTTCATCGCCGCTACCGAGCAGGTCCTGCCGGGCACCTGGATGACGTACCACAACATCCTCAGCTCAAGGGAAATCGCCACCCTCGTCGACTACATCCTCGCCGATCGACATGAAGAAAAAACACAAGGAAACCATGGAACACACTGAATGCAGGGAAGAAAACACCAGCCCGCTGAACCGCCCATCAGGCCCTTTCGTGACTTCCGTATCGTCAGTGGTTCCAGCGACCGAAGCGAGTATCCCAACCCTGAACCCTGAAACCTGAAAACCCTAAGGAGCAAGCCATGCCCCGACCCACCCTACGCATACCCTTCGTCCTGCTGCTGGCGCTCGCCCTTCCCGCCGCCGCTGCCGAGCCGCTGAGCTTCGACAATCCCGACGACGTCATCAAGATGAACCGCAAGGTTCAGTGCTCGACGGTCGACGGCGAAGCGGTGACCTACTACTGGAACGGCGACGCCTTCTCGCGCATTCGCGGCGAGCCCGACAAGCGCCTGTTCCGGGTCGAGGGCATGAACGTGCGCGCCTGCGTCAGCGTGGATCACCCCGAGTACGGGCGGGGCTACAGGATGGTGTCGCGCGAGATCATGCTCTACACCGACCCCGCAACGGGCGACGTCCTGAGTCACTGGGACAATCCCTGGACCGGCGAGCGGGTGGCCGTGCTGCACGTGGCCAATGATCCGGTCAACTCGCGCTCGCCCACCTTCCCGAACGGCCCGTCCGGCCCCTTGAGTTTCCGCGGCCACCTGCAGGGCAATCACTTCTGGATGAACATCACCGTGCCGCTGTGGTATTCGAACCCGCTGGCCGGACCGTTCCAGGCCGAAGTGGGCGGCACCTACCACGCCACCGAGATGTTCAACTTCTTCGGCCGGGTCGACGAGCTGACCGATCCCGCCACCAACAGCATCGCCGCCACGGTCGGCTGGGCTCGCCAATCCGACTGGCTGCCGTGGATGAAGATGCATGGCCGCCAGGGGCTGATCTATTTCCACGCCGCCGGGGTCAAGCTGGACAGCTGGGACGAACTGCCCGACGTGCTCAAGAACGAAATCGCCGCGCACTACCCGGAATACACCGACCCGCCACCGCTGGACGACGCCCGCCCTAACGTGACCAGCTGGACCTACTACCTCGACATCGCCGAAGGCCGGGTGCAGGCGCCGGAGCGCGACTGAGTCCAGGCCTGGCTGCGCCGTCGTACACGGCGCGCGTTTCAAGCCGCAGGGAAGCCTGAGTCGCCAAAAAAGACGGCCCGCACTTCAAGGCGGGCCGTCCGGCCGAAGCGCTCCGTGAATAAGGGCGCGCTGCACACAGCCTGGGCGCTCAGGGCTGGCACATCGGCAGATGCGGATGGATCAGGCAGAGCAGGTGGGGCGGATGGGCCGGCGGTGGTGGTGTCAGCGAGGGAAGATCGGCTGTCAGATCGAACACGCTCTCCAGCACCGTCGCACTGGATTGGTCCATGGGATTCGGGACCGCCGCGCGGTAGAACCAGGTGAAGCTGAACTGCCCACCGGTTTCCAGCCGACCGCGGGCACTCATGAACAAGGTTTTTTCAGGACTGAAGCCGTCGGGCCGCAGCTGCTCTTCGAGCTGCCAGCCCCTTCCGGCCTCCCGCGACGGCAGATCTTCGATTTCGTCGCGGTAGATGAATCCGCGCATCGAGCCGATCTTCGTGCACCTGATCGAGCATGTCGACTGGTGGCGCCCTTTGGGCGAGACCAGCGAAGGGCGGGCCTTCTTCGAAGCCATGAGGCAGGATTTGGCACGGCAACTCGCGCGCCTGCGCGCAAGCGACATTCCCTGGCTGCTGGATCCGGAGCAGTGGCCCGGCAGAATGGCGGCCAGCGCAACCTGAGCCTTACCCATCAGGACCAGAGGGGGCTTGACCGCGCCAGCCCCCCGATTTAGCCTGAAACTCAGGGTTTTTCCTTGCGGGCGGGTACGATCGTGTCAGCCAGGCAGCGCATTACCGAACTCTTGGCCCATGCCGACATCGCGGTGGGCGGTGATCGGCCCTGGGACTTCCGGGTGCTTGATGAGCGGGTTTACGAGCGCATTCTGGCCGAAGGCAGTCTGGGGGCGGGCGAGGCCTTCATGGACGGCTGGTGGCAGACCGTGCGGCTGGACGAGTTCTTCAGTCGGCTGCTCGGCGCGCGCCTGGATGAGCGCATCCGCCGGCCCTCGGTGCTGTGGGCGCTGCTGCTGAGCCGCTTCGTCAACCGCCAGGACCGGCGCCGCTCGAAGCGGGTGGCGGAGCAGCACTACGATCTTTCCAACCGTCTCTACCAGGCCATGCTCGGGCCGACCATGCAGTACACCTGCGCCTACTACGGCGCCGACGCTGCGCTGGCCGATCTGGACTCTGCGCAGCGGGCCAAGCTGGCGCTGGTGGCGGCCAAGCTGCATCTGCGCCCCGGCATGCGGGTGCTGGAACTGGGCGGCGGTTTCGGTGAGCTGGCCCGCTATCTGGCTGCTGATCACGGCTGTGAGGTCACCAGCTACAACATCAGCCGGCGCCAGGTCGAGTTCGCCCGCGCGCGTTGCCAGGGCCTGCCGGTGGAGATTCGCCTCGAGGATTACCGCGAGGCGGCCGGCCTGACGGAATCTTTCGATCGCGTCGTCAGCGTCGGCTTGATGGAGCACGTCGGGCCGCGCAATCACCGGGGTTTTTTCGAGCTGGTGCGGGCGCGGCTGACGGCAGACGGACTTGCCCTGGTCCACACCATCGGCGGCAATGTCTCCAAAACCCGCGCCGATGACTGGATCGACAGGTATATTTTCCCCGGCGGCGTGATCCCCTCGGCCGCACAAATGAGCCGGGCCAGCGAAGGCCTGCTGGTGCTGGAGGACTGGCACAACTTCGGCCCCGACTACGACCGGACCCTGATGGCCTGGTGGGACAACTTTCATGCCGCCTGGCCGGAACTGAAGGCCGCTGATGGCCTTGACGACCGTTTCTTCCGAATGTGGCGCTACTACCTGCAAAGCTGCGCCGGGGCGTTTCGGGCTCGTACCCTGCAGCTCTGGCAGATGGTGTTCAGCCGGGGCGGGTTGCCGCGCTACGAGCCGATACGGTGAGCTGGGCCGAACATCGCGAGCGGGTCGCCAGGCTGTCGGCGGCGCTGGCCGCATCGCGCGGCCCGGTGCGCCTGAAGAAGGGCACCAGCAATCTGTTTCGGCCGCGCGCGCCGGCTGATCGCAGCGAACTGGATGTTGGCGGTCTGAACCGGCTCATCGAGATCGACGTCGAGGCGCAGGTGGCCGAGGTCGAGGGCATGATGACCTACGCCGACCTGGTCGATGCCTGTCTGCCGCACGGCCTGGCGCCGGCCATCGTGCCCGAGCTCAAGAGCATCACTGTGGGCGGGGCGATGAGCGGCGTCGGCATCGAGTCCAGCGGCTTTCGCTACGGCCTGGTCCATCACACCATCGAGGCGATGGACATTCTGGTCGCCGACGGGCGGGTGCTGAGCTGCTCGCCGAGCGAGCGGCCCGAACTGTTCTTCGGCTTTCCGAACTCCTACGGTAGCCTCGGCTACGCGACCCGCCTTCGGGTCCGATTGATCCCGGTGCGGCCCTGGGTGCGCCTGCGGCATCAGCGTTTTTCCGATCCCGAGCGGCTGTTCGCGGCCATTGATGCCGAGTGTGCAGCGCCAGCTTGCGACTATCTGGACGGCGTGTACTTCGCGCCTGGCGAACTGGTGCTGACCCGGGCCGAGTTCTGCGATCAGTTGCCCGGCGGCATCAGGGCCAGCGACTACACCTGGATGCGGCAGTACTGGAAGAGCCTCCGCCAGCGCGACGAGGATTTCCTCAGCGTCCACGACTACCTCTGGCGCTGGGACACGGACTGGTTCTGGTGCAGCAAGAACCTCGGCGGGCAGTTCGCGCCGCTGCGCCTGCTGATGGGGCGCCGTTATCTGAACAGCACCAGCTACCAAAAGATCATGCGCGCCAGCCACCGCTGGCCGCTGAAAGTACTGCAGTATCTGCGGCCGCGCACCGAGTCGGTGATCCAGGATGTCGACATTCCGATTGCCCATGCCGCTGCCTTCCTCGCCGATTTCGACGCCGCCGTCGGCATCCGCCCGGTCTGGATCTGCCCCTTCGCCGTGCCAGGCGATGATTTCTCGCTGTTCCGCCTGCGCACCGACACCGCCTACATCAACTTCGGCTTCTGGGATAGGGTGCGCACGCGCGAAGCCGACGGCCACTACAACGCTCTGGTCGAGGACCTCGTCGCCCGCCACGGCGGCAAGAAAAGCCTGTACTCGCAGAGCACCTACAGCGAGACCCGCTTTTGGGAAGAATTCGACCGACCAGCCTACGAGGCCCTGAAGCGCGAATGTGATCCGGAGGGCCGGTTTCCCGGGCTGTATGAGAAGACGGTGGGGCGGGCGTGAACCGCCTGGCCCGGGCAGCGAAATGTCTGGACTGCGAGATTGTGGTTCGATTCAATATACATTAGTATGTATGTATGAAAACCATCACCATCAATGTATCTGAACCCGTTTACGCGGAGTTTCAGGCTGCATCGAAATCCGCGGGTCGGCCCACTTCGGAATTGATTCGCGAGGCCATGGAGTTGTACCGGCGCGAACGCCTGCGCCCGGTGGGTGACCTGGCCGGCTTCCATCCGCGCTCGGCCGGCCGGGTGCTGCGCCCCTTGAGCGCCGATGATGATCTGCTCGACGAGATGGTGGACGGCGCTTCGTGATCGGGCTCGATACCAGCTTCCTGGTCGGCCTGACCATCCGCGAGCATCCGGCCCATGCCGCCTGTCTGGAATTGTTCGATGCCGGCATTCGCAGCCGGGAATCGAGTGCTGCGATCTGCGCGCAGGTGCTGGACGAGTTTGCTCATGTCGTGACCGACCCACGCCGTTTTTCCCTGCCGCTGCGGATGGACGAGGCGCTGCGTGTCTGCAGCCAGTGGTGGCACGCGCGGGAATGCCGCATCGTCGAGCCTACACAGCATTCCTTTCCCTTGTTCATCGACTGGATGCAGCGGCATCGGCTGGGGCGCAAGCGTGTGCTCGACACCTTGCTGGCTGCCAACTATCACAGCGCGGGCATCAAGCAAATCGCGACCACCGATTGGCGTGATTTCAGGATATTCGGCGTTTTCGACATCGTTCACTTGGCGTGAGCGCTTGCCGTTTCGCTCAAACGGCTTGACGATTATCTTTGGGTCCTCACCCTGGCCGACCGGTCACGGAACGCCTTCCATTGTCGTTGCAGCGGTTGCCAACCGCGATCAGCGAATCCCTTTCGACTGCCCGCCGTCGACGACCAAAGACGCGCCGTTGACCCAGCCGGCACGCGGTGAGACCAGCCACACGGCCGCATCGGCGATTTCCGTTGGCGTGCCCAGCCGACCCGCCGGGATGCTCCGGCGCGCCATTTCGTAGATGTCGGGCTGATGCTCGCGCATCATCTCCCAACCGCCGCCCGGAAACTCGGTCGAGCCGGGCAGCAAGGCATTGGTGCGAATTCCGTTCGCGCCTTCGACCACCGCCAGCTTCTTGGCGAAGGCATTGAGCGCGGCCTTGGCGGCAGTGTAGCCGTAGTCCGGCATGGGCCAGGCCTCGATCCCCGAGATCGATGAGACGAACAGGATGCTACCTGCGCCTTCGGCGCGCATCATCGGCAAGACGGCTTCCACCAGTCGGACCGCGCCCATCACATCCACGTTCAGGCTCGCGTCCCAGCTCGCCCGGTCTCCCGTCACGGCCAGGGCTGAGGCGTTGCTGATCAGGATATCGATACGGCCAAAGCGTTCGCGCGCCTGTTCGACCAGCGCTGCCACGCTCGCGTCATCGCCCACATCCGTCGGCACGGCCAGCACCTCGGCCCCCGTGGCTTCCAGCCTGCTCTTGGCCTCCTCCAGCGCGGACGAGCCGCGCGCGGCGATCACCAGCCGGGCACCTTCAGCGGCCAGTCCTTCGGCGATGGCCCGCCCGATACCGCGGCTGGCACCGGTGACCAGCGCGACCTTGCCGTTGAGTTCCAAATCCATGTTGATTCCTCGGGATTGATATGAACGGGAAGGCTGCGTTCGTGTGATCGAGACATCAGTCGCCGCAGGCCCCTAGTGTACCCCGTCGTCAATCCTGTGACTTTCAGAGCGTAGAGCGTGACTGAGTCGACCAATCAAGGCGCGAACCGCAGCGAATGGCCAGCCCTTTGCAAGTTTCGCAACGCAGAGTTGTCGACTCAGACACGTTCCTTGAAGGGCGAGCCGGAAAGCGCTCATCGGCGGCGTTGGCGCTCTTGGAAAGGCAGGCAGCAGTGCCTGCGAGCGCTGCCTGGCAGCCAAGCGCCTTCCGACTCGCTGAATCTACAGGGTTAACGACGGCTAGAAGCCTGCGCGGCAGAAACGTTCGAGGCGAAACGGATGCAATCGCCATTGAGTGTGTCTATCGGAGAGCGCGCATAGTGGACCTATGTAAGCTCGACGATAGGCGCACTCAATGGTGAGGGCGCCGTTGCAGCCCGGACGGCTTCTGCCGTGCAGGCTCCTAGGGTCGGCCTGAGATGGCAATCACGCCGGACTCGGCCAGCCTGGCGATGTCGGCCTCAGCCAGCCCGAGGCGCCCGGTCAGGATGGCATGGGTGTCGGCGCCGAGCAGGGGAGGGGGGCGCTGGTAGCTCAAGGGGGTGGCGGAGAACTGGACCGGATTGGCGACCGTGGGCAGGTTTTTCTTCAAGGGATGGTCGATGTTTCGCACCATCTGGCGGTGTTGGACCTGCGGATCGGTGAAGACGCGGGCCAGGTCGTTGATCGGGGAGACGGGGACGCCGGCGCGCTGGCAGGCGCCGAGCCAGTCGTCGGTTGAGCGACTGCGCATCACCGATTCGATCAGCGGCAGCAGGCGGTCGCGGTGGGTCACGCGGGCGCGATTGCTGGCAAACGCTGGGTCGCTGGCCCATTCCGGATGGCCGGCCAGCTCGGCGAAGCGGGCGAACTGGCCATCGTTGCCGACCGCAAGCATGACATGGCCGTCGGCGCTGGCGAAGACCTGGTAGGGGACGATGTTCGGGTGGGCCGTGCCCTGGCGTCCGGGCACGATGCCGCCGATCAGATAGTTGCCGGCCTGATTGGCCAGCCAGGCGACCTGGGTGTCGAGCAGGGCCAGGTCGATGTGCTGGCCGCGTCCGCTCAAGTGGCGGTGCAAGAGCGCGGCCTGGATGGCATTGGCGGCGTACAGGCCGGTCATCAGGTCGGCCACGGCCACGCCGACCTTCTGCGGCCCACCGCCGGGCTGGTCGTCGGGCAGGCCGGTGATGCTCATCAGCCCGCCCATGGCCTGGATCGCCGCGTCGTAGCCGGCGTGAGCCGCGTAGGGGCCGGTCTGACCGAAGCCGGTGATCGAGCAGTAGATCAGGTCCGGATGGTCGACGGCGAGGCTGGCGTAGTCCAGGCCGTAGCGAACCAGGCCGCCGACCTTGAAGTTCTCGATCAAGACATCGCACTGGCCGGCCAGCTGCCGAACCAGCGCCTGGCCCTCAGGCTGGGCGAAGTCGATGGCGACCGAGCGCTTGCCGCGGTTGGTCGACAGAAAGTAGGCCGACTCGGCGGTTTCTTCGCCGGCGTCGTTCTTAAGATAGGGCGGACCCCAGCTGCGGGTATCGTCGCCGAGGCCGGGGCGCTCGATCTTGATCACTTCGGCGCCGAAATCGGCCAGCAGCTGGCCGGCCCAGGGTCCGGCCAGAATGCGCGACAGCTCCAGCACCCGGATGCCGGCCAGCGGTCCGCTCATGCCGTGGCCTCGCCCATAAGGGCGGCAATATCGGCAGCGATGCGGATCAGCGCCCGGTCCGTGCCCCAGGGGCCGACCAGTTGCAGGCCCGCCGGCAGGCTGCCGGGTGCTGTCGGCAGCGGCAGCGACAGGGCCGGCAGGCCGGCGCAGTTGGCCAGGCACGTCAGGTCGGCCTGGCTGGTCGGCACCGGCTCGCCCAGCGGGAATGCCGTCTGCGGCGTGGTCGGCAGCACGACGATGTCGCAGCGGGCCAGCCAACGGTTGATCGCCAGGCGGCCCTCGTCGAGGCGGCGCATGGCCCGGGCCAGGGCGGTGGCCGGCTGCTGTTCGGCCCAGCTCAGCAAGGTCCTGAGTTCGGGAGAAAAATCATCGCGCCGACTCGCCCACAGTTCCGCGTGCTCGGCCAGCATTTCGGCCTCGCACAGCAGCAGGCCGGCGCGTCGGACGCGGTCCGGCGCCAGCGGCAGGGCGGGCAAGGGCTCGATCGAGTAGGCGCCAGCCTCCAGGCGCGTGCAGGCCTGTTGCCAGGCCGCGCTGACGGCGGGATCGAAGGCGGTGCCGCTCAAGTCGGGCAGGCCGAGGCGGGGACGGTTGGGCAGCGCCCGGTCGGGTACCGCGCGCGATACCGGGCAGTCGGGGTCGAAGCCTGACAGGACGTCCAGCAAAGTCAGCAGGTCTTCGGCGCTGGTGGCGAGCGGTCCGATATGGTCGAGACGGCGCGACACCGCAATGCTGCCGGCGGTGCTTATCCTGCCGAAGGAGGGCTTCAGGCCCCAGATGCCGCAGTAGGCCGCCGGGATCCGGATCGAGCCCATGGTGTCGGTGCCGAGACTGGCTGGAACCAGGCCGGCGGCGATGGCCGCGGCCGAGCCGCTGCTGGACCCGCCTGGTGAGTAGCCGGGCTGCAAGGGGTTTTGACAGGCGCCGAAGTGCCAGTTGCCGCCGTCGGCGCCCAGCGCCGCCTCGTTCATGTTGAGCTTGCCGACGATGATGGCGCCGGCTGCGCGCAGGCGGGCGACGGCGCCGGCGTCGCGCGCGGCTGGGCTGGCGTCGATGCGGGCGCGCAGGCCGGCGGTGGTCGGGCTGCCGGCCAGGTCGAGATTGTCCTTGATCGCGATCGGCAGGCCTTCCAGGGCCCGGGCCTGGCCGCTCTGCCAGCGCCGTCCGCTCTCGACCGCGGCGGCGCGTGCGGACGCGGCCTCGATTCTGATGAAGGCGTTCAGCGCCGGATCGGCTGCTTCGATCCGCGCCAGGCAGTCCTCGATGAGAGTCTCGGGCGTGGTCTCGCCGGCAGCCAGTCGCTCGCGCAGTTCGGTCAGGGTGGCCGTCATGCTCGGTCGAAGCGCTTGTCGATCAGCCGGATCGGCTTCTGCCGGCGCTCGATCTCGGTCAGCTCGGCGAGGCTGGCCGGCGGACAGAGTTCGATCCGGACTTCGACGCCGAGGCGCGCGCGCAGGGTCTCCGCGAAACGGCCCGCCAGCGCCGCATGTTCGCCGGGCGCTGTGCCGACCTCGATGTGTACGCTCAGCTCGTCGCGGCCAGAGACATCGCGGGTGGCGACGCAGATGAACTCGCCGTGGAAGCCGGGCACGGTCTCCAGGATCGGGCTCAAGGACTGCGGAAAGATGTTGATGCCGCGGATCTTGACCATATTGTCCGAGCGGCCCAGAAAGCCGGCGATGCGTCGCAGCTGCAGGCCCAGCGAAGAGGCGCCGGTCAGTTCTTCGGTAACGTCGTGGGTGTTGAAGCGGATGATCGGGTAGAGGTCGGTCTTGTACAGGCAGCTGACCACCATGTCGCCGGGCCGGCCGGCGGGTACAGCCTGGCCGGAGTCGATGTCCAGGATTTCCACGTACTGGGCGTCTTCCATCAGGTACATGCCGTCATGGTCCGGGCCTTCGGCGGCGATGGCGCCAGTATCGCCGACGCCGTACCAGTCGAACAGCTCGGCGCCGCCCCACGCCGCGCTCAAGCTTTCGCGCGATTCCCGGCCCAGGTGGCCGGAAATCATCCGCAGGGGGATGTCGCGGCCGGGCTCGATGCCCATGTCGCGGGCGACATCGGCCAGCTTCTTGATGTAGTCGGCGAAGCCGACGATCACGCTGGGCTTGAAATCGCGCATCAGTTCGACCTGGCGGGCCGAGCGGGTCTCGACGCCGGTGCCGGCCGAAAGAAACAGGCCGTGGGTGTAGTGGGTGACCGCCTCGCGCACATAGTGGCCGCCGTTGATCAAGCCGTGACCATAGACCGAATGCACCACGTCGCCGGGCTTCAGGCCCTGCATACGGTAGATCCGGGCCAGCAGGATGTTCTGGACTTCGCGCGAGCGCGGGCCGAATACCAGCGGCTGCGGCCGGCCAGTGGTGCCGCTGGTAGTGTGGACGATCAGCGGCAGGTTGCCGGGGCCATCTTCGCCCGGGGTCCAGCCGTGGAAGTCGCCCAGCGGCGGCTGGCGCTCGACGCTGGCCATGATTTCGGCCTTGCCGAACACGGGTAGCCGGTCGATATCGGCCAGGCTCTGGATATCGCCGGGCTCAATGCCGGCTTCGCCCCACAGGCGCTGGTAGAACGGAATCTGCCAGGCCCGGCCCAGGCAGGCGCGAAAGGCCTGGTCCTGGCGGGCGAACAGCTCATCGCGGCTCAGCCGCTGGTGGCGCTCGATGAAGCGCTGGTCGACCGGGAATGCTTCCAGCAGGCGCGGGATGTCGACCTGCTCGAACCAGGTCGGCGGCGAAGACGGATTCATGGCAGCTCCATCAGGTCCAGTAGTTCGCTGACGTCGGCCAGCGTCGCGAGATCGGCGAGGCGCGCGAGCAGCGCCTCGGTGCGCTCGGGCTCAAGCCCGGCGTGAGCGGCGCAGGTCCGGGCCTTGGCGCGGCGGCCGGGCGCGTCCAGGGGCCGTTCCGGACTGCCGAGCACGGCCTCGATCGGCCGCTCGATCCGGCTGCCGTTGCAGAGCTCGACAATCAGCCGCTGCGGCAGCAGGGCGTTCGGATCCTCGACTTCGTTGGCGATGACCGCGATGTCGCCTGCGCGCGCGGCGCGGGCCGGGTCGGCCAGGGCGTTGGCGTCAAAGTCATCGAGACTGACGCGGCCTCGGGCCAGGGTGACCGATAGCAGCCAGGGCAGGCACAGGCGGGCGTACTGTGGCGCACTGCCGGTGCGCCAGGGCCGGTCGACCAGGCGTCGGACCAGCGGCGGTGCGGCCAGGCTGATGCGGGCGATCGCGTCAGCTTCCAGGCCCTCGGCCAGCATCGATTCCAGCGCGTCCAGCGCGCCCTGGGCGGCGCGTCCGGTCGGCCAGGGCTTGTGGCTGACCCGCTCGATCTGCCAGTCCTGACCCAGCTGCGAGAGCGGGCCCGGGTCGAAGTCCTGCTCGAACAGGGACAGATAGCCGAAGGGGCCGTCGATGGCGTCCAGCGGGCCGCTTAAGCCCCGTTCGACCAGGGCCAGCGCGGTGATCACGTTGCGGGCGTTGAAGCCGACCTGCAGCGCCAGGCCCGCGGTGCCCTCGATGTGCGCCTGCATGCTGCCGGAGAGCTGGCAGAGCGTCAGGCCGAGCAGGGCGGCGCTCTGCTGTTCATCCAGCCTGGCCAGCCGCGCCAGGCCCAGCGCCGCGCCCAGCGCGCCGCACATCGCCGGGCGAAAGAAGCGCATCGGTGCCACCGCCATCATGCCGAGCACCGTGGCCGTGTCGACGGCCACGGCGACGGCTTCGATCAGCTCGCGCCCGCTGACCGGGCGGCCCCGGGTCGCGCGTTCGTCGGCATGGCTGAGCAGGACCGCGCCGATCACCGCCATGGGGTGAACCACGGCCGGCTCATGCACGCAGTCGAATTCCTGGCCGTGAATGCTGAAGCCGCTGAGCAGGGCGGCGTCGGCCGGGCTGATGCGTCGGCTGGCGCCGATTGGTCGGGCGCCGCCGGTGATCGGCCCGGCCGGGTCCAGCGCCGCCAGCAGCCCGGCGCGCTCAGGCAGCGCGCGCGCGCTCAAGCCCACCAGCAGGCTGTCTTCGATGAAGATCGCGGCCCGATCGCGCGCCCGCTCGGGCAGTCCTTTGCCGGGACCGTGCAAGGTGTGCTCAATCAGGCGCCGCGCGATGGGGCCGGGTTGGCGGGCGTCTGCGCTCATGCGGCCCAGCCTGCCACGCGCCGTAGCCAGGCGTCCAGCGGGGCGTCATCCGCCAGCGCCAGGGTCGCCTCGATCAGCTCGCCGGCAGCGCGCTCGGACAGTCCGCCCTGGGCCAGAAGATCGCGCGCCTTGGCCTCCAGATCTGCCGCTGCCAGCGGATTTTCCGGATCGCCCCAGGCATCGTCGATGCGGGCTTCGCGTTGCCAGCCATCATGTCCAGACAGCCGGACGGCGGCGCCGTAGTGGTCCGGAAAGGCCTGGTCCAGCGCCGCGCAGCGGCCAATGCTGATCCGCGCCCGGAGAGCAGACACCTGCTCATCGGCAATGCACTCGGCATGATACTGGGCCAGGCAGGGGCGACCGCGGACCAGCGCGGCGGCCAGGGCATGCTGGATCGAAAAGCGGGCCTCGGCCGGCGTGCTCGGATTCGGCTTGTCGCAGAAATCGATCGCGGCCTGATAGGTAGCCACGTGAATGCGGTCGATGGCCTCGGCGGGCGGCAGCGGCGCCAGGGCGAGCAGGGCGTCGATGGCCGGATGGGCATGGCGGCAGGCCGGCCAGGGCTTGAAGCTGACCTGATGGATCAGCCAGTCCGTTTCAGGCGCGATCATTACGGCGGCATCCGCGTCAGCCGCGGTGGCTTTGAGCAGGCCCTGCGGGCCGTCAAGAATCTGGCGCGGACCGGCCAAGCCGCGGGCCGCAAGCTGCGCGGCCAGCCAGCCGTCGCGGGTGGCGAAAGCGGTGTGCAGGGCCTTGCTCGGAACGGGTTCATGACGCAGTTGCCACAAGCCGCCGGTGCGCGTCCCGGCATTGCCCAGGGCCCAGACCCGTTGTTCGCGCGAAAGCTTGAGCAGATCGGCGGCCGCCATCGCCGCGCCGAATCCGCCCAGGGTCGATGTGGGGTGCCAGTGCGCGTAGTGGCGCTGGCCCATGCCGCGGCCGATCCGGATCATCAGTTCATAGCCGCGCACGATGGCGGCCAGCAGGGTGGCGCTGGCATGGTCACCTTGTCGGGCTACCGCCAGGGCCGCCGGAATGACGACGGGGCCAGGATGGAGGACTGCGGCTCGGTGAACATCGTCCATTTCCAGGAGGCTGCCCAGCGCGCCGTCCAGCAGCAGGGCAATGTCCGGCGCGCAGGCCGGGTCGAACAGGGCCAGCCCGCTGTCGGCCGGACGATTGTAAAGTGCCAGCAGTGGTGCCCGCGCCGGCTCGGCCCGTGCGGCCAGGGCGCAGGCCAGCCAATCCAGCAGATGCAGGGCAGCGCGTTGTCGATCCGCCGGCGTCAGCGGACGCGCCAGTTGGTCGATCAAGGCTTCGCTGAGGCTGATTGGGCCCATCCGGTGTCGTATACCACTGGGATTCAAATTTGTCCGGACATATTCTAACGGAGATCGAGGGCCTGCGGCGATGTGCGGGAACGAGGCCGCTGCGGATCCAAAGGCGCTCGCCGGCCCGGGTCTGTCCGGTTAAGATGGCGCAGTTGTCCGGTCTTTTGTTGCCGGGCCGATCCGCTGTCCGGCCGTTGCATACCGGACGCCAGCCGACGAGCCGCCGTTTTTTTGTTGACGGCCGGACCAAGCGAACTGACGATATTTGGGGTGCCATCAGGGTGAGCAGGTGAACAAGAAACGTTCCGAGGTGGGCAAGCCGCGCTACCTGCAGGTCTGCGATGACCTGGTCGAGATGATCCGCAGTGGCGAGGTTGCGGTCGGCGCCATGCTGCCGACTGAACTTGAACTCTGTGAGCGATTCGACATCAGCCGACACACCGCGCGTGAGGCCTTGCGTCGCGTAGAAGATATGGGTCTGGTCGAGCGTCGGCGCGGATCGGGCACGCGGGTGCTGTCACGCGAAACGCCGGTCGCCTACAACCAGTTCGTGACCAATCTTGACGAGCTGATGCAGTACGGCCAGGCCACTCGGCTGGTCTTTCATTACACCGCCATGGACCCGGTTCCGGAGGAATTGGCTGGGCTACTGGATTGCGATGCGGGACGGACGATGCTGCACATGCAGGGTGTGCGCTCCTATCGCGATCCGGATGCCGGCGGCTCGATCTGCTTCACCGACTTGTGGATTCCCCATCCCACGCCTGCTCAAGCGCGGGCCTTGCTCGATCCTGAGCGCTGTGAGCGGGCCCTGTATCGCCTGCTGGATTTCTCGAAACTGTCGCGAGTTCGGCAAACGCTGTCAGCCGACAGCCTGGCCGAGTCGGCCGCGCTGCGGCTGGAGGCAAAGCCCGACAGTGCGGCTCTGGTTGTGCACAGAAGCTACTTTGACCGTCGCAATCGGCGGCTGGTGCTGGCGATCAGTGTCCATCCCAAGGAGCGCTTCCGCTTCTCGACAGAACTGACCGCGCACGGGCGTTGAGCAGGCGGTAGCCGCTTGCGACTAGTCGCTCAGACTGACCACCAGGGCAGCCCGATACTGCCGCCAGTTGATCGGAATCACGTAGCTGCGTTCGGCCAGATCCAGGCTGCCATCGTCGGCGCGCTCCTGAAATACCCTCGGTACTGAAATCTCGAACTCGCTGCCGAAGTGGCGGCGCGCATTGCCGGAGATGGTGTTGGCCACCTCGCCGACGACATCGGCCATGAATTCGGCATCAACGCGGTTCTCGCCGCTGGTCATCAGGATATGGCGCAGCATGGCGCGCGGCGCGGTGAAATAGACGCAGCCACGATGCGTGCCGCTGATGCCGATCACGCCGGTGAAATCCGACAACAGCGGTTCCCGGTTCTCAATCAGGTAGGGCGCGCCGACCTCGGTGGATTGGCCGACCGTGGCCTGGAAATAATGGATGGTGCCGTCTATCAGCACCTGAATATCATTTTCGTCCACGCGGACCTCCCTGGATCAAGCGGCTGAGCGCGTCATTGAGTTCTGCCTCCTGGAAGGGTTTGATCAGAAACCCGTTCGCGCCTTGCTTCAGCGCCTGGATGGCGGTGGCCTTGTCCGCCACCGCAGAGACGATCAGAATCTTGATGCGCGGATTGGCGACAACCATGCGACGTGTACATTCGATGCCATCGACTTCGGGCATGGTGATGTCCATGGTCACCAGGTCGGGCTGGCTGGCGTGGAACTTGACCATCGCATCGCGCCCGTTTCGCGCGGTCAGGATCTCGCTGATCTGACTGATGGCCACGGATCGCTCGATGCGATTGCGGATGAACATCGAGTCATCGACGATGAGAAGTTTGAGGCTCACCAGTGGCTCCGATCAGGCCTGTGCGGGAATAGCGAACATGAACGTGGTGTGCGAGCCGGCGGCGGTGCCGACGCGAATCCGGGCACCCAGCCGGTCGGCGGCAGCGCGCACGATGTCCATGCCTACGCCCTGACCGGCGTCGTCCGTCAGTTCGCTGGCCGTGCTGAGGCCCGGATGGAACATCAGTTTGAGCAACTGAGCCTGGCTGAGACGATCAGCGTCATCTGCCGATACCAATCGCATCGCCACCGCCCGTCTGGCAATCGCCTGGAAATCGATGCCGCGACCGTCGTCGCGGAAGATCAGCTCCCAGCCCTTCTGCTCGGCTTGCGGCTTGAGCCGGATCGACAGGGTGGCGCTGGCGGGCTTGTCGAGGCTGAGGCGCTCGGCCGGTTTCTCGATACCGTGTGCGCAGGCATTCCGAATCAGCTGGACCAGAATGTCGCGCAGGCCATCGCGAACGTTCTCCGGCAGCAGGTCCTCCTCAAGACCCTGAAAGCGCAATTCGGCGCTGATGCCGCGTTCGCGATTGAGCGTCCGCAGCAGTTGCTGGGTCATCGGGATAAGCTCGTAGGGCGCCGCGGCGATGGGCTGGTCAGCAGGTTGCTGCCCGGCAATCCCCTGGGTTCGCAGGCGTTTGATGATGCCGCGAACCACCGAGAACTGGCTGAACAGCTCCTCCAGGCGAACCGTGGCCGGCAAGAAGTCATTGCCGCTGAGCTCTTCGATTGATCTAAGCTGCGCCATCGCCTGTTCGACAGCCAGCGCGCGCTGAGCCAAAAACTCCAGGCCCAGCCCGGCTGCCTCGCTCTTCAGCGTATGCATCGGGCGGAAGACATCATCAATGAGCGGTCGCAGCCCACTCTTGCGCTGATTGGACTCCTTCAGGGCCTCGTTTGCGCTATGCATCAGGCCCTGCCAGCGGTCGAGGGTCTGGTCGAGAACGCTGGGATCGAGCTTGAGCAGGCTGACAAGCAGCTCCAGCATGCGCTCGGTGTGCTGATCCTGGTTGCTCTTCAGGTTATCGACTTCTTCGCTCAGGCGAACTCGATCGGTCACATCGTTCACCGCCACCAGAAGGTGCAGCAAGCGGGTATCGTCGAACACGCGGCGGAACGAGAACTCCAGATAGCGGTCTTCGATTCGGCCTGACTCGGTCGGCAGACGAACCGCAACCCGGTCGAGCGGGTTGAGCGAGCCGATCAGCGACTCTTCCACCCGTTCGGAGAACAGCAGCTCCAGATAATCGTGGACGGTGTGCAGGGTCTCGGACGGGACCATCTGCGACAGCATCGCCATGAAGTCGGTGCCGGCCAGCTCCTTGCGCTGCAGGATGTACTCCAGCTCTGCCGAGTACTGCTCGCCCATGCGCAGGTCTCGGTCCAGCAGGAACAGGCCGCTGGTGACCGTCTCCAGGATTTCGTCGGTTTCGCGTTTGGCAGCCCGGAAGGCGCGCAGCTGGCGGGAATACAGGGCGATCAGCAGGAAAAAGAAGGCAATTCCCAACACGGCGCCGGTCACCTGAACCATCTGCAGGCGCTGGGCGTTGGCCACGGAGTTCAGGCTGATGACGCCGAGCAGGCGCGAGGACTGGCCGATCAGGGCGCCTTCCAGCTCGCGCGCTTGCGCGGTGACGACCGGCAGACGTTCGTCGCGTTGCTCGCCGCCATCGGCCAGCATACTGCCGATGCCGCTGCGCACCGGATGCCAGACACCCGCAATCTGGGTAATGACCGGTATGGCCTCTTCCGGGATGGCGTCGATATCGACGGTCAGTCTCTGGCCGGGCGCAATCTCGACCTGGCCGCCGCTGGACAGCGTCATCAGCAGATTGTCGATCTGCCCGGTGACGTCTTCGACACGAGTCAAGGCCGTTTCGCGCTGGGCAGGATCCAGGCTTTCGGCCTCCGCCAGCCAGCGATAGAGACTGTTCAGCTCCAGACGCATACGCCCGGCCACCTGAACCACACTGCCATTCGACTCGATCAGGCCGCTGAAGTGGCGCGAGCCCAGGTACAGCCCGGACGAGAGCAAAATGAAAATCGCGATCAGGAGGGCCTCAGGGCCGAAAAGACGACGAATTCGATCTGACATGACTGCGCAAAACTCCCTGTAACGGCGCCGTTCCCCGCCGCTGAAGCTGATCGGCTCCGCGGACAACGCCGGTGTATTGTTGTGCAGCGCTAAGGCGCCGAGTTTTCGCTACTTTAGCCCAATTCGGACTCGGGCTGCGCACCGCGCGACCTCATCCATTTCGAGTCCTCGCAAAGGCCTGTTTTCCGGCCACGATGGTCTCATGAATTGCTTCCGCCTGGCCGCCGATCTGACGAACCAGGCTGTCGGTAACCGGCTGCGTCGCTGCGCGCCAGGCGTCACGCTGACCTGGATCGAGCGCATGGACCTGAACTGCGGGATTGTCGTGCAGTCCCTGTTCCAGCGCGCCGATCATGCGGCGCACATCGATACGGGTCTGCTCAACCGGGTCCAGCGCCTGGCGCAGCTGGGCGCGGGTCGCGTCGGGCAGGCCGTGCCACCAGTCGGCGTTGGCCGCGATCAGGCCGGCGTCATAGGCGTGTGCGGTCAGGGTCAGGTGAGGCGCTTCCCGTGCCACCCCGGCCAAGGCATACATGCCGATGCCGGATTGACCGCCGTCGATCAGCCCGGTCTGCAGGCTTGGAATGACATCGGTGAACGGCAGCACCATCTGGTTGGCTTCCAGGGCGCGGCCGAAAGCGCGGGCGCCGGCCGCGCGCGAAGTACGCAGGCGCAGGCCGCGCGCATCAGCCGGATCGATCAGGGGCGCGCGCGAATACAGGTGGGTCCAGCCCACGTCGGCCCACTGCACGATGGTGACGCCACGCGCCTCCAGCAGCCGGGAAAAGGGCTCGAGCAGAAAGTTATCGAGGACGAAATCCACCTCTTCCTGGGAATCGAACAGATAGGGCGCGAGCAGCAGATTAAGCTCCGGCACCAGCTGGGCCGCCCCCTGCAACGACAGCCCGGACATTTGCGCCCGGTTGCGGCGCAGGTTGGCGATCATCGCCTCCTCGGGGCCGAACTGGGACAGGATGTAAAGCTCCACCCGGGTCAGGGCGTCCGGCATGCCGTTCGCGTTTTCAGCGAAGCGAACCCACATGTCATGCCAGGGCGTGCGCGGTACCGTGACCGCCGCTACCCGCACCCGCTCGGGACCTGTCGGCACACCGCAGCCGGCCAGCCACAGGGCCGCCGCGCCACCGATCAACAGGCGGCGACGGCGAAGGCGCACAGGATCAGGGCAGGGCAGGCCGTCAGGCTTGTCGTCTGTCGCCATGGTCAGCCCACCAGGGTCAGCGAAATGGCCGGGAAGGCGGCGACCAGGATCAGGCCCAGCAGCATCAGTCCCAGGAACGGCAGCACGGCGCGGCACACGAACCAGAATGACTCCCGGAACACCGCCGCGGCCACGATCAGGTTCAAACCCAGCGGCGGCGTCAGGTAGCCGATTTCAAGGTTGACAACCATCATGATGCCGAAATGGATCGGGTCCATGCCGTTGGCCTGGGCCAGCGGCGTCAGCAGGGGCGCGAGCAGCAGGATAGCCGACCCGATGTCCATCACGCAGCCGACCAGCAGCAGCAGCAGATTGGTGCCGAAAATGAACAATGCCGGATGGGCGAACCACTCGCCGAGGAGGGCGACCAGGGCCTGCGGCGTACCTTCCAGCATCAGCAGCATGTTCAGGCAGAAGGCCAGCATCAGCACGGGAAACAGCGTGCCCAGAGTGATCGCGGTGCGTCCGAATACTTCCGGCAGCTCGGCCAGGCGAATGCTGCGATGGATGAGCACTTCAACCAGCAGGGCGTAGATCACCCCGACCGTGGCCGCTTCGGTGGCGGTGAAGTAGCCACTGTAAATCCCGCCGAGCACGATCACGGGCATCAGCAGGGCGGCCAGGGCGGCGCGCGCCGAAGCCAGCACTTCGCGAAGATCGAACGCGCTGCTGGGCATGCCGCGGTTGACGATCAGCCCGTAGCCTGCGAACAGGCCGGTCAGCATCAGGCCTGGCAGCAGGCCGGCCAGGAACAGGGCGGCGATCGAGGTCTGGGTCATGAAGCCGTACAGGATCAGCGGAATGCTGGGCGGAATGACGATGCCCAGGGTGCCTGCCGAACACAGCGCGCCGATCGCGAATGACTTCGAATAGCCGGCCTTCAGCAGCGCCGGGTACATCATCGAACCGATCGCCAGCAGGGTGGCAATACCGGAGCCCGACACGGCGGCGAACAAGGCACAGGCGAGCACGGCGCCGACGGCCAGGCCGCCCGGAATCGGTGCGGTCAGCGCGCTCAGCAGCCGGACCAGACGATCGGCGGCGGTGCCGCGGCTGATCACCTGGCCGGCGAGCAGGAACATCGGGATGGCGAGCAGGATTTCCTGGTTCAGGGCGTGCCAGGCATCGAGCATCAGGGCCCGGGCCGAGCCATTGTCCAGCACCATGTAGGCGATGGTCAGGCACAGGCCGAGAATGGCGACCAGGTTCTGCCGCAGCAGCAGCAGGACGAAGGCCAGGCTGAACAACAGGATGACGGTCATGGGCCGCGGCTCGGCTTGGCGACCAGCGCCCCGAGATCGTCGCCCGGGCGCAGCCCAGGGCGCCAGAAGAACAGCAGATGCCGGATGATGCCAATGGTGAAGGCGAGCGGCAGCACGCTCTGGACCAGCGCGCTGGGCAGTCGCAGCACCGGGGTCAGCTCGCCGAGGCGAATCGATTCGCCGACCAGGATCGCCCCTAGCACGGCCAGCAGCAGGTAGATCAGGGCTGTGAGCAGGTCGCCGAACCGGATCACGCCGGGCTGCCAGCGTTCAGGTACGAGATTGTCGGTGAAGCGCGGGCGCAGCTGGCGGCTGCCGGCCGTGGCCAGGCCGAACCCGGCCATCACCAGGACCACCATCAGCAGCACGGCGGCCTCGCGGGCGCCGTCCAGGCCCTGGCCGGTGACCTCGCGCATCAGCACGTCGGCCGCGGCAATGACCACCATCAGGGCAAAGGCGAGCGTGGCGACAGCGCCCTCGATGCGGGTCAGCCAGTCCAGCAGGGCGCGGCTTAGTTCAGGCTTGTTGGCTGATGTCGACACGGGGCGGCTTGAAATGTCCGTACATTTCGCCGGAACACTATATCATTCAGGCTCGGTCAGCAAGCCTTGGAGCTGAAAGGAAGCCAATGAGCGGCCCGTCCATCCGCCGCGCCTTCGCCAGTATCGGCGGGCAGCACCTGCACTACCGCTGGGCAGGCAGCGGTGCGCCCCTGGTGCTGCTCCATCAATCGCCCCAGTGTTCGGCGATGTGGCTGGAGCGGATGCCGGAGCTGGCTCAGTCCTGTCGCGTCCTGACGCCTGATTTGCCGGGCCTGGGCTGGTCTGATCCTGTGCCCGCCGGCGAGCTGGCGGGCAAGCATCTGACGATCGATAGTGTGGCCGCGCTGCTGCACGCCTGGCTCGACCAGCTTGGGATTGGCCGCTGTGTCGTGTTCGGCATGCATACCGGCGGGCTGGTGGCCGTGGCGATGGGCTTGCTGCGTCCCGAGCGCTGCGCCGCCATTCTGGTCGACGGCTATGCTTGCTTCAGCGCAGCCGAGCAGGCCGAACTGGGCGAGCACTACCTGCCGCCGCTGCTCCCCAGCTGGGACGGCGCGCATCTGCGCTGGCTGTGGGCGCGGATGCGCGAGCAGCTGTTCCACTTTCCCTGGTTCCGGCAGACCGCCGAGGCGGTGACTTCCAAGGATGCGCCGGACCTCGCCACCACATCCCGCATGGTCGAAGACCTGCTGCGGGCCGGTGATCACTATCGCCCGGTTTACCGCGCGGCGCTGAGTTGGCCGGATCGGCATCGGATTGCCGAGCTGTGCTGCCCGGCCCGCTTGTTTTACGTGGACGGCGATCCGCTGTGCGCGCATGCTGCGAGATTGCCCGCCCTTCCGGGCAGCGCGCAGATCCAGAACCTGCCGGATCGGCCGACGATGTGGCGCCTAATCAATGAGTTGCTGCCGTATTTTCAAGTCGACCCTGCGCCGCCCGTTCCGGGCCAGGCGGGCCCTCGTCAGCTGCTGCAGACGGCCTGCGGCGAGATCGCCGTGCGCCTGGTCGGCGAGGACGGGCCGCTGAGCCTGCGGCTGCATGCCCCCGCCTCCTGGCCAGAACCGAACGCAGTCGCCCATCCTGCAGGCGCCGGCCGCCGCATTCTCGTGGAGCTGCCGGGCCACGGCGCTTCGAGTGAACAGGCCGGGGATATCGCTGCTGCCCGAGTGGCCGAGGCCCTGATCGAGGTGGCCGAGACGCTGGCCCCGACCGAGCCCTTCTGCATCGAAGCCGAAGGCGCCAGCGTTGCCGTGGCGGTTGAGATCGCCGAGCGCCTGGGTTCGCGCTGCCGGGAACTGAGGCTTGACCAGCCCTGGCTGCTCACGCCCGACGAGTGCGCCTGGTTGCTCGATCATTTGCCCGATGCGACGCCGCGTCCGGCCGGCGGGCATCTGCTGGAACTGTGGCAATGGGCTCGCGAGGCGCAGCTTTATCCGCCCTGGCGGGCGCCGACCGCAGCCAGCCGCTGGCAGGTCGACGCGCCGGATCCCGAGCAGGTGCAGCGCGGCGTACAGGGCTTGTACTTCCTGAAGGAGCGCCTGCACGAGCTGTTCGCCGACTGGCTGCGCCCCGATCTCGATCAGCGCCTGCTGGCGTTGACCTGCGCTGTCAGCATTCGGGTCGATCCGGCCCGGGATGACGGTCGTCTGGCGGCGCTGGCCGCGGCCTTGAATGATCCATCACGGAGCTTGCCTGCATGAGCCTGTTTTCCGAAGTTCGCATGGTCACCCTGGGTGTGTCGGCGGTCGACAGCGCCGTACGCTTCTACACCGCGGCCCTGGAGTACCGCTGCGTGGAGCGGGGGCGGGTCGATCCGGCGCTGGCCGCCGTTTGGGGTCACGATCCCGACCTGGCCCTGGACTACGCGATCATGGCCGCCGATGACAGCGGCCGCTGCGCGCTGCGGCTGGTCGCCGGGCCGCAGGCCGGCGAGCCGCTGTGGCGCCTGGACAATCGCCTCAGCGCCACCGGCGCCTACGCGCTGAATTTCCGCTGTCGCGACATTCATCGCCAGCTCGAGCGCATTCGCGCCGCCGGCGGCGAGGCCGGCGCCCAGCCGCATTTCTGGGAGGTCAACGAGCAGGTCCATGTCTATGACTCGATGAGCTCGGATCCGGACGGCATTCGCCTGGACCTGTTCAGCTACACCCGCGGCGGCGAGCTGCGCGGGCCGCTGGAAACCGAGGTCAGCGTGGTCCAGACGGTGGCCCTGGCGGTGGCCGATGTCGAAAGAAGTCGAGCCTTCTACAAGGCTTTGGGCTTTGTCGAACTGTTCGACCGGGTGCTGGACTTCGAGGGCTTGAGCGAGATGCTGGACATGGACCGGCCGGTGCGGATCCACAACGTAAACCTGATCAAGGACGGCCACATCGTGCCGGGCCGGGTGGAGATGTTCGCCTTCCTGGATACCGGGCTGCCGGCGCCGCAGCCGATGACCAGGCGCGCGGTCGCGCCCAACCTCGGCCTGCTGTCCTTCAGCCTCCGCGTCTCCGATCTGGACGCGGCCCTGGACGAAATCGAAAGTTTCGGCGCCACAACCAGGACCCGGCTGGAGGCGGCCGTCGAACTGCCTGGTTTCGGCCAAGCCCAAGTGGCCAGCGTGATCGGCCCGGATGGTGAACGCATCGAGCTGGTGGGAGTGGCAGGCGCGGGTGTCGAGTTCGGGACTGACAGAGACTGATCGGGTGGGCAGGGGATTCGTGTTGAAGCTTTGCACAGCGACTCCGGGTTCTAAACCTGGTAACCACGAAAACCACGGCGGGAAAACACGGCAGCCACGGAAAGGCTCAAAGCAGGGCTTCCGTGGCTTCATTGTTTCTTGTTTTCTTATTTTATCTATTAAAAACAATACTATGGAATTACTTGTTCAGATAATGGGTGATGCATGATTTATGACGGATTGCTGGTCGCTCACGTCCTGGTGATCGGCTACTGGCTGGGCACGGATCTGGCCGTCTACTACATCAGTGGCGCCATTGTTGATCGCAAGCAGCCGACCTCGGTGCGAGTCTTTGCGGCCCGGGTGATGCTGCTGCTGGACATGGTGCCCAGAACCGCGCTGGTGCTGACCCTGGCGCTGGGGCTAAGCCTGGCCGCGCTGCGCTGGTCGCTGCCGGACTGGCTGCAGCTGTGGTGGCTGTGGCCCTTGATGCTGGCCTGGCTGGCGCTGACCTGGGCGGTGTTCAGGCAGGAACATTCCGCACTCGGCCATCGCCTCGCCCGGATCGATTTCGGCTTTCGGATGCTGGTGGTGCTGGGCTGCTTCGGGCTGGCGCTGGGCCTGTTGACAGGCTGGGGCGGACTGGCGGTGCTGCCCTGGCTGGCCGCCAAGCTCGGTATCATGGGCCTGATCATCAGTCTCGGCCTGATCATGCGGATCCAGCTCAAGCCCTTCGGGCCGATGTTCGCCAGGGTCGCCCAGGGCCAGGCCGACGCGGCCACCGAGGACCGCTTGCTGCGCCTGATCGCGCAGGTCAAGATCCCGGTCTGGGCGATCTGGATCGGCCTGGTCGTCGCCGCCGTGCTGGGGCGGTTCAAGCCTGGTTTCTAGACTCTATTGCTCAAGGCGCTCGGTTGAGCCGTTGAGAATCAGGCAATGATCGTCATGACCTTTTGGATCGCAAAGCAGCACAGCAGCCAAGACTTTCAGAGATTTTCTTGACTTTCATTTCGCGCTTTGTTGCTTTGCTGCTTCGCGACCTCAAGGTTCAGGTGTCCGGTTTCCGCCCTGAGACGAAGTTTGTTCAATATCAGCCGCAAGCAACGAAGCCGAGAGATCTGATCGCTTTCCATGAACAGCACTAATCTCTCATCCCCGCCCGGCTTGCTGCCGCAGCTTGGCGCGCTGCTGAGCTACGGGCGCCGGGCAATGGCACTGGTTTGGGCGACCAGCCCGGCGCTGACCCTGGCGCTGGGCGCGCTCACCCTGGTGGCCGGGCTGCTGCCCGCCGGGATTGCCTGGGTGGGCAAGCTGCTGGTCGACAGCGTCGTCGCCGCGATGCAGGGTGACGGGCCGACCCGTGAAGTCTGGCTGTGGCTGTCGCTGGAGGCCGGGCTGGTCGCCGCCATGGCCGCCGTGCAGACCGGCCTCAATATCTGCAACAGCCTGCTGCGCGCCAGCTTGAGCCAGCGGGTCAACGTGATGATCCTGGAGAAGGCCCAGCAGCTGGAGCTGGCCCAGCTCGAGGACGCCGAGTTCTACGACCGCCTGACCCGCGCCCGGCGCGAGGCCTCGACCCGGCCGCTGGCGCTGGTCCAGAAGACCTTCGGCGTGATCCAGAACGGCATCGCCATCCTGAGCTTCAGCGGCCTGCTGCTGGCCTTTTCGCCCTGGGCCGTGCTGCTGTTGTTTGCCGGCGGCCTGCCGGCCTTCGTCGTCGAGGCCAAGTTTGCCGGCCAGGCTTACCAGCTGTTTCGCTGGCGCTCGCCCGACACTCGCGAAATGATGTATCTGGAGTCGGTGCTGGCACGCGAGGACTACACCAAGGAAGTCAAGCTGTTCGGCCTCGCACCGATCCTGCTGGAGCGTTACAGGACGATTTTCGCCAAACTGTTCCGCGAGGACCGCAAGCTCACCATCCGGCGCGGCTGGTGGGCCTTCGGCCTCGGTCTGCTGGGAACCGCGGCGCTTTACTTCGCCTTCGCCTGGGTGGTGCTCGCCACCGTCTCCGGCCAGCTCTCCCTCGGTGAGATGACCATGTACATCCTGATCTTCAAGCAGGGCCAGTCGGCGGTCAGCGCCAGCCTGAGCTCGGTCAACGGCATGTATGAGGATCACCTCTACCTGAGCAGTTTGTACGAGTTTCTCGAACAGCCGGTGCGCCGCCGGTCAGGCACTCTGACCGCGGGCGCTGAACCGGGCCGGGGGCTGGAGATCATCGATGTCTCGTTTCGCTATCCGGGCAGCCAGAAGCCGGTGCTGGACGGCATCCATCTCAGCCTCAAGCCCGGCAGCAGCCTGGCGGTGGTCGGCGAGAACGGCTCGGGCAAGACCACCCTGACCAAGCTGATCGCTGGCCTGTACGAGATTGACCAGGGCGACATTCGCCTCGACGGCAGCTCGTTGAAGGACTGGGATACGCGGGCCTTGCAGGACCGCATCGGCGTGATCTTCCAGGACTTCGCCCGCTATCAGTGGCAGGTCGGCCACAACATCGGCGCCGGCGACGTGCGCGATTTCGAGGACGAGACGCGCTGGCGCGAAGCCGCCGAAAAGGGCCTGGCCGATGCCTTCGTCCGCGAACTGCCGGCCGGCTACCGGACCCAGCTCGGGCGCTGGTTCAAGGACGGTCAGGAGCTGTCGGGCGGTCAGTGGCAGAAAATTGCCCTGGCGCGGGCCTTCATGCGCGCCGAAGCCGATATTCTGATTCTCGACGAACCGACCGCAGCGATGGACGCCCGCGCCGAGTCCGAGGTGTTCGAGCACTTTCAGGCCCTGGCGGGAAACCGCATCCTGATCCTGATCTCGCATCGCTTTTCCACCGCCCGCCGCGCCGATCAGATCGCCGTCATGGACCACGGCCGCATCGTCGAGCTTGGCAGCCATGAGGAACTGATGGCCCTGGACGGCCAGTACGCCCGCTTGTTTGAACTGCAGGCCCGAGCGTATAGATGAGGGGAGAAGGGGAGAGGGGGAGAATGAAGAGGGCAAGAACTCAAGGCAAAAGAAGCTTCATCGTCTTGGCGTCTTTGCTGCTTAGCTGCTTTGCGACGAAAAGGTTTCCTGATTACGCACATGACTCAGCCATCAATTCGGGGCAGAGGGCCTTGTGCATCAGGCCATCGGTTTGTCGACCGCCTTGGCAGGCGGTCGATGCCCTGCAGTGCTCGGTCCAGGCG
>JBJHCC010000010.1:0-96863 GCA_050485825.1 Gammaproteobacteria bacterium
CCTGGCGGCGGGCTGAGTTGATCGATTGGCTCGTTCTGGGGTTTCGCCCACGCTTCGCTTGCTGGGCGAGTTTCTTTTGGCAGGCGATCCAAAAGAAACCAAAAGATCTGTCACCCACCCAGGCGCCCGGCTGACGCCGGGTCCCCTGCGCTTCTCGGTCCGGGCGGCGGTCGCTCAACTCGCTGCGTTCCCTTCGGTCACTACGCTCAGACAGTCGCTCCCTTGTTTCCGCTTGATCCTGCGCTTCTCGGCGCCTTCCAGGGTGACTGAAGGGGTGGGTTAGCGCGGGTGCGCTGGCTGGGTTCTTAGGGTTGGGGCGCCTGGCGGCGGGCTGGGTTAATCGATTGGTTAGTTCTGGTGTTTCGCCCACGCTTCGCTTGCTGGGCGAGTTTCTTTTGGCAGACGATCCAAAAGAAACCAAAAGATCTGTCACCCACGAAGGCGCCCGGCTGACGCCGGGTCCCCTGCGATGCTCGGATCAAGCGGCGGTCGCTCAACTCGCTGCGTTCCCTTCGGTCACTACGCTCAGACAGTCGCTCCCTTGTTTCCGCTTGATCCTGCGCGTCTCGGCGCCTTCCAGGGTGACGGAAGATCAAAGGCAGCTCGGGGCTTGTACTGCCCCGATCTGAAAAGATGCAGCGAATCGACATTGCCTGACGCCGTCGACGCAGCCGAGAAGCGCAGCCGGGGGCGGAAAGGAGGGAGCGACTGTCTGAGCGAAGCGAGTTGAGCGACCGCCGCCCCCGGCGAGCATCGCAGGGCACCCGCCTCAAGGCGGGCAAGTCGCCCAGGCCCACCCGACAGCGCTTTTGGTTACTTTTGGCGCGCTGCCAAAAGTAACTCGCCCTGCAAGCGCAGCGTGGGCGAAACCCATCGCCGAGCCAATCGATCAACCCAGCCCGCCGCCAGGCGCCCCCAAGAAAACCCTCTCCCTTCTTCCCTCTCCCCCTCTCCCCCAAGAGAAAACTCACATTCCCAATGCGAACAAGCCCAAACAAAGTATCAACCCCGCCAGCGGCACGATCACCGTCAATGCGCCCAGCGGCGCGTAGGCCGCGGCATGGGTTTCCTTGCAGATGGCACGGATGGTGGTAACCACGTAGCCGTTGTGGGGCAGGGAGTCCAGGGCGCCGGAGGAGATGGCGACGACGCGGTGGAGCTGGTCGGGGTTGACGCCGGCATCGAGGTAGTGCGGTCCCAGGATGGGCAGGGCGATGGCCTGGCCGCCGGAGGCCGAGCCGGTCATCGCCGCGATGGCCGAGACGGCGACGGCGGCGGATACCAGGCCGGAGCCGGGCAGGGCGGTGACCCAGACCACGGCGGCGTCGAAGGCCGGCGAGACCCGGGCGACGGTGCCGAAACCGACCACCGCGGCGGTGTTGCCGATCGCGATCAGGGCGCCGGTGCCGCCCTCGGTCAGGGCTTCGCCGGGCTGGTGAAGGTGGCGAACGTTGATCAGGGCGGCGCCGATGCAGCCGGCCAGCAGGGCGACGATCAGCGCCGAGGTGCCGAGCTGATCGTGAGTGGTGAAGGAAATACCCAGCACCAGGCCGAGCGGGATCAGGGACAGGGCGGGGTGGGGCAGGTCGCCGCGACCGCTTTCGGGGTCGTCGGCGCGCGCCTCGAAGAATTCGCCGCGGGCGACCGCCCGGTTCAGCATCCAGCGCAGCCACAGGTAGCCGGTGGTCGCCATGAAAATCGCCACGACCAGGCTGGCTTCCCAGGCCGCCAGCGGGCTGGTGCCCAGATGCTCGACCGGAATCCAGTTCTGGATCTCGGGCGAGCCGGCCGAGGTCATGGTGAAGGTCACCGAGCCGAAGGCCAGGGTGGCCGGGATGAAGCGGCGCGGCAGGTTGGCGCCGCGGAACAGGGCCAGCGCCATCGGGTAGACCGAGAACGCGACCACGAACAGGCTGACGCCGCCGTAGGTCAGCACCGCGCAGGCCAGGACCACGGCCAGGGCGGCGCGCTCGGTGCCAAGGCGGGTGATGATCCAGTGCGAGACGCTGTCGGCCCCGCCTGAGGACTCCATCAGCTTGCCGAACAGCGAGCCGAACAGGAACACGAAGAACCAGGACGCAATGAAGCCGGTGAAGCCGCTCATGTACTGGGTGACCAGGTTGACCCCGTCGGCGCCGGCCAGCGGCGGCAACAGCGGCACGCCGGCGGTCAGCGCCACGATGAGCGCGCACAGCGGCGTGGCTACGAACAGGCTCATGCCGCGCATGGTCAGAAATATGAGCAAGGCCAGGGCCCCGAGCAGGCCGATCAGGCTGAGCATGTTGATCGTGATCCGGGAAAGTGCCGGCAGCCATAGTCGCCGCTGCTGGCTGAGCGGGTGAACTGTACCAAGGTACAAGTTACTTGAGCCGCTGCCGATCGTAGTCTGCGTCCTCGAAGCTGCCGCAGCTGTTTCCGCCCGACCATCGGCGGCGCTGCCCCGGAAACCATAAAAGCCCAGCAGAGGGACCTTTCATGAAGCCGATCAAACGCTCAGCCCTGACCGTCGCCGTGACGATGGCGCTGTCCTGTGCCGCCATGGCCCAGACCGACACGCCGGGCGGTGAGGTTGCCGAAAACGCCGATCTCGACTCGATCGAAGTGACGGCCCGTCGCCGCGCCGAGAGCATTCAGGACGTACCGATCTCGGTTACCGCGATCTCGGCCCAGGCGCTGGCCGATGCCGGCGCTCAGGACATCACCTATCTCAAGCAGACCGTGCCGAACACGACCCTTGAAGTGTCGCGCGGCACCATGAATACCTTGACCGCGTTTATCCGCGGCGTCGGCCAGCAGGATCCGGTTGCCGGCTTCGAGGCCGGGGTCGGCATCTACATCGACGATATCTATCTGAATCGGCCCCAGGGCGCGGTGCTTGATATCTTTGACATCGAGCGCATCGAGGTGCTCAGAGGCCCGCAGGGCACGCTGTACGGACGCAACACCATCGGCGGTGCGGTCAAGTACGTCACCCGTCGCCTCGGTCGCGAGCCGGCGGCCAGCGTTCGCGGCAATCTGGGCAGCTTCTCGCAGCGTGACCTGATTGTCAGTGGCGAAGTGCCGATGGGCAACAGTGCGGCGATCGGCGGTGCGGTGGCGAGCCTCAACCGGGACGGCTTTGGCCGCAATCTCACCACCGGCAAGGACAACTATGACAAGGACGTGCTCGCCGCTCGCGCCAGCCTGGAGTGGAGCCCCGGTGCCAACAGTTTCATTCGCCTGGCGGGCGACTACTTCAAGGACGATTCCAGCCCGGTCGGCGGTCATCGTCTGATTCCCGGCCTGTTCTCCGGCGCGCCGGTGCTCGACAATGTATTCGACTCGCGCGGCGGCCAGACCGGCAAGAACTACACCGAAGCCTGGGGCGTCAGTCTGCTGGCGGAGTTCGATATCACTTCGCAGTGGCAGTTCAAGAGCATCACCGCCTATCGCGACAACGAGAACATCCAGCAGATCGACTTCGACGCCCTGCCGGCCGTGGATGTCGACGTGGCCACGATCTACGAAAGCGATCAGTTCAGCCAGGAGTTCCAGCTCAACTATCGCGGTGATCGGGTGGCCGGCGTGGCCGGGTTCTACTACCTGGATGCCAATGCCTTCGGCCCGTTCGATGTGCGCCTGTTCCAGACCGGCGATCTGATCGGCGCGCCGGGCCTCAATGCCTTCACCAAGGGCGACGTCGACACCAAGTCCTGGTCGCTGTTTGCCGACTACAGTTTGGACCTTGGCGCCTGGTTCAACATGAACACCGGCCTGGAGCTGTCGCTGGGCGGGCGCTACACCAGCGACAAGCGCTCTTCTCGCGTGTTGCGCCAGAACATGCTCGGTGCCTCCGAGTTCTTTGGCGGCAACCCGATCATCCTGGCCACCACGTCCGACTTTCAGGGTTCCGAGACCTTCACCCAGTTCACCCCACGCGCCAGCCTGGCGTGGAAACCGACCGTGGATCACAACCTGTATGTATCGTTCAGTCAGGGCTTCAAGGGCGGCAGCTTCGATCCGCGTGGCTTGACGACGGCGGCGCCCGACCTGGACGGCGACGGTGTGGTCAGCGAAGAGGAGATCTTCGAGTTCATGCGCTTCGAGCCCGAAGAGGTCGATACCTGGGAGCTGGGCTGGAAGGCCCGCTTCGCCGGCGGCCGCATCAACACCGCGCTGGCCTTTTTCCATAGCGACTACACCAACATCCAGGTGCCGGGCTCGATCGGGGTGGATACCACCGGCGACGGTATCTCCGATACCTTTGCCGGGGTCACCACCAACGCTGGCAAGGCGACGGTGCGCGGGGTCGAATTCGAGGCCACGGCGCTGCTTGGTCAGGACATCCTGCGCGGCGGCGACAGCTTCAACGTGGCGCTGGCGCTGGGCTACATCGATGCCGGCTATGACGAGTTCATTACCGCCGTCACCAACCCCGCCACCGGCGAAACCGCCTTGCAAGACGTGGCCGATCAGCGCGTGTTCCAGAACACGCCGAAGTGGACCGCGCATCTCAATGCCCGCTACGACATCCCGGCGCGTCTGTTCGGCCACGACGGCCAGTTCGGCATTCGCGGGGCTTGGTCCTATCGCAGCAAGACGAACCAGTTCGAAGTGGCCTCGGCCTTCCTCGACCAGCCGGCCTATTCACTCTACGACATGAGCCTGCTGTGGAGCCGCAACGACGGCCGCATCGAGCTGGGTCTGCACGGCCGCAACCTGACCGATCGTGAGTACAAGGTATCCGGCTACGTGTTCGCCAACCCGACCGGCACCGCCAGCACGCTGGGCCTGGAAGGCGTCATGAACGCCTTCTATGGTGCGCCGCGCACGATCACGGCCACCGCTCAGATCAACTTCTGAGCGGGTCTGCTCACCCGGCCGTAAGTCAAGCTCGGGGGCCACTGGCCCCCGAGTCCTTTCCTCCGGCACCCGAATGGCGGTATAAGGGGCCGGCCTGACGCCGCGATCTGTCCGCCCATGCCGCTGTCCACCCTCACCGTTGTCGTTGCCGGCCTGGCCTGGCTGGGCCTGTTGTTCGCGGTGGCGGTGGCCGGCGAACGGATGCGCGGTCGCCTTGGCGGATTGTGGCCGCTGGTCTACTCGCTGTCGCTGGCGGTCTACTGCACGGCCTGGACCTTCTATGGCACCACCACCCAGGCGGCCCTGTTCGGCTGGCCGATCCCGCCGACCTTCGTCGGCACCATGGCCCTGTTCCTGTTCGGCTACCCCTTCCTGCGCCGTCTGGTGGCGCTGAGCAAGGCCGAGAATTCGACCAGCATCGCCGATTTCATTGCCAGCCGCTTCGGCAAATCCTCGCTGCTGGCGGCGGTGGTCACCGGCGTGGCCGTGCTCGGCATCGTCCCTTACATCTCGCTGCAGCTGAAGGCGGTGGCGATGAGCTTTGGTGCCTTGACCCTGGGGCGGCTGGAGGAGGCCGAGGGTGCTGCCTGGTCTGACCTGGCGTTCTACGTTGCTCTGTGCATGGCAATCTTTGCGATGCTGTTCGGCACCCGCCGCGCGTCGGCCACCGAACACAACCGCGGTCTGGTGCTGGCCATGGGCTTCGAATCGCTGCTCAAACTCGGCGCCATGCTGGCCCTGGGCGCCTTCGTGCTGTTCGGTTTGTACAGCGGCCCGGCTGAATTGCTGGCAGAAACCCGGCCGCCGCCGTTCGCGGCCCCCGATGCCTTCATTACCCTGGCCCTGCTCGGTGCGCTGGCCATGTTCACCCTGCCGCATCAGTTTCATATCGGCGTGGTCGAGTGCCGTGACCAGGCGCACCTGAAAGCGGCGCGCTGGCTGTTTCCCTTGTTCCTGCTGCTGATCGCCTTGCCGATCCTGCCGCTGGCCTGGGCCGGCAACGCCCGTCTGGCGGGGCTGGGTGTACCGACCGATCTGTATGTGCTGATGCTGCCGCTGGCGAACGGCCACGAAGCCCTGGCCCTGTTCGCCTTTCTCGGCGGTTTGAGTGCCGCGACCGGTATGGTCATCCTGGCCAGCCTGACCCTGTCGATCATGATCGGCAATCACTGGCTGACACCGGCGCTGCTCAATCATGGCCGCGGCGACGGTGCCGAGATCGGCATGCCGGTGCGCCTGCAGCGACGCTTCGGTATTGCCCTGGTGCTGCTGCTGGCCTACGCCTACAGTCGAGCCGTCGATACCACCGGCGCGCTGGCCGATATCGGGGCGCTCAGTTTTTCCGGCCTGGCCCAGCTCGGTCCGGCAGTGGTGCTGGCGGTCTATCGGCCGGGCTTGCCGACTGGCGCGGTTCTGGCCGGCCTGGTGTCCGGAGTGCTGGTCTGGGCCTATGTGCTGTTTGTACCGCTGCTGTTCAGCGGCGGCGAGCTGATGCCGGGCTGGATCGAGCAGGGCCCGCTGGGCCTGAGCCTGCTGTCGCCCGAGCGCCTGCTGGGTCTGGGCGGGCTGGAGGCGCTGAGTCGGGCCGTGGCCAGCTCGCTGCTGATCAATATCGCCGTGACCCTGCTGGCGGCGCGCTGGCTGCCTGACCGCAGCCGTCGCGATGCCGCGCCGTCCGCCTTGGCGACCAGCCTGGACGCGGCCGTCCTGCGCCAGCTGGCCGAGCGCTTCCTGAGTGCAGAGCGAGTGACGCTGCTGTTTGCCGCTGCTTCGGCCGGTCGCGACCTGGAATCCGCGCTGGAGCACGAGCTGTCTGCCGTGGTGGGATCGGCCTCGGCGCGGCTGTTGATGGAGGCCGCGCGCAAGCGCACGGCGGCGCCGCTGGAGACCGTAGCCGACCTGGTCGGCCAGGCCGCCGAGCAGGCCCGCTTCTCCCAGGAGGTGCTGTCGGGGGCGCTGGAGAACATGAGCCAGGGGGTGTGCGTGGTTGACCGGGAGATGCGCCTGGTGGCCTGGAATGGCGCCTATCTGGCCCTGTTCGACTACCCGCCGACGCTGATCCAGGTCGGGCGCCCGGTGGCAGACCTGCTGCGCCACAACGCCGAGGGCGGCCTGATGGGCGCCGGTGATGTCGAGGCGAAGATCAAGCGCCGGCTGGACTGGAAGCGAGCCGGCTCCCGCCACCAGATCGAGCGGCCCTGGCCGGACGGCCGGATCATCGAGATTCGCGGCAATCCGATGCCCGGCGGCGGCTTTGTCGCCACCTTCAGCGATGTCACCGCATCTCGGCGCACGGCCGAGGAGCTCAAGCAGATCAATGAGACCCTGGAGCAACGCGTGGTGGCGCGGACCGCCGAACTGGAGCAGGCCAAGCTGCAGGCCGAGCGCGCCAGCGAGGCCAAGACCCGCTTTCTGGCCGCCGTCAGCCATGACCTGGTGCAGCCGCTGAATGCGGCGCAGCTGCTGACGCATGCGCTCGGCGGACGGCTCGGCGAACGATCGGAGCGCGCGTCCCTGAAACAGATTTCGGGCGCTCTGGCGGCGACGGAGAACCTGCTCGAAGGGCTGCTGGACATCTCCCGCCTCGATGCCGGCGGGCTCGAGCCGCGTCGCAGCCGCTTCCCCTTGAGCGAGCTGTTCAGCCAGCTGCACGGTGAGTTCAGCCTGATGGCCGAAGAGCGCGGCCTCAAGCTCGACTGTGTGCAAACCCGTCTCTGGGTCGAGTCCGACCCGCAGCTGCTGCGCCGTATCCTGCAGAACTTCCTGTCCAACGCCGTACGCTACACCGGATCGGGACGGATTCTGATCGGTTGCCGACGCCAGGGGGCGCGCGTGCTGGCCGGGGTGTGGGATACCGGCCCGGGGATTCCAGACGAAGCCCGCGCCATCATTTTCGAGGAGTTTCGACGGCTGGATCAGGATCGCCGCGCACCCGGTCTGGGCCTGGGGCTGGCGATCGCCGAGCGGATGGCGCGGCTGCTTGATCATCCGCTGAATCTGGTCAGCGTGCCAGGGCGAGGGACGGCCTTTACCGTCAGCGTGCCCCGAGTGGCGGCGATGCCGCGTCGGCCGACACCGGCCCGCGGGGTGGCGCCCAGCCGCCGTGGCCGGGTGCTGGTAGTGGATAACGAAGCCGCGATGCGGGACTCGCTGGCGGCCCTGCTGAGCGGCTGGGGGCTGGAGGTGGAAATCGCCGCGGACGAAGCCGCTGCGCTAGCCGCCCGGGATCGCCAGGCACCGGATCTGCTCATTCTTGACTACCACCTCGATCAGGGACTGACCGGGCTGGACCTGTACCGGACGCTGGCATCGCCTGATCACCGCCGCCCGGCCATCCTGATCAGCGCCGATCATGCCGCCGAGGTGCGCCAGGCGGCGCAGGCTGCCGGCTGCCAGTTCCTGCACAAGCCGATTCGGCCGCTGGCTTTGCGCTCCCTGATCAATCGTCTGCTCGACTGAACCGGCCTGCGCGGCCACTTGCGCAAAAGTGATATTCTCGACAGTCCAGGTGACCGCAAAGGGGTGCGAAGGCGAGGGGATGAGCTTCAAGCGTCTGCTCTGGCTGGCCTTTGTCCTGCCTGTCGGGATGGCGCTTGCCGACCTGCCGCCGCTGCCTGGCGGCCTGCCGCCGCAGACCCGCCTGGAGCCGCCGGTCGATATCGGCTCGCGCATGCTGGGCCTGGCAGCGTCGCCGGATGGACTGCTCCATATCGCGCACAGCCTCGGCGTCCACAGCTACGACGGGCGGCGCTGGCAGGGCTGGCCCTCGCCGAACGGCCTGATTCTGCGCGTCCTCGCCCATGACGGCCGCGATACGCTCTACACCGGTGGTGAGGAAAGCTTCGGCTTTCTGCGCGCGGACGTGGCCGGCAACCTGGTCTACACCGATCTCGCCGCCCAGGCCGATAGCCTGCTCGGCGGTGAATCCTTTGATCAGATCTGGGAGATTCTGGTCAGCCCCGACGGCGTTTTCTTCAATGCCAACCATCACCTGTTCCGCTATCGCCCGGACGATGACAGCCTCGAACTCTGGCGCCACCAGGATCGCTTCGGCGCGCAGGCCCTGGTCGACGGCCAGGTCGTGGTGCAGTTCCGTGGCCTGGGCCTGAAGGCCTTCAACGGCGCTGACTTCCATCTGCTGCCCGGTGGCGAGGCCTTTGCCACTCAGGCCTATCATCTGCTGCCGCTGCCGGAGGGCGGGCTGCTGGCCCTGCAGCGCGACGGTCGCTTTCTGCACTGGCGGGACGGCCAGGTCGAGGCCTAGTCGATGCCGGAGGGCTTTCCGTCCGCTGCGCAGTTCGGTGCGGCCAGCGTACTGGCCGACGGGACGCTGGCGCTGGGCGCGGCCGATGGTCAGCTCTATCTGCTGGATCGGCGGGAGCAGGTTTTCCAGGCTTTTCAGATGACCCGGGATTTCATCGTCGGCCTGATCAACTCGCATCACGGCGGGCTGTTTGTGCTCAGCACCTCAGACATCAAGCATGTCAGTTGGCCTTCGCCCTGGCTGCGAGTCGGAGAATCCAGCGGCCTGGTCGGCAGTATCCGTCGCGTCGATACCTGGCAGAACCGCTGGCTGGCGCTCAGCAGTTCGGGCGCGCTGGTCAGTACAGATACCGGCAATCCCCGGCAGCCCGTGGCCTTCGTGTCAACCGGCTGGACCGACTTCGAGGCCTGGGACTGGCTGCCACTGGGGCCTGCTCGGGGCCTGCTGGCGGACTCTTATCAGCTGTTCGAGATTTCGGAGGAGCGGGTGGTCCCGCTGCTTGAACAGGACATCATGCCGCGCGTGCTCGTTCGCGCCAGCGATGATCCCGGCCTGGTCTATGTGGGCGCCGAACTGGGTCTGCTGGTGCTGCGCGACACGCCGGACGGCTGGCAGGAGCTGTCGCGCCATGAAGAAGCACTGGGTCTGGTCACCAGCCTGAAGGAGCTCGGCCCAGGGGACTTGTTGCTGGCGACGGCCTACCGCGGTCTGCATCGCATCCGGCTGGACCCGGCCGACGGCCGGCTGTTGAGCTGGCAGGCGCTGGGTCCCGACCACGGGTTGAGCCATCGCCCGGAGAGCAGTGCGGAGCTGGCCCGCCTGCCCGATCTGGGCATCGTCCTGTCCAGCCGCGAGGGTTTTCTTCGGTGGCGTGATGATCGCTTCGAACCGGTGGATCTGGGCGGTCTGGGCGCACTGCGCCAGCCCGACAATCAGCTGCTGCTGAAGGCCGGCCTGGACGACGAAATCTGGTCGGCGAGCAGCCGTCAGCTGTGGCGCCGTCCGGCCCACGGTAGCTGGTTGACCGAAGACGTCGCCCAGCTCGATCCCGGCCCGATCAATTCGATCAACCGGGTCAACGACAGCATCCTGATTGGTGGCACGGGCACCCTGTTGTTGTTTGAGCGCCAGCGGGTCACGCCGGAGCGCAGCGGGCCCGGCCTGCGGCTCAGCGCCGTGCTGCTGCGCGCCCGCGACGACAGCTGGATCGAGCCCCAGCCGCTGGACCGGCGACCGTTGAGCTTCAGAATGGACGATGAGTTCATTCAGTTCGACTTCGCGCTGCCGGAGTATCGCCGGCCCGACCTGACCCGCACCCGCTATCGGCTGATCGGCTATGCCGATCAGTTCACCGAATGGGGGCAGTCATCGCGGGTGAGCTTCTCGCGCCTGAAGCCCGGGCCGTACCGTTTCGAGGCCGAGGCGCGCAGTCCGGCTGGTGTGATCAGCCGGATCGAGCCCTTCGAGTTCACGATCGAGCCGGCCTGGTATCGGCAGCGCTTGCTGCTCGCGCTGTGGGTCCTGCTCGGTGTGCTGGGGCTGATCGGGCTGCTGGCGGCGCTGGTGCGCTGGCGACTGCAGCGAGCGCTGGCCGAGCAACAGCGGTTGGCTGGCATGGTCGATCGCCGGACCGCCGAGCTGGCCGCGGCCAATCGCAAGCTCGAAAGCATGGTGCACGTCGACGGACTGACCTCGATCGCCAATCGCCGCCGCCTGGAAGATTATCTCGAAGAGAGCTGGCGCCAGGGCGGCGGCGAGCTGTCGGTCGTGATCCTGGACGTTGACCACTTCAAGCGCTACAACGACAGCTTCGGCCACCAGGCCGGCGACGATGCGCTGTGCGAGGTGGCCCGGGTGGTTACCGCCTGCCTGCGTCGCAGCGAGGATCTGGTTGCCCGCTATGGCGGCGAAGAATTTGTCTGCGTGCTGCCGGGTACCACCCTGGCCAGCGCCCGCGAGCTCGCCGAGCACATTCGACAGGAGGTGGAGAGCGGTCCGCTGGGCATCACCGTCTCAATCGGCATCGCCAGCGCGCGCCCCGCCGACGGCGGCAGCCTGCGCGAGCTGATCGAAGCGGCCGATCGCAACCTCTACCAGGCCAAGCAGGACGGTCGCAACCGGGTGGTCGGCTGATCGAGGGCTCAGCTCGACGCGGCCTCGCCGAATCTGACCACCGGCGCGGCGGCGAGCAGCTCTGCGTAGCGGACCTGGACCTGGCCCATCCTGACCCGCCCCAGGAAACCGGAGTAGGCCAGATAACTCACCAGGAAGCGCCGATCCGCTGCCCAGCCGGGCAGGAATTTCGGCGGCTGCAGCAAGCCCAGCTCAGCCAGCTCGCAGAGCACGGGTACATCGTCCAGATCAAGCTTGCCGCAGAACAACAGCATCAGCACATCGGCGCGGCCGGCCGCCACCGCCGAGCGCAGGAAATCGTGAACCCGCAGCAGCCCGTCCAGATAGACCACATCCTTGGTAAAAGGCGCCCCGCCGCTCAGCACACCGCCGCGAAACACCCGCCGGGTCTGCTCATAGGCGGCCTTGCGCCGAGCCAGTGCCTGGGCCTGGTCATCGGCGCCGCTGGCGCGTGCCTCGGCCTGGTTCAGAAAATGGCCGAAGACCTCGACAAAGTCCGCGCCCTCCGCGGCCATATGGATACCCAGCACCCGATCCGACAGGCGGCTCAGGCGATCGAGGTCCATGCAGCCGGTGATGAACTCGGCAAACACGGCCAGCCCTTCCTGGGTCCGAGTGGTGCCCGGGTGGCTGGCGGCGAGAATCGGCAGCGCCTGCTGGTGCCGGCCGTTCAGCGCGGTGGTGACGTGGATGCCGGCCTCATGATGGATCAGCTGCTCGACGTCGCGATCGGTAAAGCGGGCGCCGGCCCGGATCCGGATCCGGCTCGGTCCGGCGGTGGCGTTGGCCGACAGTTGCTCGACGACTTCGACCGCGGGGGCCTTCTCGCCGAAGAACTTCTGCGCCGCTTCCGCCATCCGCCGCGCCACCTCGTCTGCCGTTGCGCTGGCATCGGCCGGGGCGCCCAGGTCGAGATGCGTCAGGCCGTCAAGAATGCGGCGCAGCCGCCGGGCCAGGTCGAGCGGGCTGCGGTCGGTATCGGCCAGCGGCAGATCCGGGGCCCCGTAAAGCTCGGTGGAGCAGCGGAAAAAAGCCGGCTCGCCCAGGTGCTGAATCATCCGACGGGCCGTCGCGATGCGGTCGGCGGTCCGGCCCAGCCAGACGCGCGCCGGGCCTGACGCTGCAATCAGCGGCCGCGCTTCGGCCAGCGCCTGATCGATCGCGCGGGTGTCGACCTCGGGATAGCTCACCCTCGGCATGGCGCGGCCGCCATTGGCCAGAAAGCGCTCGCGAACGCTCAGCGGCCAGGCCAGCAGACCCAGAATTCTCAGCGGCTGCTCGGCCGCGCGCAAGGCCTGCGCAGCCTGCGTGATGCGCGCTTTCAGTGCCTCTTGTTCCATGCTGAATCTCGCCGGCTCTTCGGGCGTATAATAGCGGGTCGCTTTTCACTGTCGCCCGCTGAACGGGCCTGGTCGTATTCATGCTGTTTGATAACGTCGTCATCAAGTCCGTGGCCCACGTCGAGCCGCCCCATCGCATCACCAGCGAGGAAGTGGCCGATCGGCTTGCGCCGACCCTGCGCAAGCTCGGCATGCCCGGCAACCCGCTGATCGACCTGGCCGGCATCATGGAGCGGCGTTTCTGGGACGACGGCATGGCCCCTTCCGACGGCGCAACCCTGGCCGCCCGCCAGGCCCTGGCTCAGGCCGATATCGATCCGAAGCAGATCGGCATCCTGATCAACACCTCGGTCTCCCGCGATTTCCTCGAGCCCTCGACCGCCTGCATGGTCCACGGCAACCTCAAGCTGGCGGATACCTGCGAAAGCTTCGATGTCGGCAATGCCTGCCTGGCCTTCGTCAACGGCATGAACATCGCCGCCCAGATGCTGCAGCGCGGCGACATCGACTATGCGCTGATCGTCAACGGCGAAAACAGCCGCGAGATCAACGACATCACGATCAAGCGCCTGCTCAGTGCCGACGTTACCCGCAAGCAGTTCAAGGCCGAATTCGCCAGCCTGACGCTGGGTTCCGGCTCGGCGGCCATGGTCATGTCGCGCGGCGACCTGGAGCAGGATGGTCACCAGTACCTCGGCGGTGTCGCCCGCGCGGCCACCCAGTTCAACAACCTGTGTCGCGGCTGGAACCACCAGATGTGGACCGACACCAAGAGCCTGCTGATCGAAGGCATGAAGCTGGCCACGATGACCTTCATGGCTGCCCGCACGGTGATGGGCTGGGTGGTGCAGGAACTGGATCACGTCGTCATTCACCAGGTTTCCAAGGTCCACACCGAGTCCTTTATTCGCGCCTTCGGCGCTGATCCGCACAAGGTCTATCGGATATTTCCCTTCCTCGGCAACATCGGCCCGGCCTCGATCCCCACCGTGATGTCGCGGCTGATCCAGGAAGACCGGGTCAAGCGCGGCGACCGCATGGCCCTGATGGGCATCGGCTCCGGCCTCAACTGCGCCATGGCGGAAGTGGTCTGGTAAGGCAGCGAGGAAGACTCCCGAAGAACCGTAGGTCGGCCCCGCGCGGCCGACCAGCGATGCCCGGATTCTCCCCGGAATCCGAGCTGGCCCGGTCTTCGGCGAAAGCCTGATCGCCTCCTCAAACCGTAAACCGTCAACCGCAAACCGTGTTCTCCTCCCCCCTCTACCCCTTCGCCAGCCATTTCCACGCCCAGTTCGCCGGGCACCGGATGCACTTTATCGACGAAGGGGCGGCGACCGCATCGCCCGTCGTCATGGTCCACGGCAACCCGACCTGGTCGTTCTACTACCGGCGGCTGGTCGAGGCGCTGGCGCCGGCGCATCGCTGCCTGGTGCCCGACCACATTGGCATGGGGCTATCGGATCGCCCGGATGACGACGCCTACCGCTACACCCTCGCCAGCCGGGTTGAGGACTTCGGCCACTGGCTGAATGCTGTCGAGCCGGAGCGTCCGATTGACTTGATTGTCCATGACTGGGGCGGTGCGATCGGGCTGTCCTGGGCGGCGCGGCACCCGGAGCGGGTGCGCCGCATCGTCCTGCTCAACACCTGGGCGTTCAATATCCCGGCCCATGAAAGCCTGCCGGCTTCGCTGAAGTTCGCCCGCACGGGTCTGGGCGCCTTCCTGATCAATCGCTTCAACGCCTTCTCCGGCCTGGCTGTGCGCATGGCCACCGCCAACAAGCTCGACCCGGAAGTCGCGCGCGGCCTCGTCGCCCCGTACCAGGGCAGCCCCGACCGCCGCCTCGCCACCCTGCGCTTCGTCCAGGACATTCCCTTGAGCGACCGCGACCCGGCCTGGGCGGTGCTGGCTCAGACCGAGTCGCGCCTGCCCACACTCGCCGACAAACCCATCCTGATCGCCTGGGGTGCGAAAGACTTCGTCTTCAACGACAAAGTCCTCGCCATCTGGCGCCAGACCTGGCCCCAAGCCCGCGTCGAATACTTCAAAGACGCCGGCCACTACGTCCTCGAAGACGCACACGACCGCATCCTCCCCCTGGTCCACGACTTCCTCACCTGAACCGCCCATCCCCCCGGGGACATCAACCGGCACCGAGTAGGTCGCCCCCACGCGGGCGACGGACGATGCCGGGCTTCGGCAACCATGGCCCGTCGGCCACGTGGGGCCAACCTACGGCATCGGAGCCCAATCATCTCTCCAAGCCATCAACCCGCACCGAGTAGGTCGCCCCCACGCGGGCGACGGACGATGCCGGGCTTCGGCAACCATGGCCCGTCGGCCACGTGGGGCCGACCTACAGCATCCGAGCCCAATCCATTCTCCGATACATCAACCCCCACCGAGTAGGTCGCCCCCACGCGGGCGACGGCCGATGCCGGGCTTCGGCAACCATGGCCCGTCGACCACGTGGGGCCAACCTACTGCATTGAGGCCGTTTCTCCGAGCCATCGACCGGCACGGAGTAGGTCGGGGCCACGCCCCCGACGGACCATGCCTGCCGCAGCCCTCCATTCATTCCATTCCACCCGATTCCAGGTCGATTTCTCACCCAAACACGCGCAAATCTCTGATTCCGCCGCGCCCGCAGCCGCCCGATCATGGGCCATGCCCCGCTATCGCCGCCATTTTCAAACCGGTGACACGGTATTCCTGACGCTGGTCACCGCCCAACGCCGCCGCTGGCTCGCGCCGGACCGCGCCAAGGCCCAGCTTCTCAATGCCTTGCGCGAAACCAAGCGGCAGCGTCCGTTCCGCCATCTCGCCCATGTCCTGCTCGACGACCATCTGCACTGGCTGCTGCAGACCGTGTCCGGCGAAAGCGTTTCAAGCCTGGTTGCCCGCTTCAAACTTACCGTATTCCACCACCGCAAAACGCTGGGCTGGGACTGTCAGAGTCTCTGGCAGCCGCGCTACTACGATCACATCATTCGCGACGACCAAGACCTGCACCGGCATCTCGACTACATCCACTACAACCCCGTCCGCCACGGCTACGCCGCCATCGCCCGTCAGTGGCGTTGGAGCAGCTTTCACGCCTGGGTTGCGCGCGGCCACTACACACCCTGCTGGGGAACCCGCGAGCCCGATGGTCCCGAGGAAGCGGGAGAGCCCTGAAACGACTCTCGCGAGCCCAGCGAATCCCAACCTTGGCACCGAACCCGGCATCCCCGTCGGCCACGTGGGGCCGACCTACGGCATCCGAGCCCGATAACTTCTCGGAGGCATCGACCAGCACCGAGTAGGTCGCCCCCACGCGGGCGACGGACCATGCCGGGGCTCCGGCAACCATGGCCCGTCGGCCACGAGGGGCCGACCCACGGCATCGGAGCCCGATCATCTCTCCGAGCCATCGACCCGCACCGAGTAGGTCGCCCCCACGCGGGCGACGGACCATGCCGGGGCTCCGGCAACCATGGCCCGTCGGCCACGTGGGGCCGACCTACGGCATCGGAGCCCGATCATTTCTCCAAGCCATCGACCCGCACCGAGTAGGTCGCCCCCACGTGGGCGACGACCGATGCCGGGGCTTCGGCAACCATGGCCCGTCGGCCACGAGGGGCCGACCCACGGCATCGGAGCCCGATCATCTCTCCGAGCCATCGACCCGCACCGAGTAGGTCGCCCCCACGCGGGCGACGGCCGATGCCGGCCAGCACTCCGAACCCCGCCACCGGCTTCGCATCCCGACCATGCCCCCGCCAAGCACCAACACGGGCGACCGGCTATCATCCCTCCCTGATCATCCCGCCATCCGCCTTGCCCGGAACCCGAATCGTGACCAATATCGCCCAGGCGCTGACCCGGCAGGCCGAAGCGCAGCCCGACACCACGGCCCTGATCATTCCGCGCAAACGCACGCGCAAGGGCTGGGTTGACCAGCGCTACAGCTACCGCGAGCTCGATGAGCTGAGCAACCGTCTCGCCGCCGGCCTGGCGGCGGAAGGGATTGCACCTGGCACCCGGGTGGCCTTCATGGTGCCGCCGTCGCTGGAGTTCTTCGCCCTGTTCTTCGCCCTGTTCAAGGCCGGCTGCGTGCCGGTCCTGATCGACCCGGGCATCGGCCTGAAACCCCTCAAGAGCTGTCTCGGCGAAGCTCGCCCCGAAGTCTTTCTCGGCATCACTCGCGCCCAGATCGCCCGGCTGCTGCTGGGCTGGGGCAGGGGGCATGTCAAACGTGCGATCACGGTCGGTCCGCGCCTGTTCTGGGGCGGCACCGTCTACCGCAAGCTGGCGTCCGCCAAACCAAGCCCGGCGCCGGTCAGCGTCAGGCCAGACGACCCGGCCGCGATCCTGTTCACCTCCGGCTCCACCGGCATACCCAAGGGTGTCGTCTATCGTCATCGTCACTTCGCCGCCCAGGTCGAGCTGGTCCGCGACAGCTATGGCATTCAGCCCGGCGAAGTCGACCTGCCGACCTTCCCCCCATTTGCCCTGTTCGACCCGGCGCTGGGCATGACCACAGTCATCCCGCCAATGGACTTCACCCGCCCGGCCCGGGTCGACCCGGCCATGCTGGTCAGCCTGATTCAGGAATACGGCGTGACCAATCTGTTCGGCTCGCCCGCGCTGATGAATACGCTGACCCGCCACCTCGAAGCCCGCCGGATTCGTCTGCCCGGCCTCAAGCGCGTGCTGTCGGCCGGCGCCCCGGTGCATCCCAAGGTGATCGAGCGCATCCATCGCGCGCTGTCCGACACGGCCGATATTCATACCCCCTACGGCGCCACCGAATGCCTGCCGGTGGCAACCATCAGCGGCCGCGAGCTGATCGGTGAACTGTCGGCCGGCAACCGCGCCGGGCGCGGGATCTGCGTCGGCAAGCCGCTGGCCGCCAATCGAGTCCGGGTGATCCGGATCAGCGACGACCCGATCGGCCTGGCCGAGCACGCCGTCGATGTACTACCCGGAGAGATCGGCGAAATCGCGGTCTACGGCCCGACCGTCACCGACCAGTACTGGGAGCGTGAAGCCCAGAACCGGGCCGCCAAAATGGTCGACGAACAGGGCCGCGTCTGGCACCGCATGGGCGACCTGGGCTGGCAGGACGAGGCCGGTCGACTGTGGTTCTGCGGCCGCAAGTCCGAGCGTGTCCGTACGCCCGATCGTGAGCTCTACACCGAATGCATCGAGGGCCCGGTCAACGCCATCCCCGGCGTCTATCGGAGCGCGCTGGTCGGTCTCGGCACGCCGGGTCAGCAGCGCCCGGGCCTGGCCGTTGAACTCGACCCCGGCGCCTCGGCCGAAAACCTTCGTCCGGCCATCCGCGATGCCGTGGCTGAGGTCGGCATCGAACAGATCGCCTTCGTCAAGGCCTTTCCGGTCGATATCCGCCATAACGCCAAGATCCGGCGCCACGAACTGTCCGTGCATTTCCCGCCGGCCCCAGCGAGCGCCGGGCCCGCTGGAAGCGCCGAACGCGAAGACGCCAGGGATAGAAAGGACGCCAGAGAAAAATGAGATCCATCAGCAAGCTGCTCTGCGCACTTTGCGCCTTGGCGGTCAGTCGAAGCATGGTTCTGGAACAGCGCCAGCCCCAGCGCTGCCAGGCGGCGGGGCGGGGCGCCCAATGAGCCGGCTGGTGCTGTCGGTCACCTGCGCTGACCAGAAAGGCCTGATCACCCGCATCACCGAACTGATCTTCCAGCACGGCGGCAACATCATCGAAAACGGTGAATTCGTCGACCTCTACGACGCGCGCTTCTACCTGCGCGCAGTGATCGAGGAACTCGGCGAAGTCGACCGCTTTCGCGCCGACCTGGCCCAGCGCCTGCCCGACGCGCGCATCCGCTTGAGCCCGCTGGAACCGCGGCCGATCGTGATCATGGCCACCACCGAGGCCCACTGCCTGGGCGACCTGCTGATCCGCGCCGCCTTCGACGACCTGCCGGCCCGCGTGGTCGGCGTGATTTCCAACCACGCCGTGCTGCGCGAGCTGACCGAAGCCATGAAGGTGCCATTCTTTCATGTTAGCCACGAGGGCCTCAGCCGCGAACAGCACGAAGCACAGATCGGCACCATCATCGACCGGCTGGCCCCGGACTTCATCGTCCTGGCCAAGTACATGCGGATCTTCACCCCCGGCTTCACGGCCCGCTACCCGAATCGGCTGCTCAACATCCACCACAGCTTCCTGCCGGCCTTCATCGGCGCCAACCCCTATCGCCAGGCCTGGGAACGCGGCGTCAAGGTGATCGGCGCCACCGCCCACTACGCCACCCAGGACCTTGACGAAGGCCCGATCATTGCCCAGGACGTCGTCTCCGTCGATCACAACTACAGCCCTGAAGACATGGCCCGCTACGGCCGCGACGTCGAAAAACGCGTCCTCGCCCGCGCCCTGCGCTTCGTCCTCGAAGACCGCGTCTTCGTCAACGGCAACAAAACCATCGTATTCGAGTAAATCGAACCCACCACCGGCATCCCCGCGCCACCCCAAGCATTTCTCCGAGGCAGCAAGCGGCACCGAGTAGGTCGCCCCCACGCGGGCGGCGGACGATGCCGGGGCTTCGGCAAACATGGCCCGTCGGCCACGTGGGGCCGACCTACGGCATCCGAGCCTGACGATTTCTCGGGGCTATCGACCCGCACCGAGTAGGTCGCCCCCACGCGGGCGACGGACCATGCCGGGCTTCGGCACACATGGCCCGTCGGCCACGTGGGGCCGACCTACCGCTTCCGGGTCCGACCCTTCCTCCGCGGTATCGACTGGCGCCGAGTAGGTCGGGGCCACGCCCCCGACGGACGATGCCCGATTGAAATGGCAACACCGCCCTCCGGCTCCAGTCCCGCCAATGGCTGTTCCGTCACCGCGCAAGCTTTCTCTATGCCCGCAAATCGGCTACCCTTCCCGATGGTCCAGCAACATCCCATCGAAACGTCGGAGACACGCCGTGAACGCATCCAAGCATCGTCGGGGGGGGAGATGCCCGGCCGTCCTTTCCCTGTTTGCCGCTCTTATCCTGGCCGGCTGCGCCACAGGTCCAGACCTGCCGCCGGCGCCAACGGCTGCTCCGGCTGAGCGAGCGATTCCCGAATATGTCATCAGCGCCGGGGATACCCTCAACATTTCGGTCTGGGAACAGCCGCAAATGTCGGCCACCGTTCCCGTCCGCCCGGATGGCAAGATCACCACCCCGTTGGTCGAAGACATGTCAGCCACGGGCAAGACCCCGACCCAACTGGCCCGTGACCTCGAAGCTTCACTGGCCAGCTTCATCCGCGATCCCCGCGTGACGGTGATCGTTTCCAGTATCGCCGCGGCCGAGACCCAACAGATTCGCGTCATTGGCCAGGCCATGTCGCCCAGCGCGGTGGTCTACCGTGACGGCATGACGGTGCTGGACGTGATGATCGCCGTCGGCGGGTTGACTGATTTCGCTGCTGGCAATCGCGCCGTACTGGTGCGCACCATCGACGGCCAACGCCGCGAATTCAACCTGCGATTGAATGATCTGGTCAACCGCGGCGACATGGCGGCTGATGTGCCCGTGTTGCCAGGTGATGTCATTGTCATTCCGGAATCTCGCTTCTAGACCCGCGCCGCTCCAAGCCAGAAAACAGAGGGAAACCGCATTGAAGAAGCCCCGCGTCGACGCAGCCCGAAACCTGCGCCAACTACTGCTGTTGCTGGCCACCGCCGGCATTTGCCTGCCGCTGCAGGCCGAGGAGATCGGCTGGCGCGTCTCGCCGGTCGTCGGCCTGAGCCAGCTCTACTCCGACAACATCGCCCTGGCCCCGTCCGGAGAGCGCCAGGACGAGTTTATCTCCCGGCTTGATGCCGGCCTTGGCGTGTTGGCCACGACGCGGCGTTTTCGCGCGCGCCTCGATTACAACCTGCTCGGCCTGGCCTACTGGGACAACAGCGACTTCAACGATATCTTTCACCAGGGTCGGGCAGGCGCCCGCTTTGACGCCGTCCCCGACCGCTTCTACATCGACAGCACGCTCAACTACGACCAGCGCTTGCGGGCCCGCTCAGGCGTGGCCGGCGACATCGTCAATATCGGCGTAGACCGAACCGATGTGTTCCGCTTTGGCATCACCCCCACCTTCGAGCATCGCTTCAGCAACTGGGCCGATCTGAAAGCTTTCTACTCCTATGATCGCGTCGATTACGAGGTCTCCGACCTGCGCGACCTGGATAGCCAAAGCCATCAGATCGCAGCCAACCTCAAAAGCGGCAGTGCCTTTGCCACCTTTGGCTGGGAGCTGGATTTCGATCGCGAAGAGATCGATTTCGACGATGGATCATCGGTGACCTTCCAGAGCGCAGAGCTGCTGGGCCGCTGGTTTGTCAGCCCGCAGTTCAATGTATTCGCGTCCATTGGCGACGAGCGCAATGATTTTGAACAGGATCCCCGTCGCGCTCGTCCGGACGACAGCTTCTGGCGCGCCGGTGCCGCCTGGCAGCCGAGCGCCCGGACGTCGCTGGAAGCCTTTGTTGGTGAGCGCTTCTTTGGCACCACCTTTGGGCTGGATGTCCAGCACCGCATTCGCGACGGCCGCTTGTTTGTCGACTACAGCGAAGACCTGACCACGGTCAGCCGACGCGGCGGTGGCGTTCAGATTGGCGGTGACGGCAGCATTGAGCTGGATCCGATCACCGGCTTGCCCGTATTCGAGGACCCGGATCTGATCGCTGGCGTCTTCTTGCTCAAGCGCTTGTCCGCGGGCATGGCGCTCAATCGGCCACGTACCGACCTGAGCATGCGGATCTACAACAATCGTCGCGAGCTTGAGCGCAGCAATCGCCGCGAGCGATCGCTGGGCCTGATCGCCAACGCCGAATGGCGAGCCTTTGCTCGCACCAGCCTTTACGGTGACCTGCGCTACGAAGAAACCGACTTTGCCGGTATCGAAAATCGCGACGACACGATCTTCTCACTGAGCCTGGGCGCACGCCGCGCCTTGGGTCGGAGCACCTCCGCCTCTGTCGACTATCGCTTCACCGACAGAGACTCCAACGCCACCCGCTTCGACTACCGCGAGAACAGAATCAGCCTGAGCCTCACCCATCAATTCTGACCGGAAAAGCGCCGCAGTGCGGGCTTGGGCCCCAACGGCCGATGCGCGGCCTCGGCAACCATGGTCCGTCGGCCACGTGGGGCCGACCTACGGCATTGAGGCCCAACCGTTTCTCCGAGCTATCGACCACCCCCGAGTAGGTCGCCCCCACGCGGGCGACGGACGATGTCGGGCTCCGGCACACATGGACCGTCGGCCACGTGGGGCCGATCGACGGTACTGCGGCCCAACCGCTTCTCCGCGCCGTCGACCACCCCCGGGTAGGTCGCCCCCACGCGGGCGACGGAAGATGCCGGGCTCCGGCACACATGGCCCGTCGGCCACATGGAGCCGATCAACGCGATCGGCACCCGATCCAATCACCGGGATATCAATCGACACCGAGTAGGTCGCCCCCACGCGGGCGACGGACGATGCGCGCCTTCGGCAACCATGAACCGTCGGCCACCTGGGGCCGACATAAGGCACACAGGGTCTTGAACCCTGACCCTTTCAACCCCGCCCTACAACCTCCGCAACCTCGGCGCGCTGTAACGCATGCGTCGTGTTCGCCAGCGGATCAAGCGATGCGCCGACATCAACAGCGCCGTATAGCCCATCATCATCCCGGCTGCCATCGCGAACAGCAGCCACTGTGGCCAGGCCTGATGCCAGGCGAGAATCCCGAAGAGCCCGATCGCCAGCGTCATGAAGTGAATGATCGCCACCGTTGCCGTCACCGAAAAATGGCAGCGCTGGATGATGTGGTGCATATGGGCTCGATCCGCCGACATCGGGCTGCGCCCGCGGCTGATCCGCCTGAGGCTCACGGCGGTGGTGTCGATGCAAGGCAGCAGCAGAATCCAGGCAATGGTGATCGGATACATGCCGGTGCCGCGCGATGTAGCCATCGCAATGGCAACCCAGGCAATCGCAAAGCCCAGCATCATGCTGCCGGCATCGCCCATGAAGGCGGCCGCGCGATCCCGAAACGGGAAGCGCATGTTCCAGAACAGAAACCCGGCGGTGGCCATCGCCAGGATCAAGCTCAAGGACACCAGCGACGTCGGCGCGCCGCTCAGCCAGCCGAGCAGGCTGAGCAGGGACAGCATGATGACGCCAAGCCCGGCAGCCAGGCCGTCGACGCCATCGGCCATGTTGATCACATTGATCATGAAGACCATGCAGGCGACCGTGAACGGCAGCGAAAATGGCCCCAGTCCGACATTTCCGAAGGCCGGCCCGAACAGCTGGCCCAGATGATGAATCTCGAGACCCGTGCTCAATACCACGGTAGTGGCCACTGCGATCTGAATGCCAAGCTTGAACAGGGCCCGGATATCGATCAGGTCATCGACCACGCCAACCGCCAGCAATACCGCCATCCCGCCCAGCAAGCCGGCATAGTTGCTGAGATGACCCGCGCCGAGCAGCAGCGCGGCGAGAAACGCCAGAAACATGGCCAGGCCGCCGGTCAGCGGTATCAGGCCTTCATGACGCTTTCGATGGCAGGGTGAATCGACCAGGCCCAGACGCACAGCAGGACCGCGCAGCGCGGGCACCAGCCCGGCGGAGACCACAAAGGCCATGCCAGCCATCACGCTACTGTGCATCACGATGCCCAAGATTGAAGATCCCCCTTGCTGATCCCTGCCGAGCTCGTTGGTGTTATTCGCCCTTCGCCTGCAAGGCTAGTGGCTCGCCACTCATTCAGCAATGTAACACGCATCACATTTCAGTTTCCACTGCGCTCGACCGTTTGCGTCGACGTTTGCGCAGCCGCTTGCGTTCATCGCCCGCGCTGGGACGACTATCCACACGGCGAGGCTGTCGATCGGATCTGCGGCAGAGCAGGCCGACAAAAATGGCCAACACCACCTGCGTACCGGGTATGTGCCAGCTGAAATCGCCGGTCGCGACCAGCGCCAGGGCGATCAGTCCGGCATACAGTGGTAACCGGCTCAGGCTCAGCGATCGATGTCGCCACAGGGCTGTCAGCACCACCAGCAGGGCGAGCGTACCGGCCAGCCCCATCTCCAGCTGCCACTGGATCAGATCGCTGTGGGCATAGTCCCACCAGCCCGAGACCTCTTCAGTCTGAATCAACGGAAAAACCGCCTGAAAGGCGCCAAGTCCAACACCATGCAGCCACCACATCGGCGGGAATTCGCGGAACATCAACAGAAATGCGGTGCTGCGATAGTCCTCGCCGGTGGGCTGTCCCAGGCGTTCGGCCAGCGGCTCCAGACCAAACCAGACCGAGATCAGAAAGGCCGCCACCACTACCAGTACCGCGGGCAGCAGCGCGACACCTTGAATGCGACCACGCAGCCGGGCCAGCAGGACAACCGCTGCCAGTGCCGCCACCAGGCCCGCTGCCGAGCCCAGGCGCGAGGCCGAGCTGAAAATGGCCGCCGCGATCAGTGCCCCGGCAATCACGCTGCCGGTCAGCTTGAGCTCGGTCGGCAGCCTGCCCAGCAGCGGCATGTCGCGAATCCACCAGACGCAAACCGCCAGCACCCAGGTCAGCGCCAGGTAGGCGGAGAACAGATTGCGGTTGCTGAAGCTGCCCTGGACCCAGGTGGTCGAGTGGCGCGGCCAGATGCCCAGCACCGTTTGCGCGCCGGTGAACTGGCTGAACAGGCCGTAGACCGCCTGAAAGCAGGCCATCGCCGCAACCGCCAGCAGCAGCCAGTTGCGCTCCATGCGACTCAAGCGGCTGCTGATCCAGGCGATCACGAACAGCGCCATGAACACCGCCCAGGCGCGCCGGCTCGCCGCGGGATCGGGCGACCAGCGCTCCGGGGTGAACGACGGATGCTGCCACAGTGCCTCCGGATACGGCCCGAACAGCGCGGCCAGGCCGGTGGACGGCCACAGTTGCAGGGCTGTCGGCAGCGACACCAGGGCCAGTACCAGCCACCAGCCCAGGCCCGGCGGGGTGGCAAAGCGCGCGCGATCAGGGCTCAGCAGAGTCAAACCCAGGGCCAGGATTGCTCCGGCCACCATCACCAGGCTGCTCAGGCTCAGCGTTTCGGGGCTGCGGTTGCCCATCATCAGCGGCAGAATCAGAACCAGCCCGATCAGCGCCAGCGGCGCGATCAGGGTGCTGGGCGACAGCGCCGGCGATGAACGATGACGGCTTGGCGACATGAGGCCGGGAGATCAGTTCAGGTAGGAGTCAATGGTAAGCCGGCAGGGCCGCGCCGTCAGTGCCGATGACGCGCTGTCGGCTGGCCAGCGGCTTGATCGCCAGGCTGCGGGTGGTTCAATAGTCCACCGCGGCAATTCGAAAGACCAGCGGATCGGGCACGATCAACCAGGTGACCCGCCGGCTCAGCACTTCCAGCTCGCGGGTCTGACGATGAATCGCGCGCAGCTGGTAGTCCGCTTCCAGCACCCAGCCATCCGGATGGCGACGCGCGTCGGTCACCCGAATCGAGACCTGGCGCCGGTCAGTCAGCTCGAACAGGCGCGCATAGGACTCTTCGACCCAGCGTTGCCCCTGCTGCCAGTTGGCGCGCGGCCCCTGCACATGGCTGCGCAGCAGGCCTTCGAGGCTGCCGCTCTCGACGCTCTGACGATAGCGTTCCAGCGTTTCCCGGATCGGCTGATGGCTGAGCGGGCCCATGTCCACAGTGCCGAAATCGGGTCGGCTGGCCGCGCTTTGCGGCTCCGCGCCCGGGCCGGCCGGGAACCAATCCGCCAGGCGCTGCGAGACTGGCGCCGTCTCCGGCGTATGGGCTGCAGCCGGTACGGCCGGGGCCTGTGCGTCGCGGGCAGGGGATGTCACCGCCGCTGCCGGTGCTGAAATCGCGCTGGCCGGAATTTCTGTGGGCCTGGCCGGGGCCGGTTCTGCAGCCCGAGCCGCTCGCTCCTGAGCGATCACGGCCGGAATCTCGTTCAGGCGCTGTCGCGCCTGAGCCAGCTGCTCGAGTTCAGCCTGCAGCCCCGTGCCCTGGGGGATGAGCCCGTCCGGCTCAGGCCGCAGCGGTTGCCCCACGGCGGGCAGGAAGGAAGCGGCGTTGGCCGGGTCGTTCGCGGTCTGCTGGCTGCGGCTTTCCAGATAAACACTCAGTAGCGGCAGCCCGACAATGGCAATCGGGACCAGCGCCAGCAGCAGAGTCCTCGGCTGGCCCAGCCGGGCCAGCAGCCGGCGTCGGGGCGGCGCGTCGCCGAACGGGGCGATGCCCCGGTAGGCGGCTCGCGCCTGCGCCTGGCGCTCGCTGGCCTCGGCCAGCGGCAGCAGTTCTGGCGGCGGGTCGATCCGGCCGGTCTTGCGGTAACGGCTGTAAGCCTCGTTGATGGCCTGCGAGCGCAGCGTCAGCCAGGCTGCATGCCAGGGGTAGCGGTCCGGATGAAAGGCCGCCTGCAGCAAGCGAAAGCGGCGCCGCACATGGACCTCGTCGCGAGGATCGCGAATACCGGCGGCCGCGCCATCAAGGCGACCATCGAAAAACAGCAGGTCATCCAGGGCGTCAAAAATCAGGGTCAGCAGATCGCGCTCATCACCGGCCTGCCCGAGCAGACGCTGCAGCGCCCGCAGATCGGTGCTGCCCTCGGCCGCGCCCAGCCAGCCCAGCACGATGCTCAGTTCTTCGTCGTCGCCGGCCCGGATGCGGCCATCCCGCAGCCGCCGCGCCAGATGCTCGGCGTTGCGATGCTCGAAGGCCCGGTCGGGCTGGCCGTTCATGGCCCCGCCTCCGGCGCCAGCGGCTCGATCACCACATCGTCCAGCCAAAGGATGCCGCCGAGGTTGCGATCGAATGCCGTCGTGCTGTCCCGGCGCAGGCTGATTCGTAGCCCATGCGCTTCGGCCGGCAGCTCAAACTCCCAGGCCCAGGGCGTCCAGTCAAAGCTGGCCCGCGGGGTTTCAATCTGTTCGCGAAGCCTCGCACCTTCGGCCTCGATCCTCAGATAGGGTCGGGCGCGTGTACTCAACGCCTCCGCGCGCCAGTAGCCGCTCAGCCGATAGCGTTGCCCGCCTTGCAGCGCAAAGCGCACCGACGGCGCGCGCAAATCGATGTTGTCGGTGCCGGCGAACCGTACGGCCAGCGACGCGGGCGGGCTGCGATACCGGTCGACATCGCGATAGACGGTCACGCTTGCCGGAACCGGCCCATCGCGCCAATTGAGGCCGCGCCCGACGTCCAGGGGCCTCTGGAAGCGCCCGTTCGGCACATCGCCGAAGGCATAGCTGGGGTCGAACTCGGCCCACAGCTCAGCGGCCTCGCGCCAGCGGCCTTGCCGCATCAGCAGTTCGACATAGCTCGACAGCATCGGGTCATCGAGCTCGGCCTCTGGCGCGGCCCGCCGCCATACCGCAGCGGCCAACACCACATCGCGCTGGCGGTCGGCATGGCGCATGGCAGCCTGCAGATACTCCCGCTGCGGCGGCAGCAGCTGGTCGAGGAGGGTATCCAGATCCGGATTCCAGCGCTGCGCGCTGGCCAGCGCCGTGGCGACAGCGCCAGGCTGGCCCTGCAGCCAGTGCTTCAGGCTGCTCGTGGCCTGCTCGAATTCGCCCATCTGCAGGGCGATCTGGGCGGCTTGCCAATGGCTGGCGCGCTGCGCCGGGGCCAGTGAGACGGCGGTGGCGCTGGTGGCCAGCATGGTGTCGGCGTCGGCTTGCAGGGAAGTGGCCTGCCGCCGCGCCAGTGCCCACCACAGGCCATGATCCAGCGGCAGCGTGCGGAGCAGTTCGAAAGCCGAGCCGTTCCAGTCCGGCAGTTCGGCGCTGGACCAGGCCGACGCCGTCACCCGGGCCAGATCGGCGCGGGCATGGCCACCGCGGATGTCGGCTGCTGCCGGCAGTGTGCGGGTCGCCGCTTGCCCCTGCGCCAGCGTCCGCAGGTCGCGAAACTCGATCACCGTCACCGCCAGGGCCAGAATCAGCCCGGCCAGCAGCAGCGAACGGCTCACCGTCGCGGCGGCCGTCACGGCCTTATTCCGTCAGCCTGAGCTGGCAGCCTTGGCCGGCCGAGCATCAGCTTCTTCCGAATCCCCTTCGTTGTAGTAGTTGTAGTAGTACGACGAGTAGTACGCGTAGTCCGGGTTGTCCAGGTCCACCTGGTTCAGCACCACCCCCAACAATGGTGCCTGCACCTGGGACAAGCGCCGAACGCTGGTCTTGATATTGTCCTTGCGCGTCCTGCCGGAGCTGGTCACCATGATCACCCCATCAACCAGGCGCGACAGCACCAGCGCGTCGGCCAGGCCCAGGATCGGCGCTGAATCGATGATCACATGATCAAAGGCGCGTGCGGCCATGTCGATGATCTTGCGCATCCGCTCGGAGCCGAGCAGCTCGGCAGGGTTCGGCGCATGGCTGCCGCTGGGCATCAGGAACAGGCCGTCGACGGTGGTGGCCACGATCGCCGAGCTGCTGCCGGCAACGTCCGCGCCGGCGATACGGTTCGACAGCCCGGGCGCTGCCGGAATGCCGAAATCTCGATGCAGTCGCGGCTTGCGCAGGTCGGCGTCAATCAGCAGCACCCTGGCGCCGTTCTGGGCCATCACCGTCGCCAGGTTGATGGCGTTGGTGGTCTTGCCATCCCCCGGTCCGGGGCTGGTGACCAGAATCGTCCTGGGCATACCACTGGGTGTTGAGAACATCAGGCTGGTGCGCAGCGAACGGAAGGCCTCGGACACGGCGGACTTCGGGTGCAGTTCGCTGTAGTGACTGACCGCGCGATCAGCCAGCCCTCGACTCAACGCGCTCATGCTGGCCCGATCACGTTGCTTGACCATCGGCACCAGGCCAATGACGGGGCGGCGGACCAGCTTTTCGAGGTCTTCGACCCGGCGAATCGTCGTGTCGAGGAACTCCAGCATGACCGCCAGCCCAACTGCCAGCGCAATCCCGATCGCCAGAGCCATGACGATATTCCGCTGAGTATTCGGCAGATAGGGCCGCCCGACCGGCAGGGCGCCGTCGATCAAGGCGACATTGTTTTCCTGGATCCCGGCCGCGATGCCGATTTCCTTCAGTCGCTGCAGCATGCCGTCATAGAGTTCCCGGCTGGTCTCGAACTCGCGCCGCAGAATGTTGTACTGCACACCTTGCTGGTTCAGAGTCAGCAGTTCGCCTTCGCGTTCCTCGATCGCCCGACCCAGCGTGCGAATCTCGGACTCGAGATTCCGGTAATCCGTGATGACCCGGTCAATGATCTGGCGGCGCCGGTCTGCAATCTGTTGATCGATCTCCGCAATCCGCCCGCGGAGCTCCACCAGCGCTGGGAAGTCGTCCTGATAACGTTGCGAAAGGCTCACCTGTTCCAGGGCCAGGCTGGAACGTTGGGTGTTCAGGGCGCGAATGCGCTCGTCGTCAGCCACCAGGCGGATCTGGTTGCCCTGGCCGCTATCGATCAATTCGCGAAACGCCCGCAGCTGGATCAAGTCCCCCTGCGCGCGGGTCAGCTGAGCGTTGAGGTTGCGCAACGACTCGGTGCGCATCTGGATGCGCTCGCTGAGGTCGGCCACCCGCTGCTGCTGGGCAAAGTCCAGTAGCGACTGATCGGCCCGCTCCAGCGCGATGCGCATATCGTCGAGTTGCTCCTCCAGGAACGCTCGCGCCTCCTGGCCCGCATCATATCGACGCTGCATGCTCGAGCGCATGTATTCCTCAGCCACAGCGTTGGCTAGTTGAGCAGCGAACTGGGGATCGAAGGCCGAAACAGAAATATTCACCAGCCGCGAGTTGGGACGTCCGGCGACCTGAATCCGTCCCCGAAGAATCGATCCCGCCCGCCGAATCGCCCATTCCCTGGCTCGTTCTGGGTCAACCCCTGCCATCGGATCGCTACTGGCGTCGCGATTGAGTGCTTGCCGGATCCGCCACGGCAGCATCCGCAGTTCCCCGCTGAGGCTGCGCTGATAGATCTCGCCGGACAGCTCAGGATGGTTTTCAATCCCCAGGCGACGGACCACATCTTCGGAAAGCTGACGCCCACGGAGGATCTCGAACTGCGTCTGGCGGAACTCTTCTACGCCTTGCCAGCTTCTCGGGGTGGCTTCGAAGTCCTCGATGCGCAGGATGCGGGCAGAGTCGTGGTTGATCTGGATAACGGCCGTGGAGCGGTAGGCGGGAACGGTCAGCATGGTTTGCAGAATGCCGATGCACAAGGCAACGGTGATCACGCTGGCTACGATCCATCTGCGCTTGCGGACAGCGTTCCACAAGACCAGCAGATCAATGACTTCTTCGTTTGAGCTCTCTTCGCTCGCCCATTGGTACGGGTCGTACTTGGCGAGCGCGGTAGCGTTTTTTTCGACCGGCTTCAGGTGCCGCCCCGTCGATTCAGTATTGTCGGACATTGCTGCTCTTGGGGCTCAGTGCGGCGGGCTGGGGTTTAAGCTTGGCCGTTGGCCTCCTGATTGAGGCTGGAACTGGCCCGGAACGAGCGCGTCAGGGAGCGGGCTCGCTCCAAGTACGCGCTGGACAAGACCTGGCTGTGGAAGACCCGAAACCGGAGCGCATGACGCTGCGCACTGAAGCTGCAAGAGTCCCCCTCAACCCGCCAGAGCGTTCAGGGGCTGATCGACTCCGGTCGGTTGTTTCCAGGCCGTTCCGGCACTAGGGCGCTGGCGGAAGCATCCGCGATTTCGACGGAAGCGTCGAGCAGACCATCCGCCACACGAACCTCTTGGCCGCTTTCGAGTGCTTTTCGGCTGCCAGTCACGTCTACAAACTCAGCGCGCCCGATGACTCGAAAGCCCGAGATTCCGCGTTCGGTGCCGTCTATCACCAGCAATTCTGAGTTTTCGGCCAGCCTAATAATGCCGCCGCCATTCAAACTGAGCGTGGCCGACCCGGCGCGAGTCGCAATCCGATCGTTGGCAAAGACCACCTGCGGCTCACGTCCCGCCGCGACAACGCGTTCAGACCCGGCAGGTAACAGCTCGACGACGCCCGATCCTTCCAGATAGCCCGCTGGTCCAGCCCAGGCCGTAGCGGCGCCCAACAACAGGGCTAACGCCGAACCCAACCGAATTCCCTTCTCCGCGTCCGCGTTGATCTTCATGACTAGCCCCTAGTGCTGAAAGTCTCAAAATACGCCAGACTCTGTCGACAGACCCGGCAAGTAGCAAGCATCTGTATGCTACATGGGCGCCGGGGCAAGGTCAAACGACCGTCGGGGCAGCCGGCCGTTTACTTTGCAGGTGCCCCGCGGTACCATTTTGCGGCGTTCATCCATTGAACAGATGCGCAAAAAGCCTTTAAATCCAAGCATTTGGGTGCTTTCCCAAGGGCGGTAGCGTGCCTAGTGCTTGCTTAGGCAAAGTATCACAAGCCGGGCTTGACCGGCCTCACAGAGCCAATATTCAAGGCCAAAAGTCCACTTGGACCTCGAAACTCGACTGCAGCTGCTGCGCCTGCTCGACCGCAACCCGGACCTCAGCCAGCGCGACCTTGCCCGCGAACTGGGCATCAGTCTGGGCAAGACGCACTATGCCCTGCGTGCATTGATCGAACGCGGTTGGGTCAAAGCCGGCAACTTTGGGCGCAGCCGAAGCAAGCACCGCTACCTCTACCAGCTCACCCCCAGCGGCCTCGCCGCCAAGGCCCGCATCACCCAGCGCTTCCTGAAGCGCAAGCTGGAAGAACACAAAGCCCTGACAAGGCAAATCGAAGAAATCCGCCGAGAAATCCAGGAAAACGGCCTCCCAACCCTGGAAAAAGCCACCAATTCAGGCGGCTGAAAGACCGGAAGCCTGAAACCGAAAACCGTTAGTTCCTGAACCCTGAGCCCTGAAACCCAATATCCCCGTGCCCAAATCCGCCCTAATCACCGGCATCACCGGCCAGGACGGCGCCTATCTCGCAGAATTCCTGCTGGAGAAGGGCTATGTCGTCCACGGCATCAAACGCCGCGCGTCCTCCTTCAATACCGACCGCATCGACCACCTCTACCAGGACCCGCACGAGACCGACCGCCGCCTGATCCTGCACTATGGCGACCTGACCGACGCGACCAACCTGATTCGCATCCTTCAGCAGGTCCAGCCCGACGAGATCTACAACCTCGGTGCCCAGAGCCACGTCCAGGTCTCGTTCGAAACGCCGGAATACACCGCCAACAGCGACGCCGTCGGCACCCTGCGGCTGCTTGAAGCTATCCGCATTCTGGGCCTGGAGGGAAAGTCCCGCTTCTACCAGGCCAGTACCTCGGAGCTCTACGGCAAGGTGCAGGAAACCCCGCAGCGCGAAACGACGCCGTTCTACCCGCGCTCGCCCTATGGCGTGGCCAAGCTCTACGCCTACTGGATCACCGTCAACTACCGCGAGGCCTACGGCCTGCATGCCTGCAACGGCATCCTGTTCAATCACGAATCCCCGCTGCGCGGCGAAACCTTCGTCACCCGCAAGATCACCCGCGCCCTGGCAAGGATTCATCTGGGTCTGCAGAACTGCCTCTACCTCGGCAACCTTGACGCCCGCCGCGACTGGGGCCACGCCCGCGACTATGTTGAAGCCCAGTGGCTAATGCTGCAGCAGGAAAGCCCCGAAGATTTCGTCATCGCCACGGGTGTCCAGCACGCCGTGCGAGACTTCGTCAACCACGCCGCTGCCGAACTGAACGTGGACATCGACTGGAAGGGTGAGGGCAGGGAAGAAGTCGGCATCGTCGCCCGCGCCCCGCAAGGCTCGGCCATGAAGCCGGGCCAGACCGTCGTCGCCGTCGACCCCAAATACTTCCGCCCGGCCGAAGTAGAAACCCTCCTCGGCGACCCGACCAAAGCGCGCGAAAAACTCGGCTGGACCCCAAAAACCAGCTTCGAAAGCCTGGTCCGCGAAATGATGTCCGCCGACCTCGACCACGCCAAACGCGACGCCCTGGTCACCAAGGCCGGCTACCGCGCCCCGAATCATCATGAATAAACAAAGAGTTCCGGGTTCAGGTTTCGGGTTTCGGGTTTCGGGTGCAGAATTTGGCTTTAGAAACAGTAGAGTGCGTGTTTCTGGGGGCTGCTTAGATTGCACCAGAGCTTGAGAAGCGCACATTGACACCGCATGTAGTGTCACAGCTATAATGACTGTCTCGGAAATTATCGAGAAGCTGCAAAGCGCAGGCGCATCTATGCGCTGCGATGAAGTGAAGAGTCTGCTGGAGGAAATCGGGTTCGAAGTTCGCGATGGCAAAAAAGCTGGCCACAAATTGGTCCGGCACTCAGAGCTGTCTGCGGCGTCCGACTTTACGTCCACTTCATATACCTGTGGCCACGGAAAAAATCCTGAAGTCAAACGGGTCTACCTGGCGAAGTTGAGAAAGATCGTCGGCAAATACGAAGTTGAGCTACGAAAGATCAACGGAGAAGAGAATGACTGAAGCGCAGGACTACAACATCACACTGCGGCAAGTAACGGTCGATGGCGAGCGGCTGTTCGAAGCACGAGTTCACGAATTTCCGGATGCAACGGAGTATGCCGAAACCCCCGAGGAAGCCTATGAGCTCGCGCTCGAGACAGTTGCAGACAGCTTGGAAGTGCTCGCGGGGCTGGGCCGGCCAGCCCCTCAAGTGCATGTGCCGGCCGAAGAATTCAGCGGTCGAGTGACCCTTCGTCTTCCGAAAAACCTGCATGCCCGGCTTTCATCCACTGCCGACAATGAAGGGGTCAGCCTCAATCATTATCTCGTCACGCTGTTGGCTCACACTTGCGGAACCCGCTTCGACCCGGCCCGGCCCCAGGCTGAGCAGTGGAAGCGCCCTTCGGACCCGCCTCGAGAGGTCCGTTATGGGCAAACCCATTTGAAGGTCATTTCTTGCAACCAAGGCACTGACAACGGCTACCGCCGCGCCGGATGAATCAGACTCCACTGCAGCGCGCAATCGCCTGTCTCCGGATCGCCGATATCTGGCAACACAGCGTAACGGCGTCGATCAGCGAGGAGCTCGAGGCACAAGAACGTTTCCCGGAAAACCCGGATACGCTCTACAAGCACATCGTGGTTCGTTCGTTGTGGGGCGGTACCGAAGGTGATTCCGGGCCATTTGTTTTCCGCGTCTACATTGCAGTCGGCGTTCGCTTTGTGGACAAGTCTGGAGATTCAGTCGGCGAAGATTCGGCGGCTGATCACGACAAGCCTGGCGCGGACGGAAGTGTACTGGCCCAGATCGAGGCGACATACGTTGCCCAGTACCATTCTGACACCGATCCCGGCCAGGATGCCTTGGAGGCGTTCGCCCTCCAGAATGCCAGCTATCACGTCTGGCCCTACTGGCGAGAATTCCTGGCATCCCAATGCGCCCGCATGAACCTGCCAAGACTCAGCCTTCCACTGCAAAGCCTGGCAGGCAACCACGGCGCATCAAGAACAGAAGCTTCCTGACCCGAAATCGATTGGGGATGTACCACTCGTTCGAATCACTTGAAGTCTGGAAGCGCGCTAGCCGACTGGCCGTCAACGTCTACCTGGCATTGAAGGCATGCCGGGACTACGGCCTGAAGGATCAGATGGCCCGCGCCGCAGTATCAGTAGCCTCCAATATCGCCGAGGGTTACGATCGCGGCACAAACAATGAATTTATCCGCTACCTCAACATTGCGAAAGGCTCCGCCGCCGAATTGAGAACCCAGCTCTACATAGCAAAAGAGATTGGTGTCATCACTCCGGAAACGATGGCCGAATTAGTAGAAGAAACAAAGGGCATAGGCGCCATGCTGAACAAACTCGAGCAATCAAGGCGTTCCAAAGCCGGCGAAACCGACACCCTCCCAAGCCCCGAGACGATGAATCTCCTTGCCGAAACTGATTTCCCGGAAACTGGAACCCGGAGCCCGGAAACCGTTCCTTCACCGGAAACCGGAAACCGGAGCCCGGAAACCGTTCCTTCACCGGAAACCGGAAACCGGAAACCGGAAACCGAATAAGTGGAACTCGCCAAAGCCAAGATCTATGTTGCTGGCCACACCGGCCTTGTCGGAGCCGCCATAACCCGCCGTCTGCAAACCGAAGGCGCGGAAAAACTAATCCAGCGGACCAGCAAGGACCTGGACCTCCGCAACCAAGCCCAGGTCGAGACCTTCTTCGCGGCCGAAAAGCCCGAAATCGTCTTCCTCGCCGCCGCCAAAGTCGGCGGCATCCACGCCAACAACACCTATCCCGCCGAGTTTATCCACGACAATCTGGCCATCCAGACCAACGTCATCCACTCGGCCTGGAAAAACGGCGTGAAAAAACTCTGTTTCCTCGGCTCCTCCTGCATCTACCCCAAACATGCACCCCAGCCGATGAAAGAAGAACACCTGCTCACCGGCTCGCTGGAACCCACCAACGAGTGGTACGCCATCGCCAAAATCGCCGGCATCAAAATGTGCCAGGCCTACCGCCGCCAGTACGGATTCGACGCCATCAGCCTGATGCCGACCAACCTGTACGGCCCCGGCGACAGCTTCCACCCGGAAAACAGCCACGTGCTGCCCGCCCTGATTCGCCGTTTCCACGAGGCAAAAGAGCAGGGCGCCGACAAGGTCACCATCTGGGGTACTGGTACGCCGAGGCGTGAATTCCTCCATGTCAACGACCTGGCTGAAGCCGCAGTGCACATGGTCCAGCACTACAGCGACGAAGCAATCGTCAACATCGGCGCCAGTGAAGACATCACCATCCTCGAACTCGCCCACCTCATCGCCGAAATCATCGGCTATCAGGGCAAAATCGAAACCGACCCAAGCAAACCCGACGGCACCCCAAGAAAACTCCTGGACGTCACTCGGGCAAAAGAGTTGGGCTGGCAAGCCAAAGTCGACCTGCGAACCGGAATCGAACAAACCCACAACTGGTACAAAACCAGCCAATGGATCAGGATCTGATCCCGTAAACCTGAACCCTGAACCCTGAACCCTGAACCCTGAACCCTGAACCCTGAACCCTGAACCCTGAACCCTGAAACCTGAAACCTGAAACCTGAAACCTGAAACCTGAAACCTGAAACCTGAAACCTGAAAAATGCGCCTAACCCCCACCCAAATCGACCTCATCAAGCAATCCGCCGAACAAACCTTCGGCCCTGAGGCTTCGGTCTGGCTGTTCGGCTCGCGGGTCGACGACACCCGGCGCGGCGGGGATATCGACCTCTACCTCGAACTCCCGCCCATGGATCCCGAGGCGCAGCGCAAACTGGAGACACGATTCTGGGTTCGCTTGCAACGCGTGCTGGGGGAGCGAAAAATCGACATCGTCAGCCACAGGCATGGCGCACCCCTTCGTCCCATAGACGAACAAGCGCGTAGCAGCGGCATCAGGCTATGAGGGTGGATGACCTGACGGCACTGAAGCTCGACCCAGCCCTGCGCGAGTGTGACCTGCACCTGCGCCGCCTCCACTACGCACTGAACCAACTTCAGGGCAAGCTGCCGCTCTCTGCAGCGCTGTGGCCCGAGCTGGACGACGAAACCGTTGCCGACATCGACCAGCTGCTTTTTCGCTACGCCAAGCTCCAGGACGCCATGGGGCTACGCCTGTTTCCGGCAATCTTGATGCTTGCTGCCGAATGGCGCGATGAGGAAACCTTCATCGACAAACTCGACCGACTCGAAAAAATCGGCGCTCTCCCATCCGCCGAACGATGGAATGAACTGCGCCTGATCCGCAACCGCATGACTCATGAATACCCGGACGCACCGGAACAGAACGCCGAAAACCTCAACCAGGTCCACAGCTCCATCCCGGATCTGGAAGCGGCCCTGAACCAGGCCACAAGCTTCGCGAAAGCCCTCGCCGCCAGAATAACAGCCCAGAACAGAACCGCCTGAACCGGAAACCGGAAACCGGAAACCGGAAACCGGAAACCTGAAACCTGAAACCTGAAACCTGAAACCTGAAACCTGAAACCGTAAATCCCGTGTCCCCTCCCCCCCAATCCCTAAGCTCCCTCCTCCGCGCCTTCCTCCCCCATGTCCCCCAGCGGAGAAAAACACAGTTCGGCCTGCTGATGGTGCTGATGCTGGTCGGGGCCGTGGCGGAGCTGGTGACGATCGGGGCGGTCATCCCATTCATTGCGCTGCTGGCTGATCCGGGCCGCGCGATGGAGTTTCAGCAGCTTCAACAGCTGTTCCAGGTCCTTGGCTGGACCGAGCCTGAGGACATGATGCTTCCAATGACGATCCTTTTCATTGCGATTGTCATCGTATCCTCCGCTATCCGCTTGTTGCTGACCTGGTCCAAGAATCGATTCACGTTTGGCTTGGGGTTCGATATCGGCGTTCAGCTCTACGAGAAGGTCCTGCTCCAGCCCTACCATTGGCATATCGCCCGCAATAGCAGCAAGACCATTGCAGCAGTCAACAAGGTCCAGTTTGTAGTCAACGGAGTGCTGACGCCGATCATGCAGGCCATCATCAGTTTGGTGACCGGATCGGCGATCGTTGCGCTGCTACTGTTCATTGAGCCTCGGGCTGCGTTGACGGCTGCGCTTGTATTTGGCATGTTCTACCTGACGGTGGTTCGCCTGATGCGCGTGCGCCTGCGACGCAATAGCAAGATTATTGCCGCGGCGCAAACGGCCCGGATAAAGGCGGTGCAAGAGGGCTTGGGCGGAATCCGGGATGTGCTGCTGGACTCGAGCCAGCCATTTTATAAGCAGCACTATGAGCGAGTTGACCAACGTTTGCGTCACGCCCAATCGATTAACGCCTTTATCGCGGCAGCGCCTCGCTTCATCATCGAACCGATCGGAATTACCTTGATCGTAGGGCTCGCGTTCTACCTTTCCCGAACGCCTGGCGGTCTGATTGCTGCGCTACCGACTCTGGGCGCCCTTGCTCTGGGCGCCCAACGGCTTCTGCCCCTGCTCCAGGAGCTCTACAACGGCTGGTCCAAGGTCATGGGGAACCGCCAGAACTTTGCCGATGTTCTCGAATACCTTGACTTGCCTGTCCCTTCGGGCAGCGAAACTGAGCAAAGCAATGAACTTCCCTTCCAAAAGGGCATTCAGCTCGAGGGTGTTCGCTACCGCTACCGCGACGGCGCTCCCTGGGTCCTGGGCGGAATTGACCTGAGCATCCCGCGAGGATCCCGAATCGGAATCGCCGGCATTACCGGTAGCGGAAAAACAACCCTGATGGACGTATTGATGGGGCTGCTGGAGCCTGTTGAGGGCCGGATGCTCGTCGACGATGAACCACTGACCGCGAATAACCGAAAGGCCTGGCAACGGCGCGTGGCGCATGTGCCACAGGTGATTTTTCTGGCGGATGCCACAATCGCGGAGAACATCGCATTCGGAGTTCCTAAACGCAATATCGACATGGAGCGCGTGCGTCTTGCGGCGCAGCGCGCGCAAATCGCGGACTTCATCGAGGCCCGAGAAGGTGGTTACGAGGCACGAGTCGGGGAGCGCGGTATCCAACTTTCTGGCGGGCAGCGCCAGCGCGTCGGTATTGCCCGAGCCCTTTACAAGAACGCAGATGTGCTGGTTTTCGACGAGGCGACCAGTGCGCTGGACGACAAAACCGAAAACGCCGTCATGGACGCCATCAACAGTCTGGACACGGATCTGACCATCATGTTGATCGCACACCGCGTCAGTACCTTGAAGAGTTGCAGCCAGATTGTTGTGCTGCGAGAAGGTTACATCCTTGATTCGGGCTCGTATGAGCAGGTCTTTCCTCAATAGCTGCGCCAGGGCTTTCACGAAGTGCCTAAGACGAAGCCGCGCCGGCGCGACAAAACCCCAAGCCAATAGTCTCCGCTAGAAATCGAAAGGAAGAACCATGCTTTATCTTGGCAAGTCATTCCAAGGCCATTGGGAGGATCGAATTGATGGCCTCTTTGACATGGGTGTTGAGTTTCAAGCCGCGTCCGTTCTTGATATCGGATGCAACATGGGTATTGTCGGTTACGAAGTTTGCAAGCATGGACCGGTAGCGTATTGCGGGGTCGAAGGCAGCCGAGTCCACGCCTTTGTTGCGGAAATGATATTCAAGGGCGTCAGTACCCCGAGCCGAATAGTATGGGGGAACATAACCAAGCCCTCCGTCCGCAAAAAGCTGTTTGAACAGCGTTACGATGTTGTTCTCTACCTGGCCGTTCATCAACACATCAGAAAGCAGGTGGGTCAGGCTGTCGCAGCAGATGTTCTGTCGGACTTGTTCGAGCACTGCACAAAAACACTTGTCTTCCGTGGACCAGACCTTGAAGAGGTTTCGGAGATGGCCAAGCGTCACGGATTCGTTCTCGGAGAAACTGGCGAGAAAAGCCGTGTCCATCGCCTGAGTCTTTTCCACCGCGAACAGACTACAGGAACATAGAGCGCAAGCTCGTCTCGAAGGTGTCGCGCCTGCTGACATGAATTCACATGGCGACAAGAAATCGGCCCCTTTTGTCTTTCATTAGCAATTGAAGAGTTCATTGAATGTTCGTCAGCGAGAAGCTGGTCTTCCTGCAGATGCAGAAGTGTGCGGGTACCCACATCGCTGCTCTGTTGGAGCGCCATATCGGAGGAGAGCGGCGCGGCAAACACTCGCCCTTGGCCGTCCCCGCCCCCGAAAAGCTTGTAGTGGGTTCGATACGCAACCCTTGGGACTGGTATGTGTCCCTGTGGGCGTATGGCTGTAGCGACCGCGGGGGAGTCCAAGGCCGGCTCAAGAAAAGCCGCGCCGCCGCGGTTGAGCGCATTATGCGTACTTCCTACTCCCAGCCGGAACGCTGGCGGCCCGCCTGGTTCGAGATCAAACAGCACCTGAGTCGTGATGTCGAGTTCTGGCGCGATTGCTATGCGGATGCCAACGATGCGGCTGCATTCCGTCGTTGGTTGATCGCCATTCTTTCTCCGGAGGGTCAGCGATTTATGGGGGCAGACTATGCGGAACGGCCGCTGGCGGAGTTCATGGGCTTCTTCACCTACCGCTTTGCCACTGTGTTTACCCCGAAAGCGCTTTGGCAAAAGCACGCTGCAAGCATTCGAGCGCCTGCCGACGTCGCCGCCTTTCTCGAAGCTCACTGTGCGGTTCAGCGATTCATCCGGACCGAACGTCTCGAGGACGATCTTGCGGCTGTCCTGGCTGAAATCGGGCGGCCCGACATCACCGCCGAAACGCTGCGCGGAGATCGGATCAACGCTTCGCGCCGAAAAGGGATGGACGCCTACTATGACTCACAGACCCTAGACTTGGTGGCCCGGGCCGAGTCCGCTCTGATCGCGAAGTTCGACTATGCCCCTCCAGGCGAGATTTGCGAGGCTTGAGCCATAAAGCTTCGCCAATTGAATGAGTGCCGGACCGCCGTGATGCTCAGAACGCCCAAAGTCGCCAGGCCTGATGGGATTCTCAGGCTACATCGGCTGGCGTCGGCGCAGTCCTTCAAACGTAGTTGTTGAGACCAAGGCCGTGCTGTTTCATATTGGATACCACAAAACCGGTACCACCTTCCTGCAGAAGAGCTTCTTCGAGCGCTTTGAATGCTTTCTTCGGGTGCCGCAGCGGAAGATTTTCCATGAGTTGATCTATCCTCACGATTTCACCTTCGATACGGCCAGAGCGACGGACTTCGTCCAGACCGCACAAAATTCCGCGGCCTCACGAAACGCAGTCGCTGTGTTCTCAAACGAACGGCTTTCCGGCGGTCCGCACTCGGGAGGTTACGACTCGCTCCAGATTCTGCATCGAATCAAGGCCTGCGCGCCTGAGGCCAGAATTCTGGTTTTCGTACGTGAGCAGAAAGCGATGCTTCTCTCGATGTACGCGCAGTATGTCAGGGGCGTGGGATGCTTGTCGCTCCAGGAATACTGTGGATCGAGCAGAATCAACCATCGGAAGGAACTCTTTCAGCCGATCTATCTTGATTTCGAGCTGCTGGTCAGAGCCTACAAGAACGAATTCGAGCGCGTCATGGTTCTGCCCTTCGAGCAGCTGGTGGCGGACTACAAGTCGGTACTGCGGTCAGTGCTTGCCGTATCGGGTCTGCCTGAGGAGCACTGGCCCGATGTGGATGCAGTCAGCAGTGCGTCCAAGAACAAGTCTCGCGCCCCGTCGCAGCAGCGCCTGGATCGTTACCTGCACCCGCTGCGCTCCCCAATCATTCCGCATGTGGGCACGACCTACTATTCCCGTTTTTCACGAATTGTCGCCGGCGGAATATCGAGGACCGCCGCCCTGCTTCCGTTGGGATGGTTGGACAATCGCTTGAAGCGAAAAGACAAGGCTTTCATCAACAGTTTTGTCGAGGACAGGTTCGAAGAGAGCAACAAGCGCCTCGCCGATCTGATCGGTGTAGACCTTTCTCAGTATGGCTACTATTGAGGCGCTCAAGGAGTCAGCCGGCTGTTGGCCGGTGACTGCGCCGTGTGCGGCCTGAATGGGAAGTATCTTTTCCTATTGGCACCAGGGGTCCGCAGCGGCTCCCGAAGTCGTCAAGCTGTGTTTCAATTCGCTGGAACGATCGAGCGGAGACTGGAGTCTGCAGCTGCTGTCCGAGGACTCCGTCGCCCAGTATATCGACGACCTGGGTTTGCCGCCGGCAGTCCTGGAAAGGCTCTCGCTTGCACACCGATCCGACCTGCTCCGAACGCAGCTCCTCATCAGGTACGGCGGAATATGGGCCGATGCGACCGTCTTTTCCAATCAGGACTTTTCTTCCTGGGTCCCGCCGCTGCTCGAGCCGGCCGGCCTGTTCATGTTTCACCGTCCCGGCCCTGATCGTGAGATTTCCAACTGGTTTATCGCTGCAGAAGCGCAGCACCCCATCTTGCTCAAGCTGAATGAACGCCTGCTGGATTTCTGGTCCGCCACCACTTTTCGAACCTACGGACGCGATTACACCCAGCTCGACCGGCTCCTGTTTCGTGCTATCAATCGCAATCGCTGGGCGCCCCGATTCTGGACCTGGGCGCCGGTCCGCCGGGCGCTGCGGGTGTTTCCCTACATGATCTATCACTACCTGTTCTACGATCTGGTCTCAAGCGACCGCAGAATGAAGGCGCTATGGGCAAAGGTGCCGAAGCTCAGTGCCGACGGTCCGCACGCGCTGCTTCGGGCGGGATTGCTGTCTCCGGCCGGCCCTGCCGCTCGTCAGTTGATTGATGCCCCAGTTTCTCCGGTTTACAAGCTGAAGTGGCGTCTGGGCTCTGAGGCCATTCCGGAGGACTCGGTTCTGGGGCTGCTTCGCTCCAGTGCCAAGGCCGGGGTAGTTTGAGTATGGCGCGCAAACAAGCTCTCAAGCCCAGAGTCTTCTGTGTCGGCTGGCACAAAACCGGCACGACGACTTTGGGGCTGGCCCTGCTGCAGCTCGGCTATTCCGTTGTCGGGTGTCGGATGGATATGGTCCACCCGCTGGTGCGCGGGGATCTGGAGACGGTGATTCGGACCGCCGGCGAATTCGACGCGCTGCAGGATATTCCCTGGGCGGCCCTGTTCAGGGAGCTGGACGCCGCCTATCCGGGCAGCAAGTTCATACTGTTGGAGAGAGACGAGGAGTCCTGGCTGGCCAGCGCCACCCGGCATTTCAAGGACGCGGAGATACCGCTCCACAAGTGGCTGTACGGCGAAGGGCGGCTTGCTGGCAACGAAGCGCTCTACCTGGAGCGCTTCCGCCGCCATAACCGGGAAGTGAAGGCCTATTTTGCCGACCGCCCTAGAGACCTGTTGGTGATGAAGCTGGCCGACGGCGATTCCTGGCCGCTGCTCTGTGAGTTTCTCGATTGCCCCGTGCCCACTGCGCGGTTCCCCCACGAGAACAAGGGGCCGCAAAGCTGGACGGGTCAGGATCGAATGGTGCACGCGGCAAGGCGCTTTATCCCGGAGGTTATCCGTAAACAAGTGTTCGCCATTCGGCTCGCCTTTCGGCGATGGACTGGGCGGCCCGACCCCCGCGATCGCTTCAACAACTATAACGAGAACCGCCGTGAGCGGGCGCGCCACAAGGTGGAGATCTAGCGATGTTGCGACCACGGAGTCAACCGGGCGCTGCCAAAAGCATTCGCAACGAGCCGGCTGTAGAGAATGTTCTTCCGCACGGCAAGCAGTGGTACGCACAGGCCGTTTTGAAGGCGATGCTGATTCCGGCTTTGCTTCTTGTGGATCTATTTAAGCGCAAGACCGAAGGAGAGCAGCGCTTCCTGATTTGGCTGTTCTTTTTGGTCTTCGGTATAACCTTTGTCATGGGTGGGGATGCCATCCGTCATCAGGCTAGGGTCGAGTTTCACTTTTCCATAATGACCTTCGGGCAGTTTCTCGAAGACATTTGGCGAATGTTGACATTTCGCACGGCGCAGTATGGCGCACGTGATGTTTACAACCATGTCATCAGCTATTTGTTCGGCCGAATCCTGGGGGTTCCGGAGCTTTATATGCCATTCGTTTCGGCGTTCTATGGATACTTCTTCGCCGGATCGGTTGTGTTGGTGCTGCGTCACCTCAAGCTAAGCCGCTTGAATTATGTGTTGGTGGCCCTCATCCTGCTCTTCCTTTTCATCCAGGGTCTTCAGGGCGTTCAAACGGTCAGAACCTGGACCGGGATGTGGGTGTTGGTATACGCCTGCCTGAAATACTATGAAACGAGGCGCCTGGGATATCTGCTCCTGATGTTTACGCCGCCCTTGTTTCACTTTGGCTACTGGCTGATGGCGATCCCCGCCTGGATTGTCCTGGTGTATGGAAGCCGACCCCTGCTCTACACAAGTCTTTTGGCGGTTTCTTCCTTTACCGCATTCATTCCGGCGCAGCCAGTAACTAGCCTGGTCGAACGAACTGAAAGAGGCGCTGATTCGCTGACCTGGTATCAGAGAGAGGAACAGATTGACCGCCTGGCAGCCTTCGAAACCCGGCTTGGCGAGACCAACTGGTATAACGCCTACCGGCGCGCTGGTTTGCAACGATGGGCGCCTACGATTCTGGTGCTGACCGTATTTCTTTCAGGTCTGTACAACAGGGGCATGAGTCCCTACCAGCGACGAATATTTTCAGTCGGGGTACTCACGCTCGCCTTTTCCAATCTGACCTGGTTCATTTGGGCCGTACATAATCGGACCTTGATCATCGCATCAATTTTTATTCTGGCCGGATTTCTGATGGCCAGGCTGGACCCGAGCACATCGGCCAACTTCCGTCGATTACCGCCCTACTACCAATGGGGTTTGCACCTGTCCTTGCTATTCTGGTTCCCGCTATTTCTGTTTGTCGTGTCTGTGACCTTCGATAGACTGAGCTTGTTCGCCTTCTTTGCGCCTTTTCTTGTTGTGATCGAACCCGGCCTCAATATGTCGATGAAAGAAGCTCTGAACCTGTTGCTCCGAAGAGGCGGTTAGGAGCTGGGGGTCGTGCAGTCCTTGCGGATACTTCAGGTTCTCACGCCGGTCCTCCATCCCAATGGTGGCGGCGTACAGATGTCTACCTGCAAGTTGGCCCGGTACTTCATGGAGCAGGGCTTTGCGGCTGCGGCGTTTTCCTTTGGTCTGAGAGGGCACTCGCCCCCGGAAGGTCTCTCGCTGTTTTGCGCGACTGAAGCGGGTAGTAGCAGGAACCAAGCCAATATCAGAAGCCTGGTGGCAGCGGTGGAACGATTTCAGCCGGATATCGTGATCAATCATATGCCCTACGATCCGGCGATTACCGATGCTTTGGGCGTTTCGGGGCGATCCTATGTGCTGGTTGCCTGCCTCCGGAATACCTTATTCTCGGTGAAGGGCGATCTGGAGTCCTTCATCAGAAAGACTACGCCCCGTTTGGCCTGGCCTGCCTTGCTCACGCGCCCGGGGCGGGCGCTCATGCTGCAGCGGCATCGGCTACGACATGCGGCGCAGCTTCGGAGCATTCTTGCAAGCTATGACCGTTTCATCATGTTCGGTCCGCCAAATTTGGATGAGCTGCGCTATTTTGTGCCGGACTTTGATCCTGCCCGGGTCGCCCTGATTCCCAACTCGATCCCTGTGGTGGCTGATTCATTGGCGAACAAGCAAACGAAAATGCTTTGGCTCGGCCGGATTGCGCGCGCCCAGAAGCGGGTTGAATTGATCCCGGAGATCTGGCGCCAGGTAAGTGCGCGGCTGCCGGACTGGGAGCTTGATGTGGTGGGCGAGGGGCCAGACCTTGACTGGCTCAAATCCCAGGCGCAGGCGATGAAGCTGGATCGAATCAGCTTCCATGGCAGGCAGGTTCCGGACGAGTATTTTTCTCGCGCTTCGATTTTTCTCATGACCTCTTCTTTCGAGGGCTTTCCCAATACCTTGGTAGAGGCCCAGAGCCGCGGGGCAGTGCCCGTCATCTTCGACTCCTATCCGGTGGCGCACTGGATCGTAGAAAACGGTCAAAACGGCTGGCTGATTGAACCGTTTGACACGCACGCCATGAGTCATAAGCTGGTTGAACTCGCGCAGTCCCCCGTTCTTCCGCGCATGGGAGCGGCGGCAATCCGCAGCGCTGAGCGCTTCCTCATTGCCAATGTCGGGACCCTCTGGAAGGCGCTGTTTGCGGAAGAGTTGGCCAGGAAGACATCATCAGGAGCCAGAGCTGAGCAGGCCTGTGCCTAGACTTTCAGCGCTCAAGTCCTCACTGAACCGCATCTGGACGAACTGGCGGGGTTGGAAAAGCAATCGAAAGCTTGTCGTTATCGAGTCTGACGACTGGGGCGCCACTCGCATGCCCGATCGGAAGGCTTTTGATGCATTGCTGGCCCAGGGATTGCGGGTTGACCAGTCGCGCTATGATTCGCTGGATTGCCTGGAGGACCGTGCGGATCTGGAGTTGCTGTTTGAAGTCGTCTCGCGCCATCGGGATGGCCATGGTCGGCCCGCGATCATTACCTTCAATACGGTCATGGGCAATCCGGACTTTTCCGCAATCGCAGCCGATCGCTTCGAGCGCTTTCACTTGCAGCACTTTTTCGATTCCTACCGGCACTACCATTCAGACTGTCTGGAGTCGATCTGGCGTCAGGCGATATCGGAGCGGCTGATCCGTCCCCAGTTTCATGCGCGAGAGCATCTGAACAGCCCGCTGTGGATGCGCGATCTCCGGGCTGGCCACGAGCAAGCCCGTATCGCATTCGAGCACCAGTTCTATGGGCTGAAGACCGACACCAGCGCGCCGGGAAGGCGCAGCTACCTCGCGACCTACTGGCCAGGGCGGGAAGACGACATTCCTGAGATTCTGGCGATTCTCGACGACGGCCTGCGCCTGTTCCAGGATACTTTTGGATTTCGCTCTCGTTCCTTTATCGGCTGCAATTATGTCTGGCCGGAGCAGGTCGAGGAACGTCTCGCCGCCAACGACGTGGACTATCTGCAGGGGCAGCGCGCGCAGCTGATACCCGATCCCGCGCGGCAGTGGCGGCGTCGCCCGGTTGCGCACTATGCGGGAAAGCGCAACCGCTACCGTCAGCGCTACGGTATCCGCAATGTGGTCTTTGAGCCCTACCAACGCCCGGACAGCGACTGGAGTCGCAAGGCGCTGCGCGAAGTGGGACAAGCCTTTCTGCTGCGTTGTCCGGCGGTGATCTGTTCGCACCGGATCAATTTTGTCGGCGGGATGGACCGCAGCCACCGGGACAGTACACTGCGCCAGTTTGACCATCTGCTCGGGGAGATCAGACGGCGCTGGCCGGACGTGGAGTTTGTTGCCAGCGACGACCTGGCCGCTGCGATGCAGGACGAATAATGATTGCGATCCACGACAGCGTGCACGGCTTCCACCCGGCTTGGGCAGCCTACTGCCAGGAGCAGGGTATCCCGTTCCGGCGCGTCAACTGCCACGCCAGCGATATCGTCGCGCAGCTTGAAGATTGCACGGCACTGATGTGGCACCACAGCCATTCACACCCGGCAGACATTCTGGCGGCCAAGCCCTTGTTGTTTGCGCTCGAGCATGCCGGAAAAGTGGTGTTCCCCGATTTTCGGACGGGCTGGCATTTTGACGACAAGCTGGCCCAGAAGTACTTGTTTGAAGCGCTGGGGATCGATGCTGCACCGGCCTATGTCTTTACCGATCGCGCGGCGGCGTTGGCTTGGGCTGCCAAAACCAGCTACCCGAAGGTTTTCAAACTGCGCCGTGGGGCGGCCTCAGCCGGCGTTCGGCTGGTGCGGAACGAGACTCAGGCGAGGCAGCTGATTCGGCAGGCCTTTGTCCGGGGTTTTTCAGTCTATGATCCCCTGGGAAATTTACGCGAACGGCTCAGCAAATACCGTCGAGGGAAAGCTGGCCTCGCGGATGTGCTCAAGGGCGTCGCGAGACTGGCTCAGCCGCCGCGCTTCTCAAAAGTGCTGGGCCGCGAGCGGGGCTACGCGTACTTCCAGGAATTCATTCCCGGGAACGATTCGGACCAGCGAGTTGTGGTTATCGGAGACCGGGCCTTCGGGATGCGCCGGTACGTCAGACCCGGGGATTTTCGGGCCTCCGGCAGCGGTCTCTCGCAGTATGGTGAGGCCGCGGTGGATCGCCGATGTATCGCACATGCGTTCGAGGTGGCAAAGCGAACGGGGGCCTATTGTCTTGCCATGGATTTCGTCATTGACGGCAGACGGGGTCCGCTGCTGATTGAGTTCAGCTATGGATTTCGATCGCGACACCACGGCTACGCAGAGTTTGAAGGCTACTGGGATTCGAGCCTAAACTGGCATTCGGGGCCGATTAACCCGCCCGCTTGGATGGTAGACCAGGTTCTTGCCAAGGCTGCGGAATCCTGCCCTACGGGATTTGTTGATCCTGTGAACGTTTTGCTTCAAGTCTCGTCACTTCATTCTGGCTAAGCAGAATGAATCCGTCTATCTGGACTCCGCGCTACTTGTTTCACCGCGTCCGACTCGCTGCGTTTGAGTATCGGAATCCAGATCTGCCTTGGCTGACAGCTGATGCCATCTCGTTTCTTGCAGCTTGGCTGAATGTGAAAGACTATGTGCTCGAATTTGGGTCCGGTCGTAGTACAGTTTGGCTGGCCAGCCGCTGCCAATTCGTCCTGAGTGTGGAGCACGATCCTGTTTGGTTCGGAATGATGTCCAAAAAGCTGGCCGATTGCGGGAATGTGCGCTATCGGCTTGCTGAACTGAGGTCTTCGATCGGGTCAGAGTCACCTTACTTGACAGTGCTCAACGAGGTTTCAGACGAGTCCTGCGATGTTCTCCTTAATGATGGCCGATTGCGCTGCCAGGTTGCACGCGAAGGGATTTCCAAACTCCGCCCAGGTGGGCTCCACGTTCTGGACAATGCGGAACGGTACCTTCCTAATGATCTCACGATCCCGTCATCGAGAGGCCGGGCCGAGCCGACCGCCGATTGGGCTCAGTTCATCGCGGCGACGGCGGACTGGAGACGGGTCTGGACGTCCAACGGTGTCACGGCCACCCTGTTGATGTTCAAGCCGTGTTGATTGCATTTCCGCATGCGCCTGGCATGGGCGGTCCGGGTAGCTTTCAGTCTCGGTTCGAGGCCGCGGTCCAGCAGCGGGGTTGGCGGACTCGTCACGGAACGGCAGCTGGAGGAGCACTGCCCGACATCGCGATGGTCGTCGGTGGGACTCGCCAGATTGGGTGGCTCTACAAGCTGAAGCGGCGGGGTGTTCCAATTGTGTATCGTCTGGATGGCCGGCTATGGCTGCATCGGCTTGTGTCCTTCAGGCGAGCGCCTGCTGATTGGATACATGCTGAGCTGCGCAATGCGCTGGCTCAGTGGTCGCATGGTCGCATGGCCGACTGCGTCGTCTACCAGAGTCGATTCGTTGAAAAGTGGTGGACCGAACAGGGTTGGTGGACTCCAGCTGAATCGGTTGTAATTTCAAACGGTCTCGATCTGGAGGAGTTCCGTCCAGGTGATGCCGGTTCGCCCGAGGCATCCATGCCGCCGGATGTGGTTTGCGTGGAGGGGCATATCGACTACTCCCCTTACGCGATGGAGCTGCTTGGTTTTGTGGCTGATGGTCTTGCCAAGCAGGGCGCTCGGCTGATTCTCTATGGCGGCTTTGGAGGGCGCGCTGGCAAGGAGCAGTTGGACAACAGAATCGACTACAGGGGAGCGGTTTCGCGAGAAGCCATCGCCCCGGTATATCGCAATCGAGTCTACTTGTCATTGGATATCAACCCTGCCTGCCCCAATACGGTTGCGGAGGCTCTCGCCTCAGGTGCTCCGGTCATTGGGTTTGATACCGGTGCGGTGAAGGAACTCGTCGGTCATCAGGCCGGATGCATTGTCTCCTATGGGGGGAACCCATGGAAAGGGGAGCGCCCCGACTTTCAGGGTCTGCTGTCGGCCTACCGCGAAGTATCAGGCAATTTTGCGGAATATAGTCGTGCTGCACGCCAACGTGCAGAAGACCATTACGGTATTGACACGATGGTTGACGCTTATGCCGAGGTGCTGGAGCGCCTGGCTGCTCGACGGAAGCGCTGACCGCTGCCGGGCAGCCAGCTCTCGTTGAGCTGAACGCAAGTGCTATGGAGAGCGCCTTGGCCCGTTCGCACTTAAGCGAGCTTGCTAGAGATGGCCGCCCAGCAAAGCAATTCGGTCTTGAGCTTGCAGTAAATTGCAGGTCGACCGGCTCTAAAGCAAGATCAGGTATGGCTTGCTGATGACCTGGCCATGTAGCCCCCCGATGCGGCTACTCTCACCGTAGACTCGCAAAGATAAATAGACGCCATTGAGAAAGCGAACACGCCAATACCTGTCCATTAAGCTCCGCCAGATCGAAGTGTCAGCGGTGCGGTTAAGGCGGGCAATCAATCCTTCGATGAGCGAACGTGGTCTGCTGGTTACCGGTTGCGGGAGAAGTGGCACAACCTATACAGCGAAGCTGCTGCAGACGCTTGGCCTGAAATTCGGGCACGAAAGGTTAGGGATGCATGGAATAGCGTCCTGGTATTTGGGGTCGAAGCAAAAAAAGGTGCCTTTTGGTCCTTCAATGCAGCAATTGGCTTGGCTAGACCTCCCGGTTGTGCATCAAGTGAGAGAGCCCCTCAGCGCTATCTCCTCTTGCCTGGCGATTGGCAAGAGTAGCCGACGCTTTCTGGAGGAGGAATCTGCTGTCTTTCGGGCGACCTCTCGCATCGGCTTTGCGATGCGGTATTGGCTCTACTGGAACCAGACTTGCGAACAACTCGGATCCTTTACCTATCAGATTGAGCGGCTGGATGAGACGCTCCCAAAAGTTCTGGCGATCGGCAAGCTTGATTTGCCGGAATCGCACAGATCTTCAGAAGTTAGCAAAAAAACTAACGCCAGAACGCACACAAGTCTCACATGGGATCAACTCTTCGATGAAGATCCGGTTCTCGCCACGGAAATTCGCGAGCTGGGAGGGCACTATGGATATCATTAAGGGTTGCCAAACCAGTATCGCAAAATCCAGCTGCTTATCTGTGGTCTTCAATTCGAGTTCATGCAGCGCTTGAGGGTTGATTTTTTCAGCAACCAGGCACCGCACTATCGAGCTGCCTTGTGGGAACGCTTGCTCAATGACGATATGTTGGATGTTCGTTTCCATTTCGGGGAAGGTGCAACCAACACCATTCGCTCAATCGACCTTGCAGAGACGCGCTGGTACGGTAAGGAGACGCGCTTTCATCTGATTCGAAACGTTTACGTCCGGCAGCTGCTGGTTTGGCAGCGCGGCGTATTGGGGCAGATTCGTAAAACCGATGCCCGCGTGCTGGTCCTGCTCGGGCAGATGTATATTCTTTCGATGTGGCTTGCCGTCTGGATTGCCCGTCGTCGGGGGATGGCAGTTCTGTTCTGGGGCCATGGAGCCTATGGCCGCGAAGGACCCTTGAAGCGCTGGTTTCGGAACCGCTTTTTGCGCTTGGCCGACGGTGTACTGGTCTACGGCGAGCATGCCCGTCGCTTGCTGATTGCCGACGGCTTCCCGCCAGAGCGGGTCCGAGTGGTTTACAACTCTCTGGACCACGCCCGGCAGCTTGCCATTCGAGATGCAGTGGTTCAGCCCGATTTCATCGCCGGGCAGGGCTGGTTCGTGACGGCAGACGTGCCGACCCTGCTTTTTATCGGTCGCCTGACGGCACAGAAGCGCCTCGACCAGTTGATCGACGCTGTTGCCCGGTTGCGGGACCAGGGTCGGATCTTCAACCTGTTGATAGTCGGCAGCGGCCCCGAATCAAAGCCTCTGCGCGCACTCGCAGGCGCGCTTGCTGGGCAGGTCCACTTTTACGGCGCCTGCTACAACGAAGAGGAGCTTGGCCGATTAATCGCGAATGCAGATCTCTGTGTATCTCCGGGGGAGGTGGGCCTGACCGCCATGCATGCACTGGGCTACGGAACGCCGGTTTGCACACACAATGACCTGACCCGTCAGATGCCCGAGGCTGAAGCTATAGTCGAGGGCCGAACAGGCGTGCTCTTCGACCACCGGACCATGGATATCGCTGGCGCCATACGCCGCTGGTTTGAAAGCGGTCAGGATCGAGCCGTCATCAGAGCCTTCTGCTACCAGGAGATCGACTTGAACTGGAATACGGAAAATCAGGCGCGCCGCATCCGCGACGCCATTGAGGAACTGGGTGCTCAGTCCGGATGAATTACCTGGTCATCGGCTCGGAAGGCTTCATTGGTGGTGCGCTGGTCAACTATCTGTCTCGGCTCGGTCGGGTGGTGGCGCGGGCTGATATTCAGCCGTGGTCTCATCCCGGCTACACCCGGCTTAATCCGCGCGCGCCCGATTTCGATGCGCTTCTTGCCGCCTACGACGGGGATGTGATCATCAATTGCGCCGGTGCGGCCAGCGTGCCGGACTCGCTGGCCGATCCGCTGCGGGACTTCGCCCTCAATGCGCATTGCGTGCTCCAGATGCTGGAGGCGATGCGCAGGTACGCGCCGCAGTCACGATTCATCAACCTGTCCAGTGCCGCCGTCTATGGCAATCCGGGCACGTTGCCGATCGCGGCATCGGCGCCAACAGCGCCGGTGTCGCCCTATGGCTTTCACAAGCGCATGAGCGAGCTGGCCTGCGAGGAATACCACACGGTATTTGCTTTGCAGACGGTATCGCTGAGGATCTTCTCGGCCTACGGCGAGGGCCTGCGCAAGCAGCTGTTCTGGGACCTGCACCAGAAGGTGCAGGGCCCGCAACGGCCGATCGCGCTGTTTGGCACCGGCCAGGAGTCGCGGGACTTCATCTACATTCAGGATCTGGTCCGCGCCATCGTGCTGGTTGCCGAGCACTACCCCATGAACGGCCGAGCCATCAACGTTGCTTCGGGCCGGGAGACTCGGATTGCTGACGCGGTCGAGCATTTCCTGGGGCTCTACGAGCCGCACCCCGAGTACCATTTCTCGGCCCAGGCGCGCGCGGGTGACCCGTTGAACTGGTGCGCGGACATTTCAGAGCTGGATGCGCTGGGCTTCAAGCCTGAGTGGTCGATGGCCGAGGGCCTGGCCGCCTACCATCGCTGGTTGCATGAGACCGGGGTCTGAGCAGCCTCTGAAGCATGCGGATCGGAATCCTGTTTACATTCAATCCCATTTGGATGGGTGGGCTGATCTATCTGCAGAACCTGCTGCGGACGCTGGATTTCCTCGATGAGTCCCAAAAGCCCCAGATCACAGCCTACTTCAAGCCCGAGCTGGCCGACATTGTGCAAAAGCTCGACTACCCCGATCTTCGCCGGGTGCCGATCAATTATCCGGACGTCAAGCTGGGGACCTTGGGCTCCTGGCTGACGCGCAAGAATCGTTTTGTCGATCCACTTTGGGCTCGGGATGAAGTGGACGTGATCTTTCCGGTTCAGGACATGCCGGTCCGCTCGGACGCCCGGGCAGTGTCCTGGTATGCCGATCTGCAGCACCGCTACTATCCTGAGTTCTTTACTCGCAGCAACCGTCTGGAGCGGGAGCTGCGAATTCAGCTGATACTCAGGCACAGCAGGCAGATGGTGGTGTCCAGCCAGGCCGTAGCTGACGACTTTCATCGCTTTTACCGGGTCCCCGACTCGCTAAGAATGGACATTTATCGGTTCGTGAGCCCGCTCGAGTCCGTGAGCTCGCAATCGATAGAGTCGGCAAAGGCGCGATACGAAATCCGGCAACCGTATTTCATCATCAGCAATCAATTTCACAAGCACAAGAACCATCGGACGGCCATCAAGGCTTTTGGAGCTGCCGCTGCTGAAATGAACGAGGTAGAGCTGGTCCTGACCGGCCGCCCGCCGCGATTGGCGGATTCGCCCTATCTGCGGGAGCTTCAAGACATCATCGAAGAGCACGGAGTGCAGAGCCGCGTCCGCTTCCTTGGCGCCATCCCGCGTAGTGACCAGGTTGCATTGATGCAGGGCGCTGTGGCGGTTGTCCAGCCCAGCCTGTTCGAGGGCTGGAGCACCGTCATAGAAGACGCCAAGAGCCTGCAGGTGCCGGTCATCGCCTCTGACTTGCCGGTTCATCGGGAACAGCTGGCGCAGCGCGCCAGCTACTTCCCTGCGCAGGACACGGATGCCCTGGCCGATTGTCTGGTAACCGCTTTCGCAGAGTCCAGCGGTGGTCAGACGCCACGCTATGAAAGTCTCGAGATTCGTGCCATTTCGGCTGCGAATTCCCTGCTGGAGACCTTGCGCTGGCAGGCCGGGGTCATCGGTGGCTAGGCATCTGGTTATCATCAATCAGGCGGCCAACTACCTGACGGTCGGATTGTGCAACGCCTTCAATCGCAAGTTCGACACAGTCACCTTGATAGCGGGTAGCGTCCATGTTCAGGGAGAAGAGTTCGATCCTGATATCGCAGTCTGCTGGATCAATCGCTGGCATGAGCGGCCAGCCTGGAAAAAAGCGGGTTCCTATCTGCTGGCACTCGCGCGGATGTGGTGGCTGCTGCTGACACGCTACCGCAGCCACGAAGTCCTGTTTGTTTCCGTGCCGCCCATGGGATATCTGTTGAACCTCATTCTGCCGCACCGCTTCAGCATGGTGATCTGGGATATCTATCCCGACGCCTTCAAGGTAACCGGAATGCGGGAGTCCCATCCGATCTATCGGATCTGGTCCTGGCTGAACCGCCTTTCTTTCCGAAAGGCCTATCGTCTCTTCACGATCAGCGACACCATGGCAGAGTCGCTGTCCCGTTACGTGGGGCGGGAGCGCATGATTGTCCAGCCCATCTGGTCGATTTTTACCCCGGAGGATCGGGTGCCCCGCGATCAGAATCGCTTTCTGGCAGCTCACGAATTGAAGGGTCGCTTCATTGTGCAGTACTCGGGCAATATTGGCCTGACCCACAACGTGGAACTGCTGATCGAGATTGCCGAACGCCTTAAGGCTAACCACCGCATTTTGTTCCAGATCATCGGCCGTGGCCCGCGCGAGCCGGCGATTCGACGCCGAGTCGAGGAATCCGGTTTGTCGAATGTGCAGATGCTCCCCTTTCAGTCCGACGAAATGTTTCCGCATTCTCTGTCGGCAGCTGACCTGGGCGTGGTGATTCTGGACGAGCGAGTCAGCACCGGCTCAGTTCCCAGCAAGGCCTATAACCTGATGAGTATCGGCATTCCAGCGCTATATGTGGCGGGTGAGCACAGTCAATTGGCGCGTGACGCGAAGCAGTTTGGCCATGCCGTCTGTTTTCAACACCATCAACTCGATGAGATTGCAAGTTTTGTCTCCCGTCTGGCGACTGACCCCAATTTGCGCGAATCGATGGCAGCGTCGGCCGTTGCGGCTGCAATGAACTTCGGCCGCCCCAACGCCGATCGTTTTGCCGAGCTGTACCTCACGTCTCGAGGCGCTGCGGCGTGAATCCCCGGCCGAGAGATCATATTAATGGCCTGCCAGACTGGCCTTCCATTCCGCTTGGTTCTGCGATATTCCGACAGTTTCGATGAACGCCACGAATAATACAGTCAATCTGCTTTGGACCGGTGGCTGGGATTCGACGTTTCAGTTAATGAAGCTCGTTTTTGATGGTATACAAAGTATTCATCCGCATTACCTGATTGATGAAGATCGTAAGTCCACCAGGCTTGAACTGATGACGATGAGAAATATTCGCGCCGCTATATCGCGTATCGATCCTTCGTCAAGTCATCGCATACTGCCCGCCAAACTTGCCGCGGTTAATGATGTCCCAGCCTGCGCTTCAATTTCTGATGCGTTTGGCCGAATCAAAGAGAAGAGCTTCATTGGAAGCAAATATGATTGGTTAGCGAGGTTTTGCAGCGGCTTTGACGTGCGCGACCTTCAGCTCTGCGTTCATCGTGATGATAGGGCCGCAAAGGTTATTGAGAACTTCATTGTTCGCCGTGATTCCGGTGTGCGATGCGTGCCGCGTCCAACCGGGGGTGCTGGTGTTGATGAGTATCTCGTTTTCGGCTGGTTCGAGTTCCCCGTCTTTTACATCACAAAGCGCGAGATGCTTGAGATATCATTCAAGAGAGGCTGGATGCCAGTCATGCAATTGACCTGGTTCTGTCACGCGCCGCGAACGGGAAAGCCCTGTGGCCGCTGTAACCCCTGCGTCTACACTGCCCAAGAGGGGCTTTCTTGGAGAATACCCATGAGTCGGCGAATACTCGGGCGAGTCTACAACGGGAGCATCAAGCCGGTGAAGGAGTTCTTTCGATCTAAGGCTCGGCTGGTTCTTCGTCGGTAATAGTGAGAGTTCCGTTGCCATTGCGTGCCGCGCCTGCCTGCCACTTCGGCATTGTGACATTGAACCGATGAGTACTCGTTGGTTGCTGTCTGACTTCGCCAAGAATGTGCGTGGATGGCGTTCGCCGTGCCCGAGAGTCGCCTTTGCGGTCGATGACTATGCGGCCGTTCGCGTCGCCTCACGCAGCGCCTGGAGCGCACTGCATGACTCGGAGCTGGATGTTTCGCGGCCGATGGATCGGCTGGATGCCGTCGAGACCCGGGAGGACCTGGAGGCCCTGTATGAGGTGCTCGGATCGGTCGCTGACAGCCGCGGACGTCCTGCCGTATTCACGGCCTATGCACTGTCCGCCAACCCGGATTTCGACGCCATCCTTTTGCACGGCGAGCGCTATCAGCATGAATCGGTTGATCAAACCTTTGCCCGTCTTGCCGCAGAGCAACCGCAGGCCTACGAAGGGGCCTGGGCGGCCTGGCGGCACGGGATGGATGCAGGCCTGATCAGGCCGCAGTTCCATGGTCGCGAGCACTTCAACGTCGAGTTGATCGAATGCAAGCTTAAGCGCCGCTCCCCAGATTTGCTGGCCAATCTGGAAAACCGGTCGATGGCGGGTCTGGGCAAGGAGCCGATAATGCCAGGAGTCGGATTCACGGATGCGTTCGGGCTGAACGATCCGTCGTCGCTGCCGCGACATCGCGCCATTCTTGCGGAGGGACTGGATTTATTCGAGCAGGTTTGGGGCTTTCGTTCGGCAACCTTTACTCCGCCGGCGATGAAATTGCATCCTTCTCTGTTCGAAGTCGCCGAGCGTGGCGGGGTCAGGTCCATCGACAAGCCGCTGCGATTCCGTCGCGAATTGGGCAACGGCCGGTATCGAAAGGAGCTGAATCGTAGCGGGCAGCAGCGCGGCCAGAGTCATGTCACTGTGGTGCGTAACGTCGTGTTCGAACCTTGCCGCGATATGGGGTTTGAGCCGGTCAGTCGTGCCCTGCAGCAAATCTCCGCGGCCTTTTTCTGGGGCCGACCTGCGATCATCAGTTCCCATCGCGTCAATTTCGGCGGGCATTTGGACCAAAAGAACCGCAAGCGTGGCCTGGGCGCACTGAAGCGTTTGCTGGCAAGCATTGTGAAGCGATGGCCTGAGGTAGAATTCATCAGCGTTGATCGCCTGGTGCGGGAGATGAGCGTAAGGGCGACTGCGTGAAGCGTATTCTTTACCTGGCGTACTACTTTCGTCAAATGAACTGGCCGCTGCTGCGGCGCTTCATGCGCCACACGCGTGCCCAGACGGGTATGGGAGGGTCGCGCCAGGTGCTTGCTTTCCTCAGCGACTCTCTTCGCTACAACATATCGCCGCTGGAATGGTACCAGTTTGGCTTTCCGGGCCTGGATGCCGCCGGGAAGGCCGCTTGGGCCGGTACCGGCACGATGTACGAGTTTCAGCGTCGGGTCAATCCTCTTTCCGGGCGCGAGATCCTTGCCGACAAGCGCCAGTTCTACAAGGCCTATCGTCAGTTCTGCCGGCACGGACTGTGGTCGCTGGATGAATTGCAGCGGGACCCGGCGCTGGTCGAGCGCATTCTGTCCGGGCATGAGCGGCTGGTGTTCAAGGACGCTGCCGGCAACTGCGGCGCCAGCGTGCGCATCGTCGAGACCGGGGTGCTGACTGCATCCGGCCTCACCGGGTGGATGGTTGAGAATGGCTACGACATGGTCGAGAGCCATATCCAACAGCATCCCGCGCTGCAGGCGCTGTCACCATCAGGTGTAAATACGGTTCGGATCTTCACCCTGCTAGATGATCGGAGCCAGTACCGGGTACTCGGCTGCCGGCTGCGGATTTCGGTCGACTCTCCGGTCGATAACCTGGCAGCGGGCAATTTGGCCGCCGCCATTGACGAACGAAGCGGTTTGGTCAACGGCCCTGGGGTTTACTCCGACATCACCCGAGACCCGGAAACCGTCCATCCGGTCACCGGCGTTGCTATCGAGGGCTTCCAGATTCCGTATTGGAAAGAGACCCTGGAGATGATCGAGCAAGCGAGTCGCTTGCATCCCCAGAACCGATCGGTGGGATGGGACATTGCCATCACCGCAGACGGCCCGGACCTGATCGAGGGCAACCACGACTGGTGCAAGCTGGTTTGGCAGCTGCCTATTGGGCAGGGTCTCCGGCACTTGCTTTGTTAAGATGAGCTTTCGGCACTTTGGTGCCGATGGAAAGTAACATTGAAGAGATATAGCGATGACGCATGCTGAGTTCATAAGGAAGATGGTAAGCGAGTTCCTTCGAGATCAAAGTGCTTCGGTGCTCGTCGGCGCGAGCGCCAGAGCAGAAAGGGAACTCTTCAGCGATTTGGGGTTCGAGAATGTTCACTTCACCGGCATGGACCTCAGAGACGAGGTAAGCAAGAATGCTCCCTCTAGCTTCGAGAATCTTGAAAGCTTATCTTTTGCGGATGATTCGTTCGACTACGCATTCGTAAAGGATGCAGTTCATCACACGGCCCTGCCTCATAAGGTTCTGACCGAGCTTTTCCGAGTGAGTAGAAAAGGCTTTTTGGTTTTCGAGGGCAGAGATTCAGCACTGACGAGGCTTGCGTCGACCGCAGGCCTTACTGAAAACTACGAAGTGGCTGGCAACCATAAGGGGCATGGTGTAAATGGTTCAGATATTCCGAACTTCATCTTTAGATGGACTGAAAGAGAGGTGTACAAAACCCTAAGGGCGTTTGCTCCTCATCTCAATCATCGCGTTTCCTTCCGTTATCACACCAATTATCCAAATGGTCATGGTTTCGGTCGCTTAGGACGAGTTGTTATCCGAGCTCTCTATCCATGCTTTCGTCTTTTTACCGCACTATTTCCGAAGCAGCAGAATTTGATGGCGTTCTTCGTTGCTAAGCCAAAGATTCCCGAGGATTTGAAGCCGTGGCTGATCGTCGATCAAGGGAGCGGCGAGCTCATAGTAAACAAGCCTTGGATTAAAAGCCACTACTCTAAGCGCTTATCCAAATAGGGGAGCACGAAAATATGCATCGCATGATGGCTGGCCTACTATTGGTTCCGAACAGACCAAAGCGATTTCAGAAAGTCGATTTGTAGACAGTTTAATCTGAGACAATGATCGTCCGTCTTTTGCTACTGGTTAAACATCGGGTTCCACTGCTTTGGTGTCTCGTGGACTGGTTCAATGGTCGGTTTTTTTGCTTGCTTCATCGCAGGCGGATGGCGAGTGAAGTTGCCCAAGCCTTTGATGGTGCTTGTTTTGAAGAATTTAGGTTCGCCCCGCTGGCAGTCGAAGATCTCGATGCACTTGAAGCCCTGTTGCAGCGTCAGGGCGAAGGACGGCTGCGCTACTTCCAGCCGCACGGTTTTGATCGCTCGAGCCTGGGTCGAATGTTCCGCAATCCCGCGTTTCTGATGTTCGGGGCGTTCCGGGACGGGGAACTGATTGGCTATTTCTTCCTGCGCTGCTTTTGGAATCGCAAGTGCTTCGTAGGCCGCTTGATTGACGAGCCGCATGAAGGGCAGGGCGTAGGCCGGGTGATGAACCAGATCATGTACCACATCGCCTGGCGCTCGAGATTTCGCTGCTTGACCACGATTTCCCGTAGCAACGCCGCCATCATGCGTTCGCACCGCAATAACCCGCATGCTCGGGTGGTGGGAGATCTGGCCAATGGCTTTCTGCTCGTTGAGTTTGTCGAGCAGCCGGACAGTCGGGATCCAGCCGGTTTGCTCGGGCAATGAAATGGTTTGTTCATATAGGTACTGAAAAGACGGGAAGCTCGCATTTGCAGAGCATCCTGAGCCTGGGCCGGGAGTCGCTTGCTGCCCAAGGCTTCGCCTTTCCCGCGGGCACGCCCCATGACGAGAGGTGCATGCAGAGCGGCCAGATTTCGGCGGGGAATGGCCGGCGCTTGGCGGCGTCGCTTGGGAGCCATGACCTGGCGTCCGCACGGGCCGAGATCAGCAATATGCTTGGCCTGGCAAAGCGAGCCCGGCAGGATCGCGTGATTGTCGCAACCGAGTGGTTGTTGCCAGTACTTGCGGTGCAGGGCGGGCTGAGCCGATTTCTGGGGCTGCTTCGTGAGCAGGGGTCTGATGCGGTGTCCTTGCTGCTGGTCCTGCGTGACCCGGTCGATCAGTGCCTGTCGCTGTACAAGCATCGGGCGAAGAGCGGCAAGCTGTCTGATATCGGGGAATGGTTGGACAAGGGCTATCGTCTGCCGTCAGAGTTGACTGGCTTGCGGGAGCAACTGGGCGGCTGCGAGGTGGATCTCCGCGTGCGCCGCTATTCGCGCGAGCCTGGAGCCTTGGAGAAACTTTTTTTCCAAGAGTGGCTGGGCGTTCAAGTTCCATTGGTGGACTTGCCAGCTACGGTCAATGCCTCGCTCAGCCTGTCCGAACTGGCTCTGATTCATCAGCTTGCGCTCAGCCGACCGGAGTTGGTTCAGCCGATGTTTGATTCCCTGGCGAGGATGCCTGCTGCTGACAAGGCGCGCCACGCTGGGCTGGAAGAGTATGCTCGGGCAATGGCAGCTGCAGCGGTCAGCGCCTACGCCGAGGAGTGGGCGGCATGGAACGATCGGCTCCCGGTGAACGAGCGCTTGTCTATTCCGGAGAGGCCAGTGACGCTGCCTCCGCGACCCAGGGAAGTGGCTTTCAGTGAGGCTCAGCTTGCAAGGATTGCTGCCGTCACCGCCGAGGCGGCTACGCTGAGCGCTCTGAGTCGCTCGTTCTGGCATTGGCGGCTGCGCCCGGCACTCGGGCGGATTGCTCGGCCATTCAGATCGAGTCGCAATCGGCAGGCCGTCAAGAGTTATGAAAATTCTCGGTGATCAGTACGGTGCTGGCGCAGGCAGCCCGCAGCTGACTGTCCGCTACAAAGGGGACGAGCACGTTATCCGCTGGCCGCAAGCGCCGCTCGTCGCGCAGGTCCTGCAGGGCGCCTGCGACAATGCTCAGAATCCTCGGCTGCTCGCCGGACGCCAGCGACAGGGTCTGCCCGGCTTCGAGATTGACCTGGCGGATCCGGAACTCCGGGCACTCGGCGATGATGCGCTCGCCGACGTCGGAAAAGCGGGGTTGTGGTTCTGGTTCGAAGTCGCTGAAGTCAATCGATTGCAGGCTTTGCTGGAGATGCAGCTGGCGCGGCCGGCCGTCGAGCCCTGTTCGGCCCCAGTCGTAGACGCGGTAGGTGGTGTCTGAGTTCTGCTGGATCTCGAGAATCAGGTTGCCCGCGTCGATGGCGTGCAGTCGGCCAGACTGCAGCAGCATGGCCTGACCCGGCTGGACAGGGAAGCGGTGGAGCAGGGGCTCCAGGGTTTCGCTTTCAATAGCGCGCTCGAATTGCTGCCGGGTCACGCCGCGACGCAGGCCAACGATCAGCGCCGCATCGTCGACGGTGTCGGCCACGTACCAGCACTCGGTCTTGGGTTCGCCGCCCAGCTTTTCGGCGACGGCGGCTGGCGGATGCACCTGCAGGCTGAGTCGTTGACTGCAGTCCAGCCATTTGACGAGAACTGGGAAGGGCCTTTCGGGAACGTATCCGGGGCCCATGATTCTTTCTGGATCGGCCATCAGCAGCTGGCGCAGAGTCTTGCCGCTGCTCCGGTCCACGGACTGGGCTTCCGGACGGTCGACGATTTCCCAAGACTCGCCGACCGGGCCGTCAAGCGGAAGTTTTCGGCCCAGGCGCTGGCTTAGGGCTCTGCCGCCCCAGACGCGGGCTTGGTAGATGGGGTGGAAGCGGAGTAGGGGCATGTTGGGAAAGGTTTCAGGTATCAGGGGCCGACTGGTGCCGACGATTGTATGACGAGATCAATGTCAGTCTTGCACGGTTATTGGGTGGCCCTGATGTAGAAAACCCTGCGCCTTGAAAGGCAAGGTTTTGGCGGTGGACTTCGCCAGGCTAGGGCTGAAACAATCGCTGAAGTTCAGTTGGGTCGGGTGGCAGGTCCGTCGCTTGACAAGGACAGTTTCCTTGCTAGAGTAAGGAAATGGCCAAGATCACCAGCAAACTCCAGGTCACGCTGCCCAAGCGACTGGCCGAAAAGCACGGGATCGCACCCGGCGACGAGGTGCGCTTTGAGTCGGTCGCCGGGGTGATTCGCATGTTGCCGGGGAGCGCGCCGGCTGATCTGCTCGCCATGAACGAGCGGCTGCGGCTTTTTGATGAGGCCACCCGAAGAATCGATCAGCGGTCACGCGCACTTTCGGCGATGGCGGCACCGTCGTCGGATAGGGGCTGGACCCGCGATGAGCTGTATGAACGCGGCGCGCCTGATTGATACCAACGTGCTGGTGTATCGGTTTGACCCGCGCGATCCGGTCAAGCAGACAATTGCCACCGAGGTTTTGCGATCCGCTCTGATGGATTGCAGTGCGGTGCTGCCTCATCAGGCCCTGGTGGAGTTCGTGGCGGCAGTGTCGCGGCCCTGTCGTGATCTATCGGGTCAACCATTGCTGGCGCGGGCAGATGCATTGCTCGAGGCGGAATCCATGACCAGGCAGTTTCCGGTCGTGTACCCCGATTCCACTGTCCTCGCCACCGCCCTGCGGGGCTGTGCAATCTATCAGCTGTCCTGGTTTGATGCCCATCTCTGGGCTTACGCCGAATGCTTCGGGCTGCCGGAGATTCTGTCCGAAGACTTCGAGCATGGTCGGCACTATGGCAGGGTTCGAGTGGTCAATCCTTTTCAGTCGAGTGGCGGTGCTGTTCAGGAATTGCCGGGGTTGTATTCAGATTAAGGCGGGGTGATGGGAGGTTTCCGGGTTCGGGGTTCAGGGTTCAGGAAAAGACGGTTTCCGGGTTCCGGTTTCCGGGGTGCTGGGGGTTTGGTTTAGCTGGTTTTTGGGGGAGGGAGTCGGTTTGATTCGGGAATTGGTTGGTCTGGTACGAGAGATTTACCAGACGGGTGAGTTTGTGCCCCTGCATCGCCCGGTCTTTGCCGGCACCGAGCGCGAGGACCTGATCGCCTGCATAGACTCCAACTTCGTGTCCTCCGTCGGTGAGAAAGTCACCGAGATGGAGCGGCGGGTGGCCGACTTTGCCGGGGCGCGTTTTGGGGTGGCGGTGGTCGCGTGATCTGTTACCCGTGTTGCTCATTCTAGGCATTACGCCTATTTTTGCATATAATGAGAAACACTTTTTGAGAACGCTATTACAGCATGCCCGCCAAAATCGAGCGTCTGAACAGTCAGGAGCTTGCCGATCGAGTCGCAGAGATCGCTGCGAGAATCAAGGCTCGCCGGAAGGCGATGGGAGTCAGTGCCACGGCCGCTGCTGAGGCGGCGGGGATGTCGCGGGTGACGTGGCATCGAATCGAAAGCGGCCAGACTTCGGTCACCATCGGCGCGTGGTTCAACGCGCTGGCGGTTCTTGGTCTGCGGTTTGATCTTGGAGACCGGTCCTCGCCGGAGGCAAAAGGTGACCCGTCCGAGTCCGGGGCGTTCCTGCCCGTCAGGATCAGCTTGGGCGATTATCCGCAGCTTGAAGCGCTCGCTTGGCAGATTGCTCCCGGAGAGACACTGAGTCCGCAAGAAGCCTTGGGCATTTATCGCAGAAATCGGCGCCATTTGGATGAAGCCGACGTTTCTCCCCGCGAACGTGCCCTGATCGATGCGTTGCAAAGTGTATTTGGGTCGGATGGCTGATGTTCGAGCGGCCGCACCACCAAAGAATCCAACGCGTACTGGAAAGCCTCGACAGCCGATTGCTGACCGACCATTGCTGCTACTTTGGCGGAGGAACTGCAATCGTGCTTACCCGCGGCGAGTATCGGGAGTCGCTTGATCTGGATTTCCTGATCTCGAACCTCGACGCCTATCGCGAATTGCGTCGGCTGCTGGGGCAGCGCGATGGTTTGGCCGCCCTGTTTCGATCCGGTTCTGAACTGTTTGCACAGTCCCGAGAGGTGCGGTCCGATCAATATGGAATCCGCACTTGGCTGCTTGTCGATGATGTCCAAGTCAAGTTTGAAATTGTGTTTGAGGCGCGCATCAATCTTGAAGCGCCAGCGGCGAGCGACGCGATCTGCGACGTCGCAACGCTGACTGGGCTGGATATGGCTGCAAGCAAGCTCTTGGCGAATTCCGATCGCTGGGCCGATGATGGGGTTTTTGGTCGCGACGTGATCGATCTGGCCATGCTGGAGCCGACTTTGGGGGAACTGCGGTCGGCTTTACTCAAAGCAGAGACAGCATATGGGGACGCAATTCGTCGCGATCTCGCCAAGGCTGTTGAGCGGATGCGGTCCCGTCATGGCTGGATGGAGCGCTGCATGAGCAAACTGAAGATTGAGTTGCCCAAGGCTTATTTGTGGGAGCGTATGCGGCGACTTCGGGTGGATGATTGAAATGAGCACGACGGCCGGGTTGATTGCTCTGATCAGAGCGATTTACGGCACAAGCGGATTCGTCCCTTTGCACCGCCCGGTTTTTGCCGGCAGCGAGCGCGAGGACCTGATCGCCTGCATCGACTCCAACTTCGTCTCTTCGGTCGGCGAGAAGGTGACCGAGATGGAGCGGCGGGTGGCCGACTTTGCCGGGGCGCGTTTTGGGGTGGCGGTGGTCAACGGCACCAATGGCCTGCAGGTTGCCCTGCGGCTGGTCGGGGTGGGGCGCGACTGCGAGGTGATCACTCAGGCGCTGAGCTTTGTGGCGACTTGCAATGCCATCGCCTACCTGGGCGCCCATCCGGTGTTTGTTGATGTGGATCGGGCGACGCTGGGGATGAGTCCGGATGCCTTGCGGGCGTTTCTGGATGAGTTCGGCGATCGGCGCGAAGGTGGCTGCTACAACCGGTCCAGCGGCCGTCGGATCGGGGCTGTCCAGCCCATGCACAGCTTTGGCCACCCGGTGCGGATCGACGAGATTGCGGCGATCTGCGCCGAGTGGGGCATTCCGCTGGTCGAGGATGCGGCGGAGTCGCTGGGCAGCTACTTCCAGGGGCGCCACACTGGTACCTTCGGCCGGCTGGGCGTATTCAGCTTCAACGGCAACAAGATCATCACCACCGGCGGCGGCGGGATGATCGTGACAGATGATGAGGACCTGGCCCGGCAGGCCAAGCACCTGACCACCACGGCCAAGCTGCCGCACGCGTATGAATATGTCCACGACGAGCTGGGCTACAACTTCCGCATGCCGAACCTGAACGCGGCGCTGGGATGTGCGCAGATGGAACAGCTGCCGGGCTTTCTGGCCGTCAAGCGCGAGATCGCAGGGCGCTATGCGGAGTTCTGCGCCGCGCATGGGATCGAGTTCGTGTCCGAGCCCGAGCATGCGCGCTCGAATTACTGGCTGAACGCCATCATCCTCGGCGATCGCGCCGAGCGCGACGCCTTTTTGAAGACCACCAACGACCAGGGCATCATGACCCGCCCGATCTGGCGACTCCTGAGCGAACTGCCGATGTATGCGGCCTGCCAGCACGATGGCCTGGCGATGTCGCGGTGGTTGGAGGATCGGGTGGTGAATTTACCGTCTTCGGTGCCGTGAATCAGGATCAAGCTTCAAGGACTCGGTTTGCGTAGGTCGGCCCCACGCGGCCGACGGACCATGTGTGCCGAGGCCCCAACATCGTCCGTCGGGGACGTGGCCCCGACCTACGGGTGCCAGTCGATGCCCCGCAGAAAGGGTTGGCCCGGATGCCGTAGGTCGGCCCCACGCGGCCGACGGACCATGTTTGCCGAAGCCCCGCATCCCCCGTCGGGGACGTGGCCCCGACCTACGGGTGCCGGGAAGCCACGGATTCAAGGTTCAGGGCTTCGGATTGCGCGGGGGTGGGTCGCGCTCTTTATGCAAATTGTGAATAGGATTTACAATTTACATTGATTGCGATACGGTAGGCGGATGATTCCGCGCGCAGCCGACGCTTTGGTGCACCAGCTTTTGGCGGGCTTTCCCATTGTGACCATTACCGGTCCGCGGCAGTCAGGCAAGACGACGCTGGCGCGGAAAGTCTTTGCCGATCGTCCCTACCGGTCGTTGGAGGACCCGGATCTAAGGGCTCTGGCCCTTGATGATCCGCGCGGATTCCTGGCACAGCTCCCGGATGGGGGCGTGTTGGACGAAGTCCAGCGGGCGCCGGACTTGTTGTCCTATCTGCAGTCAAACGTGGACGACGACGGCCGCATGGGCCGCTTCCTGCTCACCGGATCACAGCAGTTTGGTCTGATGTCCGGCATTTCGCAATCGCTGGCGGGGCGCAGTGCCTTTGTAGAACTGTTGCCGCTGAGCCATGCGGAGTTGGTCCGGGCTGGCAAGGCGTCGGCATCTCTCGACGCCAATCTGTTTACCGGAGGCTATCCAGCTTTGTATGACCGTCAGCTCGAGCCTCGGCGGTGGTTCCCGGCCTACGTTGCGGCGTATGTGGAGCGGGATGTGCGCCAGATGTTGAAGGTGCAGGACCTGGATGCGTTTCAACGCTTTGTGCGCCTTTGCGCTGGACGCAGCGGACAGATTCTCAATCTGTCGTCGCTGGCGGCCGACTGCGGGATTACCCACAACACGGCACGAGCCTGGATTTCGGTGCTGGAAGCCAGTTACGTTCTGTTCCTGTTGCAGCCGCACCATGCCAATTTCAACAAGCGCTTGATCAAGGCGCCCAAGTTGTATTTTCTGGACACCGGCCTGCTGTGCTGGTTGCTGGGGATCCAGGAGCAGGAGCAGCTGGCGGCTCACCCGCTGCGCGGCGCGATTTTCGAGTCCTGGGTGGTCAGCGAGTTGCGCAAGGCCTGGCTGAATCGCGGGGAGCGCCCGCTGTTCTATTTCTGGCGCGACAGCAACGGCAATGAGGTCGATCTATTGATTGAATCGGGTTCTGGCCTGATGCCAATCGAGATCAAGTCCGGGCAGACCTTGAACAGGGACTTTTTTACCGGCCTGGAGCGCTGGCTTGCGCTCGCCGGCTCGATGGCACAAAGCCCGACCCTGGTTTACGGGGGAGAGGGGGGCCATGAGCGACGGGGGGTGCGGGTGTTGGGCTGGCGGGAGATTCACTGAGCGACTCTTGGCATGGCTTTCCGGATTCATAGGTTCCGGTGCTCGGCTCCGCAATCGTCGCCGGCCAGCCGACGGGCTCGGTTTGGGTAGGTCGGCCCCACGCGGCCGACGGACCATGTTTGCCGAAGCCCCAGCATCGTTCGTCGGGGACGTGGCCCCGACCTGCGGGTGCCGGTCGATGCCTCGGAGAAAGGGTTGGGCGCGGATGCCGTCGGTCGGCCCCACGCGGCCGACGGACCATGTTTGCCGAAGCCCCAGCATCGCCCGTCGGGGACGTGGCCCCGACCTACGGGTGCCGGTCGATGTCTCGGAGAAAGGGTGGGGCGCGGATGCCGTAGGTCGGCCCCACGCGGCCGACGGACCATGTTTGCCGAAGCCCCTACATCGTCCGTCGGGGACGTGGCCCCGACCTACGGGTGCCGGTCGATGCTTCGGAGCAATGATTGGCCTCGGATGCCGTAGGTCGGCCCCACGCGGCCGACGGACCATGTTTGCCGAAGCCCCGCATCCCCCGTCGGGGACGTGGCCCCGACCTACGGGTGCCGGTCGATGCCCCGGAGAAAGGGTTGGCCCGGATGCCGTAGGTCGGCCCCGCGCGGCCGACGGACCATGCTCGCCGAATCCCCACATCCCTAATCTCGCCGCCTCGCCAACCCGAATCTGCCAAAAAACGACCCTCTAAAGTTCCGTAACCCGTAACCCGTAACCCGTAACCCGTAAGCCGTAAGCCAAAAACCAGATCGATGGAATTGCTAAACCTGATCGGCCGCACGGCGCCCCTCTTCACCCCCGACATCGCTCGGCACGAAGCCGAGTTGTCGGAGAAAGTGGCGTCCGGCAGTTTCCTCGTCATCGGCGGCGCCGGTTCGATCGGGCAGGCGGTTGCGCGGGAGATTTTCAAGCGCAATCCGCGCGTGCTGCACGTCGTCGACATTTCCGAGAACAACATGGTCGAGCTGGTGCGGGACTTGCGCTCGACGCTGGGCTACATCGACGGGGACTTTCGCACCTTCGCGATCGACTGCGGCGGCCGGGAGTTCGCGGCGCTGATGGCGGCGGAGTCGGGCTATGACTATGTACTGAACCTGTCGGCCTTGAAGCACGTCCGCTCCGAGAAAGATCCGTTCACCCTGATGCGGATGATCGAAGTCAATGTTCTGAACACGATTTCGACCATCGCCCAGGCTCGCGACCAGGGCGCGGCCAAGTATTTCTGCGTATCGACCGACAAGGCCGCCAACCCGGTCAACATGATGGGGGCGAGCAAGCGGATCATGGAAATGTTCCTGATGCGCGAGAGCGAAACCCTGCCGATCTCGACGGCGCGCTTCGCAAACGTCGCCTTTTCCGACGGCTCCCTGCTGCACGGCTTCAACCAGCGTTTTGCGAAGCGCCAGCCTATTTCGGCACCGAACGATGTGCGCCGCTATTTCGTCACCCCGCAGGAGTCCGGCGAGCTGTGCCTGTCGTCCTGCCTGCTCGGCGACAACCGCGACATTTTCTTCCCCAAGCTGTCGGAGGCGCTACACTTGACCCGCTTTTCCGACATTGCGGTTCGCTACCTGGAGAACCTGGGTTTCGAGCCGCACGAGTGCGCCAGCGAGGACGAGGCCCGCAGCCGCTCGGCCGAGCTGATCGCGCGGAAGAAGTGGCCGGTGTATTTCTTCGCCAGCGACACCACTGGCGAGAAGGATTTCGAGGAGTTTTTCATCGAAGGCCAGGACCTGGACCTGGCGCGCTTCGAAACCATCGGCGTGATTCGCAATCCGGCTGACTACGACGCCGACTTGCTGGCCCATTTCCTGGCCGAGATCGAGCGCATTCGATCGCAGCCGACCTGGGACAAGCCTGAGCTGGTGGCTTTGTTCAATCACGTGATTCCGGAGTTCCAGCACAAGGACACCGGCAAGTATCTCGACGCGAGGATGTAGGCCAAAGATGGGGGGTCAATACGTGCTTGAAGAGTGGCGAACGGCCACACCAGAGCTGACGCCGGCGATTCGTCTGCTGCTTTTGTTTTCGCGTATTCGGCTCTCGGAAGACCAGGCAGCCCGTGCGCAGGCGCTGATGAAGGCTATTGAAGACTGGACCGATTTCGCGAATCGGGCCGCAGATCATTTTCTGGCCCCCTTGTGCCTCCATCATGTAGCCGCTTTCGCTGCGTCGCCGGAGGTGCTTGCGTGCAGGCGTGCGCTGGTGCCCCACGTGCGGCAAATGACGCTCCATGTTCTGAGGCTCGCTGCGATGCAGCGTAGATTCGTGCAGAAGCATGTTGCGCCGCTGCAGTGCCGCTATGTCGTCGTGAAGGGGAGAGCGCTTGCGGCTCGGTACTATCCGGATTCCAATCTCCGTTATGCCCGCGATGTCGATATTCTTCTACCACGGCAGCGCATCGAAGCGCTCGTCATGTCAGCGCAGCAGGCGGGGTATATGGTTTATCCACAACTTCGTCCGCTATCGGCAATAGAAGCGAAGATTGTGGCGGGCAATAGTGCGGTTGTCAGCTTGCTGGGGCCGGACAACATCTTTATCGAAGTTCATGCCCAGCTCGACAAGGCCGGATTTCTGCTAGATCACCGGCGGGTGCTGGAGAACAGAAGTCTCCATCCTGTTGATGGCGTCGAGATCGGCATGCCCTCTACCCTTGACCACTTTGTCTACATCTGTCTGCATCACACCAAGCATTTTTGGTCCAGGCTGAACTGGTTGGCGGATCTGGACGCAATCGTTCAATCCCCGGATTTCGATGACGCGGCAACCCTCGACTTTGCCCGCTCCAGAGGGCTTGAGGCTACCGTTCGCGCCTGTTTGGCCTTCTACCGCGCCTGCGCGGAGGAAGATCCAGTCGAAGCGCTATCGGACAACACCGACGCCAGTGACCTTCTGCGGGCTTGCCTCGTCGTTCTGGGCGGTGGCACCGAAAGCGAGTTTCAGATGCGCCCTGACAGATTGAGCCCTGACTTCAATTTCGCCTGGCAGATTCCTGAAGGTTTCAGGAGCCGGCAGGCGATGTTTCGAGCGCTGTCCCTGCTGAAGCCCTCCCTACACGACTATGGAGCTTTGAAGTTGCCGCGTTCGATGTACTGGGCCTACTTTCCGATAAAGCCGGTGCTGGTTGGCTGGCGTCGTCTGATGCATCGTCGGCGATCGGGCGAGCGGTCGGCTTAGCGGGAGGCCGTTCGGATGCGTTGGCTTGGGTTGAAGGACGGACTACGTTCTTCTCCGCATCTTCTGTGGTGGTTTTTACTTACCCCCGGGCGCAGCGGTGTCCTGCGCCGGCATGTGCTGCGCCTCAAAGTCGGATCCGCCGGGACGATTTGGAAATGGTTATGGGCTGAGCTTCGACGAGCAGCGGTTTGGCCCCTGGTGGTATGGCATGAGCAGCGAGTGTGTCGCAGCGAGCTTGCATTTCGATTGTCAAAACCTCCCGTGAACTGGCCTGAACTGGTGCTGGTTTGCCTCTTCGCGGGCATCCTGCCCAGGGAGTACCTGATGCTGGAGCTGTATCGAAAGCGCTCCTCTCGCAACTTGCATCGATTCGTGTTTCCGCAGGAGTTCAAAACGATCTCACTGGCTTATCGGGACGAAAAAGAGGCGGCTTTGCTGGCCGACAAGGCCGCCTTTCATGCGCTATTGAGCGAAGCGAGTATTCCGACGGTCCCCATTCTCGCCCGCTTTGTCGACGGTACTTGGACGAGAAGGGCGGCGTTGGAAAATTATGGAAGCCTGTTTGCAAAGCCGACCCGTGGCCACGGTGGTCAGGGCTCCATTCGTATCGAAAGACGATCATCTGACGGTTACCAAGTGGTTGGATGTGGGAGCGCCGAGCTTGCCCACCCGGCGCTGTATCTTGGCTCCCGTCGGGAAATTGACTATGCGGCACTGCTGAACTATCTGGAGCGTGCGACCGGGTCGGCCGATGTGATCATCCAGCCGAACCTTTTCAATGTTGAGTCCCTTCAGTCCATTGCGCCTTCTGGGCTGAGCATTGTAAGAATCGTGACCGTCCGGGCGACCGAAGAGCCCTTGGTGATCTGTGCCAGTTTCTGTATGCCTTGCAACCGTCAAATCATCAGCCAGCGGGGCTGCTTTGCCCAGATCGACCTTGGCAGTGGCAGGCTGTCGAGTGCCGCTGACTTCAGCGTCTCGGGTGAGAGACGAACGCATCATCCCGATTCCGGGCAGCTGATCGAGGGTGTTGGAATTCCCCGCTGGAGCGAGGTTGTCGATCTGGCGCTAAGGGCGCATGGGCTCTTCCCCAAGACGGCCTTTATCGGCTGGGATATTGCTCCGACACCGCAGGGTCCCCTCGTGCTGGAAGGCAATCTCAACTTTTGCGTGCAGATGCTCCAGAAATGGCCGGCCAGGCCGCTTCTGGATACCCGCATGTTTCCCTTGCTGAGACAGCTCGCGACCACCTGAGGCTTGCAGGGCGTGCACATCGTTTCTGTACGGAAGCCCACATAGTGAAGATACTTGAACCAGTTATCACGGTTCGGCGCGTCCTGCCGATTTTGTGGGAAAGTGCGCGCACGCTGGCGATCCTGACTGGCGTGCTGCTGTTGCTCGAGATCTCTCTTGGCCTGGCAGTGCTGTTCCTGATCAAGCAGTTGGTAGATGTTCTGACTACGAATCTTGCGGTGGGGGGGCTGGGCACCGGGCTTGAATCGGTGCTGCGCGCAGTTGTTCTCGCGGGTTCAGCGACCCTCGCCTTGCTGATCGTTCGGGCAGCTAGTGGCTTGGCCCGGGAAGCACAGGGAATGCGGGTGGCAGACCATGTGGACAGGATGATCCACAATCGGGCGATAGCCGCGGATCTGGCCTTCTATGAAAGTCCGCTGTATTTCGATACGCTGCAGCGAGCGCGGCAGTCAGGCAATCAGCGACCCGCCCAGGTTGTGTCCAACCTGCTGATGATGAGCAAGAACCTGATCATGCTGGTCGGGGTGATTGTCCTGCTGTCCAGCATCAGCTGGACGCTGTTACCGGTGCTACTTATCGCCATAGTACCGGCCTTGCTGGTACGCCTGTATTTCACCCGGATTCTCTATGAATGGCGAAAGCGGCGAACCCAGCTCGAGCGCCGCGCAGGCTATTTTGACTGGCTGCTTACCTCAGATCTACATGCCAAGGAGCTGCGCCTGAACCAGCTGGGTGCTGTCTTTCGGGATCTCTATTCGGATATCCGCCAGACGATCCGAAGTGAGCAATTCGGAATCAATCGTCGCCGCGCGCTCGTTGAGGGTTTGGTGGGTAGCGTGGCGACCCTCGTCTTCTTCGCCGCGCTCGCTTATCTGGCGTTCCAGACGGCTGAAGGTCGAAACACTGTTGGTGACCTCGTGCTTTTTTTGCTGATTCTGCAACGCGCCCAGGCCATGGGCCAGGAGCTGGTGGGTCAGGTTTCGAGGCTTTTTGAAGACCACCTATACATCAGCCAGCTGTTCGATTTTCTGGAGGTCCGGCCGCGGATTACCAGTCCCAAAAGCCCCGCTGCTCTACCCGAGGAAAAGGGCATCGAGGTCCGCCTCGAGGCCGTAGACTTCACTTATCCCGGCTGTCGAGATCAGGTCTTGAAGCAGGTCGATCTGCGCATCGCGCCGGGGCAGATCGTGGCGCTGGTCGGCTCCAATGGTTCGGGAAAGACATCGCTGATCAAGCTTCTGTGTCGGCTCTACGATCCGAGCGCTGGCCGAGTGCTGGTCGACGGTCGGGATGCCGCGGATTACGATCTGGAGGAGTACCGTTCGCTGTTCAGTGTGGTGTTTCAGGATTTTGCCCGCTACGCGTCTACAGTGCGGGAAAACATTCGCTTCGGCGATCTTGATTGCCCCGTCGATAGCCCGGCCATTCTCGAAGCGGCGAAACTGTCTGGGGCAGCCGACTTCATCGAGCTTTTGCCGAAAAAATATGATACTTTTCTCAATCGTTCGTTCGACGGTGGCGTGGAGCTCAGCGTCGGACAGTGGCAGAAAATCGCGCTTGCCAGGTCATTCCTGCGACCTTCACGGATCGCCATTCTGGACGAACCGACCAGCGCGATCGATCCGAACGCGGAATTCGAACTGTTTGAGAATTTTCGGGAGCGTCTAGGGGGGCGATCGGCGCTGATCATCAGTCACCGGCTGTCGACGATTCGCCTGGCGGACTACATTTATGTCCTTGAATCTGGGCGAATTGTTGAGGCCGGTGATCACGACGACCTGATGAGCCGCCAAGGCGTCTACTTCCAGGCCTTCAGCCGCCAGGGCAAATACTATCGGGATAAGGAAGCGCCGGCTGGAGCCGTGAGCTGAGCAAGCGGCGTCGCGCAGCCCGGGCCAAATGCTGAAATAGCCAACATTTGATGGATTATTGTATGAAGGTGTTTGTGGGTGGTTTGGTGTCCCTCTCTCTGGCATTCGGGCTGGTGGCTGAGAACTTTGCAGGCTCACCCGAAGCTTTTGATTTTTCGGATCGAACAGAGCTGAAGACCGGTGGTCATGTGTTGCCTCCCGCTCCGGCCGTCAGGCGCGGTCAGCCGGTGGGTGGATTCATCGTCTGGGATAACGGAGGGTTTATCACCCATCCAGGGGCGGGTGTCGATGGTGCGGATGTCAGCATGGCCTCTGAAGATCAAAATTCCGCCGGCGACAATGTTCGAAAGCTGGAAAATAATGCCTATTTCCGAATCGCCGACCGGTTCGAGCTTTCGCAAAAGACCGGCCTGCTCACTCTGTCCACGTTCGGCTACGAGCCCTTTGTGGCGCCACCAACGTGGACGTCCCGCAACCTCAGGATCTGGGCCGGGGTGCCTGGTGAACCAGGCAGCGAGGTTTTGTTTGAGCGGGAGTACAGCATTCTTGACGTTCAGTTCACTGGCGTCTATCGAGTGCTTCATCTCGAAAATCTTGATGATGTTCGGAGGCCGATCTATGAAATCTCCTGGGACTTGGCTGTGGCTGACAGCGCAGCTCCGCTGTGGCTAGAGGAAGGAGAGTACTGGATTGACTGGCAGGTCGTCGGCGGCGTAACCGGTTGGGCGATTTATGTCATGCAAGCCAATCCAGAGGATCCCGACTATCCGGTTACGCCTTTGGGAGATGCGCTGCAGTTGCGGCCGATCGGCTGGACTGCGAATGAGGTGTCGACACCCTTTTTGCTGTTCGGCCTATCCGAGACGCTTTTCCAGGATCGATTCGAGGGGCTTGAACCGCCGGAGGCCAATGAGGAGTTTGTGGCCCCTTGAAGCATTGGTTTAGTTGCTTCGGCCTCCTTGTGGCCAGCGACCTTGATCTGCGCGGTCAACCGGTTTCGCCAGGCCAGCCTGATTTGGCGCTCCGAGTCCAGCGAATCCGGGATAAGCCCGCGCCAAGTCCGACTCAGCAGTGGGGGCGCGATCAGGCAAGGCAATCGAGTTGGGCGCTTTGCCCGGGGATTGCTCGTGTCGAGGCACATGACAGCGGTGATGTGCTGATCGAGGTGGATGAGGATCTTGATTCGGATAGTCTGCGCTTCGTAGCTGTCACAATTGCATTGCCCCTGGCGCTTCAGCAGCGCCCGGGATTGATGCTGGAGGCCAGTGCGGTTCGTTGGCACGGGCAGGTGCTGATCATCTGCGGTCGGGGGTACTGCGGCAAGTCGACTCTCGCCGCCTTGATGGCTGATTTGGGCGCTGAATTGCTGGCGGATTCGCACTGCTTGCTGACCCAAGGTGAATCGGGTGAACTGCTGCTGGGACCAGCTCTTCCACATGTCCGCCTTTGGCCTGCTCAATCGCAGCTGCTTGGGACTGAGTGGCCAGCGCCAGTCACACTCCGCCCCGGGCTTGGCAAGCGCCTGTTTGTCGTTCCGGAGCGCTTCGCCGCAGATCCCTCGCCCGTTAGCGGACTGATCGTTCTGCGCCGAGGTGTAGACGCCCAATTCAGGCACCATCGCCTCCCTGTTACCGAATGCCTCCAGGCTCTGGCCGCGGCCGGCAGTCGTCTAGTCTGCTCTGTAACCCCGGCTCAGACTGCGCTTCGCTTCAGAATCATGACAAAGCTGGCGGCGCTTCCAATCTGTCACCTCCTGCAATGGCCGCGATGGGGTCAGAATGAACTCGAAACGCGTTCGAGGCTGCTGGAACTGCTGGCTGAGCAGGATTGGGGCGTTACGGCGTGATGGTCTTCGGCGCATTGATCTGGCTGGCCTCTTACCCGAAGTCGGGCAATACCTGGATGCGGGTCGTCCTCGGCGCGCTCCTGTTCGGTCGGGCGCGAGCTGGCGCGACCGACATCAACGAGTTGGAAATCATTGATCATGCCGGGAATCGGGGGCTGATTGAAGCCATTTCTGCCTGTCCGTCCTCGGAGTTGCACGCCGACGAGATCAATCATTTGCGTCCCGCTGGCTTCAGGCTCCTCGCCGAAAATCGGTCGGGGCTCAGCGTTGTCAAGGTTCATGATGCCTATCGGACTCGGAGCGGCTTGGCGTCACCGTTCCCGACGGATGTGTCCGCCCAGGTCATCTACATTGTCCGGAATCCACTTGATGTCTCGGTCTCGTTGGCCGCTCATCTGGGCGTTAGCCTTGATGAGGCCATCGCAATCATGGATGACGACTTTATCCTCGGCCCCGAGGAGTCTGCCTTGGGTCCTCAGCTTCCTCAGCATCTTGGAAGTTGGTCGGATCATGTCCGTAGCTGGACGGCCCAGGACGATTTCCCGATACAGGTCGTTCGCTACGAAGATATGATTCGCGATATCAAGGCGGAGCTGGTGCGCATCGTGAAGATGCTAGGGCTGCCGGCCACTTCGGATGATGTTTTGGCCGCAGCTGCGGCCGGTGACTTCGATCGACTTCAGCTGGCCGAGAGTCAGGCCGGTTTTCGTGAAAAACCCGCCAGCCTCAAGGGACGTTTCTTTCGCTCAGGTCGGGCAGGGGGCTGGAGAGAGATCTTGTCCAGTGGGCAAGTCGACCGCTTGACGGAGCGCCATTCTGACATGATGGATCAATTTGGCTATCTTGGTGCTTCTTGATTGGCAGAGCAGTCAGACATCCTGACTTTTGATTGGGGAATATCGTAATGAGGACGAAAAGAGTGTTGCGGACCGGAAATGTTCTATCCCACTCGATCGACGGGGAAACCGTCATCCTGAATCTAGATAACGAGAAATATTTCACCCTGGACACGGTCGGCACAAGATTCTGGGAGGTCATACTTGAGCATGGCGATGGCAAGGAGGCTGTCGATATCCTGCTAGAGGAGTATGACGTCGACCGGACAACGCTGGTCGCGGACATGCAACGCTGGGTCGAGGAAGTCATCGAGCTTGGACTGCTAGTACCGACCGCTGAGGACGGCTGAAGTCTGGCTTGTCCCGAATCTGTGCTCAGATTCCACCAGGGCGCCGCCCGATCATGCGCTTCTTGCCCGGATCATCTAGCAACCGATTGGTTTTGTCGTGAGACGCCTGCGCTGGGCGCTGTATCTGAGCTTGGCATGGGTCGGCCTGCGACTGATTCGCTCGATGCTGAGGATTTTGGGCTATCGAAGGACCGTTCGGCTGCTGGCATGGCTCTCGCCAACTCCGAAACGATCGGGTTACACGAGGAGCATGCGGGTTGCTGCAAGTGCGATCGAGCGCGTGGATGGCTGGTGGCCAAGGCAGCCCCGCGGATGTCTGCGACGCTCCCTACTGTTCTGGTGGCTGTTTCGATGGTTGGGATACAGCAGCGAGATTCGAACGGGGGTGCGACGGGATGGCGCTGAAATCGAGCTCCACGCCTGGGTTGAGAGTCGCGGCTTGATCCTGAATGACCGGGCTGGAAAGGTCAGCCAGTACACAGTCCTTTGGGAGGATATTTCTTCGGCAGTCGTGGAGTCTGGGGGTAGACGGTGAGCGCCTTTGTGGCGGTTGTTCATTTTGATGACGCACCTGTTGACTCCAAGCTTGTTCAGGGGCTGGCAAATATAGTAGCGTACCGAGGACCCGACGCCAGCGCGGTCTATTGCTCTGGTGCATTGGGTTTGGCGCATCACCTGATGCGCGTGACGCGATCCTGTGCGGAGGATGCACAACCGCTGGTATCCACTGCTGGTCAGTTTGCGCTTGTCTGCGATGCGCGGTTTGATCAGCGGCGCCTTTTGATCAATGCGCTGCGGGGTCACGGGGTTGTTGTTTCGGAAAGATCTCCCAACTCGAGACTGCTGCTTGAAGCCTTGCAGCTTTGGGGGGAAGCGGCTCTTGACAGGATCAAGGGTGACTATTCCTTTGTGTTTTTTGATCAAGCTCGGCGGCGTGTCATTGCCGCCGTCGATCCTTTTGGACTGCGCACACTTTTCTACGGAACTTTTGAGAATGGACTGGTGATCAGTAATGATCCATTGCCAGTCCTGGCTCATCCAGCGCTTGATGTTGCTTTGGATCGAACAGCTTTGGCAGACTTTCTGATGACCGGTCGAGTGGGGGGAATTGACCCTGCGGCTACGCCCTTTCGATTGGTCCGGCAGCTGGTAGGGGGGCATCGAATCAGGCTCGACGTGGACTCAGGCAAGACCGACATTCGTCGGCACTGGCAGTTTCCGATACAAAGCAAGGCGCTCTATTACAGTTCCCTTGAGGACTACGGCGAGCACTTCCGCTGTGTTTTGAAGGAGGCTGTCAGCGACCGCATTGACGCGCCGTCGGTAGTGGCCCCGATGAGCGGTGGGATGGACTCGACCACCGTGGTCGTCACGGCAGCCGAGCTCATAGCCGGTGGTTCTGGGCCGGATCTCTTCACCGCGGTAACGGCGGTGCAGCATGATCAAGACCCTGAGGGCCTGCTGGCCGCTGAGGTTTGTAGAGCGGCAGGTGTTCCCCATCATAAAATTGTCGCCAGCCCTGGTAGACCCTTGGCTGCTTGGCGGTGCATGCCGTTTCCGGCGACTGATTTTTTTGACCTATACGAGAACAACCAAAGAGTTTCGTCCCAGTTTGGTCGCCTGAGCATTAATGCCAGCAGCGCAGATTATGCGCTGTGCCCAGAGCCTTTCAGCATCTTGGGTCAGCTGCGCGCCTCAGGTCTGAGGGATACCTGGCGTGCTCTAAGGATCATGAAGTCCCAGTACCGGTTTCGTCCTCGGTTTGGGTCCGGGCTTTATTCCTGGTTAAGGCGAACACCGATCGTCAACCCATACACTCGGCCGCCGTATCCTTACCCGGACTGGTTGTCATCGGATCTTGAGCGGGATTTGGAGCTTCGGGAGCGCTGGGCTGCGCACTGGTCACGCTGGCCTTCACCCCAGCACCCATTGCGGCCCACTGCCCATCGAATGATTACTGCAAAGGGGCGCCTCAGCATGCATTCGGTCGGTTGGCCCCTGGATTTTGCCTTGCCGGCTCCAGCTGACCCGTTTCTGGACCAGCGCATGATCGAGTTTCTTTGGTCGCTCCCCCCTCTTCCCTGGTTCTATGACAAGCACTTGACCCGGACTGCGATGCGAGGCTGGCTACCTGATTCGGTCGTTGATCGTCCGAAGACTCCAGCCCGTCGGTGGCTGCCATCCGCAACCCGTGACGGCGTAGATTTTTCCTGGGACCCCGGTGGCTTGATCCTTGAGCTAGTCGACCGATCTCGGCTCAGGGAGCTTAACGACGACGGTGCCTCGGCGGCAGACTTCCACCCCATGTTTCTGAATCGGTGGCTGACCTCCTTTGAGGCAGTTTTTGAGCAAATGACGGGGAAAAAGTGCCAACTCACTGTTTAAGAAGAAAAAGTTCTTTTGCGAGTGGCCCTTGGCCTTTCAGTTGGAAGGATGGCTTGAAAAGCTTGACATCGGTCACGGATCTGAATAATCTACCTACGCTTGGCCGACTTTCAAAGGGACCGATATCATGAAAAAAGAGTACTCTACTCCGAAAATTGCCGCGCTGGGTCAGCACGCTGACTTGGTGGCGGCTGGTGGTGCGTCGTCTGATGTCGACGGCGTATTTTACCGAGATGGTGAGAAGTTTGCCTCGTTTGGCACCGATCCGAAGACGCCGCCGGTCAGCTGATCGAGCCTTACGGTGGAAGAAAGCCGTCGTATCGACGGCTTTTTTTTGCCCGGGCTTTGGGAAAACAATCGATATGAATTAGCTCTAAGTCTTATCAAGCGATAGGGGATAGGCGCTTTCGGAATGATGATTGATCAAATTGGCAAATCACCGACCCGTGCTTATCGCTCACTTCGCCTTTCCATTGCCATAGATAGGTCTGGTTAGTCCAGTGCGCATGAATTTGCGCCTCAATTTGGAAGCCTGGTCGAACCTCAATTGCGTGGGGCAGTGGCATAAATGCCTGTCCGTAGATCAGTTCCGGTTCAGCCGGATGGTTTGAAAACCCGACCCCTGGAGCAAGCTCCGCATCAAACCATGTGGCAAGCCCATGAAGCAGGCCCGAACGCTTGATCTCCCAAGACATCAGGCCATGGGCGCTGGGTTCTGTGACGTTGTGGTAGTCGATAGTTAGCCAGTGCTGCGCTTCGCTTAGCATTTGCTCCGGCCGCAGTCTAACCTTGCTCCATCGATTGATCTCGAAATCGGCGCCCGCGGCTAAGTCCAGTCCGAACGGGTTGATTCGCCAGGGCTCTGTAACTCTGCGATACTCCTCAGGGTGCTCGACTGGAGCCGAGTATAGGTTGTCGCGGCGGCCAATCAGAATGCCGTCGGGTGCAAGCAGCCGTTCTCTGGCGTCGATGATGCTGGGAATATGTTGCGAGTAGAGTGGAAGAACGCTACGCAAATCAGAGATGATGACGTTGGCCGAGGTGTCAAGTTCAAGATTACTGGAGACGCCTTCGATGCAGCTCACTCGATCCTGCATGTCGTTTTGCTGAACAAGTCTTTTCGCCAGTCTGATCGACGGGTTGCATTCAACCGCTATGACCTGTCGGGCCCCCATACGTGCTGCCAGCATGGCAAAAACGCCCGGGCCGGCACCAATTTCCAGCACTAGATCGCCTGGCTTTATCAGCTTCTGCATGGCAGCCAGGTAGGCCTCCACGCGGGGCTGGTTCAGCACCATGTGACCGAAATGAGTCAGCGTGTAGCCCGGATCGTGCATATCCATCCTTAAACGTTGGGCTGGAGCGAAAGCGCCTGGCAGAGTTCGCGCGCGCTGGAATCCAGCGTAGATAGCTCCCATGGCCTGCGGTATTCATAGACCTCTATTTGGCGGGCGATCCGGCCACCAAAGTCGTGAAGTCGAGTTTGGTCGAAATACAACTGGCACAAGGCAGGTCGGTAGATCGAGTGCATGAATGCCCGGTAGGCGCCTATGCCCCGAATGCGTCGGATTGTTGCCGGCTGATCAGGCTCGCCTCGTGTCAGGATGACGAGCTTCGTCAATGGCGCAGGTTGATTATGAGAGCCAGACTTCTGCCGTATGTGGAACTTGTCTTCACGGGCCAGATCGCGGCTGAGTCCAGATTTGCTCAGCCCTAGGGCGTCGAGCGCGCTGGTCCATAGCTTAAGTCGGGGCGGTCCAGGATGCAGCAAGGGATCCGGATCCTCAGGCCTCAGTACGGCAAGATCGTCGCTGACCAGTGAAAATCCCAGCCGATAATGAAGATAGGCTATAAGCGTTGATTTCCCGGCGCCGGATGGGCCCGTGAACGCCACAGCGCCGTCACCGGTCCTGATGGCACTGACGTGTATCGGCAACTGTTGCCGTTGGTGAAGAAGCGCCCCGAGCACCGTGCCGAGCAAATAGGTTCTGACGTCACCTTCCGCCGCTCGTGTCTCCGCAGTGGTCTGGTCGCGCCGATCCACCGTAATTGTTCTGCCGTCTTCTACAAGGTACCGGGCCACATTGGGGCTTCCAACAATGCATTGTCGAGCGTTAAACAGAAGCCACGGCGCGCCCGCGCGACCATTTGGCAGCGTGGTAGGCACCTCGCCAAGGATAATCTCTACGACGTCCTCTTCTTCCGGCTCCGGATGTGACGGGCTCAGTTCAGGGATTTCGAGCTGCGATCGTATCGTAAGTCCGCATGTCCGATACACGTGCCACACGGGCTGTCGACTGCGCTTGCCGCGCCTCTCAATGGGGCGCGACTCGCGTCCTTCGCTATTGGTCCCGGACGCGGCTATGCTGTTCATGGTGGGCTCACTCGGGACCGCTCGCTCTCTGGAGATTCTCCGGATTCAATAATTTTAAACTCATATCTTCGAAGATAGTGAATCACAGGAGTTTGTACTCGAAAACTCGCTGCTGCGGCTGGGGGACGGCTATTCGGCCTCGGTTGGACAGGGGTAATTGGTCAGCCCTGTGTTACGCTGATGCCAACTGGTGGCTAGGCGAATTCTTTCCGTAATGTCCGGCTTACAATCCTCGACCACCCTCGGCGTCTCTGCCGATTCGATATTGCAGCGTGCATTCGAGTTGACGCTGTCCATACAGGGCGAGAAAGTGGTCCTCCTGGCCGGCGGCCGGTTTGCCAGCGTGAGCGCGCATACGCTGGCCATTCTTGATGCATTCGCGACTCCCAAAACCCTGGCGGCCGGCCTCCAGCAGCTTTCTTGCCGATCAAGAGGCTTGCGGGACTGGATTCGGCTTAACAACCAGGTTTTAGCGCTAGTTCAGGCCGGGATCCTCGTTGAACCGGATAGCCGCGATGTGCTTTTCCCGTCTCATTCCGGCAGTTTTTCGAGCCCGGATATTCACATCCGGATGCTCAATGATCAGGTCCGCACCTTGGCATATCAGCAGGCGCTTCGGGAAGTTGTGCGGCCCGGTGACGTGGTAGTGGATGTCGGGACTGGCACCGGGGTGCTTGCGGCATCCGCTGCGCTTGCGGGGGCTCGGCAGGTCTACGCAGTGGAGCGGACCGGGAATATGCCCAAGCTCGCTCGGGAGTTTTTCCGGGCGAACGGTCTGGATGGCAGAATTACGTTGATAGAAGGTGACTCTACCGGTGTTCAGTTGCCGGAGCCGGCCGATGTGATGGTCAGCGAGATTATCGGAAACGACCCGCTGGCCGAGGGGATAGTTTCAACTACTGCAGATGCGCGCCGAAGGTTGCTGGCAAGCAAGGCCCGGATCATCCCCTCTGTGTTGCGGCTTTATGCGCTGCCGTTGACTGCCCCGGACGCGCTCTACCAACAGGCGGTCTTTACGGTCGACCAGGCCGAGAATTGGCGGAACCGCTATGGGCTTGATTTTTCAGGATTCGTCGCTGATTGCTCCGCCAGGACCTTCACGACGACAGTCAACACTGCGCGGGTCAAGGCGTGGCCGCGGCTGGCAGCGCCCATTCTCTTGGAGTCGATTGATTTGGCCGAAGCAACGGTTGAGGCGATCGAAGTGACGCGCGAGTTTGCCGTCGAAGCTTCAGGTCAAATCAACTGTATTGTCTTGTACTTCGAGGCTCAGCTCTCGCCTGCGGTTTGTTTGTCCGTTCATCCGGATCACGCCGATGCGGCGAACAGCTGGGCCAGTTGGGCTTGGTTGCCCGGCCAACCCTTGGCGGTCCGAGCCGGGCAGCGCATGCGGTTGAACTATCGCTTCGACGTGCGCAATAAGTCCTCCATGCTCCTCAGCGAGTTCCTGCCCTGATTGCTGAGCCTTGAATAGCCGTGCTTATTTGGGTGCAGCGGAGTGGGGCGCATGGCATGGGCCATGACCTTTACATCCTTTACTAGTACCTGCACAAGTATTGCCACATTCAGCTTGTCTCTCGGCGTTGGTGGCAAGGCGTCGGCGCGCCGATGTAGCCACCCTACATCAAGCGCCGAGAACGAAGTCCACGGACGCCGAGAGGCAAGCCCGAAGGGGGCTCCTGACGAATCCGCCCGCGGCGTTAAAGTGGCTCGACGTAGACTGACTATGCCTTCACCACTTTGCCTTGCAGGCGAATCCGTCAGGAGCCCTGAATGAGGCAATGCTTATGCAGGTACTAGTATGTCCTGACCAGGAGACGTGCATCTCATCGAGCCAGTCTTGCCCGTGGCTGAAGTGACAGCGTCGGGCGGGAACCTTGAAGATGGGTGGCAGTCGGCTCGGTGATTGCGAGAGAACCGGGCTTGGCAAGAACGTTCATGGAGTAGATGTTTCGGCAAGCTGCATTGAGATCACGCCGGGTGGGGAGTACCATCCATCTCAAGGAAGGCCGGTTGTGGGCTGAGTTATCAGTTTCTCGCTGGTGCGGACTGGTTTTTATTTACAGTCACTGTTAAGATGTGGCTAGAAAGTGCTGACTTGTAAGGTTTTTGTCGTGATCTTGCAGTTGGGGATGGGTGGTTTATCAATTTGAATGACCCGAGATGTAGGAGAGGGGTATGTTGAATTTTGAGTGTGGTTTGGTCCTGCGTAGGCGTCGCCGCTCTTCCTTGGCGCTGGTGGTTTTTCTCATTTTTTCAGTTGGTTGGACGAGTAACGCTGCGGCCAATCCGGCCTTCGATCAGTTCCTGGCCAGCGCCGGTGAGTGGCTGGAGGCTCGACAGCTGCCAAGCGGCGCTTTCCCCTACTCGGAAGCGGATCCGACAGTTTTTCCCAGTGTCCAGTCGGTTTCTGGCCTGGCGATGCTGGCTGCCTATGAGGCCACTTGCCGCCTTGGCAACTGCAATACCGACTTTCTGGACTCGGCGGTTTTGGCCGGCGATTACATGATCGGGGGCGGCTTTGGTAATTTTTCACCTAACACAGGCCTTCCACGTATTCGGACGTTTGACCCGCTGCTTTTGGTGCGCCTGTCAGAGGCAACTGGGGATCCCCAGTACGCCGACTTTATCCAGGTGAACTTCTGGCAGCGTCTGGAAGACGGCATCTACGGGCCGCAGAACAATTGGGATATCGACGACTATGTAGCCTCCGAACTCGCTCGTCGCGCGGGTGCCCCGAGCACCGGGCCGATCGTGGCCGCCTGGGACTTGGCTCTGATAGCAGCTGCCGCCCGGGAAGCAGGTATCAACCAGTTCAATGCCTCGCTGGCCGTCGGCGCCAGCACGGCCCTGGAGTCTGCTACCGACGCCGGGACCTCGATCGGCGCGAGCGGCTTTGATGTTCTGGGCTTGACCGGTGCAGTGTGGATGGGCGCATTGACTGGCCTCTCGACCGTGCCGGGCTCTGGTCCCTGGTCGGGCGTTGCCGGGAATTCGGGGCTTGCCAGCCTGCTGATGCAGTACCAAGGCCCGCAGGGTGGGTTCCTGCAGAGTTCGGCGGCCGGCTCTTCTCCTGTTCAGGATGTGGATACAGTTAGCCAGAATACTGCTTTTGCAATTGTGGGGCTCCATCAGTTGAATCGCGTCGCCTATGGCCACTCGATTCTGCGGGGTCAGGAGGCGCTGGTTGAGGTCTTCCAGGAGCCCAGTGGGCGAGTCAACTACTATCATCCGGACGTTGATCTGAGCTCGGTGGCTGATCCCAAGCCTTACTTGCATGTCCACGCCTATGCGTTGTTCGCCTTGGCCGACACCCGCGACCTGCCGGATCCGGCCCCGGTTCCGGTCAATGATTGGCGCCTGCTTTCGCTGCTGGCGCTGCTGATGCTGGTGCTCGGCTGGACGGGCTTGGTGGTTCGCCGGCAGTAGTCGCCGCGAATCGGCAATGATCGATACAGAACGCCCGGATGCTTCGGTATCCGGGCGTTTTGCTTGTCTGGCCCCAGCCTGAGCCGCGGCCGCCTGGCGTTAGCTGGGGAAGACCCCGGCAGTTTTTTCGCTATCCTTCTTGCCCAATACTTTCGCCGCAGGGTGTGGGTCATGCAGCGTTTTTTTGACATCGTGTTCTCGGCGCTGGCGCTGTTGGTTCTGGCGCCCCTGCTGGTTCCTATTGTTGTTCTGCTGCGCCTGACCGGGGAGGGCGAGGTTTTTTTCGGTCAGCTGCGGATAGGGCAGGGCGGTCGGCCGTTTCGCCTGCTGAAGTTCGCGACCATGCTCAAGGACAGCCCCAATCTCGGGACGGGCACCCTGACCGTCAAGAACGACCCGCGGGTGCTGCCGATGGGGCGATTCCTGCGCAAGACCAAGCTCAATGAACTGCCGCAGCTGATCAATATCCTCGCCGGCGACATGAGCGTGATTGGGCCCCGGCCGCAGACTCAGCGCTGCTTTGACGCGTTTCCGGCACGTTCTCAGATGGAGATCATCAAGGTCCGGCCGGGCTTGTCCGGGATCGGGTCGATCGTGTTTCGCGACGAAGAGGAGCTGATGGCCCATGCCCGCGACCCCGACGCCTACTATGACCAGGTGGTCATGCCCTACAAAGGGCGGCTGGAAGAGTGGTTCGTCGCCCGTCGCTCTCTTTATGTGTATTTCGCCCTGATTGCCTTGACGGTCTGGGTGATTCTGTTTCCCAACAGCGAAGCGGTGTTCCGGGTTTTCCCGGACTTGCCCCCGCGCCCCCCCGAGATGGACGGGTGAGGCAAATCCCTCGCCGGTGGCGCGATCCTCGTTCGACGGAAACCGTCGGTCGAGTATGTCGGCCCTACGCGGCTGACGGACCATGTGTGCCGCAACCCGATATCGTCCGTCGGGGACGTGGCCCCGACCTACTCGGTGCCAGTCGATGCCGCAGAGAATTCATTGGGCGCGGTTTACGTAGGTCGGCCCCACGTGGCCGACGGACCGTGTATGCCGAAGCCCGATATCGTCCGTCGGGGACGTGGCCCCGACCAACTCGGTGCCGGTCGATACCTCGGAGCATTCATTGGGCGCGGTTTGCGTAGGTCGGCCCCACGCGGCCGACGGACCAGGATTGCCGAAGCCCCACATCTTCCGTCGGGGACGTGGCCCCGACCGACTCGGTGTCGGTCGATGAATCGGAGATCTGGTTGGGCCGGGTTTGGGTGGGATCCCGGCCTGCCACGTCGCCCGTATTCGGGTGATCTGATTTGAACGCCGCCCTTCGCGCCCTGCGCCGTCTGGTCTATCCGCTGGGTTTCAGCAGCCTGTTAATTGGCTCGGGTGCTTTGCTGTGGCTGCTTCGATGGCGGCGTGTCGGGCCGATGCTGGTGTTTGCTGGTCTAACCGCCCTGTGGTTGTTTTCGACGCCTATGTTCGCCAACCAGCTCGGTCTGGCGCTCGAAAGCCGCTACCCGGAGCGTCCCATACACACGCTGCCCACGGCCGAGGTCATCGTCGTGCTGGGCGGTGCGTTCAGTCATCGGGCGGGGCGGGCTCATCCTGATATGAGCGGATCGGCCGATCGTTATTGGCATGCGGCGCGGCTGTACCACGCCGGTCGCGCCGAGCGCATCATTCTGTCCGGCGGCCGTTACCCCTGGCGTGGGCCGGGCTTGACTGGGGCGGCCGCCGGCGTCGTCTTTCTGCGTGACCTTGGCGTATCCGAGCAGGCGCTGTGGCTGGACGATCAGGCACTATCGACGCGCGAGAACGCGGTCAATGTTGCTGCCATGCTCGCAGACGAGGGTTTGGACACCATCTTGCTGGTGACCTCCGCATCGCACATGCCGCGCTCGATGGGCGCCTTCCGCGCGCTCGGGCTGGAGCCGATTCCGGTGCCCACGGATTTTCGCCACGAGCGCCTGTGCCCGCGCGCGTCCGTGAACTGGCTGCCCAGCGCGGATGCGCTGGCGTTGAGCACGCGCGCAGTCCATGAATATGTCGGGTGGTGGCTGTATGCCCGCCGCGGTTGGATCTGAGGGCCGCGCCGAGTTGAACCGGCCGCTGGATGACAGTCTGGCCGAGCTGCGCGGCGCTTCCGAGCGGCTGCACTGGTTGAGCGAGCATCGCCTGCTTGGCGTCGCTGGCATGCTGTCCGAGCGCGGTCAGATGTCCCGAGATCTGGCCGTTCTCGCGGAACGACTGGTCAGCGCCAGACCGATGGTGCCTGATATTCAGCTTGCCAATGAGGTTTCAGTACTCTGTGCGCTTCGGGACAACGCCGTCCCGGCGCTGGCACTAAAGGGCTGCTTGCTGGCGCACGCGGTCTACCCGGCTCCGAACCGCCGCTGGCGCGCCGACCTCGACGTGCTGGTCGCGCCCGAGGCCGTGGCCTCCGCGCGGGTTACCCTCACTGAACTCGGGTTTCGACCGTTATGGACGGTGCCCGGAGGGACGCCGATGGACCAGGAGTCCTGGCTGCTGGGGCAGGGTGCCTCTCGCCAGGTGGTCGATTTGCATTGGGATCTACGCAATCATCCCGTACTGCGGCGGCGCTTGTCATTTGCAGAGCAGTGGGCCGCGGCGATTGAGCTGCCCTCGCTGGGCGTTGGCATCAAGGGCCAGGGGCCGGTGCACGCGCTGTTGAGCGCCGCGATGCACTGGTTTGATGATCTCTACAATCAGCCGCGTCCGCTGGGCTGGCTGCTGGATATCGATCTGCTTTGGCGTCGCCTCGATTCTCAGTCGCAGGCTGAAATGATCGATCTGGCGGGCGAGCGGGAGTTGGCCGGGCTGGTCGCCGAATGCCTCCGTATGGCACGCGCGGTGTTCGCAACCCCGATCAGTACGGATGCGATCGAGTCCCTGGCTGCCGTGGGGGGGCGCCAAAAACCAACTAGACTGATCCAGGCTGGTCGCGGTCCATACCGGGCCTGGTGGTTTGCGCTCAACAGCGAGCCTGGCCTGGCCGGAAAGCTGCATCGGCTACGCGCCAGCCTGCTGCCGCCGGTCGCCCATTTGCGCGAGCGCTATCCGAAGGGTTCGCGTCTCGGTTTGCCCGGACTGTATCTGAGGCGCCTGATTAAGCGCATGCGTCGTTGACCAGGGAAGGCTTCGGCCGAGCCCGGCCCATTCGGGTAGGTCGGCCCCACGCGGCCGACGGACCATGTGTGCCGCAACCCGATATCGTCCGTCGGGGACGTGGCCCCGACCTACTCGGTGCCGGTCGATACCTCGGAGAATTCATTGGGTGCGGTTTGCGTAGGTCGGTCCCACGCGGCCGACGGACCATGCCTGCCGAAGCCCCGCATCGTCCGTCGGGGACGTGGCCCCGACCTACTCGGTGCCGGTCGATGCCGCAGAGAATTCATTGGGCTCGATTGGCGTAGGTCGGCCCCACGCGGCCGACGGACCATGCCTGCCGAAGTCCCCAAGGTCAAAGGTCTGCGCCCGGACAGGCTACCGGTCTCGGTCTGCCGGGGGCAGATCTCACAGCGGTTTCAGCAATTGCTTGAGCGTCCGGCCAGGCTGCTCAACAAGGTCAATGCCGGTTTCGATGACCTGGGCGGGTGATGTTGCCAGCAAGCCCTGGAGCATGGCCATCAAAGCCTGCCGTTCATGGGGGAAATGTTTTGAGAACAGGATTGGCATTCCGGCCTTGATCAGCTCGGCCAGGGCCAGATGCGGCGGCAAGTGTTCCATGGTGCTGGCCGGCGGGCGCCCGGCCCGGGGCCGGCGCAGCAGCCAGATGCGGTGGATGGGGCTGCTGATGGGAAAGCGCGGATTGTCCTCCGGTATCCGCAGTACGCACTTTGTAGACTTGGCGCCCTTCGCCAGTGGCCAATCAGCCGCCAGGCGATCCGTTGCCCAGCCTGACCGAAACATCAGAAATCCGCGCAGGCGCTCGGCCGCAAAGCCGGCCTCGGTCGCGCCGGCCAGCACCCAGTCATCGCTGACCACCTTTGCCCCGCCGGTCAGGGCGGCTGCCGTCAGTACAGATTTGCCACTGCCGCGTCCTCCCAATGCCAGCACCCCCAGGCCGTCAACGCGGATCACCGCGGCATGCAGCGTCATCAGGCCAAGGCGCGCCCATTGCTGGGCTAGGAGCAAGTTGAGGGACTGCGGGATCAGCAGATGGCTGGGTCGGCGATGATGGGCTTCCAGCTGCAGCGCGCCGGCAGCGCCGCTCTGCAGCTGCAGCCGCCCGTCGGTGAAGTCGCGCTCGAAGGTTTCGGCCGCAGGCAGCTCGGTGCGGTCCAGGCATCTGCAGAGAATTTCTCGGTTTGACCCATCCCAGGTTGCGGCGGCTTGTGCCGCTAGGCTGGCCGCGGTCATCAAGCCGCCATTCAGCCCGTGCAGCATGAGCGCGCTGTCCGGCCAGGAGGACAAGGACAGCGTGCAGCTTGGGGTCTCTGGGGTCTGCATCTGGCGGAAACGGCGGCTGGGTGATAGCGGGCATGGTAGCCCGACGGCGGATTAAGGCCTAGCCAGCGCTCGGCGCGCCAGAATCACGCCTGGCCGAACCGGCGGGGCAGCAATTCGATTCTTGCGCGATCTTGGCTGGGTTTGATACTATCGTGATGAGGTCTACATTCCCGTTGCTCTTAGTGAGTAATGTCTAAAGAAATGCTCGCCAAAGTGTCGGGCGCTCCAGCCAAAAAGGGACGGAAAATGAATCACCGATCGAAAGCAGCGCCTACTGCACAGGTCAAGGCGAGCGAGCCCCCCACAGCTCGATTGCCATGGTTACTCGGTCTGGCGACACTGCTGTTTTCCAGTCTCGCCCTGGCGCAGCCGGTCATCATTGATAACTGGAGCGTCGACTCTGACGCGGCCAGCAACACAGCGGGCGTGGTAAATAACGTGGCCACCACGGACCCGGCCTTCGTCACCGGGTCCATGCTTGGAGCCTCCCGGATCATCATGGGGCGGCAGGACGCAGGCACGGGGATTCACCGTGTCACTGTGAACTCGGGGGTGGTTGATCATAACTCTGGCACACAGAACCGGGGCACTTCCTGGCTGATCTGGGACGGCAGGGTGAATGAGACCCAGAACGGCAACCTGAGCGCGACCAATCCGAATGATCTGGCCCATCAGCTCAACTCCGACTTGACCCTCAACTGCCCGTCAGCTGCCCAGGGGCTGTCCTTCATCGTGGTTCCTGACAACTCGCAAAACATTCCGATTCGTATCGATCTGTTTTCGAGCGCTGCCAACACCTCGACGCTGCTTCGTACTGTTACATCCGACCCAGCGACCAATCCAACGGCCGTGTTCTTCCCGTTTGCCGACTTCGCGACCACCGCAGGGTCCGGTGCGAATCCCGCGAACCTCTCGGCAATCAGGATCCGGATCGAGTCCCCGGCCAACCAGGGCCAGTTGTCAATCGTATCCGCGCTGGCCAACTGCGGCTTTGATTTCGGTGATGCACCCGATCAGCGGCCGATACCCGCAGGCTTGAATCTCGTAAACACTATTGCTTACATCTCCAACGTAGACTTCCACTATCCCACCCTGACCAATCCGGTCGCACTGTCGCAGCCTGGTCTGGCGGCTGGTTGGGAGCCGTTCAACCTGGCAGGAGCCTCGCACCGCATCGGCGGGCCGTGGATGCCGCGCTGTACCGACGGGCCTGGTGGGGCTCGTGAAGTCTGCCCTGCCAACGAGATTCTCCTTGTCAACGATACCGACGCCGAGGTCGATGGCCAGCCGGGCGTCCCCGCAACCGGCGATGACATCGCGGGCACCGATGATGAGCGCGGGTTACAGGAAGTCTCCAACTTCGATGATTACCTCGGTATTCCCAGGGATGAACCCAGGGAAGTGATTTGCGACGGCCGCTTGTTGGTTTCCTCGCCGCCACCGTCAACGCCGGATGACATGGTTTTCTGTGCTGTGGTTCGAGTCGCCAATCCATCGTTTGAGGATCCGGCGGTGGTTGCAGGCTGGATCGACTTTGATCGGGACGGCGGCTTCGGCAATGACTGTGCGGATGGCTCAGGGGCGGTGACCCCGGGCGGCGAAGAGGATGGCAACGGCTTTCCGATCGGCGGCGGTTGCGAGCGCTCCGCTGCAACGGTGCTGCTGGGTGACACGGGGCTGATTACCCTGGACCCGGGCGGCCCTGTGTGCGATGCAGGTGCCGCTTTGATGTCCGACGACAATTTCGGCACGGGCAATATCCCGCCTAACTGCGCCGGCGCTGTGATCCTGGTGTGGGATGTGAGCAGCGACCAGCTCGAGCTGACTACCCAGGCGACCTACCTGCGCCTGCGGATCACCGAGGACCCGGCGTTTTTCGCCAATCCCCGGCCGGATGGGGTCTTCGAAACGGGCGAAATCGAGGACCACATCCTCGACCCGGGCACCATCCCGGTCAGCATCCACGCCTTCGAGTCCAGCTTCACCGACCAGGGCCTGGTCATCTCCTGGTCGACCGCGTCCGAAACCCACAACATGGGTTTCTACATCTGGGGCGAGACCGAGCGCGGTGGCTTCTCGCTGCTGACGCCAGAGATGATTCCGTCGACCGCTTCAGATGTGGTTGAGCCGCAGACTTACACCATTACGCTGCCGCGCTTGACCGAGCGTGATGTTCGCGATCTGGTGGTGACCGCCGTGGACTATTTCGGCGACGAGGAAATGTTCGGCTACTTCCGAGTCGGCGAGGCCTTTGGTGAACTCAATGCGCCCGATTTGATCGACTGGGCCGCGATTCGAGCTGAAATTGATCAGCGTCTGGCTGAGTCCGGCAAAGCGGAGCGGGCGGGTTTGTGGCGCGCGCCGTCGCTGGGCCGGGGGGAGCAGGCAGTCGCCGCTGACTTCCTGGTCACCGACCTGGGCATGCAGCGCATCAGCTACGAAGATCTGCTGGCCGCCGGCCTGGATCTGAACGGCGCCAACCCGTTCCAGATCGCCGTGACCGTCAATGGCAGCGGCGTTCCCCGCGTGATCGAGGCATCTTCGGGCAACGCCTTGTCAGCTGACATGAGCAACACGCGGCCGCGCCCAGCCAACTTCGGACCCGGCAGCTCGATCCTGTTCTGGGGCGAGCGACCGCAGCTGCCTGATTCGAAGTATGTCGATCATCTGGTCTACCGTATCGAGCTGAATGCCGCCGAAGCAGTCGAGATGCAAGCGCATCAGGCGAAGGCCACGGCACCCTCGTCGCTGGCCACCCGGTACCTGCGTCGCGCCGACGATCTGGCCTACAACTTCTCGAATCCCTCGGACGATCCGTGGTTCATGGCCGAGCTCCGCAGCTGGCAGTCGAATCGCAATCGCTTCAATGCGAACTTCCCGGTAGCTGGCGAGATTGACGGGTCCAAGCCGGCCCGCGTCGAAGCCGAGCTGGCCGGCCTGACCGTGCATCCGCGCGGCGTGAGCCACCGCGTTCGCATTCTGGTCAACGGCACGGAAGTGGGGGAGCATGCTTTCCAGGGCCAGACGGTGGAGCGGCTGGCTTTCGATTTCCCCGCATCTTTGCTGAATCAGGGCGGCAATGTCGTTCAGGTTCATTCGCTGGGCTTCGACGGGATCAACAGCATTACCCTGGTGGAGTCCGTCGAGTTGTCCTGGGCTTCTCCGGTTCGCGCCAATGGCTCGCAGCTTCTGGTCCGGCCCCGTCTGGATGATGGGCATGACGGCTTGCTGATCCGCGATCTCCCCGCAGTGAACGCACTGAATGCGTTCGCCCGCTCGGGCAGCGAAGTGTTCAGGCTGGCGCCGGAAGCGGTGTCGCGTAACGTGGTCTCATTGGCGCTGCCGACAGCGGCTGTTGATGAAGTGTGGGTGTCGGCGAACGGCGACTTCCGCAGCCCTCAGGCACTCGGCGCCGTGCCGGCCCAGCAGCTCACCGATGGGCTGGGCAATCTGGTCGTGGTGGCGCATCCGGCCTTCATGCCCAGCCATTCCCGTGAGACGCATCCGCTGAACCAGTTTGTGGCGCATCGGCAGGCCCAAGGCTGGAGCGTGTCCTTGCTGAGCATCAGCGATATCCAGCTGCATTTCGGCGGTGGCATGGCCCTGCCGCAGGCGCTGACGCGTTTTCTGCAGGCCGCTGCTGCAGCGAGCCCGAGAGGCGCCGCGCCGCATGTGCTGCTGGTGGGCAGCGACAGCTACGACTACCGCGACATCCTGGGTCACGGCTCGCTGAGCTTCGTGCCGACCGTTTACGCGTCGACTCAGTTTGTTCGCCACACGCCCAGCGATGCCTTGCTGGCAGACCTGAGCGGTGACGGCCTCGCCGATCTGCCGCTTGGCCGCTGGCCCGTTCGCACTCAAGGCGATCTGCAGGCCTCGGTGGACAAGGTGCTGGATTGGGAGTTCAATGTGGCCGGTCTGGGTTCTGCGGTCTGGTTGACGGATGTTGCGGATCCGAACCTGGCCTCGTTCAGCAGTCAGGTTGATCGCTTGAGTAACCTGTTGGTGGATGCCGGCTGGCTGGAAAGCAGTGTCCAGCAGATCCTCTTCGAGGAAGCTGGCAGCGCGGTGGCGGCCCGGAATGAACTGTTCAGCGCGCTGGAGCAGGGTCGAACCCTGACCGGCTTCAGCGGTCACGGCTCGCCGACTTTCTGGTCCTTCCAGGGCATTCTGCGTCCTGGTGATATTGCCGATTTGAACAACCACGGCTGGCCGACCCTGGTCGGGACCATGGCGTGCTACACGACCTACTTCGTCTCGCCGTTCAGCAACACGCTGGCACATCGTCTGATGAATGGGTTAAGTGTGGATGCGTCCGGCGCTGCCAGCCCGGCACGCAATGGCGCGGTCGCGGTTCATGGCGCGGCGACCTTGTCGAACATGGCCCAGAACGAGATCTTCGTCCGCGAAGTGCTGGCGGCCCAGCTGCAGGGCTACACCCTGGGTGAGTCTGTGCAGGCCGCTCGTACCACGGCGGCCCAGCGCGGCATTCGGGATCTGGTCATCAACTGGACGCTGCTGGGCGATCCCAGCCTCCGCCTGCAGCACGAGGCGCAGCAGCGGGGTCGGCGCTAGGCTCTCACGCGCTTTCAAGAACTGGCAAAGGGGCCTTTACGGCCCCTTTGCTTTGTCTGCGATAACGGCCAAGGTCTCCCCGGGTTGCGGCCGAGGATACTAAGACATTCATATTCAAAGCCACATTCAGAAGCCCTGACACGTTCGCCTGCAAGGCACGCTTGCGCAGGCATGGTGGCGCTACGTCAGGCAAGCGTAACGCCGCGGGCGGACGTGTCAGGGGTTCCCTTCGGGCTTGCCTGTGGGCGTCCGTGGGCTGCGATTATCACGACCAGCGCGGCACTTGATGCAGGGTGGCTACACCGGCGTGCCGGCGCCTTGCCACGCACGCCCACAGACAAGCTGAATGTGGCTTTGAATATGAATGTCTTAGTAATCGATTCGATCTCTTGGCTACCGCAGTGAGTTGGCGTCAACGGCAAGCACTCGGACGACGGGTGTCGAGAAAGGGGTAGTCGAACGCCGGGCCGAGATTCCCGAGCCCATCAATGGAAGGCGCTGGCCTCAACCCGCTAGCGCTGCTTCACGCCGCACACAGCGAACAGGGCGTGGCTGGGTCAACTCACGCGGAGGCGCTGTCGTGGGTAGACTGCCTGCTGGCGACTTTGGTGCTATTGCCGCTGAGCGCGGCAGGGGCAGACGCTGCCTAGAACCCTCGGCCCCAATTGCCTTCGTCGTCGTCGCTGTAGTCGTCATCGAAATTCACGGAGCCTTTCGGCGTTCCGAAGGGGGACGATTCCCCGGTATCTCCGGAATCAGCCAAGCCCGGACTACCACCGAGAGTAATCAACTGCAGCGGATGACGTTCGAATGCCGGCGGAACGTAAGCGACTGGCGCTTGCATGTCGGCTTCCAAAGGCTTGACGTCCTTGATCATCGATTCCATCCCCAGGGTTCTGGCCGCAGACTGATCGGCGACCACAAGGGCTCATGGCCCCCTTCTTGAGACGGAAGCTTATCACTGGCCCGTAAACGGGTCAAGGAAGCGAACCGCTTCACATTATGGCGGCAAATTTAGCGGCTGCGGCGATAGTCAGATTCGTTTCCGATGACCCGAAAGCTGGCTACATTGTCGGGTGTTTCATCGACCGGGACATTGCCGAGCTCGACCCAGGCATGCGATTCCAGACCGCGGCTGCCGCGCTTGATCCCGATCTGGAGCTGGGCGTCGAGCCCGTCGGCCCGCATCCACCATCTTAGCGCCAGGGCACGGGCAAGACAGTGGGTAGCTGGCAATAGTTTGGCGCTGCGCCGCAGGGCCAGGCCGCGACGCTGCCAGAGGGCCAGCTCTGCCGGGTCGATGTCGGCCCGGCTGGCCGAACGACGATTGAATACGCGCAAGGTGATTCGAATCCCGCCGAACAGGCTCAAGCGCACCAGCAACAGCCTGAAGAATGCTGGAAGCAGCTCTTGTCGCTCGGAACGTGGCAGCTGCCGGTAGCGCCGCGCTTTGCTCATCATTGCCCACTCCCCAATGTCCCTGAATCACCGCCTGCCAGAGCGGTTTGCAGCCAAAGCGCCCTACATGGCCCTGGCCATATTGTCGACGAAGGCCTTGGCGTCTTCACGGGCGCGTCCAGCGCTGACGTCGAAGCGCCGGGTCAGGCTTGTCGCCAGATCATGCTCGGACCGGGCGCCGTCACGCAAGGCCTCGATCAATGCGAGTGCGCTGCAGTTCAAGGTCAGCAGCTGTTCGCCTTCCACATCCAATAGCACGCCACTGCCGTCGTCGAGATGGTTGATCGTCAATCGTTGACTGGCCAGTGCGTCAACAAGCCGTTGGACCGCGGCTTCGAACCGGGAATCAATCGTATCCTGCATCATCTCGTTGCCTCGGCTGAAGTGCGAACTGTGACCACTATCGCATTCTATCGATGATCGGTTCAGGATGCACCCGTCCACTTCGGCCGCCGTTGGTTGCAGTGCTTACTGGCCTCGCCAGTGTTGCGCCCAGAGCGAGTAGCCGACAGTTTGACTGATCAGTACCTCGAGCTTGCCCTCGCCATTGGCTTCCAGGAGTCGCTCTAGCCAGGCCTGATCCAAGAACTCTCGCCAGCTGTCCTGCTCAATCAACAGCAAGGTCTTCAGGCGCGCACGATTCCGGTCGATACCGGCCTTCATGAAGGCCTCCAGCCAGCCGGTGCGTGGTTTCCAGCGAAACGCTTCATCCAGATACTCGCGCGTGGCCACCCGCATGATCCACTTGTCCCGTCCCTTGCGGAAGCTCAGTGAATGGGGAGCGTTGAGCATGAAGCGGACCAGCGCTTCGTTCTGGAAAGGATCCCGGCGTGCCAGGCCGAAGCGGGCCGCGAAACAGCCTTCCTGGGCCCGGCCATGGCTCATGAAAACACCGTAAAGCTGCCTGGCATAGGCGGGGTAGGGGTGCTCGCGGCACTCGGGCGGCCAGTCCAGGTGGCCGCGCCAGGCGCTTCTTGCGGCGCCCCGCAGCCATTCCGGCGCCGGCGGTCTTCGCCTGACTCCTCGCAGGGCCAGCTCTCGGACGGCTCGATCGCGCACCATCCCGCCCAGGCCGCGGTGCTGGTAGATCAAGGTCAGATCGCGCCACAGCGCAGCCCAGTGACGTCGGCGTACGCGGTCCAGATTGAGCAAGCGATAGGGCGGGTACAAGCCGTCGCCGCCGTTGGCATTCAGCAGCACCTGGCAGCCGTGCGCTCGGGCGCGTCGATAGCACCCCAGGATCAGCGGACGGAAGCTATTGTAGGCCGGTAATTCCTCGCTGATCATCGACGGGTCAAGCCTGCTGAAGGGGAGCTCAGGGCTGGCGTCAAAGAGGTCCGGAGGCGTGCTGAAGCGAGCGCCGGCCATCTCGATCCACTGTCGTTCGTCGGATTCGGGGAAGGCGTCCAGCGCCCAGCTGATCGCCCGCAGGCGTCGACCTTCCCCTGCGAGCTGGCGGTCGGCGATGGCTGCAATCGGTCCGGAGTCGAGGCCGCCGGAGAGCATGCAGGCGACGTCGCCGGATGGGGGCAGGGTGGCGGCCACGGCTTGTTCAAGCAGTTCGAGGAAGCGGGCGACGCAGTCGGCGGGGTTGCGGTAGTCGAAGTCGGGCGTGAGGTCGATCGCCGGGCGCGTCAGCTTGATTTGCCCCGCGGTCCAATACAGGGCTTCGCCCGGAATCAGTTCGCGGACGGCGGCAAAGGCGCTGTGGCCGGGCGGTGGTCCGTTCTGCAGGCCGAAGTGACTCGCCATGAAGGCCGGATCGGGTTCGAAGGCTTGGCCGCAGAGGCGCTGTACCCAGGCGCTGCGGCTGGCCAGCATGAAGCCGTGCTGGTCTTGCCGACGCGGGTGATAGATCGTGCGCCCACCGAGGCGGTCGCGGAGTGCACAGAGCTGGCCCTGCTGATCGATCGCAGCGAGCACGAAGCAGCCGCTTAGGCGGTGCAGGGCGGGCCTGCCGTGCTGTCTCAGCAGGGTCCGGATCAGGTCGGCCGGCGCCATGGCGAATTCGCTGGCGGGAAGCTTGAGCAGGTCGACGATCTCTGCGGTGTTGCTCAGGTAGCCGTCGAACAGCACTCGCCAGTCGGGTAGGGTTTGATCTGGCGCGGCGTCGCCGCTGATCGAGGACAGGGCGTCGAGGCCGATCAGGAAAGCGCCCGGGCCATCGACCCAGCGCATCGCCGGCCAGGGCGACTCGTCTCGCTGCCGCGCCTGCTCCAGCCGCGCCCGATACTCGCCCGAGGCCAGGATGAAGGCCATTCATGATCTCTGTTGGGAAGCTCGCTCTATGCTACTACCTGCGGGAGTGGGGCAGGCTGGAGGGGAGAGGGGAGAGGGGAGAGGGGATTCACTTCTGTGCCTGTGGCCAGCAAGAAGGGGTAGGTCGGGGCCACGTCCCCGACGGACGATGTTGGGGCGTTGGCAACGATGGGGGCTTCGGCACCCACGGTCCGTCGGCCGCGTGGGGCCGACCTACTCGGAGCCGGATCCAATCTCCAAGACATCAACCCGCACCGGGTAGGTCGGGGCCACGTCCCCGACGGACGATGCGGGGGTGGCGGCGACAATGGGGGCTTTGGCAGACACGGTCCGTCGGCCGCGTGGGGCCGACCTACTCGGTGCCGGATCCAATCTCCAAGACATCAACGTGCACCGGGTAGGTCGGGGCCACGTCCCCGACGGACGATGCATGGG
>JBJHCC010000011.1:0-95587 GCA_050485825.1 Gammaproteobacteria bacterium
CGTCGACGCCCAGCTCGGCCAGCTCCAGCACATCCAGCGGCTTGCGCTTGGCCTTCATGATGTCCGGCAGTTTGACGAAGCGCGGCTCATTGAGGCGAAGATCGGAGGTCATCACCGCCGGCAGATCGACTTCGATGGTCTCAAGCCCGGCATCGACCTCGCGGGTAACCGTGGCCACGCCGCCGGCCAGGCTGACCTTCGACGCAAAGGTCGCCTGCGGTCGATCCCACAGCGCGGCCAGCATCTGGCCGGTCTGGTTGGCATCGTCGTCGATCGCCTGCTTGCCAAGGAAGACGATGCCCGGCTGCTCGCGCTCGACCAGCTTTAGAAACACCCGGGCCGCGGTCAGCGGCTGCACCGCCCGATCGGTATTGACCTGGATGGCGCGGTCCGCGCCCATCGCCAGGCCGGTGCGCAGCTGCTGCTGCACATCATTGCTGCCGATCGAGCAGACGATGACCTCCTCGGCCTCGCCGCGCTCGCGGATGCGCAGCGCTTCCTCCAGCGCGATTTCATCAAAGGGGTTGATCGACATCTTCACCCCATCCGTTTCGACGCCGCTGCCGTCAGACTTGACGCGCACCCGGACGTTGTAATCCACCACCCGCTTGAGGGCGACCAGAATCTTCATGGGTTCTCCCACTGGTTCGATAACAAAGCAAAGGCAACCAAGCCCGCTATTTTAACCGCTGAAGCATGGCCCAGACGTCAGCGCGGCATTTTCAGAATATCAAATTTGTCCGGACAAATGTTCAGCCAGGCGGCAACAGGCCGGCTGATCGAGCAAAAACACGCCGTCGCCGCCGTGGGCGAATTCCAGCCACACCGGCTCGACCACGCCGGCCGCCAGCCGGTCGAAGGCATCGGCTGCCTCGCCAACCTCGCAGATCAGGATCCCGTGCGTTGTCATGTGCTCGGGCGCCTGGATCAATAGACGTCGGACCAGGTCCAGGCCATCCGCACCGGCCGCCAGCCCGAGCCGGGGCTCATGCAGGAACTCGGCCGGCAAATCCGCCATCGACGCCTCGGGCACATAGGGCGGATTGGCCAGGATCAGGTCGTAGCGCCTGCCGGACACGGCTGCGAGCAGATCCGACTGGATCACTTGCACCCGATCGCTGACGCCCAGACGCTCGGCGTTGCGTTGCGCCAGCGCCAGGGCCGCCGGGCTGATATCGACCGCATCGACCGTCAGCTGCGGCCAGTAGCGGGCCAGCGCAATCGCCAGACAGCCCGATCCGGTGCCGACATCGACCGCACGTTCAAGCTGAGCCGGTGTGAGCCAGGGCTCGAAACCGTCGATGATCAGCTCCGCCAGCGGCGAGCGCGGAACCAGCACCTGCTCATTGACCTCGAAGCGCAACCCGGCCAGCCAGGCTTCACCAATCAGATAGGCCAGCGGCTTGCGGGTCTCGATGCGCGCCCCGAGCAAGGCCCCGAGCCGGGCCTGTTCGTCGGCATCGAGGATCCTGGCGAACGCCTCGGCTTCGAAGGCAGGGTCCAGACCCAGCGCGGCGGAGGCCAGCCAGCAGGCCTCGTCGATCGCATTGTCGGTGCCGTGGCCGAAGTAAAGATCGGCGGCGGTCATGCGCTCGGCCGCGGCGCGGACGAACTGCTCCAGTGTCATGCTGCAACCCTGACCGGCGCGACGCCGGACCCTGCGAATCCGCCAGCATAGCGCAGCTTGGGGCGCGCAAAGCCACGACTGTCGACACTGCTGCGGATAAAATAACGGGCATGGACCGAACAACCCGCTCAGCGCGCATGCGCATGCCTCGCCGGCAAACCGGCCGCATTTTCCTGGTCGCCGTCGTGATGGTGCTCAGCATCGCCGCCGGCCTGATCGTAGCCAACCGAATGATGGAACGGGCCGGCGATTGGCGGGCCGCGCAATTCTTCCCGAATCCGCGCGTGATCAGCGATTTTGAACTGGAAACCGCGGACGGTGAGCGTTTCGGCCTGGCGAATCTTGAGGGCCAGTGGAATCTGCTGTTCTTCGGCTTCACCAACTGCCCCGATATCTGTCCTGATACCCTGGCCATGCTGGCCCAGAGCCTGCGCGACCTGGAGTTGATGCGTCGCGAATCGCGGCCGCAGGTGGTGTTCGTGTCGGTCGACCCGGACCGGGACCAGGGCGAAATGCTGGCCGACTATGTGCGCTGGTTCGATTCGAGCTTTGTCGCCGTCACCGGCAGCGAGCCGCAGCTGCTGTCGTTGACCCGCCAGCTCGGCATCGTTTACTTCCGGGAAGCGCCTGATCCGGACACCGGCTTCTACAATGTCGACCACTCCGCCGCCGTGCTGATCATTGACCCCGAAGGCCGTCTGTACGGTCGCTTCGGCCATCCGCTGGTTCCCGAGGACGTTACCGCGGACCTGTTCCAGCTCACCGCTCGCTAACAGCAGGACCGCCGCCCTGATGATGGCTTCGCTCGCCGTACGCCTGCTCACCTGGCCCCAGTACCTCCTGCCCCAGCGCCTGCTCACAGCGCTGGCCTGGCGGCTATCCAACATTCGCGCCAGCTGGTTCAAGAACCCGCTGATTGCGGTGTTTGCCAACCTGTACGGTGTCAACCTGGAAGAAGCTGCCCGTCAGAACCCAACCGACTACCGCTGCTTCAATGATTTCTTTACCCGCGAGCTGCGGCCTGACGCCCGTCCGCTGGCGCCGGATGCACACGTCCTGATCAGCCCCTGCGACGGCGCGATCAGTCAGCTGGGCCGGATCAACGGTCGGACCCTGATCCAGGCCAAGGGCATCGACTATCGGGTCGAGCAGCTGCTCGGCGTCGAGGACTGGGCCTCGTCATTCGAAAACGGTCGCTTCATCACGATCTATCTGGCACCGAACGACTACCACCGCGTCCACATGCCGATTGACGGCCGGCTGCGCGCCGCGGCGCGGATTCCGGGCCAACTGTTCAGCGTCTCGGCGGCCACCACCCGCGCGGTACCCGGCCTGTTCACCCGCAACGAGCGCCTGGCCGCGCTGTTCGACACCGAGCACGGCCCGGTCGCCGTGGTGATGGTTGCCGCCCTGCTGGTGGCCGGCATCGAAACCGTCTGGGGCGGCCCGGCCCAGCGCCGCCCGGGCCGCGAACCGAGCATCGAGAATCCGACCGACATCAGCCTGGCCCGCGGCGCCGAAATGGGCCGCTTCCACTGGGGCTCCACCGTCATCCTCCTCACCCCGCCCGGTTTCCCCGAATTCCGCGAGTCCCTGGCCCCCGGACGACGCGTGCGGCTGGGGCAAGCGTTGGTGGGGGAAGGACGGGAAGAGGGAAAGAGGGGAGAAGGAAGAGGGTAAAACCTGGGGCAGCCCGAACGTCGAGATTGCTCCGAACAGCCTTGCCCTCTCCCTTCTTCCCTCTCCCCCTCTACCCCCAAAAAAAAAGAGAGAGCCGGCCGATAAGCCGGGTTCTGTCGTGGACAGTCATTCATCTGCGACGGCTGTCGCCAACCGCCTGTAGCAGCCTACCCGGATGCGACGCGGGCCACGCCATGGCATCCCTATTTGGCCTTGCTTCGGGTGGGGTTTACCGTGCCGCGTCTGTTGCCAGCCGCGCGGTGCGCTCTTACCGCACCGTTTCACCCTTGCCTGATCCCCGTTGCCGGGGCCATCGGCGGTCTGTTCTCTGTGGCACTTTCCGTAGGTCCCGTTAAGGGCCCCCCAGGCGTTACCTGGCACCCTGCCCTGTGAAGCCCGGACTTTCCTCCATGCCCCGCGGGGCACAGCGACTGTCTGGCCAGCTCTCTCAGGCGCATTATGACCGCATCGGACGGCCCGGGTTCGGCCGCTTGCCGGCCCGGGGTGATCAGGATAACGCCGTCAGTAATGCTGGGTGAAGAAGTCAGTGGTCTGCTTGAGCGCCTCGGACCACTGATCGCGCAGGGCCGGGGTAAAGCGCGGGTCGAACTCGCTGACCGCCTGGAGCAGGTTTTCCCGCCAGTGCACGTAGAAGCCGGGATCGACCGGAGCACGCCCCCGGCGGCTGTGCACTTCGGCCATGTCGTTCATCGACCGCTCGACAATGTTGGAACCGCCGGCGAAGGTCAGGGCGATGCTAGTGTACCCCGTCGTTAATCCTGTAACTTTCAGCGAGTGAGAAAGCGCTTGGCTGCAAGGCAGCGCTCGCTAAGGAATGCTGATTGCCTTTCCAACAGCGCTAACGCCGCAGATGAGCGCTTTCCGGCTCGCCCTTTAAGGAGCGTGTCTGAGTCGACAACTCGGCGTTGCGAACCTGGCAAAGGGCTGGCCATTCCCTGCGGTTCGCGCCTTGATTTGTCGACTCAGTCACGCTCTGAAAGTCACAGGACTAACGACGGGGTACACAAGTGCCACGCCGCAGCGCTTTGTTCTGCTGGGTCCAGTTGGTGTGCTTGAATTTGCACGATGCGCGGATCGCGTGCCTGCAGCAGTTCGTAGAAGCGGGTGATGAAACCCTTCTCGCGCAGGCAGCGACCGTAGCTGCCCTGAATGGCTTCGGTATCCATGGCCGAACGAATCCTGAGTTCCAGACTGGAACTTTGGCAAATCCTGTTCTGCTTGGGCGCGCTGCCGGTTTCTGGGACCTCGTCCAGTGCAGCCTCGCCGAAAATCCGCATGGGTTCCAGCCGCCCCCCGTCACGGGGCGGCCGCGGTACTCAGGGCCTGAGAATACGCAGCCACCACCAGAAGTTGACCAGCCCCATCAACGAAGCGGCGACATAGGTCAGCGCCGCCGCGGTCAGGATGCGGCGGGCGTGCGGCTCGTCGCCAGGCTTCAGATAGCCGCCCTTCTCCAGCATGGGCATGGCGCGGCGGAAGCTGGCGTCCAGTTCGGTGGGCAATGTCATCAGATGAACGATGATGCCGGAGGCCAGGGTGGCCAGACCGACCAGCAGCAGGATCAGACCGGCCCGGGGCAAACGCAGCGCCAGGATCGCGACCGGCATCAGTGCGATCAGGATCACGCCGAAGCGCTGCCACTTCTGCAGGCTTCGCACCAGCCGGGTACGCCACATCAGCGGCCCGTAGCCGTCGGCGTGCTGGACGGCATGGCCGACTTCGTGAGCGGCCACCGTGATCGCGGTCAGCGAGGCGGTGTCGTGGTTGTCCGGGGACAGCCGCACGGCGCGCGCTTCCGGGTCGTAATGGTCCATGCCCGGCTCGCCGCGCTCGACCGCCACACCCTCCAATCCCAGACGATCCAGCAGGTGGCGGGCCAACTGACCACCGGTGCCCTGATAGCGGTCGGCCGGCTCGGCATAGCGTCTGAGCACCCGCTTGACCCACCACTGGGGCAGGAAGATCGCCGCCGCAATCAGAGCAACAAGGACCACGATCATGGTGAGGGTTCTCCAACTTCACTGTTGTTGCCGGCCACGCGTTGCCAGGCCTGGCGCCGGCTCAGGCCGGACACGCGGGCCAGCAGCCCGGCGGCCTGCGACGGCGGCAACGCCTCGGCGAGCTCACGCGCCAGGGCGTCGATCGAGACCCGGTCGACGGCGGCTTCCGCACCGGCAACCACCAGCACCGCCTCGCCGCGAGCCTGGTCGGGGTCGGCGATCACGAAATCCAGCAGCTGAGACAGCGCCGCCCGACGAACGGTTTCGAAGCGCTTGGTCAACTCGCGCGCCAGGCAGGCCTGGCGATCACCCAGCACAGACTGCAGATCTCCCAGTACCGCCTTCAGGTCACGGGCCGGCACGTAGATGATCAGCGTGGCGGTCTGCTCAGCCAGCGCCGACAGCCGCTGCCGACGGGCGGCCGCGCGCGCCGGCAGAAAGCCTTCGAAGAAAAAGCGGTCACTGGGCAGGCCGGCCACCGACAGCGCGGCAATGGCCGCGCAGGGCCCCGGAATGGGGCTGACAGCCAGGCCGCGATCATGCGCCGCCGCCACCAGCCGATAGCCGGGATCCGACACCAGCGGCGTGCCGGCGTCGCTAACCAGGGCGACGCTCTGGCCTGCCGCCAGTGCGTCAAGCAGCTGGCCGATCTGCTGGCGCTCGCTGTGCTCGTTGACGCTGACCAGGCGACCCCGGCCCTCGACTCCCGGCAGCCGCTGACTGACCCGGGTGTCTTCAGCGGCGATGCGATCAACCGAGCCCAGCAGCGCCCCGGCGCGCGGCGACAGATCGCCGAGATGACCGATCGGCGTGGCCACCACGTACAGGGTTCCCGGGCTTGGCGACTGGCGCAGATCCTCATCCATGAGCGCGGATTGTACGCGCCCCATCGTTTATCATCCGTGCACCATGATGCGCATCGTCTCCCTCAGTCTCCCGATACTGCTGTTGCTCGCCGCCTGCGGGGCCCCAGCTCCTGTGGTACGGCCCGACACCCCCGCACAGAGCGAGCCCGAGCGGATCGAGGCGCTGCTGGCGAGTGGCCGCCGGGCCGAGGCCGCCGAAGCCTGGCTGGCTTTGGCCGAGCGCGAGCCGGCGGCAGCGGCCGGCTATCGTCTGCAGGCCGCGGAAACCTGGCTGCTGGCCGGCGATGCCGACAGCGCCGAAGCGACCGTCGCCGAGATCATGCCGGATGCTCTCGACCGCCGCCAGCGGGCGAGACTGACTCTGGTCCGTGCCGAGCTCGCGCTGTTGCGCGAGGATCAGGCCACGGCCGGCTGGCTGCTGGCCGATAGTCTCGCCGATCTGCCCTCCGCACTGCGGCCGCGCCACGAAATGCTGGAGGATTGGCTGCGTCGCCTCAACGAACGCTCGTCTGGTGCCGCCCTGCGTGAACTGGAGCGCGTTGTCCTGCAGCCCGATTTCAATCCCGAACTGGCGCTGGCACTGCTGATCGAATTGCCCCTGGCCGAGCTGAGCTTGCTGCAGAACAGCCATGGCCGGCGCCCGGAGCTGGCGCCCTGGCTTGCCCTGGCTGTCGCAGCTCGGGCGCATCTGCTCGACGCCGAGCAACAGTGGCTGGCGCTCAATGACTGGGAGCGCAGCCACCCCAACACCGGTTACAGTGCCGAACAGGCCGCCTACTGGCTGTCGCTTTGGCGGCAAAGCCAACCCGGCCCGCGCCGCCTTGCCGTCGCCCTGCCGGGGCGCCCGGACATGGCGCGTCCGGCCGCTGCCATTCGTGACGGGATCATGACCGCATGGCTGGAAATGGCCCCGTCTGCGCGCCCGGCACTGCGTTTTTTCTATGTCGATGACGACGCCGAGGCGATGCTCGGCAGCTGGTTCGATATCCGCGCTGAAGGCGCTGATTTCCTGCTCGGTCCGCTCGAGCGCCAGGCGGTCGATGCCCTCGCCGAGTTGCCCGATCCGGGCATGCCGGTGCTCCTGCTCAACCACCCCAGCCGGCCAGAGCAGCTGGGTGGTCGCTTCGGCGCTGTACGGGCGATCGGCCTGCCGCCGGAGGAAGAGGCCGAACTGGCCGCGGTTCAGGCCTTGGTGGCGGGGCATCGCCGCGCTCTGGTGCTGGCCCAGAACACCGACTGGGGCCGCCGCGTGGCCAGCAGCTTCCGCGCCACCTTCGAACTGGGCGGCGGTGAGATTCTCGCCGCCGCCGATTACGATCCGCGCCAGGTCGATCACAGCGCCATGCTCGAGGTCATGCTCGAACTGGACCGCTCGCGTCAGCGCATCGCGCGGCTGGAGCGTGTGCTGGGCAGCAGCGTCGAAGCCGAACCGCAGCGCCGCACCGACGCCGACCTGATTTTTCTGGCCGCGCGCGCCGACGACGGCCGTCAGCTGCGCCCGCAGCTGCGCTTCTTCGGCGCCGAAAACCTGCCCGTGCTGTCGACCTCACAGATCATCGCCGGTGCCCCGGATGCGCGACGCGACGAGGATCTGGAGGGCGTCATGATGCCGCTGCCACCCTGGTTCATGGACCGCGGCGTGCCGGCCGAACGCCGCATTGAAGCCGAGAGACAGTTCCCCGAACTGAGCAACCCGGCCCTGTCGCGCTTGTTCGCGCTGGCCTACGACAGCCTGCAGTTGGCGATCTGGCTGCCCTGGATGGCGGACGACCCCGAGCTTTACCTCGCCGGCTGGTCGGGCAGGCTGCGCCTGCAGGATAACGCCCTGATCGAACGCGACATGCCGTTCGTGCGCCTGCAGCGCGGGCGAGCCGAGCCGCTGCTGCAGTGAGCAGTTCACGGGCCCGTCTTGGCCAGGCGGGCGAGGCCGCCGCGGAACGATTTCTGCAGGAGCGGGGTCTGAAGTTGCTGGAGCGCAACTATCGCTGCCGGTCCGGCGAGATCGACCTGGTCATGCTCGACCCGAACCCCAGCGATACCGAAGTGCTGTGCTTTATCGAAGTACGCCTGCGCGGCGCTGGTGCCTTCAGCGACGGCCTGGCCAGCGTCGATGAGCACAAGCAGCGGCGGCTGATCAGCGCCGCCCGCCACTTCCTGATGGAGCGGGCACAGTGGCAAGATCACGCCTGTCGCTTCGATGTGGTGGCGCTTGATCCGAAAGCGCCGCAACCGACCTGGATCCAGCACGCGTTCGAAACCACGGGCTGAACCCCACCACGACTACAGGGAAGTGCATGCCAGAGACTAATCAGCGCCCAGCCCGGAAACCGAGGCCGTCAGCGCAAGCGCAGCACCTGATCATCCGAGCCGTGCAGGCGCTGCTCATCAGCGCGCTACTGAGCGGCTGCGCGGCGGTTGTGGTCGGCGGCGTGGCCGCCACCGGCATGGCCGTGCATGATCGCCGCAGCGTCGGTACGGTACTGGATGACAATCTCCTCAAGGTCCGCGTGCGCGACGCGCTGTACGGACAGGAAGCCTTCGACCAGAACGTGCGGCTGCGGGTGACGGCTCACAACGGCTGGGTGCTGCTGGCCGGCGAAGCCGGTTCGGAAGACCATGTCCAGCTGGCCAGCCGCACCGTCAGCGAAGTTGACGGCGTCCGCCGCCTGTTCAATGAGCTGGCGCCGCAGCGCCGGGTCAGCATCCCGCAATCCAACTCGGACCGCTGGCTCTCGACCCGGGTCAACGGCAGCCTGACCCGTATCGGTGGCCTGCCGGGCTTCGACGCTACCCGGGTCAATGTGACCACCGCGCGCGGCATTGTCTATCTGATGGGTCTGGTGACGCGCGAAGAAGCAGAGGCCGTCGCCGAGCAGGCGCGCACTGTGCGCGGGGTGGAGCGAGTCGTGCTGCTGTTCGAGTTCATGGACGAGCCCGCGCCCTGAAAGAGAAGCCCGTGGACCGCACGCCGCGCTGATCGCGCCCGCGCGGCGCCGGCCGGGCTTCGGCCGCGGCGGCGGCCGCAATGTTCAGAACAGGCGAAGCGCGATCAGCAGCGGGATCAAGGCGTAGATTGCCGCGACCAGATCGTCCAGCATCACGCCGAGGCCGCCGGAAACGCGCCGATCCAGCCAGCCGATCGGCCAGGGCTTGGCCACGTCAAACAGCCGGAACAGCAGAAAGGCCGCCAGCCACCAGGCCCAGTGGAAGGGAATCCACAGCAGCACCAGCCACATCGCGACAAATTCGTCCCAAACAATGCCACCGTGATCGTGGACACCCAGCGCCCGGCTGGTGCGCTCGCACAGCCAGATTCCGATCAGAAAGGCCAGCGCAACCATCAGCAGGGCCCAGATCAGGGGCAAATGAACCAAGGGTACGGCCAGCGGCAGCGCGGCCAGCGTCCCGACCGTACCCGGCGCCCGCGGGCTCAAGCCCGAGCCCAGGCCGAAAGCCAGAAAGGCGCTGGGCGTCGCCAGCGCGATACGGCGCAACTCAGCGCGCGACAAAGTGGTCCCAGCCACCATCCTTCAGCTCCAAGCTCTGTCCGAGCTCATCGAGGCAAACCAGGCCGCCATCTTGGTTGATGCGACCGATCGGATGCAAGGGCAGATCCAGCTCGGCCAGCAGCTCGCGTGCGGTCTCCAACTCGGTTGGCGGCAGACTGAGCAGCAGTTCATAGTCGTTGCCACCGCCAGCCTGGAGCGGCCAGCGCGCGCGTGGATCCGGCAATGCGGCGGCCAACGCGGTCGAGGTGGGCAAGCGGGCCAGCTCGACGCAAGCGCCCTGCCCCGGCGCCAGCAGATGCGCCAGATCGGCCAGCAGGCCGTCGGAAATATCGATCATTGCGCTGACCCGGCCGGCGAGGGCCTGGCCAGCGGCAACACGCGGCTCGGGGCGACGCAGCCGCAGCCGCAGCGACGCTGCCGCGTCGGGACCCAGGCGCAGCGCGGCAGCGGCATCTCCGAGGCATCCGGTCACTGCCAGCAGATCGCCCGCGCGAGCGCCACGGCGCAGCACTGCGGCTCCGGGCGCCGTCTCGCCGATCAGTTGCACACCGATATTGAGTGGCCCGGACGAGACATTGCCGCCGACCAGAACGACCTGGTACCGCTCGGCCAGGCCCAGGAAGCCGTCAAGGAAGCCGTCCAGCCAATGCGCATCGGCCTGTGGCAGGGTCAGGGACAGCAGGGCCCAGGCGGGCCGGGCGGCCATGGCGGCCAGATCGCTGAGATTGACCGCCAGCGCCAGATGCCCGACCTCGTCGGCCGCCCAGTCGGCGGTGAAATGCCGACCCAGAACCAGCGAGTCGGTGGTGACGACCAGCTCGTGACCGGGTGAGGGTCGGATCACTGCCGCATCGTCGCCGATGCCCACCGGGACCGATTCAGCGCTCGGTACGCGCGCCCGAATGCGTTCGATCAGATCAAACTCATTCACCCTGCCGCTCGACCTGGCGCTCCAGCGTCCGGGTGCTCGCCGCCAGCTTGTCGAGAACACCGTTGATGAAGGTATGCGCTTGCTCGGCGCCGAATCGGTGCGCCAGCTCAACCGCTTCGTCGATCACCACCCGGTAGGGAATTTCAGGGTGGGTCAGCAGTTCGCAGGCGCCAATCCGCAGGATGACCCGCTCCATCTGGTCAATGCTGGCCTCGCTGCGATTGAGGAACGGCAACAGTGCCTCATCCAGACGCTCGCGCTGACCCACGACCTCGCGCACCAGCGTCTCGAAGTAAGCCTGATCGACCCCGTCGAAGTTCTGCTCCTCGACAAACTGGCGGATGATGACCGAGGCCGGATCATCGTTGAGCTGCCATTGGTACAGCGCCTGCAGCGCGCGGCGGCGGGCACGACTGCGCGGCTCGAAGGGATTGCCGGGACCGCGCCCGCCTGATCTAGCGGCCATCGGCGATCTCCGCCTGCAGGGCCAGCATGGCCAGCGCCGCCAAGGCCACTTCCCTGCCCTTGTTCTTGCGCGCCGGGTCGGCCCGCTCCAGCGCCTGAGCGCCGTTTTCCGGCGTCAGCACACCGAAGGCCACAGGCAGCTTGCTGGCCAGTGCGACCTGCTGCAGGCCGCGCGCGCACTCATTGCTGATGAAATCGAAGTGGGCGGTCTCGCCACGCACCACCGCACCCAGCGCGATCAGGGCGTGATAACGGCCACAATCGGCCAGCTGCTGGCAAGCCAGCGGCAGCTCCCAGGCGCCGGGCACCGGGAAGACATCGACGGCATCCGGGCCGAAACCCGCTTCCTGCAGCGCAGCCTGACAGCCCGCCAGCAGCAGCCCGGTCACCGAGGGATTGAACTGGGCCACGGCGATCGCGATGCGATGCGCGCCGGGCGACGGGGCGGGCTTGCTCATGCGTCTTCCCTCTCTCCTTCCGGAACCAGGTATTCGGTAATCTCCAGCCCGAAGCCGGCCAGCGCATGCAGGCGCTTGGGCGCCCCGAACACCTGCATCCGGCGAATCCCCAGCTCGGCGATGATCTGAGCAGCGATGCCGTAGGAACGCAGCTCGGCGGTGGACCGCTCGCGCTCGGAAGCCATCCGGGTCCGCTGCTGCAGGCCGGCCAGGCGAGTTTCGTCATCTTCATCATAGCCCAGCACCAGGGCCAGACCCCGGCCGCGCCGGGCGATATCGGCCAGGGCGGCATCCAGCGGCATGCCGAAGCCGGGCTCGGTCAGGCCGAGCACGTCGCCCAGCAACTCCGGCACATGGACACGGACCGGGAACGGCTCATCGGCATGAACGTCACCACGCATCAGCGCCCAGTGCAGTTTCTGGTTGATCCGATCGCGGAACACCTTGAGCTCGAAGCGGCCATGCGCGGTGCCTACGGACTGGGCATGCACACACTCGACGTTCTGCTCCGTGCCCAGCCGGTAGCGGATCAGGTCGGCCACGGTACCGATGCGCAGCCCATGCCGCTGGACAAAGCTTTCCAGCTCCGGGCGCCGGGCCATGGTGCCGTCTTCGTTCAGGATCTCGACCAGCACGCCGGCCGGTTCCAGCCCGGCCAGCAGGGCCAGATCCATGCTCGCCTCGGTGTGGCCGGCTCGGGCCAGCACGCCGCCGGGTTGCGCCATCAACGGGAACACATGGCCGGGCTGGTTGAGATCCTCGGGCCGGGCGTTGGGGGCCACTGCGGTGCGAATGGTATGAGCACGGTCGTAGGCGGAAATGCCGGTAGTCACCCCTTCAGCCGCCTCGATCGAGACGGTGAAATTGGTCCGGTGATAGCGGTCGGTGTCGCGCACCATCAGCTGCAGACCCAGCTGGCGGCAGCGCTCGCGGGTCAACGACAGGCAGATCAGGCCGCGACCATAGCGGGCCATGAAGTTGATGTCTTCCGGCCGGGTGAGGCTGGCGGCCATGATCAGATCGCCCTCGTTCTCGCGATCCTCGTCGTCGAGCATCACCACCATCTTGCCGGCGGCAATGTCAGCCAGAATGTCTTCTATGGAATCAAATCTCATGAGGACTCACGTTGGGCCAGCAGTCGCTCCAGATAGCGCGCCAGCAAATCGACTTCCAGATTGACCGCATCGCCTTCCTCGAGACGACCCAGGGTGGTCACGGCCCAGGTATGCGGAATGATGTTGACCTCGAACTCGGCGCCTTCGACCTGGTTGACCGTCAGGCTGACCCCGTCGAGGGTGACCGAGCCCTTCTCGGCGACATAGCGCGACAGCGCCTCGGGCACCCGAAAGCGCAGCCGGTGATTATCGCCCAGAGGGACCTTCTGAATCAGCTCGGCGAGGCCATCGACGTGACCGCTGACCAGATGCCCGCCGAGGCGGTCACCCACGGCCAGGGCGGGCTCCAGGTTGACCGGGTCAGCCTTGTCCAGACCACCCAGACTGGTGCGGGCCAGTGTTTCGTCGGACAGATCGGCCGAGAAGCCCTCGCGGTCCAGATCGAGCACGGTCAGGCAGCAGCCGGCCACGGAAACACTGTCGCCCTCGCGCCAGGTCGCGGGCTCGAGCGCCGGGCAATGAATTCGCAGGCGCGCACCGTCGGCGCGCCGGTCGATGCTCACGACTGTGCCGGTAGCTTGAATGATGCCGGTAAACATGATTTGGGAACTCCGCGGGCGCCGGCTTCAGCCGGCCTGACCAGGGTGCAGACGATAACGCAGGCGCCGGTCGACGCCGACACGCCGACTCTCGAACAGCTGCAAATGGAGGCGATCGGTGAATTTTTCCATCCCCGGCATCGACAGCATGCGATGACCGGCGCCGAGCAGCACCGGCGCCTGGTAGACCAGCAGCTCATCGACCAGCCCGGCCCCGAGCAGCGCTCCGGTCAAGGTGGCGCCGGCCTCCACATGCAATTCGTTGACCCCGCGCTCGGCCAGGGCCGCCAGCAGCGGCGCCAGGGCGACACGCCCGGCCGCATCGGCCGGCAGCTGCAGCCATTCGACGCCCGACTTTTCCCAGGGCGCCGGCCGGGTACTGGCGACCAGCACCGGGCCCGGCAGGCCGAGCAGGCGCGCCTGACGCGGCAGACGGGCCTGCGAATCGGCGACTACGCGCAGCGGCTGACGATCCACGCCCTCGAGGCGCAGGTTGAGCTGGGGATCATCAGCCAGCACGGTGTCAATCCCGGTCAGAATCGCCCCGGCCCGGCCGCGCCAGCGCTGGCCGTCGGCGCGCGCCGCCGCGCTGCTGATCCACTGCGAGCGCCCGTCAGGGCCGGCCACGCAGCCGTCCAGACTGACCGCCAGCTTGGCCCTGACCCAGGGCCGGCCGCGCTCGAAACGGCTGATGAACCCGACATTGAGATCCCGCGCCGCGGCCACCATCAGGCCGCTGCGCACGCGGATGCCGGCGGCGACCAGCGCCTTGAGGCCGGCACCACGATTGGCCGGAAAGGGATCCGTTGCAGCGGCGACCACCTCGGTCACGCCGGCGGCGATCAGGGCCTCGGCACAGGGCGGCGTGCGCCCATGATGGCTGCAGGGTTCCAGCGTCACATAGGCCGTTGCGCCGCGCGCCGCCGCGCCGGCCTCGCGCAGGGCGAGTACCTCGGCATGCGGCTCACCGGCGGCTCGATGCCAGCCGCGGCCGACGATACTGCCCTGTCGCACCAGCACGCAGCCGACCCGTGGATTGGGATCGGTGGTGTACAGCCCGCGCTCCGCCAGGCGCAGCGCCAGGGCCATGTGGCGGTGGTCGTCTGCGGAAAAGGCCTCGGCCGACTCAGGCCGCTGCGTCATCGTCGTCCTCATCGCCGAGCAGGGGAATCTGGCGCCGATCCAGGGCCCCCGGATTGATCCGCTCCAGACGCTCGATCTCTTCGCGGAAGGCTCGAACGTCCTCGAAACGCCGGTACACCGACGCAAACCGCACGTAGGCCACCTGGTCAAGATGCGACAGCTCGCCGGCGACCCAGTCACCGATCTGCTGACTGGAGATTTCCGCCTCCTCGATCGTCCGAATCTGGCGCACCAGCTTGCGCAGCGCACGCTCGACTTCCTGCGTCTCCACCGGCCGCTTTTCCAGCGCCTTGAGCATGCCGCGCCTGAGCTTGTCGTCGTCAAAGGCTTCTCGAGAACCGTCCGACTTGATCACATTAGGCGCCTTCAATGCCGGCGTTTCGTAGGTATTGAAACGCGCCCCGCACTCCGCACACTCGCGCCGCCGCCGGATCTGAAAGCCATCGGAGGTCAGCCGCGAATCGACCACCCGGGTATCGGTGTGACTGCAGAAGGGGCACCACATGAGCGGTCAGGGGGGAGAAGGAAGAGGGAAGAAGGGAGAGGGAAAGGCCCATGCCGCAGCAAGCATCACCTTCTCCCTTCTCCCCTTTACCCCTCTCACCCTTGATACACCGGATACTTCCGACACAGCGCCAGCGCGGCGTCGCGGGCGCGGGCTTCGGCGGCGTCATTGCCGATTTGGTCGAGGACGTCGCAGATCAGGCCGGCCAGGATATTGCAGTCCTCGGGCAGGAAGCCGCGGGTGGTGACGGCCGGGGTGCCGATGCGCAGACCCGAGGTCACGAAAGGCGAGCGCTGTTCGCCGGGCACGGTGTTCTTGTTGACGGTCATGTTGGCGCGGCCCAGGGCGGCCTCGGCGTCCTTGCCGGTGATGTCCTTGTCGGTCAGGTCGACCAGAAACAGGTGGTTGTCGGTGCCGCCCGAGACGACCTGGTAGCCGCGCTCGATCATGGTCGCGGCCATGGCCCGGGCATTGTCGATCACGCGCTGCTGGTAGGCCTTGAATTCCGGCTCCAGGGCCTCCTTGAAGGCCACCGCCTTGGCTGCGATGACGTGCATCAGCGGCCCGCCCTGACAACCCGGGAACACCAGCGAGTTGAACTTGCGGTTGAGCTCGTCGTTGTCGCCGGCGGCCAGGATGATGCCGCCGCGGGGGCCGCGCAGCGTCTTGTGCGTGGTCGAGGTGACGACATGGGCATGCGGCACCGGATTGGGGTAGACGCCGGCGGCGACGAGGCCGGCGACGTGGGCCATGTCGACCAGGAACCAGGCGCCGACCGAGTCGGCGATGGCGCGCATGCGCGCCCAGTCGACCACTCGGGAGTAGGCCGAGAAGCCGCCGATCAGCAGTTTCGGCCGATGGGTCTCGGCCAGCTCGGCCATGCGCGCATAGTCGATCTCGCCGGTGGCGCGATCGAGTCCGTAATGGATCGCGTTGAACAGCTTGCCGGAGAAGTTGACCTTGGCGCCATGAGTCAGATGGCCGCCTTCGGACAGATCCATGCCAAGGATGGTATCGCCGGGCTTGAGCAGGGCCAGGAACACAGCCTGGTTGGCCTGCGAACCCGAGTGCGGCTGGACGTTCGCGTAGCCGGCGCCGAACAGCTGCTTGACCCGGGCAATCGCCAGTTCCTCGGCCTGGTCGACGTACTCGCAGCCGCCGTAGTAGCGCCGCCCCGGATAGCCTTCGGCGTACTTGTTGGTCAGCATCGAACCCTGCGCCGCCATCACCCGCGGCGAGGCGTAGTTTTCCGAGGCGATCAGCTCGATGTGATCTTCCTGGCGCTGCTCTTCAGCGGCGATCGCGGCGGCCAGTTCCGGGTCAAAACTCTCGATCGTGTAACTGCGGTCGAACATGCGCGGGGCTCAGACAATATTGACCCTCAATGGTATCACTTGCACGCCCCCGCCACTGTCGCCGTGGTCGGTCGACTGGGGGGTTCAGGCCCGCGGCGGCGGCTCCGGTTCCTCGATCCAGGGGAAGCGCCCCTCGATTTCCAGATGCAGGGCAAAGACCAGAAAGGTCCGCAGCACGATAATGATGGCCAGCATCAGGACGTTCTGCATGGTGTAGTCGACCGCCACGGTCTTGATGATATCGGCGGCGACCAGAAATTCCAGCCCGAGGATCAAGCCGCGCACACTGCGCCGGCGATAATCGAGATAGAGCTGGTGGGTGGTCCAGCGCCCGATATGGCGCAGATAAATGTAGGTCGCCCAGGCAAAGCCGCCGACGATGACCATGATGCCCACCGCCTCGAGCAGATGCACCAGCAGATTGACCGCGCCAAAAAACCACTCACCCACGATCCTTCCCCATGACCGCCGCGCGGTCGCCCGTGACCGAGCCCTGAGTGTACCTGATCGGCACCCGGATCAGCCCCGGTTGACGTGCTCCAGGCGACCGCCGACGTGCGGCAGGGCGAGCAGCCGCGGATTCATCACCCGGAACCATAGCGGCGGCACATAGGCCAGCAGGAACATGCCGAAATAGCCGCTGGGCAGCTGCGGCGCCTCGCTGAAGTGGCGCAGCGACTGATAGCGACGCTGGGGATGGGCATGGTGGTCCGAGTGCCGTTCGAGGTGGAACAGCAACAGGTTGGAAAACAGGTGATTGCTGTTCCAGGAATGGTGCGGCTGGCAGCGTTCGCGCCGTCCGTCCGGCAGCAGCCGACGCAGCAGGCCGTAGTGCTCCACGTAGTTGGCGCTGCTCAGCTGAAACCAGGCCAGACAGTTGTGGATCAGCAGAAAGGCGACGGTCCAGCCGCCCAGCCAGAGAATCAGGCCGCCCTGAATCAGCAAGCTCAGCAGCCACGACTGCAGCAGGCTGTTGCGCCAGTGCCAGATCGACAAGCCGCGACGCGCCAAGCGCTCGCGCTCAATGCGCCAGGCCCGCCTCAGGCCGCCGGGCATTTCGCGCAGGGCAAAACGGTAGATCGACTCGTTGTAGCGGGCGCTGGCGCAGTCAGACGGCGTGGCGACCTCGGCGTGGTGGCCGAAGTTGTGCTCGGTGGTGAAATGCCCGTAGCAGGGCACGGCCAGGGCCAGGCGACTGAGGAGCTGGTCGACCGGGTGACGATGATGGCCCATTTCATGGGCCGTATTGACAGCGATCCCGGAGCCGAGGCCGGCGACAACGGCCAGCGCCAGCCAGCCCAGGACGCTGAGCTCGGCAGTGGCCGCATACCAGGCCGCGACCACCAGCGCGGCCAAATGCAGCGGCACGGTCAGCCAGGTCAGGAGCCGATAGTAGCGATCCGATTCCAGTGCCGGTACGACCGCCTCGGGCGGATTGCTCAAGTCCTCGCCCAGCAAGGCATCGAGCAGCGGACCGCCGAGGTAGGTCAGCAGCAGCGGCGTCAGCAACAGCGCTTCCGAACCGCTCCAGGCGTGCAGGATCACGGCGTAAACGGGGAACAGCGGATAGACCACCGACAGCAGCCAGGCCGCGCGCTTGCGATCACCGTAGCGGCGCATCTGGCCTTGCTCATCACTGTAGGCAAATCGTTTCATCGGCGCCTGCGCGATCACTGGTCGACCTGTCGGGGCAGTGTGTCATTGCCAGCGCGGGGCGGACAGTGTAGAAAATGACAAGTCATGGTCATTCACTGCCAAATCAGCGAAGAACACGAGGCGCTGGCTGCGCTGGAAGTGCCTGCGATCTACTTGAGCAGTTTCATTGATGAGCTGGTCACTGAACCCGCCACACGCGAGGCCTTGCTGAGCGGGCTCGGTCTGGCGGGCGATGGGCCACCCCCGCCCGGCCAGGGCATTGCCCTGAATCGCGTACTGCCGGCGCTGGCGTCGATCGACGCCCTGGCCGGCCCCGGCTGGCACATCGCCCCGACCCTGGCGCTGGACGCCACGGTCCACGGGCCGCTGGGGGTCGCGGTGATCACGGCCACTACCGTGGAGAAGGCGGTGGCCACGCTGCTCCGCTTCGAATCGACACGCGCGCCATGGACCCTGCTCAAAGCCGAAGACAGCGCCGGCCGTCGAAGTCTGAGCATGCTCCCGACCCTGGCGTTGCCCCCGCCGGGCGAGTTGCTGCTGGAAATCAACCTGATCGCGCTGGTCGGGCTGCTGTCCCGCGTGCTGGGGCGGCAGCGCGACCGGCTGGTGGTGGTTCTGCCCGAGCGCTATCGGGCCTGGACCCCGCAGCTGGCCGCCGCGCTGCCGGGCGAATTGCGCTTCGCCCCGGGCCGACACGCCATTTCCCTGCCTCAATCCGACCTCGCCCTGCCCTGCCCGGCCGCCGATCCGGCCCTGCATGCTCACGCAATGCGCCAATGCGAGACGCTGCTCAGCTGCCGCGGCGGCGGCCCACTGGCCGCCAGCATCCGCAATCAGCTGCTGGCGGCCGAAGGCCGTGACCCCGGCCTGGCTCACAGCGCCCGGCAGCTGGGAATGTCTTCGCGCAGCCTGATCCGCCACCTGGCAGCGCGCGGCACCCGTTATCGGGCGCTGGTCGACGAGGTTCGGCAAAGCCTGGCTCGCGACTGGCTGCTGAGCAGCGACCTGTCCGTGGCCGAGATCGGCGCCCGTCTGGGCTACCGCGACGCGGCCAACTTCGGCCGCGCCTTCCAGCGCTGGTATGGCCTCAGTCCCGGCCGTTTCCGCCAGCGTCAGGGCAGCTGATAGCGGTCGCGAAAGATCAGATCGATCACTGCCGGCGAGGATCCGGACACCAGGATCCAGAAGCCTGCGCGCAGATCAACACTGCCGGTCCCGACCGGGCCGGGCAGCGACACTTCGTGCTGACCGATGGTGCCGTGCAGCTCGAAACCGGCGCTGGTCCCCCGCCCGCCACCGGCACCGATACGGTGCCAGCTGACCGACAGGTCGAGACTGGCCAGGCCAGACTCGGCGGCCTGCTGGCCGGGCGCGGTGTCCGTAGCGGCCGGCGCGCCTGGCGGCCAGGCGAGGCCGACGACAAGCACCATGGCCACCATGGCGGCATCAAGGCGGCGCATCAAGCACTCTTGCCAGCGCCGCGCGCAGCTCGGCCATATCCTGTTCCAGCTGCTCGATGCGCTGCTGCTGGGCCTCTGCGCCGGCTCGCAGCTGTGCGTTGTCAGCCTCCAGCCGAGCGTTCAGGCCCTGGATTGCCGCCAGTGCCACACCGCTGGCGTCAACCGTGCTGATGGAGTGCGGTCCGCTGCCCAAACCGAACAGCTCGAAGAAATCTTCGGCCATGGGACCGAGGTGCAGGCCCTCGTCGGCGGCGTTGCGATAGCGCCACAGGCTTAGCGGCAAGCGTAGCACCCGCTCCAGCAAGGCTTGGGCATCGACCGAATCGAAGTCGGTCTTCAAGGCGCGACTGGACGAATTGGTCCAGATCCCGCCGCTGCTCAGGAAGGCCCCGGTCGAAGTGTTGATGAAGCGCCCGGCCGGCAGACTGGGACTGCTGCTGGTGCCGAGCCAGATGCCGCCCTGGGCCCGGACCAGGAACTGATCGGAGCCTGTGGAAATGAAGTTCGCAGACTGCGAATCGGCCCAGGCGAAAGTGCCCTGATCGCCGGTGACGCCGACTACCGGAACATTGTTGCATCCGCTACCCGGCAGGCCCGAACCGCTGCCAGGGCGCACCTTGGCGCGCCGACCACCCGCCCAGGAGTAGCGGCCACCGGCACAGTTCTCCCGGCCGCCGCTGACCGTACTCTCAGTGCCGCTGGCAGAATTGGCGGCCCCGCCAGCGACCGTGCTGAAATTGCCGCTGGCCCGGTTGGCGTTGCCGCCGCCAACGGCGGCATTGACCCCGCTGACCCGGTTGTCGGAGCCGCCGGCGATGGCGCCGCCGGGTTCATTGACCTCGTTTCTTTCGCCGCCGCCGATGGCCGTGGCATTGTCGAGGGCAAAGTTTTCATTACCGCCGGCAACGGTGGCAAAGACGCCAATCGCGAAGTTCTTGCGGCCACCGCCTACGGTGGCCGCCTCGCGCACTGCCGAGTTGTCTAGGCCGCCGCCTACCGTGGCAAACACGGCGTCGTTGCCATCGTCGCGGCCAGCGGTATTGGCGTAGCCGCCGCCGATCGTGCCGTAGTCGTCGAGGACCCGATTCGGGTTGAGGAACAGGCCACCGCCCGCTGGCGGCACCCCGCCGCCGGAAATCGTCGCGCCGCGAACGCCTGAGGCGACGGTATTGTCCGGGCCACCGAGAATGATATTGGCGGTAAAGCCGCCGCTGCCACCGGGCATGGCCATCGCCTCGAAACGCCCGACCCGCTGGCCGTTGGAGCGAATGATCAGCGGCTGGGCATCGGAGGTGCCGAGATAGTTCGAGCCCGGGCTGGTGCCCGCATTGCCGCTCAGCGACCAGCCGGAACCACCACCGCCGCCAGCCGCCTCGCACAGCACGGTACCGTCCTGATTGACCTGGCGAATCGCCTGACCCACCGGACAGCCGGCGCTGACCCTGCGCTGAACGGCGCCGGCATCGATCGCGGCCGCCCCGACCGCGGCCGGTTCGATGCTGGCGGCAACCACCGAGCCCGGCAAGGCGCGCGCCGCTGACCAGGCATAGGGCACGGCCAGCAGCGGGGTGCGCGGAGTCAGGGTTTCGAAGCTGCCGCTGCCGGCAGGCCGCACCTCGATTTCCAGCCATCGCGCCTGCCCATCCAGCACCGTGCCGCCGAAGTTCAGGGCGACGGTGAAGACGCCTTCCACCACCGGCACGGCGTTGAAACTCTGAACCGGACCGACCGCACTGCCGCCGACTTCGACGGCAAACAATCGAAACCGGAAATCGTGGTCGCCGGCAATCGGTGTCCCGCCCGATCGCAGCTCACCCTGGTAGGTGAATGCGGGTGACAGGCTGATTTGCGCCCAACTCGGCCCGGATATCAGCAGCGCAAGCCCCGTCAGCAGGGCCGGGATCATTCGGTCAAGGTTCATCTTTACCAGTCCAACGCAGACCCAAGGTCCATCATTCATTCGAATGCGCCCCGGGTCAAGTTCAGGCCGCTCCGAGGCCAATAAAAACAAGCAACTAGTCACAATTTGGACAGCAAACGCTGGGATACTATCCCGATCCGTTCAAAGGCTCCGGTCATCGCCAGTGATCCGCTGCGGCAGCGGCAGCGCTCGGCGCGTCGGCTTGCGCCGGTGTCTGGTTGGGGCGACAATGTTCAACGAGTGAACACGGGCGCGACCGAGGCTTCGGGGGCATGAAGGATCCGCACGGCGATGACAGCATCCGGCACTGGCATGCGGTGTTCTGCAAACCTCAGCAGGATGCCCGTGCCGAGGCGCATCTGCTCAATCAGGGTTTCGAAATCTTCCGCCCGAAAACCCGGGTGCGTCGCAATCAGCGTGGCCGACGCCGGCTGCTGGTCGAATCGATGTTTCCGCGCTATCTGTTCGTCCGTCTGCGCGACTATGGCCAGGACTGGGGGCCGATTCGTTCCACCCGGGGTGCCGTCGGGCTGGTTCGGCTGGGCCAGGAAACGCCGGTGGTCCCCGACTCGGTCATCGACGCCTTGCGCCATCGCTGCGACGAGCACGGCATCATCAATCTGGCCGGCAGCATTGACTACCGACCGAATGAAGCCGTCGAAATCACCGACGGCCCCTTGGCCGGCTATCGCGCCCTGTTCCAGGCCCGTACCGGCTCGGAGCGGGTAATCGTGCTGCTTGAGCTGCTGCAGCGCGAACGCCGCGTCGAGCTGGACGAAACCAGCATTCGCCGCGCCTGATAACCCACCCGACGCCACCATGAAAAGCCTAGCCAACAGTCCATTCAAGGCCTACGACATCCGCGGGCGCGTGCCTGACGCCCTCAACGAAGCGCGCGCCCATGCCATCGGCCTGGCCTATGCCGACGTCGTTGGCCCGGCTGGGACCGTGGCGCTGGGCCGCGACATGCGCCTGTCCAGCCCGGCGCTGGCCTCGGCGCTGGCCGAGGGTCTCAACGCCGCCGGCGTCGATACCGTCGACATCGGCCTGTGCGGCACGGAAATGGTCTACCACGCCGCCTCGCGACCCGGCATGGGCGGCGGCATCATGGTCACGGCCAGTCACAATCCGGCCGATTACAACGGCATGAAGCTGGTCCGCGAGCAGGCCATCCCGATCAGTGCCGACACCGGCCTGCGCGACATCGAGCAGCGTCTGGCCGACGGCATCGAGGCCGCCGCCGGGACCACCCGCGGACACCATGGCCGGGAAGACGTTGGCGCCGAGTATGTCGCGCGTATGCTGGCCAGCATCGATGCTGAGCGCCTGCGCCCGCTGAAGCTGGTAGTGAACGGCGGCAACGGCTGCGCCGGCCCGGTGTTCGACGCCATCGCCGCCGGCCTGCCGCTGGATATCGTGCGCCTTCATCACCACCCCGACGGCCAGTTCCCGAACGGCGTGCCGAACCCGCTCCTGACCGAAAACCGGGAGGAAACGGCCGCGGCCGTGCGCGCCGAAAACGCCGACCTCGGCATCGCCTGGGACGGCGACTTCGACCGCTGCTTCTTCTTCGACGCCGACGGCCGCTTCATCGAAGGCTACTATCTGGTCGGCCTGTTCGCCGCCCGGCTGCTCGCCCGTCATCCCGGCGAGAAGATCATTCTCGATCCGCGCCTGACCTGGAACACCATCGAACAGGTGCGCGGGGCCGGCGGCATACCGCGGATCAACAAGAGCGGTCACGCCTTCATCAAGGAACGGATGCGGCTGGAGAACGCGATCTACGGCGGTGAAATGTCCGCGCACCACTACTTCCGCGACTTCGCCTACTGCGACAGCGGCATGCTGCCCTGGCTGCTGCTGATCGAAACCCTGTCCGACACCGGGCGCAGCCTGGCCGAACTGGTCGACGAGCGGATCCGCGCCTACCCCTGCAGCGGCGAGCTGAATTTCGCCGTCACCGATACGACGGCAGTGATCGACCATGTCCTGACCCACTATCGCAGCCAGGCACCGAGCATCGACCGCACCGACGGAATCAGCCTGGAATTCGAGGAATGGCGCTTCAACCTGCGCGCCTCGAACACCGAGCCGGTGATTCGGCTGAACGTCGAAACCCGGGCCAACCGGGCGCTGCTCGACGACCGTGTCGGCGAGTTGAACGCCATCATCGGCCAGTTCGCCACCTGAGCCATCGCGCCCGGTCTTTCATTTCACCGACTTCGACCCCAGCCACCACAGGACTCGCGCATGCGCATCACCATCATCGGTACCGGCTATGTCGGCCTGGTCACCGGAGCCTGCCTCGCCCAGGTCGGCAACGACGTGCTCTGTCTGGACACCGATTCTGCCAAGATCGATGTGCTCAACAGCGGCGGCATCCCCATCCATGAGCCCGGCCTCGAGACGCTGGTCGCGGCCAATCGGCGCGCCGGGCGGCTGCACTTCACCACCGATATCGAACGGGCGACGGCGCACGGCCAGGTCCAGTTCATCGCCGTCGGCACACCGCCCGGCGAGGACGGTTCGGCCGATCTGCGCTACGCGATCGCCGCGGCCCGCAACATCGGCCGGTACATGAGCGACTACAAGGTGGTGGTGGACAAGTCCACCGTACCAGTGGGCACCGCCGACAAGGTCCAGGCCGCGATCGCCGAGGAGCTGGCCGCGCGCGCCGCCGAATTGCCCTTCGCCGTCATTTCCAACCCCGAATTTCTCAAGGAAGGCGCGGCCATCGACGACTTCCAGAAACCCGACCGGATCATCATCGGCGGCGAGGACCCGCGCGCGCTGGAAATCATGCGCCGCCTGTACGCCCCGTTCAACCGCAATCACGACCGCCTGATCGTGATGGATGCGCGCTCGGCCGAGCTGACCAAGTACGCCGCCAACGCCATGCTGGCCACGCGCATCAGCTTCATGAACGAGCTGGCCAACCTGGCCGAGCATCTCGGCGCCGATATTGAGCATGTCCGCCAGGGGATCGGCTCGGATCCCCGGATCGGCTTTCATTTTCTCTATCCCGGCTGCGGCTACGGCGGCTCCTGCTTTCCCAAGGACGTCAAGGCCCTGGTGCGCTCCGCCGCGGCCACGCCGCTGGGCAGCTTGAAAGTGCTGGAAGCGGTCGAGGCGGTCAATGACGCGCAGAAGTCGCGCCTGGCGGCCAAGATTCGGGCCCGCCTCGGCGACGAGCTCAGCGGCCGCCATTTCGCGCTCTGGGGCCTGGCCTTCAAGCCGCGCACCGACGATATGCGCGAGGCCTCCAGCCTGGTCCTGATCGACGAGCTGCTGGCCCGCGGTGCGACCATCAGCGCCTTCGATCCGGCCGCCATGGATGTGGCCCGGCCGCTGCTGGCCGACCGTGACGGCATCCGCTTCGTCGACTCGGCCGCGGCTGCCCTGGCCGGCGCCGACGCGCTGGTCATCGTCACCGAGTGGAACGAGTTCCGCAGCCCGGACTTCGAGCACATCCGCGCCGAGCTCAAGCAGCCGCTGATCTTCGACGGCCGCAATCTGTTCGAGCCCGAAGACATGCAGGCGCTGAGCTTCGAGTACTACCCCTTTGGTCGCGGGCCTTCCCCCGAGGCGATTGCCGGGAACAAGACGGGATGAGCACGTCATCGGAGACCCGACCGATCTTGGTCACCGGCAGCGCTGGCTTCATCGGCTCGCATGTGGCCCAGGCGCTGCTCGACCGCGGCGACCGTGTCGTTGGCCTGGACAACCTCAACGACTACTACGATGTACGCCTGAAGCAGGCCAGGCTGGCGCGACTGAGCCAGCGCGAGGGCTACCGCCATGTTCACGCCGACCTGGCCGATCGCGCCGCGATCGAGGCCGTGTTTGCCGAGATCCAGCCCCGACAAGTGGTGCACCTGGCCGCGCAGGCCGGCGTCCGCTATGCCGCGACCAATCCGCATGTCTACACCGCCAGCAACGTCACCGGCTTCCTGCACATCCTTGAAGGTTGCCGGCAGCATCCCGTGGAGCACCTGGTATTTGCCTCGACCAGCTCGGTCTACGGCGCCAACACCCGGATGCCGTTTTCCGAGCGCCAGGCCACCGAGCACCCGCTGACCCTGTACGCCGCGACCAAGAAAGCCAACGAAATGATGGCGCATGCCTATGCCCATCTGTACGGCATCCCGGCGACGGGGCTGCGCTTTTTCACCGTCTATGGCCCCTGGGGCCGGCCGGACATGGCGCTGTTTCTGTTCACCCGGGCGATCCTGGCCGGCGAGCCGATCAAGGTGTTCAACCATGGCCACCACAAGCGTAGCTTCACCTACATCGACGACATCGTCGAAGGGGTGGTGCGCGTGCTCGATCGTCCGGCCGCCGGCGATCCGGGCTGGGACGGCCGGAACCCCGACCCGTCTGGCAGCAGCGCGCCGTATCGGCTGTTCAATATCGGCAACGAGCGCCCGGTGGCGCTGCTGCGCTACATCGAAGTGCTGGAAGACTGCCTGGGCCGCAAGGCCGAGCGCGAGCTGCTGCCGCTGCAGGCCGGCGACGTCCCCGACACCGAGGCCGACGTCGGTGCGCTGCAGGCGGCGGTGGGCTACCGGCCGGTGGTGTCGGTGGAAGACGGCGTGGCCCGCTTCGTGGCGTGGTACCTGGCCCATTACGAGCGCGCGCAAACATGAGCGGACACCCGCTTGAGTCTCTGCTCGACCGCCTCGAGCGCGGCGAGGCCAGCATCGCCATCATCGGCCTGGGCTATGTCGGCCTGCCGCTGGCGGTGCACTTCGGGCGCCACTTCAGGACCCTTGGCTTCGACATCAAGGCCGAGCGCATCGCCGAGCTCAAGCGCGGCGTCGACAGCACCCGCGAAGTGGATCCCGAAGAGCTCAGCGCCGCCACCCGACTCAGCCTCAGCGACCGCGCCGAAGACCTGGCCGATTGCCAGGTTTACATCGTTACCGTGCCCACCCCGATCGACCAGGCCAAGCGTCCGGACCTGAGCCCGCTGGTCGGCGCCTCGACCCTGGTCGGCCGGGCCTTGCGGCCGGGCGATCTCGTGATCTATGAGTCCACCGTGTATCCCGGCGCCACCGAGGAGGACTGCGTACCGATCCTCGAGCGGGAATCCGGCCTCCCCTATCGGCAGGGCTCCGACGGCGACGCCGCCGACGGCGCGGGCTTCTACTGCGGCTACAGCCCCGAGCGCATCAACCCGGGCGACCGCCAGCATCGCCTGCCGGACATCGTCAAGGTGACCGCGGGGTCCACCCCGACAGCGGCGGCGGCGGTCGATGGCCTGTACCGGCGGATCGTCCGCGCCGGCACCTTCCCGGCGCAGTCGATCCGCGTCGCCGAGGCGGCAAAGGTGATCGAAAACACCCAGCGCGATCTCAACATCGCCCTGGTCAACGAACTGGCGATCCTGTTCGCGCGCCTGGGCCTGGATACGGCCAGCGTGCTGGCCGCGGCCGGCACGAAGTGGAATTTCCTGCCTTTCCGGCCCGGCCTGGTGGGCGGTCACTGTATCAGCGTCGACCCCTATTATCTGACCCACAAGGCCCAGTCCATCGGGCATCACCCCGAAGTGATCCTGGCCGGGCGGCGGGTCAACGACGCGATGGGCGCGTTTGTCGCCGGCGAGGTGCTGCGCCTGATGGCCAGGCGCGGGGTCTATCGGCCCGGCGCCCGGGTGCTGGTTCTGGGCCTGAGCTTCAAGGAAAACTGCCCGGACCTGCGCAACACCCGGGTCATCGACGTGATCGAGGCGCTGCGCGACTACCAGCTCAACGTCGATGTCCACGATCCCTGGGTCGATCCCGCAGAGGCCCGGGCCGAATACGACCTGGAAATGCTGGCCGAGGTACCCACAGGCGCCTACGCCGCGGTCGTCCATGCCGTCGCCCACCGCGAGTTCGGCGCCGCCCAGCGGCGGCTGCGCGAGCACCTGGTCGACGACGGCGTGCTCTACGACGTCCGCGCGACCCTGGACGCCGATCTGGTCGACGGCCGCTTGTAGGCGCGCCGCCTTGTCGTCGGGCGCCGGGACGATCTGCTAAGCTGAAGTCGGTCTCAATCTGGCGACGCCGATGTACACCGACCTGCACTGTCACATGCTGCCGGGAATCGATGACGGCGCCAGAGATCTGGACCAGGCTCTGGCAATGGCGCGGTTGGCCGTGGCCGACGGCATCCGCACCGTCGTCACTACCCCGCATCATCTCAATGGCGTCTACGTCAATCGAGCGGCCGAGGTGCTGGAGCAGGTGGCGGCGTTCCGCGAAGCGCTGCTGGCCGAGGGCATTGGCCTGAAGGTGCTGCCCGGCGCCGAACTGCACCTGGTCCCCGAGCTGCCGCGCGAGCTGGCCGAGGGCCATGCCCTGACCGTCGCCCAGCGCGGCAAGGCCGCGCTGGTGGAGCTGCCGGTGCATACCGTGCCGATGGGCGCCGAGCATATCCTGGAACAGATCCTGTGCCAGGGCATCACGCCGATCATCGCTCACCCCGAACGCAATTCGCAGCTACGCCAGGACCCCGACATCCTCGCTGAGTGGGTCGCCATGGGCTGCCTGGGCCAGATCACTGCTCAATCCTGCACCGGTCAGTTCGGGCCGCCGGTACGGGAGTCGGCCAGAATCATGGTGCAGCGCGGTCTGGTCCATATCGTCGCCTCCGACGCCCACCGCGATCGACGCCGCATTCCGCAGCTGTCCGAGGGCCAGGCGCAAATTGCCGAATGGACCAACGCCGACACCGCTCGCCTGCTGGCCGAAATCGTGCCCGAGGCCATCGCCAACGGTGAAAACCCGCCGCTGGCAGAGCTGGCCGATGTCCTGCCGACGCAACGCCGCAGCTGGTGGCGGCGATTGGTCGGCTGACCCGAAGGACAGCATCCCACCGCCCCATTCCCAACCGCGGACATGAGCGCGATCAGCATCGACACTGTGACCGGCTCCGGCCTCGAAGCCTGGCTCGACCAGGCGGCGCGACTGCGGATCGCCGTGTTCCGAGAGTTTCCGTACCTGTACGACGGCAGCCTGGCCTATGAACAGCGCTATCTGAGCCACTTCGCCCGCGCCCGCGGGGCGGCCATGATCCTGGCCCTGGCCGACGGCGAAGTGGTCGGCTGCGCCACCGCCATGGCGATGGCCGGCGCCGGGCCCGAGTTTCAGGCGCCGTTCCGATCCCGCGGCATGGACATCGCCACGCTGTGCTATTTCGGCGAGTCGGTGCTGTTGCCGGCCTGGCGCGGCCAGGGCATCGGCCATGCCTTCTTCGACGCCCGGGAAGCTCACGCCCGGCAGCTCGGCGCGCAGTTGACCACTTTCTGCGCTGTACAGCGGCCGGCCGATCATCCCCTGCGCCCGCCGGCCTATCGTCCACTCGACGCGTTCTGGCAAAAGCGCGGCTACCAGCGTCAGGACGCGCTGCAAACCCGCTTCGCCTGGAAAGACATCGACGAGCTGCAGGCCTCGGACAAGACCATGGTGTTCTGGCTTCGTCAGCTGCCCGGGTCCGAGGGTCAACCGGCTGGATCGAGTTCCGGCTCTAAATGCTGATGGCAGATTGTTACCGATGAGCAGCCTGCGCGAGCACCGGGAAGAGATCGCCAATGCCGTCACCCACGGTCTGGGCGTGATTCTGGCGATTGGCGGCGGCGCCGTGCTGATTACCCTCGCGGCCTTGTACGCAGGGGCTCGGGAGCTGGTCAGCGCAATTGTCTTCACCCTGGCGCTGGTGCTGCTCTACACCGCCTCGACGCTGTATCACGCCGTTCGCCATCCCGAACTCAAGCAGCGACTGAAGGTGCTGGATCACTGCGCCATTTTCCTGATGATCGCCGGCACCTACACGCCGTTCACAATCGCCGCGCTGCGTGGCACCTGGGGATGGGCCTTGTTCGGCGTGATCTGGGGTCTGGCCGTATTCGGCATCGTGTTCAAGCTGTTCTTTACCGGCCGCTTTCGCTACCTGTCAACCGCCACCTATGTCGGTATGGGCTGGTTGGTGATCGTCGCCTTCGTGCCCTTGACTCAGGCCTTGACGCCCGCCGCCCTGACCTGGCTGATCGTCGGTGGGGTCTGCTACACCGTCGGGACTTTGTTCTATCACAATGAACGACTGCCTTACAGCCACGCCATCTGGCACCTGTTCGTACTGGGCGGCAGCGTGTGCCACTTCACCGCGGTGATGGCGCAGTTGATTGTTCCCCAGCTCGGACACTGAGCGCCGACCAGCCGCGCGCCATCAGGGCGTCGTTTCTGCGAGGTGGCGATCGAGCAGCTGCCGGGCTTGATCAGCCGGCACCGCCGGGCTGAGCAGATAGCCCTGATATTGCGAGCAGCCCAGCTCGGTCAGAATGTCGAGCTGGACACGGCTTTCCACACCCTCGGCAATGACGTCCAGCCCAAAACTGCGCGCCAGGCCGATGATGGCGGTCACCAGATCGCGGTCGGACTCGCAGCTGTCCAGTTCCGCCACGAAGCTGCGGTCGATCTTGATCGAGTCGACCTCAAAGTGCTTCAGATAGGCCAGCGATGAATAGCCGGTCCCGAAATCGTCCAGAGACACGCCGATTCCGAGTGCGCGCAGCCGAGCCAGCAGGCTGACAGCGCGCTCGCCCTGCTCCATCAGGCTGGATTCAGTAATCTCGATGACCAGACGTTCAGCTGCCAATTGATGGCGGGCCAGCGCTTCGGTGATGCGCTCAGGCAAGTCCGGCGACTTCAGCTGCAGGGCGGACAGGTTGACCGCGACCCACACCGATCCCGCGCCCTGCTCATCCAGACTGGCCGCGAATCGGCAGGCCTGCTCCAGCACCCATTCCCCCAGCGGAATGATCAGCCCGGTCGATTCGGCGACCGGAATGAACTCCTCCGGCGATATCGGCCCGATGTCTTCAGGGGCCCAACGCAGCAAAGCCTCGAAGCCGACAATCCGATCTCGATCCGCACGCGCCAGCACCGGCTGGAAATGTACATCGAAAGCGCCATCGCGCAGGGCGTCTCGCAGACGCGCATCCAGCCGCAGGCGCTGGCTGGCATTCTCGACCAGCGCCTCGTCGAACAGCCGCCAACGATTGCGGCCCTCTTTCTTGGCCTGATTCATCGCGGCGTCGGCATACTGGACCAGGGTGGTGGCGTCTACCGCGTGATCGGGAAAAAGGCTGAGACCGACCGACGCACCGATAAAGATGCGATGGCCGCCGCGAAGCGCAAAGGGCTCTCCGAAGTCGGCCAGCAAAGTGTCGGCGATCCGCTCGACCTGATCCATGGCCCCCAGGTCCTCGATCAGCAGCATGAACTCATCGCCGCCGACGCGGGCCAGCCTCGCCTTGGCACCCAGACCCTCGCTCAGTCGGCCGGCCACAGCCACCAGCAGCTCATCACCGGCCGGGTGGCCGAGACTGTCGTTGATGTCCTTGAAATTGTCGAGGTCGAACAGCAGCAGCGCCATGCGGCTGTCGCCCGTCCTGCGCGAGGTCATGGCCTGGGCCAGGTGGCGCAGAATCAGGCGCTGATTCGGCAGCCGGGTCAGCGGGTCATACCAGGACAGCTGCTCCAGCTCTTTCTGGGTGCGGCGCAGATCGGAAATATCGGTCAGCACCCAGATGCTGCCGGGGCCAGACAGCCCCGGCGGCCAGCGGTCGACCCGGCTGACCGTCGCCAGGTAGGGACGCTCCAGCTCACCTGCCGCCGGCACCCAGACCTCTCCGGTCCAGCTGCCCTCCAGCTGCACATCGGCTTCTATCGAGGCCAGTTGATTGGCCAGCCACTCCGGCGCGCGCTGCGCTCCCGGTTCATCGCCAAGCCCCAGCAGCGGGCGGGCGCGTGAATTGGCGAGCAGCACCTGGTCCGGCGTCCGCAGCAGCAGGATCGCATCGCGGCTGCCCTCGAACACCGCGGCAAGCCGCTCGCGGCCCGCCAGCAGCTCGGTATTGAGCTGATGCTCGCGATAAAGCTGCCGCCAGACGAGGAAGAAGACCAGGATCGCCGTGACCGCGACAAAGAACCATCCCTTCCAGGTTTGCCAGCCCATCAGCTGGGCGGGGTCGCTGACCAGCCACTGTAAGCTCAAATCGCTGAAGAAGACCCACAGGCCTCCCAGCAACGCGTAAATCAGGGCGAGTCTGATGGCAGGCCGAGCGCTATGCCTCACCGCGATCCCCTTTGCGCTAAGATGCGTCAGTCCTGATTGTAGACCGCACCGGGGCGGGCGCGCCACTCGCGCCGGTTGCTGTCTGCAGCGCCAACAAGGGGCCCTTTTTTTCGCTGAATGCAAGGAGAAACGCCATGACGGCCCATTCTTTACGCTTGCCGGGCATGCTGGCTGCCCTGACCGCCCTGCTGCTGGTCGGCTGCGCCAGCACGCCGTCCGACGACCGCATGATCCGGGAGGCTCGCGGCGCACTGGAGCGCTTCGTCGACAATGACCCCGGCCTGCAAAGCTGGATTGATCATGCCCACGCCTACGTCGTATTCCCGGAAATCGCCAAGGGCGGGTTCCTGGTCGGCGGTGGTTTCGGGCGCGGCATGGTGTTCCAGCGCGGCCAGGCAATTGGTCGAGCCACGGTCTCGCAAGCCAGCATCGGCCCGCAGATCGGCGCCCAGTCCTACGCCCAGGTGATTTTCTTTCAGGACGAGGCGGCGCTGCGCGTTTTCCAGCGCGAAAATCTCGAATTCGCCGCCCAGGCCACCGCAGTCGCCGCCACGGCCGGCGCGGCTGCCACGACCAGCTACGAGCGCGGCGTGGCCGTGTTCATCCTTATTCGTGGCGGCCTGATGGCCGAACTGTCGATCGGCGGCCAGAAATTCAGCTACACCCCGCTGTAGATCGGGAAGGCGCCGCGCCGGAAAACGACACCAGGAGCTGGCCGAACCCGCCGCTATGGTGGAAGCGCCTGCGGCCGCATCCCCGCAGACACGGAGCGCTGCAGGACAGCCAGCCGAGCCGTCACGTCACCCGCTCGCCGGGTTGACGGCGCCGGCCAAGGTCGGGTCTTCGCCGGTCAGAAACTGGAGCCGGGCGAGACGTTGGTAGAGGGAATCGTCGCGGACGAGTTCCTCGTGGCGGCCTTCGGCAACCACCCGGCCGTGGTCGAGGACGACGATCCGGTCCGCTCGCCGAACCGTTGCCAGACGGTGCGCGATAACCAGGACGGTCCTGTTCCGACTCAGCCCGTCCAGCGCGCTTTGCACCAGCCGCTCGCTCTCGGCATCCAGGCTGGCGGTGGCTTCGTCCAGCAGCAACAGCGGCGGATCCTTGATCAGGGCTCGGGCAATCGCGATGCGCTGGCGCTGCCCGCCCGAGAGCCTGAGGCCGCGCTCACCCAGGAAGGTCGAGTAGCCCTCGGTCCAGCGGCTGATGAATTCCTCCGCATGCGCGTCCCGGGCGGCCTGCTCCAGCTCGCCGGCAGCCGCCGACTCGACGCCGTAGCCGATGTTCTCGGCAGCGGTTCCCGAAAACATGACCACATCCTGCGGCACCAGGCCGAGCCGGCGACGCAGCGCCACAGGATCGAGTTCACGCAGATCGACGCCGCCAACCCGAATCACCCCCTGCTGCGGATCATAGAAGCGCAGCAGCAGCTGCAGCAGGGTTGACTTGCCGGCACCGGACGGCCCCACCAATGCCACCGTCTCGCCCGCGGCCACTCGGAAACTGATGCCGTCCAGAACGGCCACATCCGGCCGCGACGGATAGGCGAACCGCACCGCTTCGAACTCGATATCGAGGGGGCCATCAGGCAACACACCGGGCTGCGGCGGGGCTTTGATCTCGGGACGCAAGGACAGCAGCTCGGCGAGCCGCTCCATGGCACCGGCAGCGCGCTGCAACTGCCCCCAGATTTCGCTCAAGCCGGCTGTGGAACTGGCGGCGATGACGGCATACAGTACGAACTGACCTAGCTGACCCGGCGTCATGCTGCCGGTCAGCACCGCCCGGGCGCCCAGCCACAGCACGAAGGTGACCGTGCCGAAGGTCAGCAGAATCATGGTGACGATCAATAGGGTCGTGGCCGCAATTCGCGCTCGATTGGCCGCCACGGATTGCTCCACTGCGGCGTGGAAGCGGCGCGCTTCGCGCGCTTCCTGGGCAAAGGCCTGAACCGTCTGCACCGCGTTGATGGCCTCATCGCCCAGGGCACTGATGTCGGCGATTCGGTCCTGTGCCCGACGCGACAGGCTGCGTACCCAGCGGCCCAACAACAGCACGGGCAGCAGGATCAGCACGATCAGTGCGCCGATCACACCCGCCAGCCTGGGTGCCGTCACCGCCAGGGCGATCGAGCTGGCCGTCAGCATCAGCAGGTTACGCAAGCCGAACGACACCGTTGACCCGACCAGGGTCTCGATCAGGGTGGTATCGGTATTGAGCCTGGACAGCACCTCTCCGGTACGGGTCTGCTCAAAGAACGTCGGGCCCATGCTCAGGACGCGCTCGAACAGGGCGTAGCGAATGTCGGCGACGACGCGCTGCCCCAGCCAGCTCACCCAGTAGAAGCGAAGGCCACCGCCTATGGCCATCAAGGTGGCGGCGCCGAACAGCAGCCAGAACCAGCGATTGATATGGGCCAGATCATCAGCGACAAAGCCGCGGTCGATGACCTGCCCAACCGCGACCGGGATGGCCAGGGCGCCAGCCGCCGACATCAGCAGGAAGGCCAGGGCGAGACCGATCTGCAGACGATAGCGCGCAACAAAGGGCGTCAGCGCGGCCAGGGAGCCCAGGCGACGACTGGTCGGGCGCTTGGCGGCATCGGCATCCAGCGCCATCAGACCGGAATCCTGGCTCGACGCACCCGGTTCAAACCAGCCCAGGAGAACAGCGCCAGAGCAACCCAGATGCAAACAAAGCTGACCGCGTGATCCAGCGTGAAGGGTTCGCCGTAAACGAACACCGCCAGCGCGAAAGTGATGCAGGGCGCCAGGTACTGCATGATGCCGATCGTGCTCAACGGCAGGCGGCGGACCCCGGCGGCAAACAGCAGCAACGGAATGACGGTGACCAGGCCAGTGCCAGCCAGCAGCACGGCCTGCCCGGGCGCCATTGGGGAAAAGGCCAGGCTCTCCCGGCCAGCCAGCAGAATCAGCCAGGCCGCGGCCAGCGGCGCCACCAGAACCGTCTCCCAGAACAGACCAACCATCGGCCCCACATCGGTCATCTTGCGAACCACAGAGTACAAGGCAAAGGTGGAGGCGAGGCCCAGGGCGACCCAGGGAAATTGTCCGATCCGAACCGTCATGTACAGCGTCCCGGCCGCCGCAACCACAACCGCCAGGGTCTGCAAGGGCACCAGTCGCTCGCGAAAAACGAGCAAACCCAGGACGACCGTCACCAGCGGGTTGATGAAGTAGCCGAGGCTGGTCGACAGCACCCGATCGGTATTGACCGCATGGACGAAAATCAACCAGTTGACCACAATCAGGCTGCCGCTGAACACCAGCGTCAGCAACATCCGCGGCGATACCTTCAGGTGGGCAAGCACGGCGCCGCGGTGGCGGACCAACAGCACCAGCGCCAGAAACACCACCGACCAGAGCACCCGATGGGCAATGATCTCGTCGGCGCCAACATCGGCCAGCAGCTTGAAATAGATTGGCGCCAGGCCCCAGGCGATGAAGGCGCCCAGGGCCGCCAGCAGGCCCGCATTCCGATCCCGCTCCGGGTTCACCGGAAGCGTGCGGTACCAAACGGGCTGCGGATGACCTCCGGCCGCGCCACGGAACCTTGCAATTCGAGGTGCTCAGCGGTCCCCGGCCCGGTCAGCTCCAGTTCGCCGCCCAGCTGTTCGCCACCCCCTGCCACGCTCAGACGACCAGCGAAGACGAGCTCGCCACTGACCAGCTCCAGACCGACCAGCGAGTGCTCATGCGCGTCGATCTCCAGCCCGCCGCGCAGCAGATCGAAACGATCGCCGTCGACGGGCTCACTGTGCTGCGGCAACAGGGCGGCAACCAGCGGCCAGCGGCCCGCCCATATTTCCACTTCGCCGCTGCCCGTCCAGACCGCCTCCCCGGTCGCGCGCCGTTCGCTGAGCAAGTCCAGCGCCAGGCTCCCCGCTCCTTCCGGCACCCAGCCCAGCCCCAGCGCCTTCAACGGCACAGACAGCTCGGCGGCCTCCAGCTGGAGCTGAGCCGACAGCTCAGGGTCGGAGCGGCGCAGGTCCAGCAGTGCCGTTGAGGACAGATGCCCGCCGGGCACACCGGCGTTCAGTCGAACGGTCTCGACCCGTCCGCCCTCGCCCACCAGACGCCCGGAGACGCTGTCCAGCATCAGATCCGGTGTTCCCAATTGATCGATGTCGAACTGCAGATCGAAGTCCATGCCGCGCAGGGCGATCAGGCGAGCGGAGTCGGCCCCCTCATACGGGAGCGCCAGGACCTGATCCAGCAGCAGACCCACATTCATGGTCAGCTCACGGGCCCCAAGCTCAGCCACCAGCGACGGCCTGGGCGCGGCGCCAAAATCAAGATTGACCTCGAACTCATGCTCATTGATCCGCAACCTGCCCCCGTCCAGAGCAAGATTCAGCGGCGGGGTCTGGGCGAGGCTGACATTGCCATGCACCTCGAAGGCATAGTGACCCTGTGCCAACGAGCCGTCCATCCGCATATTGGACAGCCGCATCCGACCATTTTCAGCCGCCACCAGCAAGCCGTCGATTCGGATGTCATCGAAGATGCCAGGTTCGCCGATATTGCCCTGAAACCGGAACTGAAGCGGGCTGCCGGCCATGAAGCCCGCAAACTCGATACGATCCACCTCAAAGCGCTCCACGCCGCCGTTCTCAGCCTGACTGAGGTTGACGACGACGTCGTCGAGGCTGATCGGGCCGGTTGACCAGCCACGACCTCGATTCGGACGCGCCGAATCGGCCAGCCCGTCAAGACTGGAAACACCCTCGGCGTCGGTATGCAGATTGACCGCCGCTCCCCTGAGCTGAACCTCTCGGGCATCGATTACCCCGCGGATCAGCGGCAGCAGGCGGACGCGCATCTCCAGCCGCTCGGCGCTGAACAGCGCCGGCCCCTCGAAGCCGGGCGGACCCGACATCACCACGGATTCCGCGCTCAGCCTCAAGCCCGGAAAAAGACTGATCTTCAGCGGACCCCTGATATCAATGCGACGGTCGGTATGACGCTGCACATGCTCGGCCACGACCAGCTTGAGGCGATCTTCGTCCAGCAGAATGACCAGGCTGCCGTAAACGCCCAGCAGCATGATCAGACCAGCCGAAACTACGATGACCGTACTGCGCATCAGGTGAGCCGGTAGGGAAACAGTGCCCCTATTCTAGCCGTTGTCCTGGGTCGAGTGAGATACCCGACCCGGCCCGTAACGACAAAGCCCGGTCGCGAAGACCGGGCCTGCGCGGTCTGGCCATCAACGCCAGACCCGGATGACATGACCGATCGATGATCAGTCGTTGCCGGCCGCCCCAGGCGCATCAGGCCGGTCAACCAGCTCGACATAGGCCATTGGCGCGTTGTCGCCAGCGCGGAACCCGCACTTGAGAATGCGCAGATAACCGCCGGGGCGCTGCGCGTAGCGCGGCGCGATCTCGCTGAACAGCTTGCCGACCGCGGCCTTGTCGCGCAGACGGGCAAAGGCCAGCCGACGCTTGGCTACGGAATCTTCCTTGGCCAGGGTGATCAGGGGCTCCGCCACTCGACGCAGCTCCTTGGCCTTCGGCAAGGTGGTCTTGATCAGCTCGTGATGAATCAGGCTGGCCGTCATGTTGCGGAACATGGCCTGACGATGCGAGGAATTGCGGTTCAGCTTCCGCCCAGCTTTGCGATGACGCATGATTGTTCTCCTTAGCGCTCTGCCCGAGCCAGGCTGGCCGGCGGCCAGTTTTCAAGACGGGTTCCAAGGGAGAGGTCGTGAGAGGCCAACACGGTCTTGATCTCGGTCAACGACTTCTTGCCCAGGTTCGGGGTCTTCAACAGTTCGGTTTCCGTACGCTGAACCAGATCGCCAACATACTGAATGTGCTCGGCTTTCAGACAGTTGGCCGAACGCACGGTCAGCTCGAGATCGTCAATCGGACGCAACAAGACCGGATCAAAAGTTTCGGCACTGGCAATGGCCTGGTCCTTCTCGCGAGCGACGAAGTCCACAAACACCGACATCTGATTGACCAGGATGCTGGCGGCCAACTTGACCGCTTCTTCGCAGCTCATGGTGCCGTTGGTCTCGATATCCAGCACCAGCTTGTCCAGGTCGGTGCGCTGACCGACGCGGGCGCTTTCGACGCTATAGGCCACCCGATGGACCGGGCAATAGGACGCATCCAGATGCAGACGCCCAATGGCGCGACTCTCTTCCTCATTGAAGCGCAGGGCGGCCGCCGGCTGATAGCCAACACCGCGGGTCGCCTTCAACTCCATGTGCAGCTTGACGTCTTTGGTCAGCGTGCAAATGACGTGCTCGGGATTGACGATCTCGACATCATGGGTCAGCTGAATGTCACCCGCGGTAACCGGGCCTGCCTTGGCCTTGCTCAAGGTCAGCACGGCCTCTTCGCGAGAGTGCATCCGAACCGCAACATCCTTCAGGTTCAGCAACACTTCGACGATGTCTTCCTGCAGACCTTCCACGGCGGTGTACTCGTGCAGCACGCCGTCAATCTCAACCTCGGTCAGCGCGCTGCCGGGAATCGACGACAACAGCACGCGCCGGAGCGCGTTGCCCAGGGTGTGGCCGAAGCCGCGCTCCAGCGGTTCCAGGGTGATGCGCGCCCGGCTCGGAGAAATCTCGTCAACGACGAGACCCTTCGGCTTGAGCATCTTGCCGATAAGTTCGCTTATCTGGCCTGCCATGATTTGCCTCTCTGATATATCTGCATGAACCGCGATGCCGGCCTCGAGGCCGGCATCCGTGTTTACTTCGAGTACAACTCGACGATCAGGCTCTCGTTGATGTCGGGCGGGAGATCGTCGCGGTCGGGCGCACCCTTGTAGACACCGCTCATCTTGTCGAAATCGACGTCAACCCAGGCGGGAATCAGATCCAGCTCGCGGGAGAGGTTGATGGCTTCCTGCACACGCAGCTGCTTGCGCGACTTCTCACGCACTGCGATCACGTCGCCCGGGCCAATCTGAGCCGACGGAATGTTGACGACCTTGCCGTTGACTTCAATGGCCTTGTGACTCACCAGCTGACGCGCCTGTGCGCGGGTCACGGCAAAGCCCATCCGGTAGACCACATTGTCCAGACGACTTTCCAGCAACTGCAGCAGGTTCTCGCCGGTAGCGCCCTTCAGGCGAGCCGCTTCCTTGTAGTAGTTCCGGAACTGACGCTCAAGAATGCCGTACATGCGACGCACTTTCTGCTTTTCACGCAGCTGCAGCGCATAGTCCGACAGACGCTGACGGCGACTTTCACCGTGCTGCCCCGGCGGCTGATTGAGCTTGCACTTCGAATCCAGACCCCGCGCCGGGCTCTTCAGATTCAAATCCATGCCTTCGCGGCGGGCAAGCTTGCAGGTAGGTCCAATATATCTAGCCATGATCCAAAAATCCGGTGAGCGCGGGCGTCAAACGCGACGCTTCTTGGGAGGACGGCAGCCGTTGTGCGGAATCGGCGTAACGTCGATGATGTTCGTGATCTTGAAGCCGACGGCGTTCAACGACCGCACCGAGGACTCGCGCCCCGGCCCTGGGCCATTGACCCGGACTTCAAGATTCTTCATTCCGTATTCCTGAGCGGTACGTCCAGCGGATTCCGCAGCAACCTGCGCCGCGAAGGGCGTCGACTTGCGGGAACCACGGAAACCCGATCCACCGCTGGTCGCCCAGGCCAGGGCATTACCCTGCCGGTCGGTGATGGTAATGATGGTGTTGTTGAAGGACGCATGAACATGCGCGATGCCGTCCACAACGACCTTCTTGACTTTCTTCTTGCTCTTGGCTGCTTGCTTGGCCATGAATAATCAACCTCAACGAATCGGACGGCGCGGGCCCTTGCGGGTCCGGGCATTGGTGCGCGTACGCTGGCCACGGACCGGCAGGCCGCGACGGTGGCGCAGGCCGCGGTAGCAGCCCAGATCCATCAGGCGCTTGATGCTCATGGCTACTTCACGGCGGAGATCACCTTCGACCGTATACTTGCCAACCTCGAGACGCAGCTTTTCCTGCTCGCCTTCGGTAAGATCCCGCACCTTGGTTTCAGGCGCGATACCCGTAGCGGCGCAAATCTCGTACGCCCGGGTCCGTCCGATACCGTAGATGTGAGTCAAGGCGACCCAGGTGTGCTTCTGCACGGGCAGGTTGACGCCTGCAATACGAGCCATGTGTGTTCTCCGTAATCCCTGTTGCGTCTAATCAGCGCAAACCGGTAATCATACCGGCTTTTCGATTTTTATTCAAGCCCAAACTCAGCAGTGGCGGGCCTCAGCCCTGTCGCTGCTTGTGCTTGGGGTCACTGCAGATCACGAACACCACACCCTGGCGCCGCACGATCTTGCAGTTCCGGCAGATTTTCTTGACAGATGCCTGGACTTTCATTTTTTCAGCTCCAAACCGGTGTTGACCGCGGCCACTCAGCGCTTGACGACGCCGGAACGGCCGTAATTCTTGAGATTGCTTTTCTTCAGCAGGCTGTCGTACTGATGCGACATCAGGTGCGCCTGCAGCTGCGCCATGAAGTCCATGGTCACGACAACAATGATCAGCAGCGACGTACCGCCAAAGTAAAACGGCACGTTCCAGCGCATGATCAGAAACTCCGGCAACAGACAGACAGCAACCAGATAGATCGCGCCGACCGTGGTCAGGCGGGTCAGCACATAGTCGATGTAATCCGCCGTTTGCCGGCCAGGACGAATTCCAGGAATGAATGCGCCCGACTTTTTCAGGTTGTCCGCGGTTTCACGCGAATTGAACACGATCGCCGTGTAGAAGAAGCAGAAGAACGCGATCAGCCCGCCGAACAAGCCGATATAGACCGGCTGGCCGGGACGTAGCTGCTCGGCCACGGTCTGCAGCCAGGTGACGCCTTCCGCCTGACCGAACCAGGTCGAGATCGTTGCCGGAAACAGCACCAGGCTGGACGCGAAGATGGCCGGAATGACACCCGCCATGTTGACCTTCAGCGGCAGGTGCGTCGACTGGCTGCGATAGGCCTGGCGGCCTTGGCGTTGCGCATAGTTGACCGTAATCCGCCGCTGACCTCGCTCGACAAACACCACGAAGGCCGTGACCGCCAGCGCCATGACCAACAGGAAAATGGCCGTCGTCGGGCCCAGCTGCCCGGTGTTCACCAACTCGAGGGTGGAGCCAACAGCGGAGGGCAACTCCGCCACAATGCCGGCGAAGATGATGATCGAAATCCCATTCCCGATGCCGCGCTCGGTGATCTGCTCACCCAGCCACATCAGGAAAACCGTGCCCGCGGTCAGGGTGACGACCGCAGCCAGAATAAAGCCGGGGCCAGGGGCGATCACGACCGGCAGCCCGGCGCCCGCACCCTGATTCTGCAGCGCCATCGCGACACCGAAGGACTGGAACATCGCCAGTACCACGGTGAAATACCGGGTGTACTGGGTAATCTTGCGGCGACCCGCCTCACCTTCCTTGCGGAGCTGGGCAAGCTGCGGGATGGCGTGGCTCATCAGCTGCATGATGATGGCCGCGGAAATGTAGGGCATCACGCCCAGCGCAAAGATCGAGAACCGACCCAGCGCACCGCCCGAGAACATATTGAAAATGTCCACGATGGTGCCGCGAGTCATGTCCATGAGCTCGATCAGCGCTGCCGGGTTGATCCCCGGCACCGGAATAAAGGTGCCGAAACGGAACACCAGCAGCGCCACCAGCACCAGGAACAGGCGCTGGCGCAGCTCCTTCAGCCGGCCGATTCCGCCGAGCATGCCGGCCATTTCTGCAGCGCTGCGAGACATTATTCGACCTTGCCTCCAGCTGCTTCAATCGCCTTGGTCGCGCCGGCGGTGACATGGATACCGCGAACGGTCACAGCGCGCTCGATCTCGCCCTTGGCAATCAATCGCACCTGCTTGGTATCGTTTTGCACCAGGCCTGCCGACTTCAGCAGCTCAAGATCGATCGTGTCACCCTCCAGCGTGTTGAGCTGGTAGAGGCGAATTTCGCGAGTCTTGCGATTAACCGCCGAGTTGAACCCGACCTTGGGCAGACGACGCTGCAGCGGCATCTGGCCGCCTTCGAATCCGACCTTGTGGTAGCCGCCGGAACGCGATTTCTGACCCTTGTGGCCGCGGCCCGCGGTCTTGCCGAGGCCGGAACCAATGCCACGGCCAACGCGCTTGCGGGTCTTGCGGCTGCCTTCAGCCGGCTGCACAGTATTGAGTTTCATGATGTCACCGAATCCTTCGCTGTAATCGGGTCTTTCTAGACTTCTTCAACCCGCACCAGGTAGTTCACCTTGTTGATCATGCCGCGAACTGCCGGCGTGTTCTCAAGCTCTACGGTGTGGTGCATGCGACGCAGACCCAGTCCACGAACCGTATCCCGGTGGCTCTGGATCTTTCCATTGGTGCTGCGGATCAGGGTCACCCGCAGTCTGGACGATGCTTGCTTAGCCATGATGCTGCAGAATCTCCTCGACAGGCTTGCCGCGCTTGATCGCGACCCGCTCCGGGGATGACATGGCCTGAAGCCCCTTCATCGTTGCCCGGACCAGATTGATCGGATTGTTCGAGCCCACGCTCTTGGCCAGAACGTTGTGAACTCCTACCGCTTCAAAAACCGCGCGCATCGCGCCGCCGGCGATAACACCAGTACCTTCCGATGCCGGCTGCATGTACACCCGCGACCCGCTGTGACTGGATTTCACCGAGTGCCACAGGGTGCCGTTGTTCAGCGAAATCCGGACCATGTCGCGACGCGCTCGATCCATCGCCTTCTGGATCGCCAACGGGACCTCACGGGCCTTGCCGTAGCCGAAGCCGACCTTGCCTTCGCCGTCACCGACCACCGTCAGCGCAGTGAAGCTGAACTGGCGTCCGCCTTTGACGACCTTGACAACTCGATTGACGGCGACCAGTTTCTCGATCAGATCGTCGGTGCTGTTTTCTCTTGCCATGATGAGTTCCGTATTCCTTAAAACTTCAGGCCGGCTTCACGCGCGGCGTCGGCCAGGGCCTTGATCCGGCCGTGGTAGCGGAAACCTGAGCGATCGAAAGCCACGCCTTCGATACCGGCGGCGAGAGAGCGCTCCGCAATCGCCTTTCCGACGGCCTTGGCCGCCTCGATATTGCAGGTTGCCTTCAGTCCGTCGCGCACGTCCTTCTGGACGGTCGAAGCGGCCGCCACGGTATGGCCGCCCTCGGCGTCGATCACCTGCGCATACAGATGCTTGCCGGAACGGTGTACGGTCAACCGGGCCACGCCGGCCCGACGGATCCGCGAGCGCGTCTTGCGTGCGCGGCGCAGTCTGGATTCGTTCTTGTCGCTCATCGTCGTTGTCCTTAAGCCTTCTTGGCTTCCTTCATCACGACCTGCTCATCGGCGTAGCGAACACCCTTGCCCTTGTAGGGCTCGGGCGGACGATACGCGCGAATCTTGGCCGCCACCTGACCCACCTGCTGCTTGTCGCAGCCGCGAACCACGATCTCGGTCTGGCTGGGCGTTTCAATGCTCACGCCCTCTGGAACAGCAAACTCAACAGGGTGGCTGAAGCCGAGCTGCAGGTTCAAGTTGCTGCCCTGCATCGACGCGCGATAACCAACACCGACGAGATTGAGCTTGCGCTCAAAACCCTCGCTGACACCATGCACCATATTGGCCAGCAGCGCCCGCATGGTTCCTGCCATGGCCATGTCTTCATCCCGCTTGGGCGCGACGTTGACGATGCCGTCTTCCAGCTTCAGATCCACAGCCGGATGCATCTGCATTTCCAGCGTGCCCTTGCTGCCCTTGACCCGAACGGCGCCGTCGGTGTGGTTAAACTCCACGCCCTTGGGCAGTTCAATCGGGGCCTTCGCAATTCTCGACATCTCTCAAGCTCTCCTGATCAGGCTACGAGGCACAGCACTTCGCCGCCATGACCCTCGGCGCGCGCGCGCGCATCAGTCATCACGCCGCTGGAGGTGCTGACGATGGCGATGCCAAGGCCATTAAGCACCCGCGGCAGGTCGTCCTTGCCGAAATAGCGCCGACGACCCGGCTTGCTGAAGCGCTCCAGGCGGTCGATCACACCACGGCCTTCGACGTACTTCAGCTCAATCACCAGGCTGCGCTTGGCGCCGTCTTCCTCCACATGCGCTTCGCGGATGTAGCCTTCGTCCTTCAACACGTTGGCAATCGCCAACTTGACAGTCGAGGACGGCATGCTCACGCTGCGCTTGTTGACAGCCTGCGCGTTCTTGATCCGCGCCAGCATGTCTGAAATGGGGTCACTCATGCTCATCGATCTTCTCCTTACCAGCTGGCCTTGCGCAGACCCGGAACATCACCACGCATGGCGGCCTCTCGCAGCTTGTTGCGCGCCAGACCAAACTTGCGGTAATAACCACGCGGACGCCCCGAAACCCGACAGCGGTTACGCTGGCGAACCGGGCTTGAATCCCGCGGCAGCCTGCTCAGACGCTGAATCGCATCCAGTTTGGCTTCGTACTCGGCGTTCGGATCGGCGATCACTTGCTTCAGCTCCGCGCGCTTGGCAGCGTACTTCGCCGCCAGCTTGGCGCGGCGAACATCGCGTTGAACCATAGAAATCTTAGCCATGCCTCATTACTCCTTAGCGAGACCGGAACGGGAAGCCGAACGCTTCGAGCAGGGCCATGCCTTCCTCGTCGGTACGCGCCGTCGTGCTGATCGCGATATCCATGCCCCGGATCGCGTCAATCTGATCGTAGTTGATCTCCGGGAAAATGATCTGCTCCTTGACACCCATATTGAAGTTGCCGTTGCCGTCAAAGGACTTGCGCGGGATACCGCGAAAATCGCGTACGCGCGGCAGCGCAATACTGACCAGGCGGTCAAGAAACTCGTACATGCGTTCGCGGCGCAGGGTGACCTTGCAACCAATCGGGTAGCCGTCGCGAATCTTGAAGCTCGCCACCGACTTACGCGCCTTGGTCACAACCGGCTGCTGACCGGAGATCTTCGCCATATCGGCGACGGCCTTCTCGATGACCTTCTTGTCGGCCACCGCCTCACCCAGACCCATGTTCAGGGTGATCTTCTCCAGCCGCGGCACTTGCATGACGTTGTCATAACCGAATTTTTCCTTCAGCTGACCAACGACGGTTTCGCGGTAGTATTCCTGCAACCTTGCCATGTCTTTCTAGCCTCAGATATCCACGACTTCGCCGGTGGAACGGAAAAACCGAACCTTCCGACCGTCTTCGAGAAACTTGAACCCGACCCGGTCGCCCTTGTCGGTCGCGGGGTTGTACAACATCACATTTGAACCGTGAATTGGCGCCTCGCGCTCGATGATCCCGCCAGGCCGTTGACCCTGAGGATCCGGCTTCTGATGGCGCTTGACCATGTTCACGTTCTCGACCAGGAATCGGTCGTCCTTGAGCACTTTGAGTACGTGACCGCGCTGACCCTTGCTTCGGCCGGCAATCACGACAACCTCATCACCCTTGCGAATACGTTGCATCATGCGCTCCTTACAGCACTTCCGGCGCCAGCGAAACGATCTTCATGAATCGTTCCGAGCGCAGCTCTCGCGTCACCGGCCCAAAAATACGCGTACCGATCGGCTCTAGCTTGTTGTTCAACAGCACCGCGGCATTGCCATCAAAGCGGATCAGCGACCCGTCACGGCGACGGACGCCCTTCCGGGTCCGGACGACAACAGCGTTGTACACCTCGCCCTTCTTGACCTTGCCGCGCGGAATCGCGTCCTTGACCGTCACCTTGATGACGTCGCCAATGTTGGCGTAGCGACGCTTGGAGCCGCCCAGAACCTTGATACACATGAGCTCACGCGCGCCGCTGTTGTCGGCCGCTGCGAGTCTTGATTGCATCTGAATCATGCTGATCTGCTCCGATTACTGGGCCCGCTCGACGATTTCAACAACGGCCCAGCTCTTGGTCTTGGAGAGCGGGCGAGTCTGTGAAATCCGAACGGTGTCGCCTTCGTTGCACTCATTATTTTCGTCATGAGCGTGAACCTTGCTGGACCGGCGAATGTACTTGCCGTACAAGGGATGCTTTACCAGACGCTCAAGCCGAACGGTGACGGTCTTGTCCATCTTGTTGCTGACCACGCGGCCGACCTGGCTGCGCTGAATCTTGCTTTCCGTGCTCATGCGCTCTCACCCTGCATCTGGTTCATCACCGTCTTGACGCGCGCGATATCTCGACGCACGCGCTTGAGCTCGTGCCGGCCATCCAGCGTCCCGCCGCCGTGCTGCATCCGCAGTGAGAACTGCTCCTTGCGCAGCTTGATCAGCATATCCTTCAACTCGGCCTTGTCCTTGCCGCGAAGCTCTTCAGCCTTCATCACATCGTCCTCGCTACAAAGGCGGTCTGAACGCTCAGCTTGGCGGCTGCGCGCTTGAACGCCTCGCGGGCCACCTCTTCGGTTACGCCCTGAATTTCATAAATCATGCGCCCGGGCTGCACCGGTGCCACCCAGTACTCCACATTGCCCTTGCCTTTACCCATACGCACTTCAACCGGCTTCTTGGTGATCGGCTTGTCCGGGAACACCCGGATCCACACCTTCCCGCCTCGCTTCACGTGACGGGTGATGGCCCGGCGAGCGGACTCGATCTGGCGTGCAGTCAGGAAGCCCCGGGTCGTCGCCTGGAGACCAAAGTCACCGAAGCTGACACGGTTACCGACCTGAGCCAGGCCGCGGTTGCGCCCTTTCTGCTGCTTTCTGAATTTTGTACGTTTCGGCTGCAGCATGATCAGTTCTCCTTACGGCTGCCCTTGCCCTGTGCGGACTCGGACGAGCTCTGTTCGTACAGGTCGAATACATCGCCCTTGTACACCCACACCTTGATGCCGATGACGCCATAGGTCGTTGCCGCTTCGGCCACACCGTAATCGACGTCAGCGCGCAGCGTATGCAGCGGAACCCGACCTTCGCGATACCATTCGGTACGGGCAATGTCGGCGCCATTCAAACGACCAGCCACCTGCACCTTGATTCCCAGGGCACCGAGGCGCATGGCATTACCGACCGCGCGCTTCATCGCACGGCGGAACATCACGCGACGCTCCAGCTGCTGGGCGATAGAGTCAGCGACCAGCTTCGCATCAAGCTCGGGCTTGCGAATCTCACTGACGCGGATCGACGTCGGTACGCCCATCAACGCGGAAACGGCCGCCTTCAGCTTCTCGATATCCTCGCCCTTCTTGCCGATCACGATGCCCGGACGCGCCGTGTGAATCGTGATTTCGGCTGACTTGGCAGGACGCTCGATCTGGATGTGACTGACCGCCGCATGCCCCAGCGCCTTATGCAGGTACTCGCGCGCTTTGATGTCAGTGTTCAGGTAGTCGGCGAAGGTTTCACCTTCGGCGTACCACTTCGCCCGCCAGTCCTTGGCAATTCCGAGGCGAATTCCGGTTGGATGTACCTTTTGACCCATGGTGATTCCTCAGTCCTCTGCCACGACAACGGTGATGTGGCTGGTGCGCTTCAGGATGCGGTTGTACCGCCCCTTTGCCCGCGCCATGCCGCGCTTCAGGGTTGGACCCTCATCAACGAAGATCCGGCTGACCTTCAACTCGTCGATGTCGGCGCCGACGTTGTTTTCGGCATTGGCCACCGCGGACAGCAGCACCTTGCGAATGATCTGCGCACCCTTCTTGTTGCTGAAATTCAGCAGTTCGTCGGCCTTGTCCACCGGCATGCCGCGAATCTGGTCTGCGACCAGGCGAGCCTTTTGCGCCGAAATCCGCGCGCCCCGGAGCTTTGCTGTTGCTTCCATCACCGTCAGTCCTGATTACTTGGTCTTGCGGTCCGCCGCGTGACCCTTGTAGGTCCGCGTCGGCGCGAACTCGCCGAGCTTGTGGCCGACCATGTTCTCGTTGATCAGCACCGGTACATGCTGCCGTCCGTTATGGATGGCGACAGTCAGACCCACCATTTCGGGGAGGATCATCGAACGGCGCGACCAGGTCTTGATCGGACGCTTGCTGTTGGTTTCCACGGCCGTCTCCACCTTGGCAATCAGGTGATGATCGACGAACGGCCCTTTCTTGATCGAGCGTGGCATAGCCTAGTCCTGTCCTTAGCGTTTCTTGCGACCACGAACAATGAGCTTGCTCGTGCGCTTGTTGTGACGCGTCTTCTTGCCCTTGGTCGGCACACCCCATGGGGTCACCGGATGGCGGCCACCCGAGGTCCGGCCTTCGCCACCACCGTGCGGGTGATCGACCGGGTTCATGGCAACGCCGCGAACCGTCGGGCGGACGCCGCGCCAGCGCTTCGCGCCAGCCTTCCCCAGCTTCTCCAGGTTGTGCTCTACGTTCGCAACCTGGCCGATCGTGGCCCGGCAGCGCGTGTGCACCTTGCGCATTTCGCCGGAACGCAACAGCAGGGTGGCGTACTGGCCCTCGCGGGCAACCAGCTGCACCGATGCCCCGGCTGATCGCGCCAACTGCCCGCCCTTACCGGGCTTGAGCTCCACGTTGTGGATCTGGCTACCGACCGGAATCGAGCGCAGCGGCATCGCGTTGCCCGGCTTGATCGGCGCTTCCGACCCGCTCAGCAGCTCGTCACCAGCGCGCAGATTGCGTGCCGCCAGCACATACCGGCGCTCGCCGTCCAAGTACTTGACCAGGGCAATATGCGCACTGCGGTTCGGGTCGTACTCAATCCGCTCAACGATGCCCTTGATGCCGTCCTTGTCACGCTTGAAGTCGACCACGCGGTAGTGGTGCTTGTGCCCACCGCCTTTGTGGCGGGTGGTGATTCGGCCGTTATTGTTGCGTCCGCCCGTCGAGCTCTGCGACTCGACCAGCGGCGCGTACGGCTTGCCCGCCCACAGGTGATCGTGCTTGACCCTGACGACGCCGCGGCGGCCGGGTGAAGTCGGTTTTGCCTTAACAATTGCCATGACGAATTCCTGGCCCTAAGTCAGTCTGCTTTCAAGTCTTCAATCGACTGGCCGGCACGTACGCGCACGTAGGCCTTTTTCCAGTCGTTCTGCTTGCCCGGACGAAAACGGAAGCTCCTGCGCTTGCCCTTGCAGGCAACCACCTGAACGCTTTCGACATTCACCTCGAACAGGCCTTCGACGGCCTGCTTGATCTCGGGCTTGGTCGCGTCCATGCGCACTTCAAACACGTACTGATTCGATGCCGCCTGCAGCCGTGCGGTCTTTTCCGACACGTGCGGGAAGCGAATGATCTGATACATGCGTTCGCTGTTCATGCCAGCCACTCCTGAATACGCTCGACCGCTGCGCGGGTCATTACCACTTTCTCCGCACCGACCAGGCTGACCGGGTCGAGACGATCGGCAGCCAGCACATGCACGTTGACGATGTTGCGGCTACCCAGATACAGATTGTTCTCCACCTCAGCGTCGACCAGCAAACCATGCTCGACACCAAGGCCCTGCAGGCGATCGAGAACCAACGCGGTCTTCGGCTCGGCGATATCGAAGCCGTCGATCACCAGCAAGCGGTCCTGGCGGACCAGCTCGGACAGGATCGAACGCATGGCAGCGCGATACTGCTTGCGGTTGACCTTCTGGCTGAAGTCGCGTGGCTGCGCTGCAAAGGTCTTGCCGCCGCCGCGCCAGAGCGGGCTGCGGATGGTGCCGGCACGGGCGTTGCCCGAACCCTTCTGCTTCCAGGGCTTGCGGCCGCCGCCAGACACCGCCGAGCGGTTCTTCTGCGCCTTGGTACCGGCACGAGAGCCGGCCAGGTAGGCCACGACCACCTGATGAACCAGCGGCTCGGAGAAGTCGCGACCGAACACAGCCTCTGAGACTTCGATCGACGCGCCGTTTGTGGTTGCGAGTTCCATCACAGCTCTCCTTAAGCCTTGATCGAGGGACGGACAAAGACGTGGCTGCCGGGAGCACCCGGAACGGCGCCCCGGATCAACAGGAGATTGCGCTCGACATCCACTCGAACCACTTCCAGGTTCTGCGTGGTCACGCGCTCGTCGCCCATATGGCCGGCCATCTTCTTGCCCTTGAACACGCGGCCGGGCGTCTGGCACTGCCCGATCGAGCCGGGAGCCCGGTGCGACAGCGAGTTGCCGTGGGTGGCGTCCTGCATGCGGAAGTTGTAGCGCTTGATCACGCCAGCAAAGCCCTTGCCCTTGCTGGTGCCGGTCACGTCGACTTTCTGGCCGACCTCAAAGCGCTGCACGGTGATTTCGGCGCCGACTTCCAGGTCGTTGCCTTCACCCGCTTCCAGACGGAATTCCCACAGCCCTTCCCCGGCATCAACGCCGGCCTTGGCAAAATGCCCGGCTGCGGGCTTGTTGACCAAAGACGTACGCTTGGACCCACTGGTCACTTGAATGGCCGAGTAGCCGTCCTTCTCCGCGGTGCGGATCTGGGTAACCCGGTTGGGGGCCACCTCGACCACGGTCACGGGAACGGAATTACCCTGCTCCGTGAATACCCGGGTCATTCCCCGCTTGCGTCCTACCAATCCGATCGTCATCTTTCTAACTCTCTTCGCTGATTAGTACAGCTTGATCTGCACATCGACGCCCGCAGCCAGATCCAGCTTCATCAGGGCATCAACGGTCTTGTCGTTGGGGTCAACGATATCCAGCAGTCGCTTGTGGGTGCGAATTTCGTACTGATCGCGCGCGTCTTTGTTGACGTGCGGAGAAATCAGTACCGTGTACCGCTCCTTGCGGGTCGGCAGCGGAATGGGGCCACGCACCTGCGCACCGGTCCGCTTCGCGGTATCCACGATTTCCTGGGTAGACCGATCGATCAAACGATGATCAAACCCCTTCAAACGAATACGGATTTTCTGTTCGGCCATTGCCGTACGCCTTTAGTCTGTAAAAGATCGAAATTCTTCGCGCCCCTTTCGGGCCGCAGCGTTCTGATCCGAAGATCAGGGCCCCGTCGGTCGGAACCGAGGGGGCCCTTGAATCACGAGCCGCCCATTATAAAACGGGCTATGGAGAAAATCCAGCGCTTATTTGTGGATTTTCGCCACCACGCCGGCGCCGACGGTCCGGCCGCCTTCGCGAATCGCAAAGCGCAGACCTTCTTCCATCGCGATCGGCGCGATCAGTTCCACCTGGATCTGAATGTTGTCGCCAGGCATCACCATCTCCACGCCTTCCGGCAGTTCCACCGAACCGGTCACGTCGGTCGTGCGGAAGTAGAACTGCGGACGGTAACCCTTGAAGAACGGCGTGTGACGGCCGCCTTCTTCCTTGCTCAGCACGTACACTTCAGCCTCGAAATGCGTGTGCGGGGTGATCGTGCCCGGCTTCGCCAGCACCTGGCCACGCTCAACGTCGTCACGCTTGGTGCCTCTGAGCAGCACACCCACGTTGTCGCCCGCCTGACCCTGGTCCAGCAGCTTGCGGAACATTTCCACACCCGTGCAGGTGGTCTTGGTCGTCGTCCGAATGCCCACAATCTCCACTTCGTCGCCGACGTGGATGATGCCGCGCTCGACGCGACCCGTCACCACCGTGCCACGGCCGGAAATCGAGAACACGTCTTCGATCGGCATCAGGAACGGCTTGTCCAGCGCACGCTCCGGCTCCGGAATGTAGTCGTCCAGCGCCTGCACCAGCTCAACGATGGCCGGCACACCGATCGGGCTCTGATCACCTTCCAGCGCCTTCAGCGCCGAACCCTTGATGATCGGCGTGTCGTCACCCGGGAAGTCGTAGTCGCTCAGCAGCTCGCGGACTTCCATTTCGACCAGCTCCAGCAGCTCCTCGTCATCCACCATGTCCGCCTTGTTCAGGAACACGACAATGTACGGAACGCCCACCTGGCGAGCCAGCAGAATGTGCTCGCGCGTCTGCGGCATCGGGCCGTCAGCGGCCGAGCACACCAGAATCGCGCCGTCCATCTGCGCCGCACCCGTGATCATGTTCTTCACGTAGTCAGCGTGGCCCGGGCAGTCAACGTGGCCGTAGTGACGATTGTCCGACTCATACTCAACGTGCGCCGTCGCAATCGTGATCCCGCGCGCACGCTCTTCCGGCGCGTTGTCGATCTGGTCGTAAGCCTTGAACTCACCGCCGCGGGCTTCCGCGCAGACCTTCGTCAGGGCCGCCGTCAGGGTCGTCTTGCCATGGTCAACGTGACCAATCGTGCCCACGTTCACGTGCGGCTTGCTGCGTTCGAATTTTGCCTTGGACATGATGCTGATCCTTTGCTGATTTCAGTTTTCGGCTCAGGCCGACTTCTTCATGACTTCTTCAGCCACGCTGGTCGGCGCTTCCGCGTAGTGCAGGAACTCCATCGAGTAGGTCGCGCGACCCTGGCTCATCGAGCGCAGGTCGGTGGCGTAACCGAACATTTCGGCCAGCGGCACGTTGGCGCGAATGACCTTGCCGGCCGGGGCGTCTTCCATGCCCTGGACCAGACCGCGACGACGGTTCAGGTCACCCATCACGTCGCCCATGTAGTCTTCGGGCGTGACCGCCTCGACCTTCATGATCGGCTCGAGCAGAACAGGGCTGGCCTTCATCGCGGCTTCCTTGAAGGCCATCGAGCCGGCGATCTTGAACGCCATTTCGCTGGAATCGACTTCATGGTAGGAGCCATCGATCAGAGTGGCCTTGCAATCAACCATGGGATAGCCGGCCAGCACACCGTTGTTCATCTGCTCAGCAATACCCTTGCCAACCGCAGGGATATAGTCCTTCGGCACGACACCGCCGACGATCGCGTCGACAAACTCGTAGCCGCCGCCCTCTTCGGTGGGCTCCAGGCGAATCTTGACGTGGCCATACTGACCGCGCCCGCCGGACTGACGGACGAACTTGCCTTCCGCTTCCACCGCCTTGCGGATGGTTTCGCGATAGGCCACCTGCGGCTTGCCGACGTTCGCCTCAACCTTGAACTCGCGACGCAGACGGTCGACGATGATGTCGAGGTGCAATTCGCCCATGCCGGAGATGATGGTCTGGCCAGACTCCTCGTCCGTACGGACCCGGAAGGACGGATCTTCCTGCGCCAGCTTGGACAGGGCCATGCCCATCTTTTCCTGGTCGCTCTTGGTCTTGGGCTCCACGGCGACCGAAATCACCGGCTCCGGGAACTCCATCCGCTCCAGCGTGATCACGTTGGCCGGATCACACAGGGTGTCACCCGTGGTCACGTCCTTCAGGCCGACCGCGGCAGCGATATCGCCGGCGCGAACTTCCTTGATTTCCTCACGAGTGTTGGCGTGCATCTGCAGCAGGCGGCCGATGCGCTCCTTCTTGCCCTTGACCGGGTTGAAGACGGTATCGCCGGACTTGAGCACGCCGGAGTAGACGCGAATGAAAGTCAGGGTGCCGACGAAGGGGTCGGTCGCGATCTTGAAGGCCAGCGCAGCAAACGGGGCATTGTCGTCGGCGACGCGAATCGCTTCTTCCTCGTCGTCGGTAATGCCGCGAATCGACTTGACTTCAGTCGGAGCAGGCATGTAGTGAACGACGGCGTCGAGCAGCGCCTGCACGCCCTTGTTCTTGAACGCAGTCCCGCACAGCACGGGCACCAGCTGATTTTCCAGCGTACCCTTGCGGAGGCCGCGCATGATCTCGTCTTCACTCAGCGACTCGCCCTCGAGGTACTTTTCCATCAGTTCCTCGATGGCCTCGGCGGCAGCTTCAATCATGCGCTCGCGAGCGGCTTCGGCCTCCTCTTTCAGTGCGGCCGGGATTTCGCGCGCCTCGTAGGTCGTCCCCATGTTGTCAGGGTCCCAATAGATCGCGCGCATCTTGACCAGATCGATCACCCCTTCGAAGTTCTCTTCAGCACCGATCGGCCACTGGATGGGCACCGGATTCGCGCCGAGGCGATCCTTGATCTGGTCAACAACACGAGCGAAGTTGGCTCCGGTGCGGTCCATCTTGTTGACGAAGCACATCCGCGGCACCTGGTACTTGGTCGCCTGGCGCCAGACCGTCTCGGACTGGGGCTCGACGCCGCCCACGGCGCAGAATACCGCGACCGCACCGTCCAGCACGCGCAGGGAACGCTCGACCTCGATCGTGAAGTCAACGTGGCCCGGCGTGTCAATGATGTTGATCCGGTGCTCCGGCCAGTCCTGGTCCATGCCTTTCCAGAAACAGGTGGTGGCGGCGGACGTGATCGTGATGCCGCGCTCTTGCTCCTGCTCCATCCAGTCCATCACGGCATTGCCGTCATGCACCTCGCCCAGCTTGTGGGAGACGCCGGTGTAGAACAGGATGCGCTCGGTCGTCGTCGTCTTGCCAGCATCAATGTGGGCCATGATGCCGATATTCCGGTAGCGCTCGATCGAAGTTTTGCGGGACACGTTGTGAGACCTCAGGGATTCGGAGCCGGTGACTTACCAGCGGTAATGCGAGAAGGCCTTGTTGGCCTCTGCCATGCGATGCACGTCTTCGCGCTTCTTGACCGCGCTGCCGCGCTCTTCCATGGCATCCATCAATTCGCCGGCCAGCCGGCGCGGCATGGTGTTTTCGCCGCGCTTCCGGGCCGAATCAATGACCCAGCGCATGGCCAGGGTCTGGCGGCGCTTCGGTCGCACTTCGACCGGCACCTGATAAGTGGCGCCACCGACGCGACGCGACTTGACCTCGACCGCGGGGCTGACGTTATCCAGCGCCTTTTCGATCACATCCAGCGGCGCGGCGTGGCCGCGACTCTCGATTTCCTCGATGGCGCCATAGACGATCTTTTCAGCGACCGACTTCTTGCCGCTCTTCATCACCATGTTGATGAAGCGCGCGATCATCGCGTTGCCGAACTTCGGATCCGGCAGGATATCGCGTTCGAAATTCGAGTTTTTACGGGACATGAATAAGCTCTCTTAGCTCTTGGGGCGCTTGGCGCCATACTTCGAACGGCCCTGGCGACGGGCGCTGACACCGGCGGTATCCAGACTGCCGCGAACAGTGTGATAGCGCACACCCGGCAGATCCTTGACTCGCCCACCCCGGATCAGGACCACGGAGTGCTCCTGCAGGTTGTGGCCTTCGCCGCCAATGTAGCTCGTGACCTCGAAACCGTTGGTCAAGCGCACGCGAGCGACCTTGCGAAGCGCCGAGTTCGGCTTCTTCGGCGTGGTGGTATAGACACGAGTGCACACGCCGCGCTTCTGCGGGGAAGCCTCCAGCGCCGGTACGTTCGACTTGTACTGCTTCGGCCGCCTTGGCTTGCGGACCAACTGATTGATCGTGGACATGATTTCCGGACCTCAAGAAAACAAACGACAGCACCGCGGGTGCGGTCTGCCGAAGAACGGGAATTTTAAGGAGTCGCGGGGGCGCTGTCAAGGGCGCGTGACGCGCCCTTGACCGCTGGACAGACGGTAGGAGGGCGAGGGGAGAGGGTGGGCGGTTGCCAGATCGCGCTTCCCGCCCGACTGCTTCCCTCTGGCTCGCCCGCCCTTACTCGCCGGAGCCCGCGGTACTGCTTTCGGCCTGCTCGGCGTCCGAGGCCCGCAGCAGTGCGGCCAGCTCGGCTTCGCTGTCATGGTGAACCTCGCGCTGCGCCTTGCGGCGGGCGCGGGCGACGCGACCGGTGCCGGCCGGAATCAGACGCCCAACGATGACATTCTCCTTCAGCCCCCGCAGGTTGTCGACCGTGCCGCGCACAGCGGCGTCGGTCAGCACCCGGGTGGTTTCCTGGAAAGACGCCGCCGAGATGAACGACTCGGTCGCCAACGAGGCCTTGGTGATGCCCAGCAACACGTTCTGGATGGTGGCGGTGCGCAGGCTGTCGGCAGCAACGCGCTCGTTTTCCTCCTGGACGCGAATCCGATCCACCTGCTCGCCGCGCAGGAAGCGGGTGTCACCCGGATCGACGATCTCGATCTTGCGCAGCATCTGGCGAATGATCACCTCGATGTGCTTGTCGTTGATCTTCACACCCTGCAGGCGGTAGACATCCTGGATTTCCTGCACCAGATAGTCAGCCAGGCGCTCGACGCCGAGCAGACGGAGGATATCGTGCGGGTTCGGCTCGCCGTCGACGACGGTCTCGCCCTTCTCCACATGCTCGCCTTCGAACACCAGTACCTGGCGCCACTTCGGAATCAGCTCCTCGTGGACTTCGCCGTGCTCGTCGGTGATCACGAGTCGCTGCTTGCCCTTGGTCTCCTTGCCGAAGCTGACCACGCCGGAGGCCTCTGCCAGAATCGCGCCTTCCTTGGGCTTGCGCGCCTCGAACAGGTCGGCCACGCGCGGCAGACCGCCGGTGATATCGCGGGTCTTGGAAGATTCCTGCGGAATACGCGCCACCACGTCACCGACCCGAATCTCCTGGCCGTCGGTGACATTGACGACCGCGCCCGCCGGCAGGAAGTACTGAGCCAGCTGCTCGGTGCCGGGGATGTTCAGCGCCTTGCCAGCCTTGTCGATCAGGCGAATGATCGGACGCAGGTCCTTGCCTTCGCTGCCACGCTTCTTGGGATCGGTCACGACGACCGAGCTCAAACCGGTGACGTCGTCGGTTTCCTCGCTGACGGTCACGCCGCCGATGAAGTCCTGGAAGCTGGCAAAACCAGCCACCTCGGAGACAACCGGGTGGGTGTGCGGGTCCCAGGTGGCGACGTTCTGGCCCAGATCGACCTTGTCGCCTTCCTTCACGCTCAGAACGGCGCCGTACGGGATCTTGTAGCGCTCGCGCTCGCGACCATGACTGTCGATCACGGACAGTTCGCCCGAGCGCGACACGGCGACCAGACGGCTGTCGGCATTTTCTACCGACTTCAAGTTGTAAAAGCGGATGGAGCCGGCTGATTTGACCTCAATATGGTCGATCGCGACCGCACGCGAGGCCGCGCCGCCGATGTGAAAGGTCCGCATCGTCAGCTGAGTGCCGGGCTCGCCAATCGACTGGGCGGCAATGACGCCCACCGCTTCGCCGTGATTGACGATAGTGCCGCGGGCCAGATCACGACCGTAGCAGGTCGCGCAGATGCCGTGCTTGGTCTCGCAGGTGATCGGCGAGCGCACCAGAACGCGGTCGATGCTGTTGTGCTCCAGCTTGGCCACCCACTTTTCGTCCAGCAGGGTACCGCGCGGGCACAGCACTTCGTCGCTGTCGGCATGGTAGATGTCCTGGGCGACGACTCGACCCAGGATCCGCTCACGCAGCGGCTCGACGACATCGCCACCTTCGACGATCGGCATCATCTCCAGGCCCTGGTCGGTACCGCAGTCGTCCTCGATGACCACCATGTCCTGGGCCACGTCGACCAGACGACGAGTCAGGTAGCCGGAGTTGGCCGTCTTCAGCGCCGTATCCGCCAGACCCTTTCGAGCACCGTGGGTGGAGATGAAGTACTGCAGTACGTTCAGTCCTTCGCGGAAGTTGGCGGTAATCGGCGTTTCGATGATGGAGCCGTCGGGCTTGGCCATCAGGCCGCGCATACCGGCGAGCTGGCGAATCTGGGCCGCGGAGCCACGAGCGCCGGAGTCGGCCATGATGAAGATCGAGTTCATCGAATCCTCTTCCACGGCGTTGCCCTCGGCATCAATACGAGTCTCCTTTCCGATTCGCTTCATCATCGCGCGGGCAACCTCTTCGTTGGTCCGCGACCAGATGTCGACCACCTTGTTGTAGCGCTCGCCCGAGGTCACCACACCGGAAGCGTACTGGTGCTGGATATCAAGGATTTCCTTCTCGGCCCGATCCAGAATGGTCTTCTTCTCAGGCGGCACCTGCAGGTCGTCAAGGCCGATCGAGACGCCGGCGCGGGTCGAATAGGCAAAGCCGGTGTACATCAGCTTGTCGGCAAACACCACGGTGTGCTTGAGACCAAGCTGACGGTAGCACTCGTCGATCAGCTTCGAGATCTGCTTCTTCTTCAGCGTCTCGTTCACGAGGCGGAACGGCAGGCCGGCCGGGAAAATTTCCCACAGCAAGGCTCGACCCACCGTGGTCTTGTAGCGCGTACGGATGTCGCGACGCTCACCGGATTCATCCACCACGGTCTCGCGGACACGGACCTCTACCGCCGCCTGCAGATCCACCTGGCGATTGGCATAGGCGCGGTGCACCTCGGCCACGCTGGAGAAAAACATGCCCTCGCCCTTCACGCCTGGCAGCGAGCGGGTCATGTAGTACAGACCCAGAACGACGTCCTGGGTCGGCACGATGATCGGCTCACCGTTGGCCGGCGACAGGATGTTGTTTGACGACATCATCAGGGCGCGCGCTTCCAGCTGGGCCTCCAGGCTCAGCGGCACGTGCACGGCCATCTGGTCACCGTCGAAGTCGGCATTGAAGGCAGTACAGACCAGCGGGTGCAACTGGATCGCCTTGCCTTCGATCAGTACCGGCTCAAAGGCCTGGATGCCGAGCCGGTGCAAGGTTGGCGCGCGGTTCAGCAGCACCGGGTGCTCGCGAATCACTTCCTCGAGAATATCCCAGACCTCGGACTCTTCACGCTCAACCAGCTTTTTTGCCGCCTTGATCGTCATCGCCAGGCCGCGACGCTGCAGCTTGGAGAAGATAAACGGCTTGAACAGCTCCAGCGCCATCTTCTTCGGCAGGCCGCATTCGTGCAGCTTCAAGGTCGGGCCGACCACGATGACCGAACGGCCGGAGTAGTCGACGCGCTTGCCGAGCAGGTTCTGGCGGAAGCGGCCCTGCTTGCCCTTGATCATGTCGGCCAGCGACTTCAGCGGGCGCTTGTTGGTGCCGGTGATGGCACGGCCGCGCCGGCCGTTGTCAAGCAGCGCATCGACGGCTTCCTGAAGCATGCGCTTTTCATTGCGCACGATGATGTCGGGCGCATTCAGATCGAGCAGACGACGCAGGCGGTTATTGCGGTTGATGACGCGCCGGTACAGGTCATTCAGGTCGGAGGTCGCGAAACGACCGCCGTCCAGCGGCACCAGCGGGCGCAGATCCGGCGGCAGCACCGGCAGCACCGTGAGGATCATGTACTCGGGCCGATTGCCCGATTCGATGAAGGCCTCCATCAGCTTGATGCGCTTGGTCAGGCGCTTGATCTTGGTCTCCGAATTGGTGTTGGCGATATCCTCGCGCAACCTGGCCAGCTCGCCAGCCAGATCGATGTTCTTGAGCAGATCGAACACCGCCTCGGCGCCCATCTTGGCTTCGAACTCGTCGCCGTACTCTTCGACCGCCTCGTAGTACTGCTCGTCGGTCAGCAACTGACCGCGCTCCAACGGGGTCATGCCCGGATCCAGCACCAGATAGGACTCAAAGTACAGGATGCGCTCGATGTCGCGCAGGGTCATGTCCAGCATCAGCCCGATGCGAGACGGCAAGGACTTCAGGAACCAGATATGGGCAACGGGCGAAGCCAGGTCGATGTGGCCCATGCGCTCGCGCCGCACCTTGGTCAGGGTGACCTCGGTACCGCACTTCTCGCACTTCACACCGCGGTGCTTCATCCGCTTGTACTTGCCGCACAGGCACTCATAGTCCTTGATCGGACCAAAGATCGCGGCACAGAACAGGCCCTCCCGCTCCGGCTTGAAGGTGCGGTAGTTGATCGTTTCCGGCTTCTTGACCTCGCCGAATGACCAGGAGCGGATCAGTTCTGGCGGCGCCAGACCGATGCGAATCGCGTCAAAATCAGTGATCTGATGCTGACGCTTGTAGAGGTTGAACAAATCGCGCATTGACTGCTCCTCCTGGATCAGGATTCTTCGAGTTCGATGTTGATGCCGAGCGAACGGATTTCCTTCACCAGCACGTTGAAGGACTCCGGCATGCCGGCCACCATCTGGTTATTGCCATCGACAATCGACTTGTACATCTGGTTACGACCGGCGACATCGTCGGACTTGACGGTCAGCATTTCCTGCAGGGTGTAGGCGGCCCCGTAGGCCTCCAGCGCCCAGACTTCCATTTCGCCGAAGCGCTGACCACCGAACTGGGCCTTGCCGCCCAGCGGCTGCTGGGTCACCAGGCTGTACGGGCCGGTTGAGCGTGCATGCATCTTGTCGTCAACCAGGTGGTTGAGCTTGAGCATGTACATGTAACCGACGGTCACCGGACGGTCGAAGGCATCACCGGTACGACCGTCATGAAGGATGGTCTGGCCGGACTCCGGCAGATCCGCCATCTTCAACAGCTTCTTGATCTGAAGTTCGTCGGCACCGTCGAACACCGGCGTTCCCATCGGGACCCCGGCGCTCAGATTGCCGGCCATCTCCAGCACTTCGGCGTCGCTGAACTGGCTCATGTCGACCCGGCCAGGCTGGTCGGAGTTGTAGATGTCGCCGAGAAACTCGCGAATACCCGCAACCTGCTCCTGGCGCTCCAGCATGCCCTGGATCTTCTTGCCGAGTCCGCGCGCCGCCCAGCCCAGGTGCGTTTCCAGCACCTGGCCGATGTTCATGCGCGACGGCACGCCCAGCGGATTCAGAACGATGTCGACCGGCTCGCCGTCAGCGGTGAAGGGCATGTCCTCGGTCGGCACGATGGTCGAGATCACGCCCTTGTTACCGTGACGTCCGGCCATCTTGTCGCCCGGCTGCATGCGGCGCTTGACCGCCAGATACACCTTGACCATCTTGAGCACGCCCGGAGCGAGATCATCGCCGCGGGTAATCTTGCCCTTCTTCTCCTCGAAACGCTTGTCGAAGATCTTGCGCTGCTTCTCGATCTGGCGCGCGGCGCGCTCGAGCATATCCTGCGCGTCGTCGTCGCGCATCCTGAGCTTGAACCAGTCATCGCGCTTCAGATCTGCCAGGTAAGTGGCGTTCAGGCTGTCGCCCTTCTTGATGCCGGCGGGACCCTTGTCGACGACCTTTCCGGCCAGCAGCGACTCGAGACGAGCGAAGATCGCGTCTTCCATGATCCGAAGCTGGTCGTCAAGGTCCTTGCGCACGCGCCGAATCTCGTCTTTCTCGATCGAGATCGCGCGGGCATCCTTGTCGACGCCTTCGCGGGTGAACACCTGAACGTCGATGACCGTGCCATCCATGCCCGTGGGCACGCGCAAGGACGTGTCCTTCACGTCGGAGGCCTTCTCGCCGAAGATCGCCCGCAGCAGCTTCTCTTCCGGGGTCAGCTGGGTTTCGCCCTTGGGGGTGACCTTGCCGACCAGGATATCGCCTGCCTTGACCTCGGCGCCGATGTAGACAATACCGGACTCGTCCAGCTTGGCCAGGGTCGCTTCGCCGACATTCGGGATATCGGCCGAGATTTCCTCGGTGCCCAGCTTGGTGTCGCGGGCGACACAGGTCAGCTCCTCGATATGGATCGAGGTGAAGCGGTCTTCCTTGACCACGCGCTCCGAGATCAGGATGGAATCCTCGAAGTTGTACCCGTTCCAGGGCATGAACGCGACCAGCATGTTCTGGCCCAGGGCCAGTTCACCGAGGTCGGTCGACGGGCCGTCAGCCAGCACGTCGCGTTTCTGCACCACATCACCCACCTTGACCAGCGGGCGCTGGTTCATGCAGGTGTTCTGGTTCGAGCGGGTGTACTTGACCAGGTTGTAGATGTCGACGCCAGGATCATCCTCGCCGACTTCCGACTCATTCGCCCGAACAACGATTCGGCCCGCATCCACCTGATCGACGACCCCACCGCGGCGCGCCACCGTGGTGACGCCGGAGTCAGTGGCCACCGCCCGCTCCATGCCGGTGCCGACCAGCGGCTTGTCGACGCGCAGCGTCGGTACGGCCTGACGCTGCATGTTCGAGCCCATCAGGGCGCGGTTGGCGTCGTCATGCTCCAGGAATGGCACCAGCGAGGCGGCGACGGACACGATCTGGCGCGGCGACACGTCCATGTAGTCGACTTCGCTGGTCGCCTTCAGGGTGAACTCGCCCTGGTAGCGGCAGGGAATGAGTTCCTCGCGGAAGCGATTATCAGCGTCGAGGTCGGCATTGGCCTGGGCGATGACGAACTCGCCTTCCTCGATCGCCGACAGATACTCGACCTCATCGGTGACCTTGCCGTCGACGACCTTGCGGTAGGCCGTCTCGAGGAAGCCGTACTGGTTGGTCCGCGAGTACACGGCCAACGAGTTGATCAGGCCGATATTCGGACCTTCCGGCGTTTCGATCGGACACAGCCGGCCGTAATGAGTCGGATGCACGTCGCGCACTTCGAAGCCGGCGCGCTCGCGGGTCAGACCACCCGGGCCCAGCGCCGAGACGCGGCGCTTGTGGGTGACTTCCGACAGCGGGTTGTTCTGGTCCATGAACTGGGACAGCTGCGAGGAGCCGAAGAACTCCTTGACCGCCGCGGCCACAGGCTTGGCGTTGATCAGATCCTGCGGCGCCAGCCCTTCACTCTCGGCCACACTCAGTCGCTCACGCACCGCACGCTCGACCCGCACCAGGCCAATGCGGAACACGTTCTCGGCCATCTCGCCCACCGATCGCACGCGCCGGTTGCCAAGATGATCGATATCGTCGACGGTGCCGTTGCCATTGCGAATATCGATCAGCACCCGCAGCACGTTCAGAATATCGTCCTGATCGAGCACGCCCGAACCGGTGATTTCCTTGCGCCCGACGCGACGATTGAACTTCATCCGGCCGACGGCCGAGAGGTCGTATCGCTCTTCGGTGAAGAACAGGTTCTTGAACAGGTTCTGGGCCGCCTCCTTGGTTGGCGGCTCGCCCGGGCGCATCATCTTGTAGATTTCCCACAGCGCTTCCAGCTCGCTGGCGGTGGAATCAATGCGCAGGGTGTGCGAAATATAGGGTCCCTGATCCAGATCATTGACATACAGAATGTCGAACTTCTTGACCTTGGCCTCGCGCATCCGCTCCAGCAGGTCGCTGGTAATCTCGTCGTTGGCCCGTGCGACCAGTTCGCCGGTCTCGCCGTCGGCGACATTGTGAGCCAGGATCTTGCCGATCAGATAGTCGTCCGGCACGTCCAGCGTGGTCACGCCGGCTTCTTCAATCAGCTTGACATGACGGGCAGTGATGCGCTTGTCGCGGGCGACAATCAGGTTGCCGTCCTTGTCAACGATGTCAAACAGCGCGTTCTCGCCGCGCAGACGCTGCGCGACCAGGTCCACCTTGGCGTCGCTCTTGCGCAGGGTGACGTGGGTTTTCTCGAAGAAATAATCGAGAATCTGCTCTTCCTCCATCCCCAGCGCGCGCAACAGAATCGTGACCGGCAGTTTGCGACGACGGTCGATACGGGTAAATATGCAGTCCTTCGGGTCGAACTCGAAGTCAAGCCAGGAGCCGCGGTAAGGAATCACACGCGCTGAATACAGCAGTTTGCCCGATGAGTGGGTCTTGCCGCGGTCGTGGTCGAAGAACACGCCTGGCGACCGGTGCATCTGGTTGACGATGACGCGCTCGGTGCCGTTGACGATGAAAGTGCCGGTCTCGGTCATCAGCGGCAGATCGCCCATGTAGACGTCCTGCTCCTTGACCTCCTTCACCTTCTTGTTGCGTGCCGGGCTGTCCTTGTCATAAATGACCAGCCGCACGGTCACGCGCAGCGGCGCGCCGTAGCTCATTCCTCTGAGCTTGCACTCGGTGACGTCGAATTCAGGATCGCCAAGGCGGTAGCTCACATACTCCAGCGCCGCATTACCCGAGTAGCTGACAATCGGGAACACAGACGACAAGGCACCATGCAGACCGATCTCCGTGCGTTCATGCTCGGCAACATCGACCTGCAGGAACTGCTTGTAGGATTCGATCTGGGTGGACAGCAGAAAGGGCACATCAAGCACTTTCGGGTGCTTGCCGAAGTTCTTGCGAATGCGCTTCTTTTCCGTGAAGGAGTAACTCATGTGCGTCTTACCCACTTGGCGATGACATTGACCGGGCTTCGATTTTCAGCGACCATCCTGGCACCCGGCCGGGGCCAGGGGGTCGCGTGACTGCTCCAGGACTCAGAAACGGGAACGGGCCGGGTGCCCAGCAGGCACCCAGCCCTCCCCTAGCCTGAAGCGGCCGGCAGCAGCAATACGCTTACTTGACCTCGACGGTCGCGCCAGCTTCTTCCAACTGCTTCTTGATGTCCGCGGCTTCGTCCTTGGACACACCTTCCTTCAGCGCTGCCGGGGCACCTTCGACCAGGTCCTTGGCTTCCTTCAGGCCCAGGCCGGTGATGGCGCGGACTGCCTTGATCACGCCAACCTTGTTGGAACCGAAGCTTGCCAGAACGACGTCGAACTCGGTCTTTTCTTCGACCGGGGCGGCATCGGCAGCAGCGGGACCAGCAGCGATGGCCACCGGGGCAGCAGCAGAGACGCCGAACTTCTCTTCCATGGCGGAGATGAGGTCAACCACCTCCATTACCGACATGTTCGAGATGGTTTCCAGAATGTCTTCTTTTGAAACGGCCATTTCCTTGGATCTCCTTACAGGGTGATGGCGGGTCTGGATGTCCGGGGGGTGTCGATTTGAAACCCTGCACCGGCTATCTTTTGCCGCCTCCTTTTTGGGTCAATAACCTCAGGCAGCTTGCTTGCTGTCGCGTACCGCGGCAACGGTACGAACGAGCTTGGCATGCGGTTCCGCCAGGGTACGAACAAACTTCTCGATCGGCGCTTTCATGACGCCCATCAGCATGGCCAGAGCCTGATCGCGGGTCGGCAGCGTGGACAAACGCTCCAGCTCTTCCGGCCCGTAAACCTGGGCGCCGACGGCCACCAGGCGGGTGATCAGACGATCATTGCCCTTGGAGACTTCCTTGATCAGCCGTGCCGCCGCGCCTGGATCTTCCAGGGAAAAGGCGTACAGCAGCGGACCAGTCAGCTCCTCGCTCATGCATTCGAAGTCGGTACCCTCGACGGCGCGGCGCACCAGCGTGTTCTTGGCCACCTTCAGATAGACACCGCCAGCGCGCGCCTTGCGACGCAGCTCGGTCATCTGTCCGACGGTCAACCCACGGTACTCGGCAGCGACAGCAGACAGCGCGGACCGCGCCACTTCGGACACTTCCGCTACTACCGCCTTCTTCTGCTCAAGACTGAGCGCCATTGGCTACCTCCTAATGTTGACGAGCAGCCGGATTGATCCCGGCTACCCTTACCACATTCCAGTACCGAAACTGCCGGCACCGGATCCTTGGTGGCCGTTTCCCGGAATCGGGAGCGGGCGACACCATCTGCGCGGGCGGTTGTGACACCATTACCGAGGCCGTCATCCTGACCGGCCAGCGACCCGCGGTCTTGGACGGACGCTCCCTGGGGAGCGATCGCCCTGAAAAAGAATCGGTTTACGGTTTCCGCTTTACGGAGTTTGAAAGTTGTTCGACCGACAACGGCACGCCCAGTATCCAAACCCCTTAACCTTGTGCGCAAACCTTAAGCCCGCTCCTTCTCCATCTAACTTTTCGTAAACCGTAAACCGTAAACCGGAAACCGATCGCTACAGGCCCAGGCTTCCGGTATCCACCGTCAACCCGGGACCCATCGTCGTGGAGACGGCAATCTTTTTCAGATACTGACCCTTGGCCGCGGGCGGCTTGATCTTGACCAGCTCCGAGACCAGGGCCTGCAGGTTGCCGCGCAGCGCATCGACTTCGAAACTCGCCTTGCCAATGGTGGCGTGAATGATCCCGCCCTTGTCGGTGCGGAACTGCACCTGACCCGCCTTGGCGTTGCGCACGGCCTGCTCGACATCCGGCGTCACGGTGCCGACCTTGGGGTTCGGCATCAGGCCACGCGGACCCAGCACCGTACCCAGCCGACCGACCACGCGCATGGCGTCCGGAGTGGCGATACAAACGTCAAAGTCGATCTGGCCGCCCTTGATCGTTTCGGCCAGATCCTCGAAACCGACGATATCGGCACCAGCCGCCTTGGCCTTCTCGGCGTTCTCGCCCTGGGCAAACACAGCTACACGAACGCTCTTGCCGGTGCCGTTGGGCAGGACCACTGCGCCGCGCACGACCTGGTCGGATTTGCGCGGGTCGACACCGAGGCGGATGGCCACATCAACGCTTTCGGTGAATTTGACCTTGCTCAGGGACTTCAGCAGATCCAGCGCCTCATCGATACCGTAGGCACGAGTGCGGTCGATCTGATCGCGCAGGGCGCGTACTCGCTTGCTCCTGGCCATTATTCGACTCCTTCCACGTTGATGCCCATGCTGCGGGCGCTGCCGGCGATGGTCCGCACCGCCGCGTCAAGATCGGCCGCGGTCAGATCCGGCTCCTTGAGCTTGGCGATTTCCTCGAGCTGATCACGGTTGACCGTACCCACCTTCTGGGTGTTCGGCTGACCACTGCCCTTCTGGATCTTGGCCGCCTTGCGCAGCAGGAAGGATGCCGGCGGCGTCTTGGTCACGAAGGTGAAGCTGCGGTCGGTGTAGACCGTGATCACGACGGGAATCGGCATGCCGGGCTCCAGCGACTGGGTCGCTGCGTTGAAGGCCTTGCAGAATTCCATGATGTTGACGCCATGCTGACCCAGCGCGGGGCCGACCGGCGGGCTCGGGTTGGCCTTGCCGGCGGCAACCTGAAGCTTGACGTAGCTTTTGACTTTCTTGGCCATGCGTTTTCATCTCCTCGGGTTCAAACGCCGATTGCAGTCGGCTCCCCGTCTGTATTGCAATGCCCGGAACGGCGGCTCGGGAAGCGGCAGCGGCCCTACGGCCTGGTGCTGCATCCCGGCGGTCGGCCCCGGGGCTCTTCAGCTCAGGACTTCTCGACCTGCTGGAAGTCGAGTTCCACCGGCGTCGAGCGGCCGAAAATCGACACCGCCACCCGCAACCGGCTTTTTTCGTAGTTGATCTCTTCGACCACACCACTGAAATCATTGAACGGACCGTCAGTCACTCGCACCAATTCACCCGGCTCGAACAACACTTTGGGCTTGGGCTTGTCGACGCCGTCGGCAACCCGCTGCAGAATCGCATCGGCCTCGCGCTGGGTAATCGGCGCCGGCTTGTCCTGCCGCCCGCCTATGAAACCCATCACCTTCGGCACTTCCTTGACCAGGTGCCAGGTGTCTTCGTTCATGTCCATCTCCACCAGCACGTAGCCGGGGAAGAACTTCCGTTCGCTCTTGCGCTTGACGCCTTTCTTCATCTCGACCACCTCTTCGGTGGGGACGAGAATCTCGCCAAACTGCTCTTCCATGCCGGCGCGTCGAATCCGCTCCTCGAGCGAGCGCTTGACACTCTTCTCGAAGCCCGAGTAGGCGTGAACGACATACCACTGCTTGGCCATCAGGATGCTCCGCCGGCCCCGCCGATCAACCTGCGCACGACCCAGCCGAACAGCGAGTCCATGAGGAACAGCAGGATGGCGACGATCACGGTGATGACCAACACCATCAGCGTCGTCTGCAGCGTCTCCTGGCGATTCGGCCAGACGACCTTGCGACGCTCGACGTCGGTCTCGCGCAAGAACGCAAACATCATCCGTCCGCGATCGGTCTGATAGACCACGGCCAGGGCGATGCCCAGCGCGGCCAGCAGGCCAAGGACGCGAATCAGAGTCATCACTTCGCCGGCAAAGTGGATGAATCCGACGACGCCGACCAGCAGGATCAGCAGACCGACGGCCCACAACATATTGTCACGCGGCGATGATTTTTCGGCTGCCATATCGGTGATCGTTGACCTGAAGAATGATGGCAGGCGAGGAGGGACTCGAACCCCCAACCTGCGGTTTTGGAGACCGCTGCTCTGCCAGTTGAGCTACTCGCCTGTTGAAATCAGGAGCCGGGTCCAGAGTGGGAGCCGGGAATACCCGGCCCCCTCGAACCTGAACCCTGGCCCGAACTTACTTGTGGATCTTGGCCACCACGCCGGCGCCGACGGTCCGGCCGCCTTCGCGAATCGCAAAGCGCAGACCTTCTTCCATCGCGATCGGCGCGATCAGTTCCACCTGGATCTGAATGTTGTCGCCAGGCATCACCATCTCCACGCCTTCCGGCAGTTCCACCGAACCGGTCACGTCGGTCGTGCGGAAGTAGAACTGCGGACGGTAACCCTTGAAGAACGGCGTGTGACGGCCGCCTTCTTCCTTGCTCAGCACGTACACTTCAGCCTCGAAATGCGTGTGCGGGGTGATCGTGCCCGGCTTCGCCAGCACCTGGCCACGCTCAACGTCGTCACGCTTGGTGCCTCTGAGCAGCACACCCACGTTGTCGCCCGCCTGACCCTGGTCCAGCAGCTTGCGGAACATTTCCACACCCGTGCAGGTGGTCTTGGTCGTCGTCCGAATGCCCACAATCTCCACTTCGTCGCCGACGTGGATGATGCCGCGCTCGACGCGACCCGTCACCACCGTGCCACGGCCGGAAATCGAGAACACGTCTTCGATCGGCATCAGGAACGGCTTGTCCAGCGCACGCTCCGGCTCCGGAATGTAGTCGTCCAGCGCCTGCACCAGCTCAACGATGGCCGGCACACCGATCGGGCTCTGATCACCTTCCAGCGCCTTCAGCGCCGAACCCTTGATGATCGGCGTGTCGTCACCCGGGAAGTCGTAGTCGCTCAGCAGCTCGCGGACTTCCATTTCGACCAGCTCCAGCAGCTCCTCGTCATCCACCATGTCCGCCTTGTTCAGGAACACGACAATGTACGGAACGCCCACCTGGCGAGCCAGCAGAATGTGCTCGCGCGTCTGCGGCATCGGGCCGTCAGCGGCCGAGCACACCAGAATCGCGCCGTCCATCTGCGCCGCACCCGTGATCATGTTCTTCACGTAGTCAGCGTGGCCCGGGCAGTCAACGTGGCCGTAGTGACGATTGTCCGACTCATACTCAACGTGCGCCGTCGCAATCGTGATCCCGCGCGCACGCTCTTCCGGCGCGTTGTCGATCTGGTCGTAAGCCTTGAACTCACCGCCGCGGGCTTCCGCGCAGACCTTCGTCAGGGCCGCCGTCAGGGTCGTCTTGCCATGGTCAACGTGACCAATCGTGCCCACGTTCACGTGCGGCTTGCTGCGTTCGAATTTTGCCTTGGACATGAGTCGAAAACTCCGTTTCCCTGATTGTTAAGACATCTCGTCAAAAACACCGGCGCGTCACCCGACGCTCCGTACGATGGTGGTGCCCACGACTGGACTCGAACCAGTGACCTCTCCCTTACCAAGGGAGTGCTCTACCGCCTGAGCTACGCGGGCATGTTCTTGTGTCTGGAGCGGGTGATCGGAATCGAACCGACATCATCAGCTTGGAAGGCTGAGGTTCTACCGTTGAACTACACCCGCCTGGCCTTCAACCGCTTGGCCTTCAACCGCCTGGCCATCAACTGTTAGTGTCCGAGCGGAATGGTGGAGGGGGCAGGATTCGAACCTGCGAAGGCTTAGCCAGCAGATTTACAGTCTGCCCTCGTTGACCGCTTGAGTACCCCTCCGAATCCCGATATTCCGCACTCCTGACCATCCAGCCCGGCAAACAATTCCGGACGAAGCCCATCATTGTCGCGCAAGTGACGGGGGGAGTCAAGAGGAAAACAGGGAAGAGGGAAAAAAGGGAAAGGGGGGAACGGCGCCACCTCACCCTCTCCCTAATCTCCCCTCTCCCCCTCACACGTTAAATCTGAAGTGCATCACATCCCCCTCCGCCACCACGTAGTCGCGGCCCTCCAGGCGCAGTTTGCCGGCGGCCTTGGCGCCGGCTTCGCCTCGGGCGGCAATGTAGTCGGCGTAGGCAGTGACTTCGGCGCGGATGAAGCCTTTTTCGAAGTCGGTATGGATGCGACCCGCGGCCTGCGGCGCGGTCGAGCCGGCGCGGACGGTCCAGGCGCGGACTTCCTTCGGCCCGGCGGTGAAGAAGGTCTGCAGGCCCAGCAGCTGGTAGCCGGCCCGGATCAGGCGATTCAGGCCGGGTTCGGTCTGACCGAGCTCGGCGAGGAACTCGGCCTGATCTTCGGGCGACAGCTCGGCCAGCTCCGCCTCCATGGCCGCGCACAGCACCACCACCTCGGCCGACTCGGCCGCGGCGTGGGCGCGCACCTGGCGGACCCGGTCGTTATCCTCGCCGGCGGCATCGTCGACGTTGGCCACGTACAGCACCGGCTTGGCAGTGATGAACTGCCAGGGCTTGAGCTCGGCACGCTCGTCGGCTTCCAGCGCCAGGCTGCGCAGCGGCGCGCCGGCGCCGAGGTGGTCGACCACTCGCGTCAACAGGGCGCTCTGGCGCAGCGCCTCCTTGTCGCCCGACTTGCTCTGCCGGCTCGCGCGGTCCAGGGCACGCTCGGCACTGTCCAGATCGGCCAGGACCAGCTCGGTATCGATGGTCTCGATATCGCCAATCGGGTCGACCCGGCCGGCGACGTGGGTCACATCGTCATCGTCGAAGCAGCGAACAATGTGAGCAATGGCGTCGGTCTCGCGGATGTGGGCGAGAAACTTGTTGCCCAGGCCCTCACCCTTCGACGCACCTGCCACCAGGCCCGCAATGTCGACGAACTGCATCATCGTCGGCACAGTCTTTTCCGGACGAACGATCGCAGCCAGCTCATCCAGTCGCGGGTCCGGCACCGGCACCATGCCGACATTCGGCTCAATGGTGCAGAACGGATAATTCTCGGCCGCAATGCCGGCCTTGGTCAGGCAGTTGAACAGGGTGGACTTGCCGACGTTTGGCAGGCCGACGATGCCGCATTTGAAGCCCATGGGAAGTTCCTTGGGGAGGTTTCAGGTTTCAGGTTTCAGGTTTCAGGACTCAGGGCTGCTGGAATGCAGCCTCTGCATGGCTCGCTCCGGCTCACCGCCGAGTAGCGCCGGCAGCACCTCCACCGCCCGGTCGATCGCGCCCAGGATCGCGCGCTCGTCTTCGGCACCGGCACGGCTCAACACCCAGGGGGTGACCGCCTCGCGGACACCGGGATGGCCGATACCGATGCGCAGGCGCCAGAATTCCTGGCTACCCAGATGCCGAAAGGTCGAGCGCAGGCCATTGTGGCCACCATGCCCGCCGCCCAGTTTCAGCCGCACCGTGCCGGGCGGCAGGTCGAGGTCGTCATAGGCAATCAGGACCTGACCGACACCGACCTGGTAGTAGTCCATGGCGGCGCGTATCGCCCGACCGGACTCATTCATGAAGGTATCCGGCTTGAGAAAGATGCAGTCGGTGCCGGCATGACGCAGCCGCGCCGACTCGCCGTGCAGCTTGCGATCGGCTTTCAGGCCCAGCGCCTGGCGACGATCCAGTGCGTCCAGAAACCAGAACCCGGCGTTGTGCCGGGTTCTTTCGTACTTCGACCCCGGATTACCGAGGCCGACAATCAGCCAGCGATCGGCCACCGGCTCGCTTTACTCGCCCTTGGCGGCGTCGTCTTCAGCGTCGGCTTCGGACTCTGCGACGGTCGCCACCTCGGCGGGCTCTTCAGCCGCCGCGTCGGACTCCGCAGCCATTTCGCCGGTGCCCTGCGACTCGCGGACGAACACGGCGCTGACGATTTGCGGGTCCTGCGCGTCCTCGACTTCCAGCGCCGGAATGCGAACCCCTTCCGGCAGGCTCACCTGACTCAGGAATACGGTATCGCCCGGCTCCAGCTTGGCCAGATCGACTTCCAGATACTCGGGCAGATTGCCCGGCAGGGCCTCGATCTCGACTTCAGTCAGCGGATGGGAAATCACCACGCCGGCAGTCTTGCCGGCCGGTGAGCTGTCCTGATTCAGGAAATGCAGCGGCACGCTGATGCGCAGGGCGACATTGGCCTGAACGCGCATGAAGTCGATATGGGTCAGGCGCGGCTTGAACGGGTGGCGCTGCAGATCCCGCACGACCACGTCCTGCTTGCGCCCATCGGCAACGGTCAGCTCGATGATGGAGGCGAAGAAGGATTCGTTCTCGGCCATATGCAGGACCGAGTCGTGATCGACGGAGATGGTCGCCGGCTCACGCTCGCCACCATAGACAACGGCAGGAACGCGACCCGCGCGACGCAGGCGGCGGCTCGCACCTTTCCCCGCGTCCGTGCGGATTTCCGCCGGAATATTGAAATGCTTCGACATGTTGATGCTCTCGGTTGAGGGTTGACGACACCCGAAACCCGCGACCAGGTTTCAGGGCAAGCCGAGCATTATAGCTGGGGGAGAGGGAGAGAAGGAAGAGGGGAGCGGGTAAACAAATCGTCGGGCGCTTGCCCCGGCTCAGAGGCAGTCGGGCCCGAAATGCCCTGGCCGGCGGCGGACGGCCGGCCAGGGACACGGGTTTCGCCGGCTCAATCCTCGCCGAAAGCGAAGCCGAACAGGTGCAGCAGGCTGGAGAACAGATTGTAGATGGACACGAACAGGGTGACCGTGGCCATGATGTAGTTGCGTTCGCCGCCGCGGACGATCTGCTGGGTCTGAAACAGAATCAGACCGCACATCAGCAGGGCGAACATGGTCGAGACGGCCAGCGCCAGGGCGCCCATCTGGAAATACCAGGCGGCCAGGCCGGCGCAGAAAGCGACCAGGATGCCGACGAACAGGAACGGACCCAGGAAGCTGAAATCACGGCGGGTGGCCATGGCGAAGCCGGACAGCCCGACGAAGGCCACGGCGGTGGTGCCGAAGGCGGCGATGACCAGCTGGTGGCCGTTGCTGAACGCGCTCAGGTACATGTTGACAATGGGCCCGAACGTCATGCCCATGAAACCGGTCAGTGCAAACACGCTGAGCAGGCCCCAGGCCGAGTTGCGCAGGGCCATGGTCAGGAACAGCAGGCCGAAGTAACCGGCCAGGGTGATCAGCATGCCGGGATGCGGCCAGTTGTTGACCATGGCGACATAGCCCATGAAAGCACTGAACAGCAGCGTCATGGACAGCAGATTCCAGGTATTGCGCAGCACCTTGCGCGCGCCCTCGTCCATCTCCACGGTGCGGCTGCGCGGAAGCGTGCTGGTGCGAAGATGCTCGTTCATCGGTTTGGCCTTCCTTTGAGAGTGGGGGATATTGTGCAGCGGGCGGTCCATCTTCCCGACGCTATGACCGCGATTCTAGCAGCCGGGTTTCAACGGCGGGTAGACAAACGCACCGCCAACTCGGGATAGCCAGGACCGCCATCAAGGTGATCGGCCAGCAGCTCGGCCATTGCCGGCACGATATCGAGCCCGTTCTGGCAATGGCCCAGATTGACCCAGAGGTTGAGCAGATGGGGGTAAGCACCCAGCATCGGATGGCCAGCCCCCAGCCCGGGCAGCGGCGCCTGCCACTCGCTCTCAAGATCGAAGGGGCTCAAGCCGGGGAGGCGCCTGAGCACGCGATCGAGCAGTTCTTCGCCGCTGCGGGCTGCGGCCTGAGGCGCCCGCGCCGGCTCCAGGTCTATCGCCAGCAGACGGCCGCCGGGCTGCGGCACCAGGCACAGATCGCCGGTCACGACCAGGCTGGCCAGCTGCCGACTGCCGGGATTGAACAGTAGCCGCCAGGCCCGTCGCGGGTCCGTGTCCAGCGCATCGAGACCGGAATTCACCAGCAAGCCGGCGGCCGCGGACTCGCTGGCCATTATGTAGGCATCACCCCGGACCCATCGTCCATCGCCAAGCCTGAGCCCGTCGATACGGCTGCCGGCAATGTCCAGCGCAAGCGCCTCGGCATCAGCCAGCACCGGCAGGCGACGCTCGTGCAAGGCCAGGCCCAGGGCGCGAAGGAGGCGATCATGCCGGATCTGACGGAAATCGGCCTGCCACAGCGCCCGCTCGTGTTGCGTCACCAGCCGCGGCTCACGGTCCAGCGCCATGGCCGATGTCCACTCCCGGCCGGCCTCATCCGGCGCCCGAGCGGCGGCATCGTCCACCAACAGCTGGCCGATCCGGCGATAGGCCAGATCAACGCCGGTGGCCTGCCCCAAAGCGGCCAGCCAGGCCGACCACAGTGCGTGACTGCGAGCCTGCAGGTGATTGACCAGATCGGGTTGCTGCCAGGGCAGCCGCGGCGCGGTGGGTTCGACCGCCCCGAAAGCCGCCTCGGCTGGCCGGGTCGCCGGCACCACGATGCAGGACAAGCCGGCGTCGCTCAGCGCCAGCGCGCTGCTCAGGCCCACCGGGCCGGCGCCGATGATGACCAGCTCGGCCCGCATCAGGGCCGTGGTGGTTCCGGCCCTCGACGCGGCAAGAACCCCTCGATCAGCAACAGGATCACGCCAAGGACAATCACGCTGTCGGCCAGATTGAAGGCCGGCCAGTGATAGCCGCCGACGTGCACGTCGATGAAGTCAACCACGTAGCCAAAGCGAAGTCGGTCAATGAGATTGCCGATCGCTCCCCCGAGCACGAGGCTGATCGCAGTCGGCAACAGGCGCGAGCGATTCGGCAGGCGCCACAGCCAGACCAGCAGGATGCCGCTGATGATCACGGCAATGATGGAAAAAAACCAGCGCTGCCAGCCGCCAGCCCCGGCCAGGAAGCTGAACGCCGCGCCTTCGTTGTGAGCCAGGGTGAGATTGAGCCAGCTGGTGATCTCGACCGGCCGGTACAGCGCCAGGTTGGCGCTGGCCAGCTGTTTGGTCCACCAGTCAAGCACGACCAGCACGGTGGCCAGTGCCAGCCACATCAGGAGCCGTACGGGCCGCATCGGCGCCATGCTCAGCCCCAGTGCCGCTGTTCGCCGGCGCCGGCGACGTTGTCGACGCAGCGCCCGCACAGTTCCGGATGCGCCGCAACGCTGCCGACCGAGTCGCGGTGATGCCAGCAGCGCACACACTTGGCATGGTCGCTGGGACGAACCGAAACCCGCAGGCGGTCGCCTTCGATCTGGGCCTCGGCCATGGCGTCGGCCACCGGCGCCAGGTGCACGTCCGAGGACAGGAAGAAGAAACGCAGCTCATCGCCCAGCGCGGCGAGGTCGGCGGCCAGCGTGCCCTGCGCTTCCAGGGTGATCTCGGCGGCCAGCGAGGAGCCGATGGCCTTGGTCCGACGCAGCTCCTCGAGCTTGGGCCCGACGATCTCGCGCACAGCGCGCAGGCGGCGCCACAGGTGGGTTCTGGCTTCGCTGTCGGCCACCAGCTCCTGGTACCAGGTCGCCAGCATCACCGAGCTGGGCCGGCGCCCGGGCATGTGCGCCCAGATCTCTTCGGCGGTGAAGCAGCACAGCGGCGCCAGCCAGCGGACCAGGGCCTCAAGGATGTGGTGCATGGCGGTCTGGGCCGAGCGCCGGGCCGGATGCGCCTCAGGCAGGGTGTATAGCCGGTCTTTGATGATGTCGAGGTAGTAGGCGCCCATATCCACGCTGCAGAAGTGGTGCAGGCGCTGGTAGATGTGAAAAAAGCGATAGTCGCCATAGGCGTCGACCACCTCGGCCTGCAGCCGCGCGGCCAGGTCGACGGCGTGGCGGTCCAGCGGCAGCAAGGCCTCCAGGGCCAGGGCATCGCGATCCGGCTCGAAGCCGTGCAAGTTGCCGAGCAGGAAGCGCGCCGTGTTGCGAATCCGGCGGTAGGCGTCGGCGACGCGGGTCAGGATTTCATCGGAGACGTTCATCTCCTGGCGGTAGTCGGCGGCCGCCACCCACAGGCGCAGGATATCGGCGCCCAGGGTTTTCATGACCTGCTGCGGCGCGATCACATTGCCCATCGACTTCGACATCTTGCGGCCCTCGGCGTCGACGGTGAAGCCGTGGGTCAGCACCTGCCGATAGGGCGCCTCGCCGTGCATCGCCACCGCGGTCAGCAACGAGGACTGGAACCAGCCGCGATGCTGGTCGGAGCCTTCCAGGTAGAGATCGGCGGGGCGCTGGAGCTCATCACGCTGATCGAGCACGCAGTGATGGCTGACGCCGGAGTCGAACCAGACATCGAGAATATCGGGCACCGGTTCGTAGCGCTGGGCGTCGACGCCCAGGCGCGCGGCGATGTCGGCCGAGTACCAGACATCGACGCCTTCCATGGCGACCAGATCGGCCAATCGCTTGAGCAGCGCCGGGGTGTCCGGGTGCGGCTCCTGGCTGTCGCGATCGATGAACAGGCCCAGCGGCACACCCCAGGTCCGCTGCCGCGAGATGCACCAGTCCGGGCGGGTTTCGATCATGCCGCGAATCCGGGCCTGGCCCCAATCGGGGACCCAGCGCACCTCCTGGATGGCGGCCAGCGCCTGTTCGCGCAGGCCGGCCTGGTCCATGGCGATGAACCACTGCTGGGTGGTGCGGAACGCCGTCGGCGTCTTGTGCCGCCAGCAGTGCGGGTAGCTGTGGTCGAAGTCGGCCGCGGCCAGCAGCGAGCCGTTGCCGCGCATGTGCTCGACCAGGGTCTTGTTGGCCGCCCAGACGAACTGCCCGGCGACCAGCGGCGTGCCTTCGACGAACACGCCGCGGCTGTCGACCGGACAGAGCACGCCCAGGCCGTAAACCTGGCCGACGTCAAAGTCTTCCTGGCCGTGACCGGGGGCGGTGTGCACGGCGCCGGTGCCGGTGTCGGTGGTGACGTGCTCGCCGAGGATGACCGGCACCTGGCTGCCGTTGTAGGGGTGATGCAGGGCCGCGTGCTCCAGCGCCTTGCCCGGCAGCGTGCCGAGAATGCGATGCCCGGACAGACCGAGCCGAGCGGCAACCGCAGCGGCCAGCTCGGCGGCAACCACCAGGTCGAGCTGGCGATCCGCCTGGCGACCGCGCAGCCAGACGTAGTCGAGCTCGGCATTGAGGGTGACGGCCAGGTTGGCCGGGATGGTCCAGGGCGTGGTGGTCCAGATCACCACCCCGGCATCAGCCGCCGGGTCGGCGACGCCAAACAGCTGGCCCAGCGCGGACGGGTCAACAGCCGGAAACAGCACGTCGATCGCGGTCGAACGCTTGTTCTGATACTCGATTTCGGCCTCGGCCAGGGCCGAGCCGCAGTCAAAGCACCAGTGCACGGGCTTGACCCCACGCTTCAGGTGGCCGCGCTCGACGATCTTCGCCAAGGCGCGCAGCATGTCGGCCTCATAGGAAAAATCGCGCGTGGCGTAGGGACGGGCCCAGTCGCCCAGGCCGCCGAGGCGCTTGAAGTCCTCGCGCTGGCGCTGGATCTGGGTGTCGGCGTACTCCCGGCAATGCTGGCGGAAGCCGGCGGCGTCGACCTTCTGCCCGACCTTTCCGATCTTTTTCTCGACCTGCAGCTCGATCGGCAGGCCGTGGCAGTCCCAGCCGGGCACATAAGGCACCCGATGGCCGCCGAGCAGGGCCGAGCGAACGACGATGTCCTTGAGGATCTTGTTGACCGCATGACCGATATGAATATCGCCGTTGGCATAGGGCGGGCCGTCATGGAGCAGGAACAGCGGCCGGTCGGCGCTGGCTGCCTGAATCTGGCCATACAGATCCTGCTCGTACCAGTGGGCGAGCATGTCCGGCTCCCGAGTGGCCAGCGAGGCCTTCATCGGGAAGTCGGTCTGCGGCAGGTTGATCGTGTCCTTGTAGTCCATGGCGCGGGTCATTGTGGTCAGGGTCAGGCGGCGCAGGCGGACAACAGTCCGCGGGCGCGCTCGGCGTCTCGAATCATCTGCAGGCGCATGGCCTCCATGCTGGCAAATTTCTCTTCGGCGCGGAGATAGGCGACGAACTCCACGCTCAGGTGCCGACCATACAGGTCACCATCGTAATCGAACAGGTGTGCTTCCAGCAGCCAATTCCTGCCGGCCACGGTCGGGCGCAGGCCGAGGCTGGCCACGCCCGGGTGCCGGTCCAGCCCGGCACCGGACACCCGGACAGCGAATACACCGCGCAAGGCCGGCGGCTCGGGCGGGAGCAGATTGATGGTCGGAAACCCCAGCTGGCGCCCCAGTTGCTGCCCGCGCAACACCCGCCCGGACTGGGCGACGGCGCGTCCGGTCAGCGCCCGCACCGCAGCCAGGTCACCGGCCGCCAGGCGCTCACGCAGCCGGGTTGACGACACTCGCTCGCCGTCGACGCAAACCGGCTCAATCACCTCAAGCTCGAAGCCGAGCTGTCGGCCCAGCGCGGCCAGTCGGCCCACATCACCGGCGGCGCGGGCGCCGAATCGAAAATCGCTCCCGACCACGACATGGCGGGCACGCGCGCAGCCGACGATCACCCGGGCGGCAAACGCCTCGGGGCTCAAGGCGGCAAAAGCACGGTCAAAACGCGGCATGAACAGCAGGTCGAGACCATAGCCGCGACACAGGATCAGCCGATCGCGCACGCCCAGCAAACGCGGCACCGGCTGATCCGGGCGAAAAAAGCTGGCCGGCAAGGGTTCAAAGCACATCAAGGCCGGCGTGTGCTCGTCGGAGCGCGCGCACACCGCCCGGATCAGGGCCTGATGACCCCGATGGAAGCCGTCAAAGTTGCCGATGGCCAGCGCCGTCTCCGGCCGCTCGGCGGGCGCCGGAAGGATATCGCGGATAAGTCGCATCATTCAGAACGCGCGATTCTACCGGGTTTGGCCCGGCTGCAGCGCCTCGCCGCCGGGCGATTCTGTTAGTCTCGCGGCTGGACGACCAGCCGGAATCCCGTACTCATGACAGCTCTCGCCCTGTCCTGCCTGTTCAGGCCCTGTTTGCGCGCCTGGCTCAGTGTGTCGGTCCCGGCCGTGGTGCTGAGCCTGGTGATGCTCCCCGTTGCCGGTGCCGCGACGGCTGCTGCGCCCTGGCAGATCGAGGGTCCGGAAGCCCTGACGCTGTCTGACGAGACGCCCGCGCTGATGGCAGCCTGGCGAATCACTGCCAGCCCGGCGCTGATTCATCGCGCCGCCACGCAGCTGTCGCTGACCCTGCCCGGCCTGGGCGAGGTGGAAGCCTCGCTGACACGCTACTTCGAGCAGGGCATCGGCGATGAGAACTGGCAGGGCCGTCTCGAAGGCGACCTCGGGGAGGTTGTACTGACGCGCCTGGGCGACCGCCTCGCCGGCCGGATCGAGGCTGGCTCGCGGCTATTCGAGATTCGCGGCGAACCCGGCGGCGGCACGCTGCTGCTGGAACTCGACGGCGACGGCTTCCCAGAGTGCTCCGGCGGCCTGCCGGCGCCGCTGGATTTCCGCGACCCGGCCCGGCGGCCGAGTGCCGGCGCCGTTCCGCAGCCGGCCCGGCCGGAAGGCGATACCAGCCCGATGAGCGAAGTTGACCTGCTGGTGCTGTACACGCCTATGGCCCGCCAGATGCTGGGCGGCCCGGCCGCCATCGAAGCACACGCTGCCGCCGCGGTGGCCAATGCCAATACCTCGCTGATCAACAGCCAGATCCCGGACCGGTTTCGTATCGCCGGCATGGCCGAAATCGCGGCCCAGGAAACGGGCAACTGCAGCGCCGACCTGAATGCGCTGCGCAGCAGCAGCCGGGCCGCCGAGCTGCGCGAGGCCTTCGGCGCCGACCTGGTGGGCTTGATCAGCTGGGTCAGTTATTGCGGCTGCGGCTACGTGATGCGCAATCCCGGGCCAGGCTTCGCCAGTTCGGCCTTTCAGGTCACCTCGACCAGCTGCGCGGTCGGCAATCTCACCTATGCGCATGAGCACGGCCACAATCTGGGTCTGGAGCACGACCCGGCCAACGGCCCGGCACCCGCTTCGGCCTCCTACCCCTGGTCTTTCGGGCACTTTGTCAGCGGCCAGTTCCGAACCGTGATGTCCTACGCCAGCCCTTGCGTCGGCGGCTGCCCGAGGCGAATGCATTTCTCCAATCCCGATGTCAGCCTGACCGGGGCCCCGACCGGCATCGAGGGCCAGCGGGACAATGCCCGGACGCTCAGGGCGACCATGCCGATTGCCGAACAATTCCGAAGCCCGCAGCCGCCGGGGCAAATGATGATCACCGCAGACCCGCTGGAGATCCGCCTGCTCGAAGGCTCGACCGGCACGGAGCGCAACCTGACCATCAGCAACAGCGGCAGCGGGCCGCTGCTTTGGCAGGCTCGCGCCGGCCAGAACTGCGTCAATCCCACCGGCCTGGCCTGGCTGGGCTTGCCGGCCCAGCAAGGCATCGTACCGGCCGGGCAGTCGCAGAGCCTGAGCATCCAGTTCAGCGCGCCGAACACCGCGCCGGCCAGCCTCAGCGGCTGGCTGTGCATCCAGTCCAGCGACCCCGACTTCGAGCTGGCCAATCTGCCCGTCGGCCTGGAACTGCTGACCGATCCGCTGTATCAGGACCGCTTCGCACCGGTGGTCGGTCCCTGAGTTCGCGCGGATCGATTTTTTTGACAGACTCTTTTGCAGGAAGCGCTAGTCGACCATGCTGAAAAGGCTGGGACTCATTCTGGCCGGACTGGCCGGCCTGACACTGTTCGTGCTGCTGGCCCTGCCCTGGCTGCTGCCGCGCCCCGGCGTCGACAGCGTGATGCCCGCGCAGCCCTTTGCCGATTCCCGCTTTGCGATGGTGGATGGAACTCGCCTGCACTACCGGGCGCGCCTGGCCGGCGACGCGCCGATCGTGGTGCTGCTGCACGGCTTTGGTGGCTCCAGTTTCAGCTGGCGCCACAGTCTCGATGCACTCGAACAGGCCGGCCTGCGCGCCCTGGCGATCGATCTGCCGCCGTTTGGCTACTCCGAGCGGCGCGGCGACGGGCCCGACTGGCCCAGCCTGGTACTGGGCCTGATCGATCAGGTCGACGCTGATGCACAGCTGATGCTGGTCGGCCACTCGATGGGCGCCGGTGTCGCCGCCGCGGTAGCGGCCCGCGTGCCGGAGCGCGCCGACAAGCTGGTGCTGGTGGCCGGGCCACCGCGGCTGCGCGGCGGCGGCGGTCTGGGCCCGACCTGGACGGTTCGGGTGCCGTCACTGGCGCGCTGGGAAGACATCATCGCTGCCCGCCAGCTGATCGGTGAAACCCGCATCGCCAACATGTTGAGTTCGGCTTTCGGCCGCCCGCCCACGGCCGAGGAAGTGGCCGGCTATCGCGATCCGCTGGCCATTCCCGGCACCGCGCCGGCACTGCGTTACCGACTGTCGCGACCGGCCCCCGAGGTCGGTGACTGGAGCCGCGTGCCAACCGCGCTGATCTGGGGCGACGCGGATCGCTGGGTGCCGCTGCAGATTGCGCTGGACCTGCTGGACGAGCACCCGGACCTGCCCTTGCTGCGGATGGCGGACGCCGGCCATAATCCGATGGACACCGAGCCCGAGCGCTTCAACGCGCTGCTGCTCGATGTGCTGGCGCCGCCCTCAGTCGAGGCCGAGGTGTTCCCGCGCTAGCGCCGTGCCCGGCGCCGGCAGCGTCGGCTGGATAAGCCGATCCGGCCCCAGTTCCACCCGCCCATCGAGCACCTCGACCAGGTGATCGAGCGCCAACCAGCCGTAGGGCAGGATCGGCACCAGGCTGCCGGCGGCGCCCGGCGCGGCCAGCAGGGCATCGAAATGCTGGGCCCGAGCCACTTCCCAGTAGGCCAGCTCGGCGCCGTTGGCGCGTGCGGCCGACACATAGGGCCGGGCCGACAGCGCAGCCGGAATCAGCCCGTCTTCGCGACCATGCAAGATCAGCACCGGGATCGACGGCAGGCGGGCGCTGGCCCGGACCTGGTCCAGAGCCGCACGCAAGGCCTTGCCCTCCGTACCCTCATCGGCCAGCAGCGCGGCCAGGCAGCGCAGGCCGGGCAGGCTGCGATCGCCCTCGCCGGACAGAGCATCGACCAGCGCGATGCCGCCGCCCGGCGCAATGCCCGAATGACTGGCCCACCAGCGTTGACGCTGGGCGGGGTCATCACGCTCGACCTCGGTGCGAAAGCCGCAGGGCATGTCGAAGGGGCCGCGCCGCAGATAGGCCGAGGCATAGCTGGCCAGCACTGAACGCCATAGATCCAGGGCGACATTGCTGGCCGCCAGCTCCAGCGCCGGCCCATCGAAACCCACTGCCAGCAGCGCATCCAGCGCCAGCGCCGGTTCCGGTGCGGCCAGCAGGCCGGCCGCAGCCAGACTTTCGCAGCGCTGGCGCCCGGCCATGACCAGCAGCGGATTGCCCAGCACCTGGGCCATGGCACGCTCAGGCTCGGCCAGGTAACAGGGTTGGAACAGCGCGGCGGCGCTGGCGTATTCGAACAGGGTCGGCTGGCCCGGCGCGGTGATATTGGGCATGACCGCGACCACGCCGTCGATCAGGCCTTCGACATCGCGCTCGGCGGCGCGCAGGGCCGCCGCGCCGCCGTTCGACAGGCCGGTGGCGATGACCCGGGTGTTGGCCGGATCGAAGGGGCGGTCGAAGGCCAGCGCCAGCGCCTCGAAGGCAAAACGCAGCGCGTCCAGCACATGCTCACCCCACAGAGCTTCTGGATGGTCGCCGGAATGCGCGTGCGGCATCGCCACCACCCGGCTGTCGCCCGCGGGGTCGGGAGCGACCGGCGGCTCGGCCTCGAAGCCCAGCGCTTCATCGCCGCGCCGAACGCGCTCGCCGGACAGGGCCACACCGCTGTCGTCGCCGTAAAAATGAAAGTCCGTGCCCGCGCCCTTGTCGGTGTGGACCAGCGCACAGCCGGCCGGCAGCGCCCAGTAGGCGGCCAGCGGCAGCGCGCCATAAATCCCGCGCGAGCCCGAGGCCGCGGCCACGACCAGGCAGGGTCGCTCAGGATCGAAGCTGTCGGGCAGCTGCAGCAGGACTCGCACCGGCTGACGGCTGCCCGGCAGGCGACGAAAGGTGCTGAATTCGCGGCCCGGCACCGTCGGCAAATCCTCGAACAAGGCGCCGAGCCCGCCGGCCGGATTAAGCGCAGCCAGCGCCGTCCAGGCCGTCTGAAAGGCCAGGCGGCGCAGCGCGGCGGCGTCAAGCGCCATGTCCGCGGCGGGCGGACCTGCGGTCAAGCCAGCCAGACCCAGCCCGGCGCTGACCAGATCATCGCCGTCGCGATGCACCGTGACCCGGACCGAGGACTCGGACGCCGCGGCCGGCGCCAGCGCTTCGCGCCCGTCGGCCTCGGTCGCGATCGGCTCGGCTTCAGCGCCGTCGCGACCGCAGCCGACAGCAGCGACGGCGAACAGCAGGGCGATGATCAATCTGGTCATTTCAGAAGGCTCCAGCGGGTCTTGATGGCCAGATCAAGACTAGCAAGCTCGCGCGCCGGACGCGCCATGGACTTTGGTACAGGCGCCGGCAGCCGGCCTGCTCTGGTACCCTTCCGCACTGTCGACCGATCAATCTCGCCCCGCCATGAGCCAGGCTTCCCAGTCCATCCTGATCACCGGCGCCGGCAGCGGCATCGGCGCCGGCATCGCCGAGCTGCTGGCGGCGGCCGGCCACCGCATCGTCGTCACCGACTGCCAGACCGAGGCCGCGGCCGCCACCGCCGAGCGCATTCGCGCGGCCGGCGGCCAGGTGTGGTCCTTGCCGCTGGACGTGACCAGCGATGCCTCGGTGGCCGAGCTGGTCGCCGCCCTGCCCCAAACCATCGACGTGCTGATCAACAACGCCGGGGTGCAGCACGTTTCCCGGCTGGAGGAGTTCCCGATCGAGCGCTGGGACCAGCTGGTCCAGATCATGCTCATCGGCGTCGCGCGCCTGAGCCGTGCGCTGTTGCCGGGCATGCGCGAGCAGGGCTTCGGCCGCATCATCAACATCGGCTCGATCCACTCACTGGTCGCCAGCGCCTACAAGTCGGCCTATGTCGCCGCCAAACATGGTCTGATCGGCTTCTCCAAGGTCATCGCCCTGGAGACCGCGGACACCGACATCACCATCAACACGGTCTGCCCGACCTACGTCAGAACACCGCTGGTCGACAAACAGATCGCCGATCAGGCCCGGGTTCACGGCATTTCCGAAGACGAGGTCATCGAAAAGATCATGCTCAGGCCCATGCCCAAGGGCGTGTTCATCAGCATGGAGGAGCTGGCCGGCATCTGCGCATTCCTGATGTCGCCGGTAGCGCGCAACATCACCGGACAGGCGATCGTGGTGGATGGGGGGTGGACAGTTCAGTAAGGGTGGTGAAAGGTGAAAGGTGTTAAGTGAAGAGTGAAAGGCGAAATGGACAACTCGGGTGCTTCGGCGTAGCTGAACGATGAGTACGCGGGTGTTGATTGCGGATGATCATCCGCTGTTCCGGGCGGCGCTGGTGCAGGCGTTGGCGGGCTGCTTGAGCAATGCCGAGATCCTGCAGGCGCGCGATCTGGATGAGGCCTGGCAGACGCTGGAAAGCCGGGATGACATCGATCTGGTGCTGCTCGATCTGCATATGCCCGGCAATGAGGGCCTGACCGGGCTGGCCTCGATTCGCTGTCATTTCCCCGCTGTGGCAGTGGTCGTCGTATCGGCCAACGAGGACCCCAGGGTGATCCGGCGCGCCCTGGATCACGGTGCGGCCGGCTTCATTCCCAAGAGCGCCAGCCTCGATGAATTGACCGAGGCCTTGCACACCGTGCTCGACTGTCGCGAGTGGGTACCCTCGCATCTGGCCCTTCTGGTCGGCGACATCAGCGAGGATGACGCCGAGTCCGGGCTGTCTCAGCGCATCGCCAGCCTGACGCCGCAGCAGTTTCGGGTCCTGGCCCTGGTCGCCAACGGCAGGCTGAACAAGCAGATCGCCGATGAACTCGGCATTCAGGAGCGCACGGTCAAGGCCCACATGAGCGAGATATTCCAGAAGCTCGGAGTGCGTAATCGGACCCAGGCCGGAATTGCGTTTCGTCAGCTCGAGCTGGTCGATCCGGCCAGGTCAGTAGCACCGCCGGGATAGGGAATGCTGACTGCCTTTGCAACGGCGCCAACGCCGCAGATGAGCGCTTTCCGGCTCGCCCTTTAAGGAGCGAGTCTGAGTCGACAACTCAGCGTTGCGAACCTTGCAAAGGGCTCGCCATTCGCTGCGGCTCGCGCCTTGATTTGTCGACTCAGTCACGCTCTGAAAGTCACAGGATTAACGACGGGGTGCACAAGGGAACCTCTGAACACATGCTCGGGCGCGACGGGCCTTTGCGGGAGGCTCCGGCTCGGCTTGGGCGAGCGTGGTTTGGTCGTTCCAAATGAGCGAGCCCAAACGAGGCGGAGGCCCCGCAAAGGCCCGTCTGTCAAGAGTTTCGCCGGAAAAGCCGCATCTCGCGCGTTGCGCCCCTCGGCCTGAGCTGTGGCTACTGTCACTCGGGTCGCACCACACGATCTCAAGGCTTTTCCGACTGAAACGTGCTCCGAGCATGTGTTCAGAGGTTCCCTATCGTTGACGAGGAAGGGGCGCGCGTCTATTCTGCGAAAGCTTTGAAAAGGGGGTCGCTGCCAGGTCCATAGCGCCTGGAATCGGATGCGTTCGGGGGACAGGAATGGCCCAGATCTCACAATCGGGTCGCTGGTGGCGAACGGCGATCCTGCATCTTGCCGTGCTGTTGGCGTGGCTGCTGGCCTTTGCCGCCGCCGCCGCGCTGGAGTATGCGCCCAATGCCAGCCTCTGGTTCCCGCCGGCGGCGGTCAGCTTTGCCGCGGTGCTGGTGCTCGGCGCGCGTGCGCTTCCGGTCCTGGTCCTGGCCTGCGTCGTCGTCACCGCCGTTGCCGCCCAGATTTATGACCGAAACCTGGCCCTGGCCGATCTGCTGCTGGCCGGCTTCGGCTTCGCCCTCACCCATGTCGGGTCCTATGGGGCCGTTGCCATGATCCTCAGGCGCGCGGCCATGCGCGGATCGCCCATCACCACCCTGCCCAAGGTCAGTGCCTTCCTGCTCGGTGGCGCGGTGGCCGCGGGGCTGTCTTCCGTACTCGGCGGCCTGTCCCTGGCCGTCACCGGCATGGCAGATGGCAGCGACATTCCCAGCCTGATTGCGCCCTGGTGGATCGGCGACTACGCCGGCCTGGTCAGCATGGCGGCGTTCTGCATCCTGCTGTTGGCGCGCCTGTCCGACCGCCTTGGGTTGGCGGTGCCGCCCAGTTTGCGTCGGCTGCCCGACCAGCGGGTGTGGCGAGAGCTTTACCCTGCCGCAATTGGCAAGCTCGGCCTGCTGTTTGCCATCAGCTTCCTGATCCTGCTATTGGCCGCAGGCTTCCCTGATCAGCCGGCCATTCCCTTTCTGCTGTTTGTCAGCCTGACCCTGCAGTTCTGGATCGTGCACACCGAGAGCGAACTGGCCGCGCTGCTCGGCGTGCTGGGTTTCTCTCTGCTGCTGGCCGTGGCGGCGGGCCTGATGGGGCTGGGTGAACAGGCGCTGATTCTCCAGTTCGTCGCCATCAGCCTGGCGGTGGGCAGCTACCTGGGTCTGACCGTGCCGGCGCTGTATCGGGACAATCGGCGCATGCGTCAGCTGCTGACCCATGACGGTCTGACCGGGGCCCTGGCCCGAGATTATTTCGAGGAATCGGTGCGCGCCGGGGTCGCCGAGGCCTGGCGCATGGAGCAGCCGTCCTGCCTGGTCATGGTCGATCTGAACGGACTGAAGCAGATCAACGACCGGCACGGGCATGCCGCTGGCGATCGCGCCCTCAGAATCCTGGTGCAGTGCTGCGCGCGCCAGCTGGCCCCGGGTCAACTGCTTGGACGCCTTGGCGGCGACGAATTCGCTCTCTACCTGAAGGGCAGCCGGCGCCTGGAGGCCGAACAGATTGTGGCCGCCATCGGCGAGGAACTGGCCGCCCAGCCGCCGATTGCGACCGGGCTGCGACTGTCGGCCAGTTTCGGCATCGCTGAGCTGGCCCCCGGCGCCGAGCCGCTGTCCTACCAGGATCTGCTCGAGGCCGCCGATCAGGCCATGTACCAGCTCAAGCGGCGCGGCTGACCCCAGCGCCGCCGAGCCAGCGCCAGATCGCATCGACGCAGGCCATCCCCAGCCGCTGACTGCGGCCGGCGCTCCAGCCGATTTCGGGCATCGGGCTGATCGCTGAATCCTTGAACGGCATTTCCAGGGTCATCGCCAGGCAGCCGAAAGTCTCGGCCACGAAATCGGTGCACTTCTTCAGATCAGCCGAGCCGGGGGGATCCAGGGGATAACCGTGCTCGGTCTGAAAATCCGGGCTGATCCCGGCCAGCAGCGCCTTGAAGCCGTCGAGCTCACTCTGCATGGCGGCATTCCAGCGCGGCACGCCTTCGGCGCCAGCGATGAAGTTGTACGGCAATCCTTCATCACCATGCACATCCAGGGAGAAATCGACACCGGTCTGCTTCATCTTTGCGACCACGTGGAAGACCTCGGGTGATTGCCTCGGACAGGGCTCGATCCACTCGCGGTTGAGGTTCCGGCCATGGGCATTGGTGCGCAAGTGGCCGCGCACACTGCCGTCGATGCACATGTTCGGCACCAGATAGATGACCGCTGTCTCCAGCAGCGCCCGCGACACCGGATCTTCCTCATCGAGCAGTCGATCAAGAAAACCCTCGACCCACCATTCGGCCATGGTTTCACCGGGATGCTGACGGGCGGTAATCCAGATCCGCTTGCGATACGGCTCGGGCTCGCCGATCTCCAACAGGGTGTGGGGATGACCGTCGGGTGTGGCGCACAGGGTCTCGGCGCGCACCCGCGGCGAACCCAGCGCATTGGCGATCAGCTGCTGATGCCGACTCAGCGGATAGGGTGCGAAATAGGCGAAATAGATGTCGTCGGCCTCGGGCCGATGGCGGATCAGCAATTCGCGACCGTCGAAGGTCGTGTCAACCCGATACCAGTGCTCAAGATCGATCGACGCGACCGCCTGGTAGTGCTCGAAACCGTCCGGGTAGGACACCTCGCCGGCATTGACAATCTTGAGCCGCAGGTCCAGATCGCGGGCGCCGCTGACCTGGAAATAAAACCACTGCAGGTGCTCGTCTCCCGCATCCTTGCGAATGCGCAGCTGAATGTCATCAGCGCGGCTGGCGTCCAGTACTTCGATATTGCCGCTGTCGAAGCGGGAGAAAATCTGCAGGCTCATGGCAATGGTCCGTGGTCGGGAAAGGAATGCGAAGGGCACAGGAACTCCGCGGCTATGGTAGCGCAGCCGTCGCGGCGGATGAATTCGTCGATCACGCGTTGAAACTCGGCGCCGACGGGCGCAATCAGGCGCAGACGGCGCGGTTCCTGCGGATGATCGAAGTCCAGCCGGCTGGCGTGCAGCAGCAAGCGCGGGCAGCCGAAGCGCTCGCGAAACAGTCGGTTGTGCCGGCCCTCGCCGTAGGTGGTATCGCCTGCCAGGGGATGGAAGATATGCTTGAAGTGGCGCCGGATCTGGTGCATCCGGCCGGTCAGCGGTTCGACCTCGGCCAGCGAGTAGCGGGCGCTGGCGTAGCGGCCCACCGCCACCGGCAGCTCCATCCGGGCCAGGCAGCGATAGCGGGTCTGCGCTGCCCGTTCAGGACCGTTGCCGCCGAGCGGATGATCAATCAGGCCTTCGTCATCAAGGAAGCCACGGACCACCGCCAGATAGCGCTTTTCCACCCGCCGCGCCATCATCTGGCGCCCCAGCTCGGCGGCACTGTCGCGATCGAAAGCGAACAGCAGCAGGCCTGAGGTCGCCCGATCCAGACGATGAATCGGATAGACCCGGCGACCGAGCTGGTCGCGGAGCAGCTGCACGGCAAAGCGCTCGTCGTCAGCCAGCAGGCTGCGATGAACCATCAGCCCGCAGGGCTTGTCGATGGCGCAGAACCATCGATCCTGCCAAACGATGGCCAGGGGCGCGCCCGGCCCGGCGGCCGGGCGCTGCCGCGAGCGCATTATTTCTTCTTGCCGCCGTCGCGCTTGGCCTGGTTGCGCTGTGTGGCTGAACGCTTGTGCGCCATCACGGCCGGGGTACGCAGATTGCCGTCCTGGGCGCGGCGGCTGGCGGCTGCGGCCTTCTGCGAGACGAAACTGCTGCCTTGGCCGGCCACCTTGTCGGCGACCTTGGCCGGCACCCCCGCAGCCTGAGCGGCAGCCGTCTTGCTGGCGGCTTTCTTGGCCGTTTTCTTGGCCGTTTTCTTGGCGGTCTTTTCCGCAGTTTTCTTTGCGGTTTTCTTCGTGGTCTTTTTCGCGGCCTTGTTGGTGGTCTTCTTGGTGGTCTTCTTGGTGGTCTTCTTGGCGGTCTTCTTGGCCGACGCCATTTCAGCCGTCTTCGTTGCGGCCTTCTTGGCGGCCTTCTTGGCGGCCTTCTTGGCAGTCTTCTTGGCAGTCTTCTTGCTGGCTTTCCTGGCGGTCTTCTTGCTCGTCTTCTTCGCGGCCTGGCCGGATTCAGCCTTGTCGGCCGCTGTCTTGGTCAACTTCTTGCTGACCTTCTTCTTGGTTGGCTTGCCGGCCGACGCGCCAGACTCGGCCTTGAGGGTCTTCAAGCGCTGCTCGAAACGCTCAAGGACTTCGCCGAACAGCTTGGCCTTGTCCTCAGTGCGCGCATTGGTATCGGCTTTGTTGCCCTTCTTGCTGCCGGTGCGGTCACGCGTGGCCAAGCGCTGCCGCTTGTGCAGATCGCGGAATTTATCGCGCAGGGTTCTGGCGCGCTTGATTCCGGATTGCACCCGCGCCTGCGGCAGCTTCTCGATCTGGCCCTTCAGACTGCTCTCAAACAGGTCATACTCGGACTGATTGCACAGAACCTTTGCTTGCTGGCGGTTGTAAGCCATGGCCGATCTCTCATGATGGTTGGACCGCGTCGATCATAGCGCAGATCCAGGCTATTTCGCGAGGCCTGCAGACGGCCCTCGTTCAGGCCTGACTGGCTTGCGTCAGACGCTGGATGAGCGCATGCAGCTGACGCTGCTCGGCGCGGCTCAGATTGGCCAGCAGGCGCTGCTCGTAGGCCAGCGCGGCTGGAATGATGGCTTGATAGACTTCGCGGCCGGCACGGGTAAGGAACAGGTGCTTGGCGCGACGGTCAGCGGCGCTGTCGCGGCGCTCGATTCGACCGGCGTCGAGCAGCCGGCGGACGGCCCGGCTGACCGCCACCTTGTCCATGGCCGCCTTATCGGCTACCTCGGTTGCCGACAGATCGGGGAAGCGTCCGATGATCGCGATCACCCGCCACTCGGTGACGCTCAAGCCGAAGCGTTCGGCATAGGTCTGTGCGATACCCTGGCTGATCTGGTTGGAGAGCACCGAGAGCCGGTAGGGCAGAAAGTCTTCGAGCTTGAGCATATCGGGCGGAGGCTTGAAATTAGTTTCAAATGTAACTAATATCCGGAGACTCGGCAAGTCGCAGGCGCCGATTGGTGCCGCGCCCCCATCGCCCCATTCGAGGAGACGGCCATGACCACCCATCGCCCCAACCCGCTCGGCGTTGAGCAATTCGATTTCATTGAATTCGCCGCACCCGATCCCGGCCCCCTGCACGACTTGTTCCAGCGCCTGGGCTTTACCGCCGTCGCTCGCCATCGACAGCGGCCGGTGACCCTGTATCGCCAGGGCCGGATCGATTTTCTGGTCAACGAAACGCCAGACTCCTTCGCCAGCGATTTCGCCGCCGCGCACGGACCCAGCTGCACCGGCTTCGCACTGAGGGTGAGCGACCCGACCGCCGCCCGTGCCGCCGCCCTGGCCAAGGGCGCGGAGGCGGTGACCCACAAGCCCGAGACGCTGGCGGTCGGCGTGCCGGCCATTTCAGGTATCGGCGGCAGCGCCCTGTACCTGACCGGCGGCGTGGCCGACTATGAGGAAGAATTCGAATTCGACCCCGCTGTTGAGCGCCATCCGCGCGGGCTCGGCCTGCAGTTCGTCGACCACCTGACCCACAATGTCCACAACGGCAACATGGGCCAGTGGGCCGACTTCTACGAGCGCCTGTTCGGCTTCTTCGAAGTGAAGTACTTCGACATCAAGGGTCAACAGACCGGCCTTCGCTCCAAGGCGATGACCGCGCCGAACGGCCAGATCTCGATTCCGATCAACGAGTCGGAGAACCCGAAGAGCCAGATCAACGAGTATCTGGACGAATACCGGGGCGAGGGCGTGCAGCATATCGCGCTCTATTCCGACCGGATCTATGAATCGGTGGAGGCGCTGCGCGCCAACAAGCTGGCCTTCCTCGATACCCCCGACACCTATTTCGACGTGATCGACCGTCGCATTCCAGGCCATGGCGAGGACGTCGAGCGGATGCGCCGCAACAAGATCCTGATCGACGCCGACCCGAACGAACCGAGCAAGCAGCTGCTGCAGATCTTCACGCAGACCAACATCGGCCCGATATTCTTCGAAATCATTCAGCGCAAGGGCAACGAGGGCTTCGGCGAAGGCAACTTCCAGGCCCTGTTCGAAGCCATCGAGCGCGACCAGCAGAAGCGGGGAGTGTTGTGAGGATGGGTAGAGGGAAAGAGGGGAGAAGGGAGAGGGAAAAGATTCTTTCTCCCGACCAACGCACCCTCTTCCCTCTCCCCTTTTTCCCTCTCCCCCGCGAAGTGCAACGGAGCGACACATGAAAAATTGGATCACCCACCCCAAGGTCGAGGGCACGAGCAGCCGGCAGGCGCATTGCGATCTGCCGGAGGGCAGTTTCGAGCGCGAGCTGGGCAAGGAAGGTTTCTTTGGCCCGGCCAGCCACATGTACCATCAGCACCCGCCCACGGGCTGGACGAATTTCGAAGGGCCGCTGAAGCCACGGGCCTTCGACGCCGGCAAGCAGGGCGACCAGGGCCCGTCACCCTGGGATGCCCGCTGCCTGATGCAGAACGCGCACACCCGAATCCGCTTCTGGGCGTCGAACGGCAGCATGGATCACCTGGCCCGCAACGCCGACGGCGATGAACTGCTGTTCGTGCACGCCGGTGCCGGCCACCTGTACTGCGACTACGGTCATCTGGCCTTCCGCGATGGCGACTACATCATGCTGCCGCGCAGCACCATGTGGCGAATCGAGTCCGACGGTCCGGTGCAGCTGCTGATGATCGAAGCGACCAATTCCAGCTACAGGCTGCCGGACAAGGGTCTGGTCGGCCCGCACGCGATCTTCGATCCGGCCATGCTCGACACGCCCCGGATCGACGAGGCCTTCCTGGCTCAGCAGGGCGAGCGGGAGTGGCGGGTCGTGGTCAAGCGCCGCAACCAGCTCTCCACCATCACCTACCCCTTCAATCCGCTCGACGCGATGGGCTGGAAGGGCGACCTGATGCCGGTCCGGATCAACTGGCGCGACATCCGGCCGCTGATGAGCCATCGCTATCACCTGCCGCCGTCGGCCCACACCACCTTCGTGGCCAACCGCTTTGTGGTCTGCACCTTCGTGCCGCGGCCCTTCGAAACCGCCGACGACGCGCTAAAGGTCCCGTTCTTCCACAACAACGACGATTTCGACGAACTGATTTTCTATCACGCCGGCAATTTCTTCTCGCGCGACAACATCCACCCGGGAATGATGACCCTGCACCCCTGCGGCTTCACCCACGGCCCGCACCCGAAGGCCCTGAAAAACGCCTTCAAGCCGGCCAACCCGGCCACCGAGGAAGTTGCCGTGATGGTCGACACCCGCGACGCCCTGGACGTCACCGACGCCGCCGAGGCGGTGGAATGGACGGGGTATGTCGATAGCTGGAAAAGCCGGGAAGAGGGGTAGAGGAATAGCGGGGAGAAGACCGCGGGTCGAGCAGCCGAAGGCGGCACGACTCACCCTCTCACTTCTCCCCGCTTACCCTCTCCCCGCCTCTGCCACAAACCCATTCCGAGACCCTTCAACAATGAAACTAGCTTCCCTCAATTCCGGGCACCGCGACGGCGCGCTGATCGTGGTATCGCGTGATCTGAGCCGGGCGGTGTCGGCTGCGGCGATCGCACCGACGCTGCAGGCGGCACTGGACGATTGGCAGCAGGCCGCGCCGCGTCTGAACACGCTGTATGACGAGCTCAACGCCGGCCAGGTCGAGGACATGTTCGATCTCGATGTCGGCCGCCTCGCCGCGCCGCTGCCGCGCTGCTACCAGTTCGTCGACGGCTCGGCCTATCTGCCGCACGTCGAGCGTGTGCGCAAGGCGCGCGGCGCCGAGGTGCCGGAAAGCTTCTTCACCGACCCGCTGATGTATCAGGCCGTGTCGGACGGTTTTCTGGGTCCGCGCGACGATATCGCCATGGCCTCGACCGACTGGGGCATCGACTTCGAGTCCGAAATCGGCGTGATCGTCGACGATGTGCCGATGGGCGCCGACCCGGCCGAATGCGCCGAGCACATCCAGCTGATCACGATCCTCAACGATGTGTCGCTGCGCAATCTGATCCCCGGCGAACTGGCGAAGGGCTTCGGCTTCCTGCAGTCCAAGCCGCGCTCAGCGCTGGCGCCGGTGGTGGTCACGCCCGACGAACTCGGCGAAGCCTGGCGCGACAGCAAGCTGCACCTGCCGCTGCTGACCCACCTGAACGGTGAATTGTTCGGCCAGCCGGAAGCCGGCGAGGACATGCAGTTCTCCTTTGCCGAACTGGTCGCCCACGCCGCCAAGAGCCGCCCGCTGGCCGCCGGCAGCCTGGTCGGCTCCGGCACCATCGCCAACCAGGACACCGCGCGCGGCGCCTCCTGCCTGGCCGAGAAGCGCATGCTCGAGATCATTGCCAACGGCAAGCCGAGCACGCCCTTCATGCAGTTCGGCGACGTGGTCCGGATCGAGATGCTGGATCGAAGCGGGCATTCGATCTTCGGAGCGATCGAGCAGAAGGTGGTGGGGTACCGGCGCTGACGCGCCAGTGGTGAGAGGGGTAGAAGGAAGAAGGGAGTGGGAAAAGACAAGCGACGGCTCGACTTCGCGGTTTTTTCTTGTACCCTCTCCCCTCTCCCTCCTACCCCTCTCTCCCGCATCGCTCCCCATGCCTACCGCCCCAAGCCTGATCCTCCACAGCTACTGGCGCTCATCCGCCAGCTACCGCGTGCGCATGGCGCTGGCGCTGAAGGGGCTGGCGCACGAGATCCGGCCGGTGCATCTGGTCCGCGACGGCGGGCAGCAGCATTCGGCGGCCTACCTGGGCCTCAATCCGCAGGGCCTGGTGCCGACGCTGGTTCATGGGGATCGGGTGATCACCCAGTCGCTGGCCATTCTGGAATACCTGGAGGAGATCGCGCCCGAGCCGGCCCTGTTGCCGTCCGACCCGGCCGGCAGAGCCAGGGTGCGCGCGATCTGCCAGGCGATCGCCTGCGATATTCATCCGCTCAACAACCTGCGCGTGCTCGGCTACCTGGTCCGGCGGATCGGCGTCGACGAGCAGGCCAAGCTGGCCTGGTATCGGCACTGGACCGAGACCGGCCTGGCCGCGGTCGAGCGCCTGCTGTCCGGCCACTCCGACACCGGTTTGTTCTGCCATGGCGACCAACCCGGTCTGGCCGACTGCTGCCTGCTGCCGCAGGTCTACAATGCTCGCCGCTTCGATTGCTCGCTGGATGGGCTGGACACGATCCAGGCCATCTGCAGCCGACTCGAAGACCTGGTGCCCGTGCGCGAATCGAGCCCGGAAGCGCAGCTCGACGCGGAGTAAGCGAACGTCAGCGAACGCCCGAGGGGGTACAATTCAGGCCTGCGGATCGGCGCCAGGCTGATCCACGCCCTGACCGAACGAGTTCGATGCCCATGCTGCGACATTTTCTGGTTCTTGCCCTTGCCCTGCTACTGGCCAGCGGCTGCGCCACCACGCCGCCCGACCCCCGCCTGCTCGACAACGCCAAGCAGGCCCTGGATCAGGCCGTCAGAGCCGGGGCCGCCGACTATGCGCCGCTGGAACTGCGCTTTGCTGGCGAGCGCCTGCAAAGCGCCGAGTTTGAGCTGTCGCGGAACAATGCGGACGCTGCCCGCCGCCAGGCTGACGAAGCCGAAGTCGAGGCCCAGCTGGCCCTGGCCCGTACCCGGGCGGCGCAAACTCGCGCCGAGCTGGCCCAGCGCCAGCGCGATCTCGATCAGCTGTTGAACGATCTGCTCGACGCCTTTGGCCAGGCGGTGCTGGAATGATGGCCGCCGCCCGCCTTGCCGGGAAGGCGCTGCTCATCGCCGGCAGCCTGCTGCTGGTCGCCTGTGCCGCGCAACCCCGCGACGACTCGGCGCTGAACAACTTGCGTGCCGATCTGGAAGGCTTTCGGGCCGAATCCGAGCTCTCCAGCCGGGTGCCGCTGGCCCTGGCTGAAGCCGAGCGAGCCGTGCGCGCCGCCGGTGGCGACGGGCTGCGCGAGGACGAGCGCGCGCACCGTATCCTGCTGGCCGAAAAGCGCATCGAGATTGCCCGCGCCGAGGCCTACCGGGCGCAGGCGCGAGAGCAGATTGAGCAACTCGACCAGCAGCGCACGCGGCTGCTGCTTCGGGCCAGCCGGCTCGAGGTCGAGCAGGCCCGGCTCGAAGCTGAGCAGGCGCGCCGGGTCAGCACCCAGACCCTGGAAGAGATCGAACGTACCCGCCGCCAGGCGATGACGGCCGAGGAGTCGCGCGATGAAGCCGCCCGCCGCGAGCAACAGGCGCGCCAGGAGGCTCAGGCCGCGCGCAGACTGGCCGAGGCCCAGGCCAGCGAAATCGAACTGGCCCGGCGCGAAGCCCAGCTGGCCAGTCAGGCCGCCGAGTCGCTGCGCCGGCGGCTGGAGCTGCTGGAGCTGCGCCAGACCGACCGCGGCGTCGTCGTCACCCTGGGCGATGTGCTGTTCGAAACCGGCCAGACCGAGCTGACGGCTGGCGCCCGCGGCAATCTGGACGACGTCGTCGAGCTGCTGCAGAGCGAGCCCGACAAGCGCATCCGGATCGAGGGGCACACTGACTCGACCGGCCCGGCCAATGTCAATCTGCGCATTTCCCAGCAGCGCGCTGACGCGGTGCGCTCGGCACTGATTGCCATGGGCATCGGCGCTGACCGTATTCAGGCGGTAGGGATGGGCCAGGATTTCCCGATCGCCAGCAACGAGACGGCCGAGGGGCGCGGCCGCAACCGTCGGGTGGATGTGATTTTGCTCGACGACTGAGCCGGCAGACAGCGCCGCGTCCGGCTGCGGCTTGCACTCCGGCAGCAGGGGCGCTATAAGTGAGTCATGGTGATGACATCGAGTGACTCGCCCGACCAGCCCAAGCCGGCGGTCGGCGTCGGGCGCGACACCCCGACAGCCCGCACGACAATCCACCGACCCGCACCCGTCCGCGCCAGCTTGAGCTGGCGCGGATGCACCTCCGTTCAATGCCAGCCGGCGGCGACGGCCTGTTATCGACCTGGAACCGACCAAGGAGACCAGCCATGTTCGAACATCGCAAGGAAAGAATGGAATCGCTTCTGAAGGAAAACGAGGAATTCCGGCGTCTCTACAACCATCACCAGCAGCTCGAAAAGCGCGTGACGGCGGCCGAAAACGGTACCGCCCCGATGGAAGACCTGGCGCTGAATCAGCTCAAGCGGGAGAAGCTGCGGACCAAGGACCAGCTCGCCCGGATCATGGACCAGGTCCAGACGGCCTGATCTGCCCCGATTTCGAAGTCACGACGCCCGGCCCTGCCGGGCGTCGTGCGTTTCAGGGCGGTGGACTCGCGGACTTGAAAATCCTTTCCTGATTACGCACATGACTCAGCCATCAATTCGGGGCAGAGGGCCTTGTGCATCAGGCCGTCGGTTTGTCGACCGCCTTGGCAGGCGGTCGATGCCCTGCAGTGCTTAAGTCCAGGCGGGGGCCGCCGAACTCGCTCCACGCCCTTTCAGGGCGTTCCGCTCAGACACCGGCGGCCCTTTTTC
>JBJHCC010000012.1:0-91015 GCA_050485825.1 Gammaproteobacteria bacterium
TTGCGCCATTGATCGGCAGTGCGGCGGGTACGGGTGGTTCTGGGCATGATCTGCTCCTGGTTGAGTTCCAGGGCAGATTACTGAGTTAGTCCGGCAGGGGGAAGAGCGGCCGGGAATGACCGCTTACTCCGAAGAGGATCTGCTGGAGGCTCATCGGCTACTCATGTCCGGCCTGATCAATGAAGCAGGGCTGTATCGGCATGGTGGCGTGGGGGTGATGGCGGGCCAGCAGGTAATCCACATGGCCCCGCCTGCCGAACGGGTGCCGCATTTGATGGCCGACCTGTTTGGCTGGCTGGCCACCACAGACGCCCATCCGCTGATCGCCAGCTCGGTGTTTCACTACGAGTTCGAGTTCATCCATCCCTTCTCCGACGGCAACGGCCGTATGGGGCGGCTGTGGCAGAGCCTCATTCTGGCCCGCTGGAATCCCCTGTTCGCCGACATCCCGGTCGAAAGCCTGATCTTCGAGAATCAGGCCGAGTACTACCAGGCCATTCAGGAAAGCACCCAAACGAGCGATTCCGCGCCGTTTATCGCCTTCATGCTGCGGATGATTCTGGATACGGTGACCCGCTCGACCCCGGAAGTGACACGGGAAGTTACCCCGGAAGTCCGACTGCTTTCAGTGCTCGTCGGAGAGATGACCCGGCAACAGCTCAAACAGGCGCTCGGGCTGAAAGACGATGAACATTTCCGCAAGGCCTATCTGCTCCCGGCACTGGATGCCGGACTGATTGAAATGACCATCCCCGACAAGCCCCGCAGCAGCAAGCAGAAATACCGCCTGACAGACAAGGGCATGCAAGCGATCCAAGGAAATCGGGCCGAATAGATGGTTGTCCACTAAACGCTGAGTTAGTGTGTCAAGCCTGTTTTTCTGCCAACTCAGCCAGCCGAGCACGCACGGCGTCGGCTTCACCGAGGATCAGCAGGACCAGCAGGTCGCCGGGTTCGGCCCGGGTCAGGGCTTGCTCAAGCGCCTCGGATTCGGTGTCGGTGTGGCTGATGGCTTCGGGCGGGCAGCCGCAGCGGAGCAGCTCGTCGCGAAGGATGGCAAAGACCTCGCCGCGGGCGCGGCCGCGGGCGTACTTTTCCAGTTCGGAAATGATGATCCGCTCCGGCGCCATCGCCCAACCGCTGCGCGCGCACTCGCGCAGCAGTTCATCGGTGCGGTCGCCGGCCTGAGAGAAGGCCAGCAGGCGGCGTTTTGCCGGCAGGGCGGCGGCCAGCTCGGCGACAGCGGCGATCGCCTGCGGGTTGTGGGCGAAATCGACCAGCACCCGGCTGCCGTTGACCAGATAAAGGTTGCCGCGGCCGGGGTTGTCGTCCCGGCTCATGCCAGTCAGGCCAGCGGCGATGGCGGGGCTGTCGACGCCGAGCTGGCTGCAGACGGCTGCAGAGGCCAGGGCGTTGGCGATGTTGTGGCGCGCGGCGCCGTTCAGGGTCAGCGGCACGTCGTCGATTCGGCAGAGGCGTTCGATCTGGCCGTTCCGATCGCGGATCAGCCAGCCGTCGACCGGCCTGAACTCGGCAGTCTCCCGAGTCGGGTCCAGGCTGAACCAAGTGACCCGGACGGGATAGCTGCGGGCCTTGTCGACCAGCCGCGGGTCATCGGCGTTCAGCACCAGGGTGCCGCCGCGGCTGACCGCGCGGCTGATGATCCACTTGATCTCCAGCAGCTCATCGAGGCTGCGCGAGCCGAAGTCGCCCAGGTGGTCGGCGCCGATGTTGGTAATCAGGGCGGCGTCGGCCTGCTCGATGCCGAGCCCGCGGCGCAGCAGGCCGCCGCGCGCGGTTTCCAGCACGGCCGCGCTCGATTCCGGGTTGCGCAGAATCGCCCGGGCGCCGCCGGGGCCGGCATAGTCGCCCTCGTCCAGCCTCTCATCGTTGAGCCAGATGCCTTCGGTGGAACTCAAGCCCACGGTATGACCGGCCGCGCGCAGGATGCGCGCGCACATGCGCGAGGTGGTGGTCTTGCCGTTGGTGCCGGTGATCAGGGCGATCGGGATGCGTTTGGTTTTATGCCAATCGATGGCGTCCGGTGCCGGCAGCGCATTCGAGGGCCAGACCCGGGCGCTGGCCCCGAAGCCGACCGAGACCTCGTCGTCATCCCATAACAACGGTGCGCCGTGTTCCAGCGCGCCAGCCTGCAAGGCCAGCAGGGCAGGATTGGCTTCTTCAGCCGCGCGTTCGGCGATGCTGGCCAGGGTTTGCTTCAGCGGCTCGGCTTCGTCCGGCTTGTCGCAGCGCGCCCAGGCGGCCTCAGCCAGCATGATGCCCGCATAGAGGCGATCCACCGGGCCGTCGAAGGCCAGGCTCAGGCCGCCGATCCGGGGCCGGGCGCGGAACTCGGGCGCTGACCAGCCCAGGGCCGCATGCAGCATCAGGATCTCGGCTTCCAGTTCGGCCTGGATGGCCTCGATCTGTTCGGCTGCGCCGGCGATGTCGACGATCACCGAGGGTCGGTCCCACAGCAGATTGGGCCCGGTCAGACGCCGGCAGTCGAGCAGTTCCATCCGCGTAGGGGCTAGTCGGACGACTCGTCCCGGGCAATGCGCACCCCGCGTTCGTCGCTGATCAGGGCAATGTTGTCGTCCAGTCTGAAGCCTTCGATGTCGGGAATGACGATCGTCTCAGGTCGACGGGCGGAGGGCGCATGGCTGACGCCGGGCTTGAACTGGACGATCTGCTTCCAGCTGCGCTTGATCTTGTCGGCCAGCACCAGCAGCAGGTCGCCCGGGCCGGCCAGCTTCAGCGCATGCTCGATGGCGGCCTGCTCGTCGGCAATGACGTCGATGCGGTCCTCGCTGACGCCCTGGGCGATCAGCCTGGCCTTGAGCATCTGTGCCACTTCGTCCGGCCCGCGGCCGCGGCGGTGGTCGTCGCAGCGGCAGATGAAGTGATCGAAGTGACCGGCGGCGATGTCGGCGATCTCCTCGATATCCTGGTCGCGGCGGTCGCCGGGCGCGGCCAGCACCACCAGCTTGCGACCCTCGACATCGAAGTGATCGACCACGCTGCACATGGCCCGCACCGCGGCCGGGTTGTGGGCGTAGTCCATGATGACCTTGAACGGGTGGTCGTCGAACACGTTCATTCGGCCCGGGGCCTGGAAGTAGGTGGCGTCGAAAGTGCGCAGGCCCTGGCGAATGTCGTCCAGGCTCAGGCCCAGGTTGTAGGCCAGAGCGGCGGCGAACATCGCGTTCTGGACGTTGTGCAGGGCGCGGCCCTGCAGCGTGGCCGGGATCAGATGGGTCCACAGCAGCGGCATGTGCTTGCCCTGGTCGTAGATCGCGATCATGTGGCCGTTCATGCCTTCTTCGAGGACGAAGGCCTGGCCGCCGGCGCGCACGTGCTCCCGGACCAGCGGGTGACTGGATTTCATGGTGACGTAGCACAGGCGGCTGGCCTCGGCGTAGTCGGCCATGCCCAGGCACAGGCGGTCGTCGGCATTGAGCACAACGGCGTCGGTGGCCACTTCGATCGGAATGCGCTTGACCTCGGCCAGCTGCTCGATGGTGTCGATGCCGCCCAGCCCCAGGTGGTCGCCGGAGACGTTCAGGCAGCAGGCGACGTTGCAGGAGCGGTAGCCCATGCCGCTGCGCACCATGCCGCCGCGTGCGGTTTCCAGCACGGCGGCGTCCACGGCAGGATCGCGCAGGATCATCCGCGCCGATACCGGCCCGGTCATGTCGCCGGCCACCGTCAGCTGGCCGTCGATGTAGATGCCGTCGGTGGAGGTCAGGCCGACCGTATAGCCGCGCATCTTCAGAATATGGGCCAGCATGCGCGAGGTTGTGGTCTTGCCGTTGGTGCCGGTGATGGCGGCGATCGGGATGGTGCTGGGCTCGCCCTCCGGGAACAGCATGTCCAGCACGGGTCCGGCGACGTCGCGCGCTTGACCTTCGCTGGGCGCCACATGCATGCGGAAGCCCGGGCCTGCGTTGATCTCGCAGATGCCGCCGCCGACCTCGCGGTAGGAGCGGGTGATGTCACTGGTCAGGAAATCAACGCCGCCGATGTCCAGGCCGATCGCCTGGATGGCGCGGACCGCCATGTCGAGGTTGTCGGGATGGATCTCGTCGGTGACATCGATGGCCGTGCCGCCGGTGGACAGGTTGGCGGTGGCGCGCAAGTACACGACTTCGCCGTCCGCCGGCACGGTATCGACGGTGTAACCGAGCCGGCTCAGCAGGCGCTCGGCCTGGGCGTCGAGCTCGATCCGGGTCAGCACCTTTTCATGGCCGATGCCGCGCCGGGGGTCCTGGTTGACGATATCGACCAGCTCGGCCACGGTGTGCCGGCCGTCGCCGACGACGTGGCCGGGAATGCGCTTGGCCGCGGCGACCAGCTCGCCGTTGATCACCAGCAGGCGGTGGTCGAAGCCTTCCAGGTAGCTCTCCACCACCACGTTGCGGCCATACTCGGCCGCCTTGGCGAAGCCGGCTTCGACCTCCTCGTCCGTGCCGAGCTTGATCGACACGCCGCGGCCGTGGTTGCCGGCCAGCGGCTTGGTGACGACCGGGAAGCCGATCGCACGGGCCGCCCTGACCGCATCGCGTGCGCCCTGGACCAGGCGCTGCTGGGGCACGGGTAGCCCCAAGTCGCGCAGGATCTGGTTGGTCTCTTCCTTGTCCGAGGCCAGTTCGACGGCAATGTTGCTGGTCAGGCTGGTGGTGGTGGCCTGGATGCGCTTCTGGAAGCGGCCGTGACCGAACTGAACCAGGCTTTGCCGGTTCAGGCGCAGCCAGGGAATGCCGCGCTCCTCGGCGGCGCGAACCAGCGAGGCGGTGCTCGGGCCGAAGGCCCGGCGCTGCGCGTCGCGAATGAAGCGGTCGCGTTGCTCCTCCCAGTCCCAGTCCGGCCCCGGTGCGGCCTCGGGCCGCAGACGCTCGGGCAGCAGGCTGTGCAGCAGGTCGAGTGCGAGTGCGCCGGCGGCGCGGCCAACGGCTTCGTCCTCGTACTCGAACACCATCGTGTACTGGCCTGGCTGACCGTCGATCGAACGGGTCTTGCCGAAGCTGACATCGGAACCGGCGATGTTCTGCAACTCCAGCACCACGTGCTCCAGTACATGCCCCAGCCAGGTCCCGTCGTCTTCGCGCAGTCGGCGGACGAAGCCGCCGGGTTCGCGGTAGGAGCAGCCGTGCTCGTCAAGGCCGGGCAGGCGCTCCAGCAGACCGCCGATGAAGTCTTCGCCGAGCCGGGCGGAGGGCCATTGTTCGAGCTCGCCCAGGTCCAGGATGTAGCGGATGACCGGGAAATGGGCGTAGAGGTTCGGGCCTACATAGACGTTGGTGCTGAGGATTTTCATCGGCTCATTCCGCGTGCGCGGTCCTGGAAAGGATTTCAAAACGGCCACCGGCGATCAGGATATGCAGCTTGACGCCGACCAGACTGACCGGCTCGCCTTCGCGGGCGCGGTCCATGGAGGAATAACTGAGCTCGCTGGGATCGACCAGGGTGATGCCGCCGCTGCCGACCACTTCCAGATCATCGCCGGGGCGAATGAAGGCGGCGGTGTCCTCATCCAGGCCAATGCCGATCGCGAAGGGGTTGTAGGCCAGCGCGGTCAGCAGGCGGCCGAGGCGGTCGCGCTGACGAAAGTGCTGATCGATGATGAAACTGTTGGTCAGCCCCAGACCCGGGGCCAGGGTGACCTTGTCCGGCGTAGGCGTGGCCCCTTCGCGGCCACCGGCAATCATGTGTTCCGGCATGAAGGCCGCACCGGCCGACGTGCCGGCCACATGCATGCCGGCGGCGTTGCGGCGCCGGATGGCGACGGCGGTGTCGGTGCCACCCAGCGTGGTCGACAGACGCAGCTGGTTGCCGCCGGTCATGAACACGCCGTCGGATTTTTCGATGTAGGCGATGTGCTCCGGATCATTGGCGTCCTTGCGACTGAAGATCGGCAGCACCGCGCAGTGCCGAAGACCGATCTTGCGAAACAGCTTCTCATAGGTCGGGCCGGTATCGTCCAGTTCGGACGCCGTCGGAAGGATGGCGATACGGGCAGACTTGCCGCCGCATTCGCTGACGAAGCGATCCAGTATCTCCCGGTTGTGCAGTTTGTCCTCGGCGCCGCCAATCGGAATGATGTAGCCGCGATTCTTGTTGTTGCGTTCTCCGGATGGACACATCAGTGCTGGGTTCTCCAAATTCCCTGAGTCATGACCTGATCGATGCCGTGCCGGTCGTTCAGGACGGCCAGATCGGCGGCGGCCCCGACCTCGATCCGGCCGCGGTCATGGAAGCGTAACAGTCGAGCGGGGTTGAGTGTAAAGGCCGGCAGCACCTGGGCCAGCGGCTGGCCGGCAGCGAGCAGCCGGCTCAAGGTGTCGGTCAGCGTGGCCGGGTGGCCGATGTCGTAGTGCTGCATCTCGCCCTGGGCGTTGAACACCGGCAGGCAGCCGCCGCCGTCGGAACTCATCGTGATCCGTTCCGGCGGTGCCCCCGAATCCAGGTAGCGCAGCAGGGCGACGTCGGCGGGCCATTCGTCGGCGGCCGGCGTGTCGTCAGGCGGAAAGGCGGTGATGTCCACCGTGCAGCCGGCTCGGGCCAGCTCGATGGCTTCCTCGAACAGCGCCTTTTTGCGGTTGATGTGGGTCGGATTGAAGACTCGCGCCGGCAGCTCGGTCTCGGCCAGGGCGCGCCGGACCAGTTCCAGCCCACGCTCGCCGTCGCCCAGATGCAGGTGAAGAATCCCGGCCTTGCCGGTGATCAGCCCGGCCACATGCGCGTCGCTGGCAATGCGCAGGATTTCCTCGTAAGTGGGCTGGCTGGAGCGGTGATCGGAAATGGCGACCTCGCCGACGCCGATGACCGGATCGAGAAAGACGATGTCTTCGCGTACGCTGCCGGTGAAGGTGACCGGCGGCACATGGTAGCCGCCGGTGTGGCACCAGGCGTTGACGCCCAGCTCGCGCAGTGACAGGGCCTGGGCGACCAGCGAGCGGGTGTCGCGGGTGGTGTCGTCGGTGCCCAGCACGCCAACCACGGTGGTGATGCCGGCATCGAGGAAATGCGCGTGCGGCACCGGTGCCACCCGGCTGCCGAAGCCGGCCTCGCCGCCGCCTCCGGTCAGGTGGGCATGGCCGTCGATCAGACCGGGGATCAAACGCCGGCCCTGCAGATCGACGACAGTGGCGGCTTTCAGGATGCCCAGTTCGTCGAGATCGGCGCCCAGCCAGACGATTCGCCCGGCGGCGATCAGCAGATGTTGGTGGCCCCGATCGTCCGGCGCGAAGACGCGGGCGTTCTTGATAATGATGAGCACGAACCGGCGGCCCTGCGAAAACAAGCGCACAGCTTAGCGCCGGATCGCGGATCGGTCACCCCTGTCTTCACGCTGCTTGCCGGGCGCGCTGGCCTGTTGCGGGGAAGCCCTCGTCGTCACGGCAGCTGAAAGCGGTCGCTGAAGATGAATTCCCCGGCCGGCTCGTGGAAGATCTGGATGTGTTCCACCAGGCTGCCGTTGCCGTTGCCGTTGAGCGGGCGGCCGCGGGTGCGCAGGAAATAGGTCTGGCCGGGGGCCGGGTTGGGGGTGGAGAAGGCGGTGTATCCGACCGAAGAGCTCAGCATTTTGTCCAGCCCGGTGAAATTGACCCCGTCGAAGGAAATGTCCAGGTCGACCAGCCGGGGGTCGAAGGGGCCGCTGCCGGACCTCAGGAACGGCAGTCCGGCGCTCATCCGCCAGTCGGTCAGTTCGTCGGCCTGGCGTATTTCGATCTGCTGCATGGCCGATTGCGGCGCGCTCAGCCGGGCCAGGCGGCGTCGAGTGAGGCCGCCGACCTCGGTGAAGGCGCCGGCCATCATGATCTTGCCGTCGGGCAGCACCATGACATCGGATACGCGGCCATTGGCATTGGGCTGAAAGTTGGGGTCGAGCGCACCGGATGGCAGCAGCCGCGCGATGCGGGGGCGGTTCTGGCCGCCAATGCTGATCAGATCGCCGCCGAGGATGACCGACCCGTCGCGCTGCAGCGCCATGGTTCTGACCGCGCCGCTGACATTCGGCTGAAAGCTGGCATCCAGCGTGCCATCGGCGTTGAGACGGGCCAGCTGGCCGATCGCGAAGGAGTTGACGCTGGCGAAAAGGCCGCCGACCAGCAGCTTGCCGTCGGGCAGCTGGAGAATGCTGAAAACCTCGTTGCTGAATGACGGCGAAAAGCTGGTGTCGAGGCTGCCGTCGCTGTTCAGGCGGGCGATGCGGAAGCGCGTTTGCCCGTTGACTTGGGTGAAGCTGCCGCCGATGACGATCCGCCCGTCGGTCTGAATCGTTACCGCGTTGACCTGGGCATTGATGTTGGGCGCGAACAGCGGGTCCACGACTTCGGTGCCAGGCACGGTGAGCGGAGCAATGCGAGCGAGTCGATTGCGCGTCAGTCCACTGATCTGGGTGAAGTCGCCGGCGACCAGCAGGCTGGCGTCGCCGGCCAGGGCGAGGACCGGTCCGTTGGTGCTGAATGCGAAGACGTTGTCGATCGTCCCGTTCGGAAACACCCGGGCCAGGCTGGTGCGCTCCACGCCTGCGAATTCGGTAAAACTGCCGCCGACCACGATGCGATCGTTGCTCTGCACGAGCAGGGCGTGGACTTCGGCGTTGGCGCCAGGATTGAAGCCCAGGTCCAGGGTGCCGTCGACGTTGACGCGGCCGATTCGCAGACGAGTCAACCCGCCCAGATCGATGAAGAATCCGCCGACCACCACGCGGCCATCGGCCTGGCGGGCCATGGTCTGGATCGACTGGCTGCCGAGGACGCCGAGCTCGAGGTTGGCGTCGACTCGCGCATTGCCGTAGAAGCGCGCCAAGCGATTGCGGGTCAGCGCGCCGACCTGGGTGAAGCCACCGCCGGCAATGACGCCGCTCTCCGGCAGGGCGGCCATGGCGAAGACCAGCCCGTTGATCGTTGCCGGCACGAAGCTCGAATCGAGCTGGCCGAAACGGTCGAAGCGGGCCAGGCGCGAGCGGTTCTGGCCGGCGATCTGGGTAAAGGCGCCGCCGACCAGAATGCGCCCGTCGGGCTGTATCGCAATCGCGTTGACCGAGTCGTTGGGCGCAGGATTGAAGCCCGCATCCAGCTGACCGGCGGCACTGATCCTGGCCAGATTGAGGCGGGTCTGGCCGCCGAGCTGGCTGAAGGCGCCGCCGGCCAGCACGCTGCCGTTGTGCTGGACGGCGAGGGCGAACACGCTGTTGTTGGCGGTCAGCCCGAAGTTCGGATCCAGCGCGCCGCCGGTATCCAGTCTGGCCAGGCCTCGGCGATCCTGGCCGTTGACCTGGAAGAACCCACCGCCGACCAGCAGCTTGCCGTCCGGCAGGCGGACCATGCTGTTGACGTCGCCGTCGAAGGCGGCGAACAGTGAGCCCGGCGTCAACACGGTCGAGCCGGCCAGGACGGAGTAGGTGGCGAATCGGCTGCGCGAGGCGGTGCCGACCTGGGTGAAGCTGCCACCGATGGCGAAGCGGCCGTTATCCTGCAGGACGATGGCGGATACGCGCCCGTTCGGCGCGACAAAAGAAGCCGCGACCGTGCCGGAGGCGTTCAATCGGGCCAGATGCGAGCGGTTCTGGCCGCCGATCTGCTGGAAATCGCCGCCGACCAGAATGCGGCCGTCGGATTCAACCGCCAGTGCCCAGACCTGGCCGCTGGCATTGGGGTTGAAGCCGGTGTCGAGGCTGCCGTTGCTGTTGAGGCGGGCGATGTTGTTGCGGGTCGTGCCATTGACCTGGTTGAAGCTGCCGCCGATCAGGATGCGCCCGTCGGGCTGGACGGCGACCGCTCTGACGATGCCGCTGACGTTCGGGCTGAAGCCGTCGGCGGGAGACTGTGCCAGGACAGAGCCAATCGGCAGGGTCGACGCGAGCAACAGGGTGAGCAGCGTGATCGTTCGGAAACTGGATGGGCGCATACCGGCAAGGAGATCGTGTTCGAGGGCTTGCCGCTGATGAAAGCGCAACCGGGCATTCAGGTCATTCCTTTTTCATGACTTTTCCTTGCGCAATTATTCCTATTTCCGTCAATGACTTAGGCGGTAATCGGCCGCCTGTTCATCGTCAATCCGAGCGCGCGACAATGCGAAAGCGGACCAGGATGTCGTCCGCGACCCGCAGCGTGCCGCCGGCGGCGCTGAAGGGCTGAATGCCGAAATCGCTCTGGGCCAGGCGCAGCTGCCCGGTGGCGGTCAGCTGCTCGTCTTCGATATCGAGGCTGATCGGCACCGTGAGCGCCCTGGTCTGACCGACCAGTCGAATGGCCAGCTCGACGTCCGGCTGCCAGGATGGCCCGCTGATGGACAGCGAACGCATTTCCAGTTGGGGATGGGCGTCAGCGTCCAGGACGGCGGGCGAGAGCAGGTTGGCGCGGGTGCCGGCGATCGCGCTGGCCTCCATGTCCGGGTCGAAGCCCTCGTCCTCGCGCCAGGACGGGCGGTCGACTTCCAGTTCAGCGACGTTGATGCGGAGCTCCAATGCTGAATCCACGAAGGGCTCGGCCAGCACGACCGTGCCGTCGATCACCGCGCCGCCGATCACGTGCGGGTGGCCGAAGCGGGCCAGCGGCCCGTCCGGCAGCACCACGATGCGCAGCGCGCTGGCGTCGCGATCGACGACGTAGCGCCGGCCATCGGGCAGCGCGCTCGGCCATTCGCTGGTGGCCGTCGGCGCATCGACGCGATCCGGGCGGGGCGCGGCCTGGCAGCCGCCCAATGCGATGATCATGGCCATGATCGCCGTCACCCGCCATGACCTGTGCTTCATGCTAATGTCGCTAGCCTTCATGACTCAAACCCGCGAGGATGCCTGCCGGTGAGCATACCGCTTCGCAACACGGCAAGCCGTTACGGCCTGGTCAGCCAGCTGTTTCACTGGCTGATTGTGGGCCTGATCCTGTTCCAGTACACCTGGGCCTGGCGGATCGACAACGCCGAGGGCTTTCGGCTGCGGCTGGAGCTGGTGACCCAGCACAAGACCATCGGCATGCTGGTGCTCGGCCTGGCCGTGCTCAGGCTGCTATGGCGCCTGTTCAACCGGCCGCCGCCGCTGCCGGCCGCCATGCCGCGCTGGGAGCGACAGCTGGCGGCCCTGGGGCACTGGTTGCTGTATGGGCTGATTCTCGCGCTGCCGCTGTCCGGTTGGCTGTACTCGTCGGCGGCAGGGCTGGGGGACTTCTGGTGGGGGCCGGTGGACCTGCCCAGCCTGATTGCCGCCGATGAGGCACGCGAGGCGATTTTCGAGCAGGTGCACGGGGCCCTGGCGCTGAGCCTGGCGGTGGTGGCCGCCGGCCACGCGTTGGCCGCGCTGCGCCATCATTTCATTCGCAAGGACGATGTACTGAAGAGGATGCTGCCAACATGGCGAAACGAACCCTGATCCCCACCGCGCTGGCGCTGCTGCTGGCGCCGATGTCCGCGGAATTGATGGCCGAGCAGTGCTTCAGCGGCTCGGCTGCTGACGGCGAACTGCGCTTTCGCGGCGAGGCCGAGGGCAACCGCTTCAACGGTCAGTTCCGCGAGTTTACCGTCCGGCTGTGCCGCGACAACGCGGACGAAGACGCCCGGATCGAAGTGCTCGTTGCCACCGCCTCGGCCACCGTCGGCAATCGCCAGGGTGACCAGGCCCTGCAGGACGAAGAGCTGTTTTTCGTCAGCCAGTTTCCGGAGGCGCGCTGGGCCGCGCCGTTGGCGCTGGAGCCGGGCGAGCATATGGTCGAGGGTGAATTGAGCCTGCGCGGCGTCAGCCTGAACCAGCCCGTCTCGATAAGCGTGGAGATTAACGACGATGTGCGCCTGAGCGGCACTTCGGCGATTGCCCGGCTGGACTATGGCGTCGGCCAGGGCGAGTTTGCCGACCCGGATTTCATCCGTGATCGCGTCGATCTGAGTTTCGATGTACGCCTGAGTGCGGAGTGATGAAGAAGCCTGTCTTCTGGCTGGTCGTGCTGCTGCTGGCGCTGGCGATCTGGCGCCTGCCGGGTGGCGGCGCAGGGCTGAGCGCCGCCGACCTGAGCCCGGGCCACGAGGTGGTGATGTTTGCCACTGAGTGGTGCGGCTACTGCGCCCAGGCGCGACGCTGGTTCGAGAGCGAAGGGGTGGCGTTTGTCGAGATCGACGTGGAAAGCTCGGCCGAGGCCCAGCGCCTGTTCCGCGAGGCCGGCGGTCGCGGCGTCCCGCTGACCTTCATCGGCGACCAGCGCCTGAGCGGCTTTTCCGCCGAAGCGTACGGCCGGGCGCTGGAGCGGCTTTGAGGCTGGGTCGGACAGGTCTTGACCCGGCCCGCGCCTCGCTTCGAGGTCGTGGTTCTGTTAGGCTTGAATCTTACTCAATCTTACCCTTTCGCCATGGCAACCACGAGGCTCTCCAGCAAGGGTCAAATCATTCTTCCCAAAGCGTTGCGGCTGGCGCATGGTCTTGAGCCCGGCGCGGAATTCGTGGTGGAAGACCGTCCTGACGGCATTCTGTTGCGGCCCGTGACCCGAGCGTTTGCCGCCACTCGTCTTGAAGATGTACTCGGCTGCGCGGGCTATCGCGGTCCGGCAAAGTCGATCGAGGACATGGAGGCGGCACTTGCCCGCGGAGCGCTCGCCTCCGCAGGCCGGAAGAAATGATGATCGCAATTGACACCAACGTGCTTGTTCGTCTGGTGACCAACGACGACCCGGCGCAAGCCGAACGCGCGCTCCGCCTGTTCAGCAGCGCTGATGTGTTTGTCGCGAAGAGCGTCCTGCTGGAGTCGGAATGGGTATTGCGCCACGCCTACGGGCTGTCTCGAAAAGCCATTCTGAAGGCGCTGAGGGGTGTGCTTGGGTTGCCGCGGGTTTCGGCAGAGGATGCCGATGTGGTCGCTTCGGCCCTTGAGCACTTTGAAGCAGGGCTGGATTTCGCAGATGCCTTGCACTGGTGCTCCAGCCGCCAGGCAGATCGCTTCGTCAGCTTCGATCGAAAACTCGTCCGGCAGGCCGCCAAGCTCGGCAAGCCAGCCATCGGCGCGCCCTGACGACTCCGGGTTCCGTTGGTCAGCCGGCCTTGCTGTCCACGCCCAACCGCTTGTGCATGATTGGTGAGGTGGTGGTGTACTGCAGAAACTGGCGCTTGTCCGGGTAGATGTATTTCTGCATGCCGAAAGCGGCCAGGGCGGCTTCGTGGAATCCGGACAGGATCAGTTTCTTCTTGCCCGGATAGGTATTGATGTCGCCAATGGCGAAGATGCCGGGCACGCTGGTTTCGAAGGTCTCGGTATTGACCTCGATCTGCTTCTTCTCCAGGGCCAGGCCCCAGTCGGCGATGGGCCCGAGGTCCGGCGCCAGGCCCCAGAACACCAGCAGCTCATCGGCTTCGAAGCGGTGGCGATTTCGGGCCAGGTCCATGATCTCGATGCCAAGCAGGCGACCGTTTTCGCCAAAGACCTCCATGACCAGACCCTGCTGCTCGCTGACCCGGCCGGCGGCGGCCAGGGCCTTGACCTTGGCGACCGAGGCCGGCGCGCCGCGATATTCCGAACGGCGATGGACCAACTGTACCGAGGCGGCGATATCGACCAGATCCAGGGTCCAGTCCAGGGCGGAATCGCCGCCGCCGAGGATCAGCAGCCGCTTGCCGCGAAAGCGCTCGCGGTCGGTCACCCGGTAATGGACCTGGTCGGCCGTTACTTCCTCCAGCCCTTTGGCCTTGATCCGACGCGGCAGGAAGGAGCCCAGCCCGGCGGCGATCACCACCGCCCCGGCGTCGAATCCGGTGCCTTTGCTGGTGACCACGGTGAAGCGGCCGTCGTCGCGCTTCTCGAAGCGCACGACCTGCTGGCCCAGGTGGAAGCCGGCGTTGAAGGGCTGGATCTGCTCCATCAGCCGGTCGATCAGTTCCTGCGCGCCGATCACCGGATAGGCCGGGATGTCATAGATCGGTTTTTCCGGATACAACTCGGCGCACTGGCCGCCGACCTGCGGCAGGCTGTCGACCAGTTCGGCCTTGAGATCCAGCAGGCCCAGCTCGAAAACCTGGAACAGGCCCACGGGGCCGGCTCCCACGATGACGACGTCGGTCTGGATGGGCGCGGGATTGGTCACGGTGCAGTCTATTGGGCTTGAGAACAACGCACTATGATACTTGGGGAGGGGAGAGGGGAGAGGGTTGGCGTAGGTCGGCCCCACGCGGCCGACGGACGGTATTGGCCGAGGTCGATCAAGCGGAGAGGCGGGAAGGAAAGGATGGGCTCACCTGCTTTCTGCGTCCGCTTGACGCGTTAAGCTTTTGGATTGCCAACTGCCATTGTCCGCCGTGACCTCTGTCAAGCTCCATCCCGAATGGCTCGCCGTGCTGGCGTCCGAGTTCGAGCAGCCCTACATGCGCGATCTGAAGGCCTTCTTGCTGGAACGCAAGCAGGCCGGGGCGACGATCTATCCGCCCGGACCGCTGATTTTCAACGCCCTGGATTCGACGCCGCTGTCGGCGGTGAAGGTGGTGATCCTGGGCCAGGACCCCTACCATGGCCCGGGGCAGGCCCATGGCCTGTGTTTCTCGGTGCAGCCGGGCGTGCCGTCGCCGCCGTCGCTGCTCAACATCTTCAAGGAGATCGAGTCCGACCTCGGCCTGCCGCGGCCGCGACACGGCCATCTGCAGGCCTGGGCCGAGCGCGGCGTGTTGCTGTTGAACGCGGTTCTCACCGTGGAGCGCGGCCAGGCCGGCGCCCATCAGGGCAAGGGCTGGGAGCGCTTCACCGACGCGGTGGTCGCCGCCGTCAACGCGCGCTGCGACCATGTGGTGTTCATGCTCTGGGGCAGCCAGGCCCAGAAAAAAGGGGCGGGCATCGACCGCCAGCGCCATCTGGTCCTGACCGCCCCCCACCCCTCGCCGCTTTCCGCCCACCGCGGTTTCCTCGGCTGCCGCCATTTCTCGCGCGCCAACGACTGGCTGCAGAGCCGGGGCGCGGGTGCGGTGGAGTGGGGGCTGAAAGAAAGGTAAAGAGTGAAAGGTGAAAAGTAGCGTGGTCTTTTTTTGGCTTCTCACCTTTGACCTTTCACTCTTCACCTTTCACTGCCTGGCGCTCGCGAAAGCGCCGGGCTATCACTATCGAGCCCACAAGCATGCCGTACGAAGCGATCCTTCAGCGGCCACAGCCGCGTGGCCAGGGCGAAGCCGGCGCCCATCAGCTGGCGGGCCGGGCCGGGCGCGTGCGCGAGTTCGTTGATCGCATGGATGCCGCCGCCAAGCAGGGCGCCGTTGCTCGCCCGCCAGCGCTGGTAGCGGGTCAGCGCCAGTTCCGGGGCTTCCCGGCTGTCCCAGTCGGCCAGCACTTCGGCCAGGGCGGCGGCGTCGGCCAGGCCCAGATTGAGGCCCTGGCCGGCCAGCGGATGGACGCTGCGTGCGGCATCGCCGAGCAGCACCAGGCGCTGCGCCGTCAAGGTACGAGCGACCCGGCGCACCAGCGCCAGACTCAGCCTCGGGCCTACGCCCACGGCGGCGCCGAAGGGGCTGTCCTGATGGTGATTGAGCTCGGCCAGGAAGGCCTCGTCGTCAAGCTCGGAAAGCGCCTGCGCGCGAGCCTCGGGCTGCGACCAGACGATCGACGAGCGCCCGTCCGGCAGCGGCAGCAGGGCCAGCGGGCCAAACTCGGTGAAGCGCTGCCAGGCCAGGCCGTCGTTGGGTCGTTCGGTGCGGACATGGCCGATCAGGGCGCGCTGGTTGTAATCCCAGGTGTCGACGCCGATGCCGGCAGCCTGGCGCACCGGACTGCGTCCGCCGTCGGCGGCGACCAGCAGCGGGCAGCTCAGGCGCTGGCCGTCATCGAGTTCCAGGCTGACCCGGCGCGCATCGCGGCTGTGCCGCGCGAGTCGGCGTCCACCCAGCAACTGCACCCGGCCTGATTCCTCCAGCTGCCGCCACAGGGCCCAGGCCAGGGTCGGCACTTCCATGATCCAGCCGAGCTGCTCCAGACCATGCTCGGCGGCGCGGAATTCGATCCGCCCGGCCTCGGCCAGCACCTGCATGCGCGCGTAGGCCTGGCGGCGAGCCGGGTCCAGCGCTGACCAGACCCCGGCATGGTCGAGGATCCGGGCCGATCCCGGACTGATCGCGACCACGCGCGGGTCGACATCCTGATCCGGCGGCGGCGCCGCTGGCCGCGGCTCGATCACGGCCAGGCGCCGACCCTGGTCGGCGAGCAGGGCAGCCGCGCTCAGGCCTGCCGCGCCGCCGCCGACGATCACGATATCGAAATGACTGCTCATCGCAGGCTGCCTTGTGGTGTCGGATCCCGAGCCAGCCGACTGATCGGCTCCCGGAAACCCATTGCGGCCTCGACCAGGCGCGATTTCAGGGTATCGGAGCCGGCGTGCAGGGCCAGCCCCAGGCCGGTGCCGAACCGGGCCAGCAGCGAGGGGTTGGTGAAGGCGCGGGCCAGGACATCGGTGTAAGCGACGGTCGCGTCCTGGTCGCTGCTGCGTGCGCGGGCGTAGGCTTGCAGGCGGTCTGCGGCGCCGGGGTCGTCGGCGTCGTCCAGGGTCTCGATCAGCGCGGCCACGTCACGCAGTCCCAGATTGAAACCCTGGGCCGAAACCGGGTGCACGGCGTTGGCGGCATTGCCGACCAGGACCACCCGCTCGGCCACCGGCCAGGGCGTCCGCAGGCGCAGCAGCGGGTAGCGGGCGCGCTGGCCAGGGCGGCTGAACGGCGCCGGGGCCGCGCTGAATTCCCGATTCAGGCGCTCCAGAATGCGCGCCTCGGGCCAGTGCATGGCCTCGTCAACGGCGGCTGTGTCATCGATCCAGACCACGCCGAGGCGGCCGGCCGGCTGCGGCAGCAGGGCCAGCGGCCCGGCGGGTGTGAATCGCTCCCAGGCGGTATGGGCTGGCGCCCGCTCGGCCTGGACGTTGAAGATCATCGCTGACTGGGCGTAGTCGTGGACCAGGCTGTCGATGCCGGCCATGCGGCGCACGCTGGAATGGGTGCCGTCAGCGCCGACCAGCAAGCGGCTGTGGAGTTTGCGGCCGTCGCTGAGCCGGACTTCCACCCGGTCGTCAGACCGCGAAAACCCGTCGATCCGGGCTGGGCAGAACTCCTCGATCAGGGCCTGCTCGCGCAGCGCGGCCAGCAGCACCGCGCCCAGTTCACGGGCGACGATCACCGCCCCGAACCGGGGGCGGCCATGGTCCCTGGCATCCAGCACAACATGGCCGATGCCGCCGGCACGGGAGACCTCGATGCGGCGGATCGGGCAGCGGGGCAGGGCGTCCGGGAGCAGCCCCAACGCGGTCAGAATATTCAGCGAAGCGGCGTTGATGACCAGGGTGCGATCGTCGTAGCTGGGCTGGGCCGCCTCGGTGCGGGCGGTGGCTTCGACCAGAGCCACGCGCCGGCCCGAGCGCGCCAGCCCGCAGGCCAGGCTGGCGCCGGCCAGACCGCCGCCAACGATGGTGACGTCGAAGCTGCTCACCGACGCATCAGGGCCTCGATCTCGTCGACGGCGCGCGGCACGGCGGCGGTCAGATTCTCGGGCCCGCGCGCGGTCACCCGGATGTCGTCCTCGATGCGAATGCCGATATTGTGGAAGTGAGCGGGTACATCGGGCTCGTCGCCGATGTAGAGGCCGGGTTCCACCGTCACCACCATGTTCTTTTCCAGCAGCCGCGACTGATCATCGATGCGGTAGTCGCCGACGTCATGCACGTCCAGGCCCAGCCAGTGGCCGGTCTTGTGCATGTAGTAGCGCCGGTAGTGCTGCTGCTCCAGGTTCTCGTCCAGGCTGCCGGACAGCAGCTTCAGATCGATCAGGCCCTGGGTGAGGACGCGCACGGCGGCTTGATGGAAAGCCTCGTAGGCATGGCCCACCCGAACCTCGTCAATGGCGGCGTGCTGGGCGGCCAGCACCAGCTCGTAGACATCACGCTGGGCCGGGCTGAAGCGGCCATTGACCGGGAAGCTGCGCGAGATGTCGGCGGCATAGCCCTGGTACTCGCAGCCGGCATCGATCAGCAGGATGTCGCCGTCGGCCAGGGGCTGGTTGTTGCGCACATAGTGCAGGATGAGGGCGTTGCGACCGCCGGCGACGATCGGCATGTAGGACGGCGGGCAGCCGTGGCGCTGATACTCGTGAATCAGCTCGGCCTGAATCTCGCATTCGTTCAGGCCGGGCTGGCAGCTGCGCATTGCCCGGACCATCGCGCCGGCGGCGATCTTCGCGGCCTTCTTCATGCAGCGAATCTCGTCGCTGCTCTTGATCAGGCGCTGCTCGTGCAGAAGATGTTCCAGCGAGACCAGCTCGCCCGGGCCCTTCTCGCCCTTGTGCAGCTCGCGCAGGCGGTTGCGCCAGGCGATCACCCGCTGGTCGAAGCGATGGTCCTTGCCGACCAGGTGGTAGACGCGCTGGCAGCCCTCCATCAGCTTTGGCAGGATCTCATCCAGATCATCGATCGGGAAGGCGTCGTCCATGTTGAGCTGCTCCACCGCGCCCTCCAGGCCCAGGCGCGGCCCATCCCAGCGCTCGCGCTCCGGGTTGCGCTCGCGCAGAAACAGGATCTGCTCCGCTTTGTCGCGGCCGGGCAGCAGCGCCAGTACCGCGTCGGGCTCATCGAAACCGGTCAGGTAGAGGAAATCGCTGTCCTGGCGAAACGGGAAGTGGCTGTCGCCGTTGCGCAGGCGCTCGTCGGCTGCGGGCAGCAGAATCAGACTTTGCGGGCCGGCCGCGCTCATCAGGCGCTCGCGGCGGGCGAGGAATTCGCTGGGCTTGATCATGAGGGTTGCAGGCACTCCTCGCGCAGCAGCAGCACGGCCACGCGCAGAAATTCGCTCAGTTCAGTAAAGGCGGATTCTTCGGCCTCCTGGTCGGAGTCCGGATCGGTGGCCGCCCGCGCGATCTGCTCGATCATGCGCAGGGCGTCGCTGGCGTCGTCGGAGCGGATCACCGGCTGGCCGGCGCCGAACCCGGTCAGAAAGCCAGAGCACCAGCGTGCCAGGCACTCGGTGCGCTCGGACAGCGGCCGGTCTTCGGTCGGCAGCAGCGGCTGGAAGCGAATGTCCGCCGAAGCCAGCTCGCTTTTCAGGCCGCTCAAGGCCGGACCGAGCTGGCGGAGGATATCGTCCGAAGTCCACTCCCCGACCTGCAGCGCAGCCAGGTGCGCCGCCAGCTCGCGCTCGTCCTGGTCGGCTCTGGCGCAGAGCAGGCCGATCACCACGGCATGGGTTTCCGCAATGCCGGCGGGATTCTGATCAGCGGCCAGCGCCAGAATCCAGGCCAGCTTTGATTCCTGTTGGGTGGTCATGCGAGATCGCGATGGCATCAAAGCCGGAAATATTAGCATCGGCCGGCGGAGCGCAGCGTGGGCTCCGGTGCCCGGGCACGCGCTTGTCGCGGCGCTTGTGAAGTGATGATCCAGGTTCTATGATTAAGCCACTGTAAATCCTAGAGAACATCGCAGCCATGGAATCTCTGAGTCAGACAGCGGCGGAATTGGACCGCCTCGAGATGCGGCTGCGCCAGATGCTGGGGCGCATCAAGCGGCTGGAGGAAGAGAATCGCTCGCTGCAGGCGCGTCAGGAAACGCTGGTGGCCGAGCGGGCTACGCTGGTCCAGCGCAACGAGGAGGCTCGCTCGCGCGTGGAGTCGATGATCGAGCGGCTGAAGTCGCTGGAAAACGCAGGATAGATTGCCAATGAATTCAGCTACCGAGCCAGTCACCGTGCGCATTCTGGAGCGCGAGTACCGGGTGATGTGCACGTCCGAGCAGCGTCGTGAACTGATGGAGTCCGCGCTGTTTCTTGATCAGCAGATGCGTCAGATTCGAGACTCCGGCCGGGTGTCGTCCATGGACAAGATTGCGGTCATGGCTGCGCTCAACCTGGCCGAGGAAGTTCTGAAATTGCGTCACCAGCTTGCCGAGCGGCGCGAACGCATCGACCAGCGCATCCTCGACATGAACCGCCGACTTGATCAGGTACTCCCCGAGGTATAGACTGAAGCCTCGGCGCTCTCTGCGGTGTTCGCCAGCAGGAACGTAATATGCCTTGTCCCTAATTGTTGACCTCGGGACGGCCCCTTTCGATGCTGGTGTGCTTTTCGCATTTGGCGAATCGCCTGAAAGCGCGTTGAGCCGACCCACCTGAACCCCTGGTTCAAGGTCTCCGACCTGCAGCGGCACAGGCGGAGAGCGCCTTTTCTTTTTTGACGCGGTTGTGCGTTTTTTTCGCTCGCTCAGGGCCAGCCCGCCATGGACTCCCAGACCCGCCCCGCAGACCTCAAGGCCGACCTGCGTCGACGTCTGCTTGAGTCGCGAGCCAGCCTCGATGCCGACCGGCGCAATCGTCTGGATCACCAGATCTGTGCCCACCTGCTACGCTTCGCGGTCGACAGTGAAGCCCAGTCCGTGGCGGCCTTTCGTGCCTTTCGCGGTGAACCTGAGCTGAAGCCGGCTCTGACTGCCCTGGATCAGGCGGGCCGCCAGCTGTATCTGCCGGTGGTCGAGGACGAGCAGATGCGTTTTCGGCGCTGGACGCCCAACGCGCCGATGGTGCCCAACCGCTACGGCATCGAGGAGCCGGCGGCCGGTGACTGGCTGGACCCCGAGCAGCTCGATCTGGTGCTGATGCCGCTGGTGGCCTACTCCAGCGCCGGGGTTCGGCTAGGCATGGGAGCCGGCTACTATGACCGCGCCTTGAGTTTTTGTCTGGCCAGGCCCGAGCCGCGTCCGACCCTGATCGGCATTGCGTTCAGTCTGCAACAAGTCGACACGCTGCCGTCCCAGCCCTGGGATGTGCCGCTGGACGCGGTCATCACGGAGCGCGGTCTGCAGCGCTTCTGAGTCCGCTGCAATCCAGTGCATCGCCAACGCCGGCGAGCGCCAGTCCCGGTCGGCATCCCTTTGTTGTCGGCTCCGGCGGCTGCGTCGGGTGAGGTTCAGGCGAGGGCCTGCCGGGCGCGGCTGATAGAATATCGGCCCGAAATTGCTGCGGAGACGGACTTGAACTACTGGCTGATGAAGTCGGAACCCGATGCCTTTGGCATTGATGACCTGAAGGCGCGGCCGAAGCGGACCGAGCCCTGGGACGGTGTGCGTAACTACCAGGCGCGGAATTTCATGCGCGACGACATGCGTCCCGGCGACGGCGTGCTGTTCTACCACTCCAACTGCAAGGTGCCTGGCGTCTACGGTCTGGCTGAAATTGCCAGCAAGGCCTATCCGGATCCGACTCAGTTCGACCCGCATTCGAAGTACTTCGATGGCGGCAGCTCGCCGGAGGATCCGCGCTGGCTGCTGGTCGACGTGCGCTACCAGCGCCATTGCCGGCGCGTCGTTTCGCTGGCCGAGCTCAAGCAGCACGCCGAGGCGCTGGGCGATTTCGCCCTGACCCGTCGCGGGAACCGGCTGTCGATCATGCCGGTGACGAAGGCGCAGTGGGACTACATTCTGGGGCTGGAGCAGACATGAGCAAGGATCGCCTCAAGATCGAGGTCGCAAAGGCGGCATTGGCTTACGTCGAGGACGGCATGCTGCTCGGCGTCGGCACGGGCAGTACGGTCAACGCCTTTATAGATCAGCTGGCCGCATCGGGCCTGCGACTGGAAGGCGCGGTGTCCTCGTCCGAGGCGACCACCGCCCGGCTGAAGGCGATCGGCGTGCGGGTGGTCGAGCTCAATCATGTCGGCGACCTGGAGATCTATATCGACGGCGCCGACGAAGTTGATCCGCACCGGCGGCTGATCAAGGGCGGCGGTGCCGCCCTGACCCGGGAAAAAATCGTTGCCGCGGCCAGTCGGCGCTTTGTCTGCATCGTCGATGCCTCGAAATGTGTGCCGGTGCTGGGCGAGTTCCCGCTGCCGGTCGAGGTCATCCCGATGGCCCGGGCCTTGGTGGCGCGCAAGCTGACCGGCCTGGGCGGCCGCCCGCAGCTGCGCGAGGGCGTGACCACTGACAACGGCAATCTGATCCTGGATGTGCGCAAGCTGGACCTGGTCGATCCGGTCCGGATGGAAACCGAGATCAACCAGATTCCCGGCGTGGTCACCTGCGGCCTGTTTGCCCGTCGCGGCGCGGATGTCGTCCTCGTGGCCCGCGAAGACGGCGTGGAAACGCTGCGCTGATCGGTAACGCCCACGTGACTGTTGCCCCCGCAAGACCGGCGCCTTGCCGGCGCCTGAGCGTGGCGCCGATGATGGACTGGACCGACCGGCACTGCCGCTACTTCCATCGCCTGCTGGCGCCGGAAGCGCTGCTGTACACCGAGATGGTGACCACCGGCGCGGTGATCCACGGCGATCGCGAGCGCCTGCTCGGTTTCGATCCGGCCGAGCAGCCGGTGGCGCTGCAGCTGGGGGGGTCCGACCCGGATGAGCTGGCCCGAGCCGCCCGCATCGGCGCAGACTTCGGCTATGCCGAGATCAATCTCAATGTGGGTTGTCCCTCGGACCGGGTCCAGAAAGGCCGCTTCGGCGCCTGCCTGATGAAGGAGCCGGCGCTGGTGCGCGACTGCCTGGCGGCGATGCGCGCGGCGGTCAGCGTACCGGTGACCGCCAAGACCCGTATCGGCGTTGACGACTGCGACAGCGAGGCCTTTTTTCTCGACTTCATCGATCAACTCTCAGCCAGCGGAGTCGAGACCGTGATCATCCATGCCCGCAAGGCCTGGCTGCAGGGCTTGAGCCCGAAGCAGAACCGCGAAGTGCCGCCGCTGGACTATGCGCGGGTGCGACGCCTGAAGCGCGCTCGCCCGGCGCTGGAAGTCATCATCAACGGCGGTATTGCCGAGCTGCCGCTGGCGCTTGACTTGCTGGACGAGCTCGACGGCGTGATGCTGGGCCGCGCCGCCTACCAGAACCCCTGGCTGCTGGCCGAGCTCAGCCGGGCCATGGGGCGCGCGGCCGCCCCCTCACGCGAAGCGGTGGTCGAGCACATGATCGACTATGCGGCGCGCCACCTGGCGGCCGGCGGTCGCCTGGCCCAGGTTGCGCGCCACATGCTCGGCCTGTTCCATGCCCAGCCCCAGGGCCGACGCTGGCGTCAGCAGCTCAGCCAGCGCATGCATCTCGAGGCGGCCCGGCCCGAGCTGCTGCGCGAGGCCATGCCCGCGGCCCGCGCAGCCTGACCGGCTTGACCATGTCGGGCTTGACCGGGGCGCGCGGCGGTCTACCATAGCGCTTCCTCATCGCCCCGCCCTTGTTCAGGAGATCATGTCGTGATCGTCAGCAGTGCCGCCGATTTCCGCCGTCAGATTCAGGCCGGCTGGCTCAACAGCGACAGCCCGCCGGTACCCAGGGCGGTGTTTCTGGTCGAGCCCACCGACTTCCGCCTCAGCGAACAGTCGGCTCGCGACAACGCCTACATGGACTTGAGCGTGCACGTCGATCCGGCCCGCGCCCTGGACCAGCATCGCCGCCTGTGCGACCGGATCAGCGCCTGCGGCGTGCCGGTGGTTCGTTTCCCGGGCCGCTCCAGCACGCCGGACGATCTGTTCCCGAACAATGTTTTCGCCACCATCCCCGGGCGCTCGATCATTGGTCGCATGCTGCATCCGGAACGCCAGCTTGAGGCTGAGCGGATGGATATTCGCGGCTTTTTCCGCGATCTGCTGAATTACCAGGAGGTCGACCTGTCGCAGCGCGAATTGATCGCTGAACTGACCGGTGCACTGGTGCTGGATCGGGCCCGCCGGATCGGCTACTGCGGCATGACCCAGCGCGTCGACGAGGCCGGCTGTGAAGCCATGCACGAGGCTTTCGAGCTGGCCCTGAGCTTTCGCTTCGAGCTGCAGCCCAGCGAGTATCACACCAACGTGGTCATGGCCGTTCTGGCTTCACGGGCGCTGATCATCTGCCCGGACGCCTTCGTTGACCCGGAGGTGCCCGAGGCCATTGCCGAAGCCTACCCCGGTCAGGTCCTGACCATCAGTTCCGCGGAAAAAGAGGCTTTTGCCGGCAACTGCATCGCCGTCACCACCAGGGACATCTTCATGAGCCAGACCGCGGTGGACGCCCTGGCACCGGAGAAGCGAGAGCAGCTGGCGCGCTGGGGCTTCGAGCTGCACGGGGTCGAGCTGGACGAAGTCGAGAAGGCCGGCGGCAGTCTGCGCTGCTGCGTTGCAGAAATCTACTGAACCGTCGCGCCAATTCAGACACGGTTAAGGCCGGCGGCTTACAATTCGGCTCAGACTTAAGGCCTTTGAGGAAAACACTGTCGTGATCAACACCCTGCGCCTCCTGCTGACCGCGCTTTCGCTGACCGTCATGCTGACGGTTTCGGCCTGGGCGGTGAGCCTGCAGGAAGCGGCCCAGCGCGTGGCGCGACAGTACAACGGCCAGGTCGTGTCGGCTCAGACCGTGGACCAGGGCGGGCGGCGGGTGCACGTGATCCGCGTGTTGACCCCCGACGGCGTGGTTCGCACCGTGCGCGTGCCGGCGGACTAGGACGGCGGGCATGCGGATTCTGGTTATTGAAGACGAAACCGAGCTGCGCGAACTGCTGGGTCGCGCGCTCAAGCGCGAGGGCTTTGCCGTCGATCTTTGTGCCGACGGCATCGACGGCCTGCACTACGCGACCGAATATCCGGTCGATCTGGCCATCGTCGATCTGGGGCTGCCCGGCCGCAACGGCCTGGACATCGTGCGCGAGGCGCGCAAGCGCGAACGCAAGTTTCCCATCCTGGTGCTGACCGCGCGCGCCGACTGGCAGGACAAGGTCCAGGCCCTGGAGCTTGGCGCCGATGACTATGTCACCAAGCCGTTCCGCCTCGAAGAGGTCATGGCGCGCGTCCAAGCCTTGCTGCGTCGCAGCGCCGGCCACGCCTCGCCCGAGGTCAGTTTCGGCCCGCTGACCGTCAACCTCTCCGCTCAGGACGCGCGCTTGAACGGCGAATTGCTGGAGCTGACCAGCTTCGAGTATCGCGTGCTGGAGTATTTCCTGCTGCATCCCGGCCAGGTCGTCTCCAAGATGGAGCTGAACGAACACCTCTACGACGAAGACGCCGACCCGGAAAGCAATGTCATCGAGGTGATCATTGGCCGGCTGCGGCGCAAGCTCGACCCCGATGGCAGCTGGGTGCCGATTGAAACCCTGCGCGGTCGAGGCTACCGCTTCCGCGCGGACGCCTGACCGGGCTTCGGCTTGAGCGCGCCCGATACGCCGCGTGCGCCTTCGCTGCTGCTGCGCCTGCTGCTTGGCGCCTCCATTGCGCTGGCCATTGCGCTCGGTCTGATCGGCCTGGCGGTTGATCGGGGCTATCGCGGCGCGGCCGAGAGCGCGCTGGAGGAGCGGCTTGATTCGCTGGTTTTCCTGCTGCTCTCGACGATCGATCTGGATCCTGAGGGGCGGCCGGAAATTGCTGACTCGCTGGCCGAACCGCGCCTCGATCGTCCGGGCTCGGGGCTGCATGCCGGCGCCCTGACCGACACCGGAAGCTGGACCTCACCGTCGTTGATGGGGGTGATCAGTCCGCCGCCGGTGCATCCGCTGGCGCGCGGCGAGCGAGCGTTTCATGGCCCTGACAAGGGGGGCGACTGGCACCAGCTCGCCTTCGGCCTGGGTTGGGAACAGCCGGACGGCCGCATCATCGACCTCACCATCTGGGCGGCCGAGGATCCGGCTCGCTACCTGGCTACCGTCGAGAGTTTCCGCACCGATCTGTGGCGCTGGCTGCTGCTGGCCGCGCTGCTGGTTATCCTGGCGCAGGTGATCATCCTGATCATGCTGCTGAGGCCGCTGCGCCGGGTAGCCGCGGAAGTGGCTGACATCGAGGCCGGCCGACGCGGCGCGCTGGTTGGGCGCTATCCGCTCGAACTGCAACCGCTGACCGCGAATCTGAACGCCTTGCTGGCCACCGAACGCGACAATGCCACCCATTACCGAGAGGCTTTGTCGGATCTCGCCCATGCCCTGAAAACGCCGCTGGCCGTGATGCGCGCGCGCCTCGATAGCGATCGCAAAGCCGCGCCTGAGGGCTTCGACGAGGCCCTGGACGACATGACCCTGCTGCTGAAGCGGCAGCTGGAGCGCGCCTCGCGCTCGACCCGCCGGACGCTCAATCAACCGGTCGCCATCGTGCCCTTGCTGGAGCGGCTGGCCAGCTCGCTCAATCGCCTGTATGCCGACGATGGCGTCAGCGTCACTGTCGCCGGTGATCCGGCGCTGGTGGCCAGGGTTGATGCGCGCGATCTGATGGAGCTGTGCGGTAATCTGATGGACAACGCGGCGAAGTATGGATCGGGCCAGGTCCGGGTACAGGTCGACCCCGGCGTGCCCGGCAGCCGTCAGTACGGCGTTGTCATCAGCGTCGAAGATAATGGACCAGGAATCGAGCCTGCCCGCTTCGGCGAGCTGCTGCAGCGGGGTGTCCGCGGCGACGAGCGCCGCGAGGGCCAGGGTCTGGGCCTGGCGATTGCCAGCGAACTGGTCGAGGCCTATGGGGGGCAGCTGGACCTGGCCGCATCCGAGCTGGGCGGCGCCGCCATTCGGGTCTCCTTTCCGCCCCGTTGAACAGGACTGTTGCTACGCCGATGACCGATTTTGCCCTGGATCGATTGCTGACCATCATGGCGCGCCTGCGCGACCCCGAGCACGGCTGCCCCTGGGATGTGGAGCAGGACTTCCACTCGATAGCACCCTATACCGTGGAAGAGGCCTACGAGGTGGCCGATGCCATTGCCCGTGATGATCTCGATGATCTTTGCGACGAGCTGGGCGATCTGTTGTTTCAGGTAGTGTTCCACGCCCGGATGGCTGAAGAGCAGGGCGCCTTTGCCTTCAAGGATGTTGCGACCCGCGTTGCCGACAAGCTGGTGCGCCGCCATCCGCATGTCTTCGCGGATGCGCAGATCGACAGCGCCGAGGCGCAGACGGTCAACTGGGAACGGATCAAGGACGCCGAGCGCGCCGCACGCGGCCAGGCGAACGAATCGGCCCTGGACGGTGTGGCGCGCGGGCTGCCGCCCCTGAAACGGGCGATCAAGCTGCAGAAGCGCGCTGCCCGCGTCGGCTTCGACTGGCCTGCGGTGGACCCGATCTTCAGCAAGCTCAGCGAAGAGGCTGACGAATTGCGGGCAGCGATCGAGGCCCGCGACGCCGCCCACATGGAAGAAGAGCTCGGCGACCTGCTGTTTGTGCTGACCAACCTTGCCCGCAAGCTCGAGCTTGACCCGGACCAGGCGCTGGCGGCCAGCAATCGCAAGTTCGAGCAGCGCTTTCGCGCCATGGAGGCCATCGCCCGCGAGCAGGGCCTGGTACTTGAGGAACTGGATCTGGAGGCCCAGGAAGCCATCTATCAGCGGGTCAAGCAAGCCTCATGAACGCTGCTGTGGCCGCCGTCAGGCCAGCCTCACGGCGGCATCGGGTCGCGACGATGGTCGGAAACATGGCCGGGAAGACAGCCGGGACAATAGCCGTGATGCTGCTTGCCCTGCTGCCAGCTCCTACCGTCGCGGCCGAACGCGCCGAGCGCGAAGCCGAGGTCGCGGGGCTGACCCGGGTCGCCATCAGCGGCAGCGAAATTCAGCTGCTGGTGCTGGCCTTTGATGACGGCGGTGGTGTCAGTATTCCGGATCGCGAACAGCTGCCAGTCAGTGCCGGCATGCGGGTGCGGGTCGATGCGGTAACGACGGGTGTGGCCGGCGAGCTGCCGGTGGCCTGCCGGATTGAAGTGCTGGCTGTGCCCGTGGACACGGAAGCAGGCCAGGCCCTGCAGTGGGCGGCACGCCCTTTCGAGGTCTATGTCAGTTCGGCGGCGGCGTGCCTTGATCAGGGCTGACCGAGCCGCTGCCAAAGGCTGGTCGCAGCCGTAGCAGCCAGCGGCTCGACCGGGGGATCGGGGCCGGTCCGCCAGGGCCGCCGGCCATCTGGCTCCGGCAGCCCGTCGGCGTCACTCGCTTGAGCCGAAGACGGCCGCGATCAGGACCCGACTGCGGCTACCACGGTGGCCGGGTAACCGACTGACTCGCAGGCTTCGACGATGCGCGCAACGTCGACCTGGTCGGCGTCGTAGACGACCAGCGCGGTCTTGGCCTCCACGTCGAAACTGACGTGGTGGATACCGGGCAACTGGGCCAGGGCGGCCTCGATTCGCATCTCGCAGGAAACGCAGCTGATGTTGGGGATCGAGAGTTTGACGTCGGCTGGCCGGCCTTCGGCAACAGCGGCTGCGGCAAGGAACAGCAGCAAAAACACGAGCAGTTTCGAGAGCTTGTCCATGGGAAGGGGATAGCGGATGGGGGCTTATCAGTGTAATCGCGGTCGCGTCGATGCGCGTGATGCAAGGCGTGATGCGGATCACGCTTCTGATGCGCGTCGCGTCTGCCAGCGTCTTGAGCTTGAAGCGCCTAGCGATAACACGCTATCCTATGCGGCTTGCCATCGGCGGGCCGTTAGCTCAATGGTAGAGCAGTAGGCTTTTAACCTATTGGTTGAAGGTTCGAGTCCTTCACGGCCCACCAGTTCCCATGCCGACCGAGCGCTCCTCATCTGCGGAGGCATCAGACGTCGATCAGCGCTTGTTGAAACGTCTGCGCCGCCATCTCGATTCAGCCTGGCGCCAGCCGCTGCGGGCGCATACCTGCGACGCTTTTCAGGCGCTTCGGTCCGAGGCGCGCCTGGCCGAACGCCTGGTGCTCGATTCAGGTTGCGGCACAGGCTGGTCCACCGCCCGTCTCGCCGAGCGCTTTCCGGACTGCCTGGTCATCGGCATCGACAAGTCGGCCGCTCGCCTCTCCCGTCAGCCTCGCTTGCCCGCCAATGCTCGCCTGCTTCGCGCCGAACTGAGCGATTTCTGGCGCCTGGCCGTGGCCGAGGGCTGGCGGCTGCAGCGCCATTTTCTGTTGTATCCGAATCCCTGGCCCAAGCCGGGGCATCTGGGTCGACGCTGGCATGCTCACCCCGTGTTCCCGGTGATGCTGGCGCTGGGCGGGACCCTTGAGCTGCGCTGCAACACCGAAAGCTATGCGCGGGAGTTTCTGCTCGCATTGCACTACTGCGGAGTTGAACACGCCCGGATGGTATCGTTCGAAGTTGACCAGCCGCTGAGCCTGTTTGAGCGCAAGTACGCGCTGGCGGGCCAGACCTTGTTCAAGGTAACTGCACTATCCATGGAGAATCCCAAGACATGAACCTGAAGACCTTCCTGCCGGCCGCCGCGGCCGCCCTGTTCAGCACATCCGCGCTCGCCGACGAACGCTTGCAGGCGGCGGTTGCCGACCCGGCCCGCCCCGAGGCGGAGGCCGCCCGCGATGAATTTCGCAATCCGCTGGAAACCCTGAGCTTTTTCGGTATCCGCCCGGACATGACGGTAGTCGAGCTGTCGCCGAGCGGCGGCTGGTACACCGAGATCCTGGCGCCCTACCTGCGCGAGGACGGCCGCTTGATCGCCGCCCACTGGAATCTGGACGGCGACAACGTACCGGACTTCTATCGCCGCATTCGCGGTGAGTTCGAGGCGCGGTTTTCTGACTCGGAGCGCTACGGCGAGATCGAGATCGTGGCTTTCGATCCACCAGGCTTGACCCGCCTGGCAGAGCCGGGCACTGTCGATCTGGTCTTGAGCTTCCGCAATGTCCACGGCTGGAAGCGCGCCGGCAGTTTCCCCGAGGTTGCACGCGGCGTGCATGCCGCGCTCAAGCCGGGTGGCGTGTTCGGCATTGTCGGCCATCGTTTGCCTGAGGATCGCGAGCAGGACCCCGAGGCGCGCTCGGGCTATGTCCATCAGAGTTGGGTGATTGCCAGCCTTGAAGCCGAGGGTTTTCGTTTGGTCGAGGCCTCTGATATCAACGCCAACCCGGCAGACACGGCTGATCATCCGAACGGTGTCTGGAGTCTTCCGCCGGGGCTGCGCGGCGATGAAGCCGAGCGCGAGCGTTTTCGTGCGATTGGCGAGAGCGATCGTTTCACCCTGAAGTTCGTCAAGCGCTGATCAGCTCGACCTGCCCTGACCGGCTGGCACCGGTCAGGGCAGGCTGGCACCGCCTTCACGCGGCCTGCGCCGTTGGCCCGTTACCTTGTGCACAGCTTATCTCCTGTGCACGTCATGTCCGACCTGATCCAACTTGTTTACGCCTCCCGCGCGACCTTTGCCACCCACGAAGATTCGGCGCACGTCGAGCCGCAGGTGGCCCGTATCCTGACCCAGTCTCGACGGAACAATCGGCCGCGCGAAATCGGTGGGGTCCTGTGCTACGGCGACGGCTGCTTCTTTCAGTGCCTGGAAGGCGAGCGCGACGAGGTGGAGACCCTGTATCGGCGGCTCCACGACGATCCGCGGCATCGCGACGTGACGCTGCTGCTCAAGCGCCCGATCCAGGCACGGGAGTTCAAGCTCTGGGCGATGAAGTACCTGTCGATCGATGCGGCAGTCAGCGCCGTGTTGCGAAGCGCCGGCTTGAATCGTTTTGATCCGTTTCGCTTCGACGATTGCACCACCGAACGCATGCTGCAGAGCCTGCGCGAAGCCACCGAGAACCAGCCGACCGGGTCGGGCGACCGCCGTCCCAGTCCGCCGCGCAAGCGCGATGCCCGACCGCTGGTTTATCTCGGTGCCGGCGCCGTGATCACCACCCTGACCGTGCTGGCGATTTTGCTGCTCGGCCTGGTCTGATGATCTGAGCGGCCTGGCACGCCGGGCTGATCTGGGCGACAATGCCGCCCCATGACTGAAGCCAAGCTATTCGGGGATCACGAGCGGGTTCCCCTCCGCAGCTATGCCGAGCGGGCGTACCTGGACTATGCCATGTACGTGGTCCTCGATCGGGCCTTGCCGCACGTCGGTGACGGGCTCAAGCCGGTCCAGCGCCGCATCATCTATGCGATGAGCGAACTGGGCCTGTCGGCGACGTCCAAACACAAGAAGTCGGCCCGTACGGTCGGCGATGTGATCGGCAAATTCCATCCGCACGGTGACTCGGCCTGCTACGAGGCGATGGTGCTGATGGCCCAGCCGTTCTCGTATCGCTATCCACTGATCGACGGGCAGGGTAACTTCGGTTCACCAGACGATCCAAAGTCCTTTGCCGCGATGCGCTACACGGAGTCGCGGCTGACGGCTTACGCCCGCAGCCTGCTGGCTGAGCTGGGCCAGGGTACGGTGGACTGGGTGCCGAACTTCGACGCGACCTTGAAGGAGCCGCGTCTCCTGCCCGCGCGCCTGCCCAATGTGCTGTTGAACGGCGGCCAGGGCATTGCCGTCGGCATGGCCACGGATATTCCGCCGCACAATCTTCGCGAAGTGGTGGCCGCCTGTCTGCGCCTGCTCGACCAGCCTGATGCCAGCGTGGCCGAGCTGTGTGAGCATGTCCAGGGTCCTGATTTTCCCACCGGCGGCGAGATCATCAGTTCGCGCGCTGATCTGCTCAACGTCTATGAGACCGGCCAGGGTGCGGTGCGGCAACGGGCGATCTGGGAGCGTGAGGGCGAAGAGGTGATCATCACCGCGCTGCCGCATCAGGTCTCACCGGCCAAGGTGCTGGAGCAGATCGCCGCGCAGATGCAGGCCAAGAAGCTGCCGCTGGTAGCCGATTTGCGCGATGAGTCGGATCACGAGCATCCCACTCGCCTGGTCATCGTCCCCCGCAGCAACCGGGTGGATCTCGGTGCCCTGATGGACCACCTGTTCGCCACCACCGACCTGGAAAAGTCGGTGCGGGTCAACTTGAACGTGATCGGAAACGATGGTCGGCCGGGCGTGCGCAATCTGAAGCAGCTGCTCAGCGAGTGGCTGGCTTTCCGGCGTCAGACCATCACCCGGCGCCTGGAGCATCGTCTCGACCAGGTGGTTGATCGACTGCATGTGCTCGACGGTTTGCTGATCGCCTATCTGAATATCGACGAGGTGATCCACATCATCCGCACCGAGGAGGAACCGAAGCCGGTGCTGATGGCCCGCTTCGCGTTGACCGGCACGCAGGCCGAGGCCATTCTCGAACTCAAACTGCGTCATCTCGCGCGCCTGGAGGAAATGAAGATCCAGGGCGAGAAGGATGAGCTGGAGAAAGAGCGCCGTCGAATCGAAGCGATTCTGGGCTCGGCCAGCAAGCTGACCGCGTTGCTGCGCGACGAGCTGCTCGAAGACGTCGACAAGTACGGCGACGATCGGCGCTCGCGACTGGTTGAACGCCAGGCCGCTCAAGCGCTGAAAGAGACCGACCTGGTCCCGGCCGAGCCGGTGACCGTGATTCTGAGCGAAAACGGCTGGGTGCGCGCCGCCAAGGGCCATGAGATCGACGCCGCCGAGCTGAACTACCGTGCTGGCGATGCCTATCTGGCCTCCGTCCGGGGGCGCAGCAACCAGTCGGTCTGCTTCCTCGATTCCAGCGGACGCAGCTACTCCCTGACCGCCCATGAGCTGCCGTCGGCGCGCGGTCTGGGCGAACCGCTGACCGGGCGCTTTTCTCCGCCGGCCGGGGCTGTCTTCCGCAGTCTGGTGGTGGCTGCGCCTGAGCAGCGGCTGGTCGTGGCCTCTGACGCCGGTTATGGCTTCGTGACCCGGCTGGAGAATCTGGTCAGTCGCCAGAAGGCCGGCAAGCAGCTGCTCAGCCTGCCTGAGGGCGCCGATGTGTTGCCGCTGGCGCCAGTGGCCGATGCCGAAGAGGGCGTTATCGTCTGCGCCACCACAGAAGGCCATCTGTTGGCCTTCTACGTCCGCGAACTGCCCGAGTTGCCGCGGGGCAAGGGCAACAAACTGATCAGTATTCCCCCCAAGGCCAGGCGTCAGGGTGAGCGCATGGCCGGTGCCATCGTCATCGCCGCCGGCCAGGATTGCCTGGTCTGGGCCGGTCAGCGCTATCTACGGCTGTCCTGGAACGACACCTCGAACTATTGGGGTGAGCGCGCCCAGCGCGGTAGCCGGCTGCCGCGCGGCTTCCAGAAAGTCACCCGCCTCAGCCTCGCTGACTGATGCCTGTGCGCGGCACCCTGTTGCTATTGCTATGCGTGCTGAGTGTGGTCGGCTGTCGGGCGACAGCGCCGACGCCGCCTGCGCCCGCCGAGCCCGATTCGCCCGGGCGAACGCAGCCGGCTCCGGATCTGCGCTTGATCATCGAGCGTCTGGAGGCTGGCAACCTGGTCGAAGCCGAAGGTCTGCTGGAAGCGCTGCTGGCCGAGCGCCCGAACCATACCCTGGCCCGACGCTATCTGGAGCAGCTCCGCGGGGATCCGGTCGCCCTGTTCGGATCGGACTATCATGAGATCGAGGTCGGCGTGGGCGACAGTCTGTCTGCCATTGCCCAGCGTGAACTGGGCGATGCCCATCTGTTTCTTGCCCTGGCGCGCTACAACGGCATCGACGTGCCGCGACGGCTGGCGGCGGGGCAGCGTCTTCGCATTCCGAAGGCCCTCGGCAGCTCGAGCGCGCCGCTGGCTGCCGCTGAGCTTGATCTCATCTTGATCGAGCCGATGGTTCCCGACGCGCCGGCCCCGGCGCCGGCTCAGCCTGCCAGCGCTCAGGTCAGCCAGCGGCAGGCGGTCCAGGCGCGGGCTCTGCTCGGTCAGGCGGAGGCTGAGCGGGCGGCGGGCCACGACCGGCTGGCGCTGGCCGCGCTTGACCAGGCGATCGAGCTGGATCCTGAGCTGCTGGAGGCTAAGGACCAGGCGCGGATCCTGCGCCGCGAGCTGGTTGCCGGCGGCCATGAAGCGGCCCTGGCCCGGTTCCGCGAGCAGGAGCTGGCGGCGGCTATCGAGATTTGGGACGAGGTGCTGCTGCTGGATCCGGAGTTCACCCCGGCCCAGGTGTACCGGGCCCGCGCGGAGGCCCTGCTGGATCGGCTCCAGCGTATCGACGAATAGGCTGTGGCCGCCGGCGACGGCGGCCATGGTCGCTGGCCAATGCTGGCCGCCGACTTAGCCGTCCAGCTTCGGAATGCGCAAAACCTGGCCGGGGTAGATCTTGTCCGGGTCGCTGAGCATGGGCCTGTTGGCTTCGAAGATCACCGGGAACTTGCCGGCATTGCCGTAGAAGCGGCGAGCGATCGCGCCGAGGGTATCGCCGGACTCGACGGTGTAGAAGTCCGACTGCGGCTGCTCGTCCGCCGCCGGCTCGCCGAAGTCACCGTTGTCGATGACCGGGTCGGCCTCGCTCAGATCCGGCTCGGCTTTCTGATCCGACAGGATGCGCACCCGATCGTCGACGGTCTCGATGCCGCTGATGTTGCCGGCGGCCAACAGCAACTTCTCCTTGGCCTCCAGCGTATCGACGCGGGCGATGACCGAGATCATCTTTTTATCCTGATGGGCGACCACCGACAGGGCGCGGGTCGGAATCCCCAGGCTCAGCAGATGGTCCAGCACCGCCCGCTCATCAATCTGGCCGCCGCCGAACAGGCGCTTGCCGGCATTGCCGACGAACTTGAACATACCCATTTTTATCGCTCTCCTGGTGATGGATGGGTGCCGACTTCGAGCCCCTCGCCGTGATGATAGCAATCCGCGCGCTGCTCCGACGGCTGATTTTCAAGCCTTGATCTGGAGCAGCAGGCTATCGGCCTCGATCAGGTCGCCGGCAGCGACGGCGACGGCATCGACCGTCCCATCAAAGGGCGCCTTGATGGCCAGTTCCATCTTCATCGCTTCCATCACCGCCAGGGTCTGGCCGTCTTCGACCCGGTCTCCAGGCGCCACCCGGACTTCGATCACCTTGCCCGGCATCGGCGCAATGATTCGGCCGTCGCCGGCACTGGCGCCACTGGCAGCCTCGAATCGCTCATGACGCAGCACGCGCCAGCGCTGACCGGCGACGCTGATCTCGACCCGCTGCGCGTCGATGACGAACAGCTGCAAGGGCCGGCGCGACTGGTCCAGAGCGAGACTGTGTTGCGATTCGCCCAGGCTGTCCAGTCGCGCATTGATGGCCAGCTCGCCCAGTTCCAGGCGATACCCCGCGTCGGCCTGGCCGACGGCCGCGCAATTCAGGCGGCGAGCGCCGCATTCCAGGTCCAGGCTGCGCGCTTGCTGTCCGGCCAGGCGCCAGCCGTCGGCAATCGACCAGGGGCCGTGACCGGTATCGCGGGCTTGCTGCTCCTGCCGCGCCAGCCAGTGGCAGGCGGCTGCCGCAAAAACCCAGTCCGGGACCGGCTGATCGTCAGGAACGATGCTGGCCAGATCGCGATCCAGCAGCCCGGTGTCGAGCCCGCCGCCGGCAAAGGCCGGCGCGTCGGCGAGCTGCTGCAGGAAGCCGAGATTGGTGGTCGGGCCGACGACGCTGGTCGCAGCCAGCGCCGCAGCCAGGCGCGCGCGACAGCGATCGCGATCGGCGTCGTGCACGATCAGCTTGGCGATCATGGGATCGTAGTGAACGCTGACCATATCGCCGGCTTCCACCCCGCTGTCGACCCGCAGGCCGTGGCCGGACGGAAAACGCAGCGCGTCGATGCGACCGGACGACGGTACGAAGCCGCGAGCCGGATCCTCGGCATAGATGCGCGCTTCCATGGCATGGCCGCTGGCCCGGATCTGGTCCTGGCCGAGCGGCAGGGGCTGGCCGGCGGCGACCCGAATCTGCCACTCGACCAGATCCTGGCCGGTAATCAGTTCGGTTACCGGGTGCTCGACCTGCAGCCGGGTGTTCATTTCCAGGAAAAAGAACTCGCGGCCGTCGACCAGGAATTCCACGGTGCCGGCGCCGACGTAGTCGACCGCATCGGCGGCGCGTACCGCGGCATCCAGCAGCGCTGCCCTTACGTCTTCGTCCAGGCCTGCAGCCGGTGCTTCCTCGATGATCTTCTGGTGGCGGCGCTGGCTGGAGCAATCGCGCTCGAACAGGTGCACGACCTGGCCATGACTGTCGCCGAAGATCTGGGCCTCGATATGGCGTGGGCGGGGCAGGTAGCGCTCGAGGATCATCCTGTCGTCACCAAAGGCGCCGGCCGCCTCGCGGCGGGCGGCCTTCAGCGCTTCGGCGAACTCGCCCGCTGCGTGCACCACGCGCATGCCCTTGCCGCCGCCGCCTGCCGCGGCTTTCAGCATCAGCGGATAGCCCACCGCCTCGGCTTCGGCCGCCAGGCGCTCCTCAGCCTGGTCCTCGCCGTGATAGCCGGGGATCAGCGGTACGTTGGCGGCGGCCATGCGGGCCTTGGCCGCGGCTTTGGAGCCCATCAGGTCCATGGTCTCGGGCGTCGGGCCGATCAGCACCAGGCCGGCCTCGCGCAGGGCCCGGGCGAAGCTCGCGTTTTCGGCCAGAAAGCCGTAGCCGGGATGGATCGCTTCAGCGCCGCTGGCCCGGGCCGCGGCGATCAGGCGCTCGATCGACAGATAGGATTCGGCAGCCGCGGCCGGGCCGATCAGCAGCGCCTGGTCTGCGAGCCGAACGTGGCGGGCCTGAGCATCGGCTTCGGAGTAAACGGCGACAGCGCCGATTCCCAGGCGGCGGCAGCTGGCGATGATCCGGCAGGCGATCTCGCCGCGGTTGGCAATCAGAATGCGCTTGAACATGGCCGGGCCTTATTCCTTGGCGCTGCGGTCGGCGCGCGATTCGGTCCACGTCGGCTTGCGCTTTTCCAGAAACGCGTTCAGGCCCTCCTGACCTTCCCGCGAGACGCGCAGGGCGGCGATCAGCTCCGAGGTTTGCCGGTCCAGCAGCTCGCTTTGACCCGAGTGCTCGCTGACCAGGCGAATCAGCGCCTTGACATGGGCTTGAGCGTGCGGCCCACCGGCCAGCAGCAGGTCGATGAAGTCGTGGACATGACTGTCGAGCTGCCCGGTCGGCACCTGGTCGGTGAGCAGGCCGATGCGCACCGCCGTGGCGGCGTCCATGCGCTCTCCGGTGAGCATGTAGCGTCGCGACTGCTTGATGCCGATTTTCTGCACGACAAAGGGGGCGATGGTTGCCGGTGCCAGGCCCAGACGGACCTCCGTCAGACCGAACTGGGCGCTTTCCAGGGCCACGGCCAGATCGCAGCAGGCAATCAGACCGACGCCGCCACCGAAGGCATGGCCGTTGACCCGGGCGATGGTGGGGCAGGGCAGTTCGTCGAGGCGTCGCAGCATGGCAGCCAGGCGCCGCGCATCGCTGCGGTTGGCGGCCTCGGAGCCGTCAGCCATCGCGCGCATCCAGTTCAGATCGGCGCCGGCGGAGAAGGAATGACCGGCGCCGGTCAGGACCAGGATGCGGCTGCCGTCTTCGGCGACCCGATCAAAGGCGCTGTGCAGGGCGGTAATCAGCTCGGCGTTGAAGGCATTGTGTACTGCTGGCCGATTGAGCGTCAGCGTGGTGACGCCGCGGGCGTCGGTATGCGAAGTCAGCAAGTCGGTCATTGATTCCTCATCCTACATCCGGAAGACCCCGTAGCCGCCCGGCGCGATCGGTGCCTGGGCGGTCACCGCCAGTGCCAGGCCGAGCACACGGCGGGTGTCAACGGGGTCGATGATGCCGTCGTCCCAAAGCCGGGCGCTGGCGTAGTAGGGGCTGCCCTGGGTCTCGTATTGAGCCCGGATCGGCGCCTTGAAGTTCTCTTCGTCCTCAGCGGTCCAGCTCTGGCCGCGTTTTTCCATGGCGTCGCGGCGCACCGTGGCGAGCACGCTGGCGGCCTGTTCGCCGCCCATCACGGAGATGCGCGCGTTCGGCCAGGTCCACAGAAAGCGCGGCTGGTAGGCGCGGCCGCACATGGCGTAATTTCCGGCGCCGAAAGAGCCGCCGATGATCACGGTCAGCTTCGGTACCCGCGAACAGGCCACGGCGGTGACCATCTTGGCGCCGTCCTTGGCGATGCCGGCCTGCTCATACTTGCGGCCGACCATGAAACCGGTGATGTTCTGCAGAAACAGCAACGGCACGCCGCGCTGATTGCAAAGCTGGATGAAGTGCGCGCCTTTCAGGGCCGATTCGGAGAACAGGATGCCGTTGTTGGCGACGATGCCGACGGGGTAGCCGTGGATGCTGGCGAAGCCGCAGACCAGGGTGGTGCCGTAGCGCGCCTTGAACTCACTGAACTCGGAGCCATCGACGAGGCGGGCAATGATCTCGCGGACCTCGAAGGGATAGCGGGTGTCGGTCGGCAGGATGCCGTAGAGGTCCTCGGCCGGGTGAGCCGGCTCGGCGTAGGCTTGGGCCGGCGATGCGGCTGGCGCGGGGCGATTGAGGCGCGCCACCAGATCCCTGGCAATGGCCAGCGCGTGGGTGTCGTTCTCGGCAAAGTGGTCGGCCACGCCGGACAGGCGGGTATGGGTATCGGCGCCGCCCAGGGTTTCGGCGTCGACTTCCTCGCCGGTCGCGGCCTTGACCAGCGGCGGTCCGCCGAGAAAGATCGTGCCCTGCTCGCGCACGATGATGGCCTCGTCGCACATCGCCGGCACATAGGCGCCGCCGGCGGTGCAGGAGCCCATCACCACGGCGATCTGCGGAATGTTGGCGGCCGACAGCCGGGCCTGGTTGTAGAAGATCCGGCCGAAATGGTCGCGGTCCGGGAAGACCTCGTCCTGCAGCGGCAGAAAGGCGCCGCCGGAATCGACCAGATAGACGCAGGGCAGGTGATTCTCCAGCGCGACTTCCTGGGCCCGAAGATGCTTTTTGACGGTGATGGGGTAGTAGGTGCCGCCCTTGACCGTGGCGTCGTTGGCCACCACCATGCAGGCCACGCCCGCGATGCGGCCGATGCCTGCGATCACGCCGGCGCCGGGCGCGTCGTCGCCGTACAGGCCGTTGGCGGCCAGGGCGCCAATTTCCAGAAACGGACTGCCCGGATCCAGCAGCGTCGATACCCGCTCGCGCGGCAGCAGCTTGCCGCGCTCGATATGCTTGTGTCGAGCCGACTCGGGGCCGCCCTGAGCGCTGCTCCTCAGCTGGCCGCGCAAGGCCTCGGCGAGCGCCCGATGGTGTTCCGATCGGCTCAGAAAGTCGGCGTCGCGCCGGTTGACGTGCGAGTCCAGCCTGGGCATGCCCTCTCCGCTTGGCCAAAACCGCTATTGTATCGTCAGCGGCCGACAGCGGGATGGCGCCGCGGTGGGCTGATCGAGGCGGTCGCCCGCGCCGGGACGCGTGCCTTGCCCACGCCGCTTGCCACGAGCGGCTCGGGACGGCTATAATGGCGTGCTTGATGAGTTCCCGGTGACCGGGGCTTTTACCCAAAGCCCGACTTGATTCCGCGCTCAAAGCCGCCCTCGACCCGCGGTTTGGCCGGCAAGGGGGTTTTCTGAAAAAGCCCGGTCGCCTCCCAGTCCAACAGGAGTTTGGAAGTACCATGTCATTGACGGCAGAACAGAAACAACAGGTTGTTCAGGAACACCAGTTGTCGGACGGCGATACCGGCTCTCCCGAAGTGCAGGTCGCGCTGTTGACCGCGCGGATCCAGCATCTGACCAAGCATTTCGCGGAACACAAGAAGGATCACCACTCCCGCAGAGGCCTTCTGAAGCTGGTCAATCAGCGCCGTTCGCTGCTTGATTATGTCAAGAAGAAGGACGTCCAGCGCTATCGCGACCTGATCGAGCGCCTCGGCCTGCGCCGCTGAGCGACGGCCCGGCAGCATCATGGAATCAGGACACCCCGGCGGCCTCGTGCTGTTCCGGGGTGTTTCGTATTGAAGACTCGAAACATCGGAAAAGCCAAGTGGAGTGCAATCAGTGAAAAAGTTCAGCAAGACTTTCCGGTTCGGTGACCACGACGTCACACTTGAGACCGGGCATGTGGCCCGCCAGGCCGATGGTGCCGTATTGGTCACCATGGCTGACACCGTGGTGCTGGTCACCGCCGTGGCGCGCAAGGACGTCAAGCCGGGGCAGTCGTTCTTCCCGCTGACGGTCAATTACCAGGAGAAGTTCTATTCCGCCGGCAAGATTCCGGGCGGCTTCTTCAAGCGCGAAGGGCGTCCGACCGAAAAGGAAACGCTGACCTCCCGGCTGATCGATCGCCCGATTCGTCCGCTGTTCCCCGATGGGTTCATGAACGAAACCCAGATCATCGCCACCGTCATGTCTTCCAATCCGGAAGTCGACGGTGACATTCCGGCGTTGATCGGCGCATCGGCGGCGCTGATGCTGGCCGGCGTGCCGTTCCAGGGCCCGATTGGCGCGGCGCGCGTCGGCTTTGTCGACGGCCAGTATGTGCTCAATCCGACCCAGAGCCAGTTGAAGGAATCGCGCCTCGACCTGGTGGTGGCCGGTACCAGCAACGCCGTGCTGATGGTCGAGTCCGAGGCGGACCTGCTGAGCGAAGAAGAAATGCTCGGCGCGGTGACCTTCGGCCACGAGCAGATGCAGGTGGCGATTCGCGCCATTGAAGAGCTGGCTGCCGAAGTCAACCGGCCGAAGTGGGAATGGCAGGCGGCGTCGAAGCGCGACGGTCTGGCCGATCGCGTCGCCGAGCTGGCTCGCGAGGGTCTGGTTGCTGCTTACGGTCACACCGACAAGATGATGCGCCGCGATGCCATCGGCGAACTGCGCGGCCGTGTGGTCGAGCAGCTTTGCATCGAGGGTGATGCTGCAGCGCCCAGCGTCGAGGAAGTCAAGGACGCCTTCGGCAGCCTCGAGAAGAAGCTGGTGCGCGATCGCATTCTGTCCGGCCAGCCGCGTATCGACGGTCGCAACCTGACCACCGTGCGCCCGCTGGACATGCAGCTGAGCGTGTTTCCCCGTACTCACGGCTCGGCGATCTTCACCCGCGGCGAAACCCAGGCCATGGTTGTCGTCACCCTGGGCACGGGCCGCGACGCCCAGATCATCGACGCGCCGGAAGGCGAGACCAAGGAGCAGTTCATGCTCCACTACAACTTCCCGCCGTTCTGCGTCGGCGAGACCAGCCACATGCTGGCGCCGAAGCGCCGCGAGATCGGCCACGGCCGTCTGGCCAAGCGCGCAATGATGGCAGTGGTGCCGAAGGGCGAAGCCTTTCCGTATGTGCTGCGGGTGGTCTCCGAGATCACCGAGTCCAACGGGTCAAGCTCGATGGCGACGGTCTGCGGCGGCTCGCTGGCGCTGATGGATGCCGGGGTGCCGATCAAGGCTGCCGTTGCGGGTATCGCAATGGGCCTGATCAAGGACGGTGATCGTTTTGCCGTGCTGACCGATATCCTGGGTGACGAAGATCACCTCGGTGACATGGACTTCAAGGTGGCCGGTACCGAGCAGGGCGTGACCGCCCTGCAGATGGACATCAAGATCGACGGCATCACTGCCGAGATCATGAAGGTCGCCCTGAGCCAGGCCCGCGATGGCCGTGTTCATATCCTCCAGCAGATGAACGAGGTGATTGCCGGGCCGCGCGAAGAGATGAGCCAGTACGCGCCGCGTCTGTTCACCATGAAGGTTCATCCGGACAAGATCCGCGACGTCATCGGCAAGGGCGGTGTCACCATCCGCGCCATTACCGAGGAAACGGGCACCACCATCGACATCGCTGATGACGGTACGGTGACCATCGCTTCAGTCAACCAGGCTGCCGCCGATGCCGCGCGCAAGCGCATCGAACAGATCACGGCTGACGTCGAGGTGGGTGCGATCTATGAAGGGACGGTCACCAAGATCATGAACTTCGGTGCTTTCGTCACTATCCTGCCGGGCAAGGACGGTCTCGTCCACATCTCGCAGATCTCCGAGAAGCGGGTCGAGAACGTCACCGATGAGCTGGCCGAAGGCGACAAGGTCAAGGTCAAGGTGCTGGAAGTCGACAAGCAAGGTCGTATTCGCTTGAGCATGAAGGCGCTCAACGAAGAGTAAGTCGATCCGGCAGTCGGCTGCTTCGGCCCGGGCACCGCCCGGGCCGAACCACTGACAAGGCCAATCCCGCCCCCGCACCCTGATGGCACTGCTGATTCCCATTTCGCCCGGCGAGCTGCTCGACAAGCTCACCATCCTCGATATCAAGGCCGAGCGCCTCAGCGACCCGACCAAGCGCGCCAACGTGCAAACCGAGCGCGCGCTGCTGGAGAAGGTCTGGGCCGATGCCGGCCTGGGCAGCGACACGATCGACCAGCTGCGCGCCGAGCTGAAAGCGATCAACGAACAGCTGTGGCAGATCGAGGACGACATTCGCGACGAAGAACGGGAGGGCCGCTTCGGTGAGCGCTTCATCGAACTGGCCCGGTCGGTTTACATTCGGAACGATGAGCGCGCGGCGATCAAGCGCGCGATCAATGTCGCCCTGGCTTCTCCGATCATGGAAGAAAAGTCCTACCGGGACTACCGTTGAACCGGATTGAAGCGGGTTGACCCGGTAGGCGAATCGCTGTTGCCGGCCCTGCGCGGCCTTCGCTGAGCCGATCCCGCTAACGCCCTTGCAACAGGCCCTGACTGGTCCAGCTGAAACCCCCGGCGGCCGCTTGATCTCTCTGCCATAGCGGCAAGCCTGCAGCCGCCGGCTGATTCGCCTACAATGCCCGCACCGCATTGGCTAATCTCTCGGGGCTGTCTGTATGTTTGCAAGAACTCTCTCCGCGACCGCATTGTCTCTGGCGATCGCCTCGCCCGTCCTGGCCCAGACCACGGCCGGCAGCGACGAAGCCGTTTCGATGAGCCAATCGCCGACCATGAATTTCGTCGGTGACCGTTACCGGGTCGGTATCGGCATCGACACTACGTTCGACGTCATCGGCGAGTTTCAGATGTCGCTGACCGAAAACGCCCGGTCCGCCTGGATTGCCGAGGGGTGGCTGGGTCGGCGCCAGGCCGGTGGCCTCAAGCTGAACTATCACTGGGTATTCGGCGCAACCGAGGAGATGGGCCCGAACGGTCCGGTGCTGACCGACGGCCGCGTCGCCAAGCTGTTCGTGGCGGCCGACCAGAACCAGTTTGACGACCGCAAGCTGACCTTTGGCGGCGGCTATGAGTACCAGAACTGGTTTCTCGGCGTCTACGGCATGCGGGCCCTGACCTCCGAGCGACGGGTGCTGACCACGATCGACATCGAGGAAATCCTCGTCAGCGGCACTCAGGATGGACGCGACTTCACTCGCATCGATGTGCTGCAACGCACCACCGACCTGTTCGAGAAGCCCTATGAGCGCGGGCTCGGACTCCGCGGCGGCTACTTCTTCGACGAGCAGCTGGTCCGGCTTCAGGGCGGCATGGACTACGAGGACGGCCGTCGCGGCGCCTCCCAGCTGACCGCCTCCCTCAGTCTGGACAAGTTCTTCGCCGAGTCTCCCCACAGCGTATCGCTGCGCGGCGGGGTGGCCCGTCAGCGCGGCCCGCTGGTCGACAATCGCAACGATATCCGGGCCAGCCTGGTTTACAGCTACAGCTTCGGGCAGCGCAACTTCCGCCCGAGCCGCCAGTTCCGCGAAGTGGAGGTCAGCCGGCAGGGCGAGCCGCGCTTCGAGGAGCGGGCCGTGGCCTCGCAGCTGACCCTGGGTGATCGCACTACCTTTGCCTTCGACAGTGCTGAACTGCTGCCCGAGGCCCGTTCCACGCTCAATGAGCTGGCCGACGCCATCCGCGACGGCCGCCTCATTGGCGAGATCGAAATCGTCGGTCACACCTGCGATATCGGCACGGCGACCTACAACCAGGGCCTGAGCGAGCGCCGTGCCCGATCGGTGGTCGATTATCTGGTCGGGCGCGGCATCGACGCCGATGCCATTCGCTGGTCCGGCCGTGGCCTCACATCGCCGCGCTATCCGAATGATTCCGAGGAGAACCGCAGCCGTAACCGGCGTGTTGAAGTGAGCTTCGTGACCGAAGAGTCGCGGGTTGAGCGAATCCAGGTCGGCCCCGGCGAGACAGTCGTGGAGTTGGTGCAGGAGGAGGTGCCGGTCGAGGCGGCGTGGATTCGGCGGGCGCTGCGCAATCCGATCCGCCACAAGCGCGAGGTCGACGTCTATCGCTTCCAGGAGGTCAGCGAGACGCTGACCGAGGGCGAGATCGTGTTCGACAATCGCCCGCCGGTGGCCAACGACAACGCCTTCAATGTTCAGCGCGACTCGGTCGACAACGCCCTCGATGTGCTGGCCAATGACAGCGACCCGGACGGCGATACCCTGAGCATCGTGGCGGTCAGTGCGGCGGCCAACGGCCAGGTCAGCATCGGTTCGGGCGTACTGCTGTACACGCCGAATGCCGGTTTCGTCGGCACCGACACCTTCAGCTATACCATCGATGACGGTTTCGGTGGCCAGGCCACTGCCCAGGTCACCGTGGTGGTGCAGGCGCTGAACCAGCCGCCGGTGGCCGACGATGTCTTCGTCTCCACGCTGCGTACCCAGCCGGTGGAGATCGATGTGCTGGCCGCGGCTTCCGACCCGGATGGCGATCCGCTGGAGATTGTGAGCTTTTCTCAGCCCGCCAACGGCAGCGTCACCCAGGTCGGCAATCGCCTGCGCTACCAGCCGGATCAGCTCTTCTTCGGCGAGGACAGCTTCGTCTTTACGGTCGGTGATGGGCGTGGCGGCGAAGCCGAGGCGCGGGCTTTCATCGACGTTCAGTTTGCCAACCAGGCGCCGATTGCCAATCCGGATGTCGCCTCCACCCCGGCCGGCGTGCCGGTGACGGTCGATGTCCTGGCCAACGACATCGATCCCGATGGTGACCCGCTGGAGGTCATCGAGGTGGTCCAGATCTCGCCGGCCGCCGCGACTGCGGTAATCAATGCCGACAACACCATCACCTTCACGATCGGCGCGACCTGCAGCGGACTGAACATCTTCCGCTACACCATCACCGACCCCTTCGGCGCCACTGCCAACACCACGGTGACGGTCAATCGCTCAAGCGCCGGCACTGAAGACTTCGGCGACTGCCCGGTGGATAGCGAGGAGTAAGCAGGCGGGTCCGACGCGCTGCGGCGCTGCCGCCGCCCCGGACCCGACCCCGCCTTTCTTGAACCGCAAGGCCTCCCGGGCGTCAGCCCGGGGCGCCCTGACTCGGCGGGCCGGGCGCCAGCAGCCCCTGAAGACGCTCAATCACGGCGTCGACCGTGATCAGGTCCATCACCCCCGGGAATTCCAGTCGCTTGCCCCAGCGCAAGGCCTCCGGTGGCTTGCCAGCGTAGCGTGCTGCGGCTTCCGCAAAGCGGTCGACGCAGTGTTCGAGGCTGCCGAGCGGGCCCGAACGGCGCGACCAGGTCGCCGCGTACAGACCGACGACCGGGGTACCCAGGGCTGAAGCGAAGTGGGCCGGGCCTGAATCCGGGCTGATCAGGCAGGCCGCCCGCTCGATCATCGCCAGGCCCTGCTTGAGCGTGTCTTGACCGATCAGGTTCTTGGGCGGATGCCGGCTCAGGCGGCAGATCGCCTCCCCCAGGGCGCGTTCCGCCGGTGACGGGCCACCCATCAGGATGACCGGTCGACCACTGGCCTGATGGATCCAGTCGCAGACGCGAGCGTAGCCGTCGGCCGACCAGTTCCGTTGCGGATGGCTGGAGGCCGGGCTGATCAACACCGCCTGCCCGGCCTGCGGTTGATGCTCGATGGCGAAGGCGCGGGCGCTGTGCGGGATCGGTGGCGCGCGGTTGACGCCGTTCGGGTCGATACCCAGATGACGCGCAAACTCGAGCAGGGCGTCGGCCTGATGCTGGTAGGGGACGGCGCGAATGCGCTCGTTGATCACCCAGCCGTGGCCTTCGCGGGCGCGCTGACGGTCAAAGCCGATGCGCCGGTTCGCGCGCACCGGCAGCGAGAGCAGATTGGCCCGCAGTGAAACCTGGGCCAGCAGCAGCAGATCGAAGCGTCGACCGGCCAGCCTCCGGCGGAGCCGGCTCAGCGCGCGCAGGCCGTCGCGCTTGTCGACTACAATGAATTCCACCCCGTCCAGATCCTCGACCAGCCGATGCTCCAGCCTGCCGATGATCCAACTGATCCCGACCTCTGGCCAGGCCCGCTGCAAGGCACGAATCAGAGCCACGCAATGGCAGACATCGCCCAGCGCCGACAGGCGCAGCAGGCAGATGGAGGTGGGCGTTGGAGCGGTCGACATGCCGTGGCCGGAGCTGAGGATGGTGGGCGCGGGCCTCGACCGTGAAGGCCGAAACCCTCTGGTTCGGGTCGACCTGCATTCTATACGACGCCCACAGCCTGCCGGCGATCGGGCCGGACTGGTTGCAGCCGGCCTTCTGGACCCAGCGCAACGCGGTTCTGGCCGGGCTGGGTGGTCGCGGCAGCGCGCTGGCGGTGCAGACTGAACTCGGGCCGGCCGTTCTCAAGCGCTATCATCGCGGTGGCCTGATCGCGCGCTGGAACCGCGACCGCTACGTCTATCTTGGCGCGGGCCGTTCGCGCGCGCTCGCCGAATGGCGATTACTGGCCAAACTGGGCACGCTGGGCCTGCCGGTGCCCCGTCCCTTGACCGCATCCTGCGAGCGGGCCGGCGCCTGCTATCGGGCGGGGCTGTTGACGCTGGCCATTCCCGGGGCAGAGCAGCTCGCCGACATTGCCGGGACGCTGGCGCCAGCCGACTGGGATGCGCTGATCGAACTGATTGATCGCTTCGCCGCGGCCGGTGTGGCCCATCCGGACCTCAATGCCCGCAACATTCTGCGTGCCGTCGACGGCCGCTGGCATCTGATCGATTTTGATCGGGCCGGCCTCAGCCCCCGACCTCGGTCCGCGCGGCCGATGCGCCGGCGCCTGGCGCGTTCCCTTCGCCGCTTGCAGCTGCCCCTGCCGAAGGGGCTGGCTGAGTAGGCCGGGCCCGTCAGGCCGACGGGTCAAAGCGCTCCAATGTTGCTCGGGCGCGACCCAGCACCGAGTCTTCAGGGAAGCGTCCCTCCTTCCAGAAGCCGGCTCGAATGCCGGTGACCAGTTCCAGTGCCTGAACCACGCTGTCGACGACCAGCACCTGGAACATGTCGTTGCCGCAGGCCCGAACCACTTCTCGTTCCAGCATCAGGGCGCCCAGATTGGCGCGCGGGATGATCACGCCGTGCTGCCCGCTGAGGCTGCCTTGCCGGCACAGCTCGAAGAACGACTCGATGCGCTCATTGATCTGCCGAGCCGGTACCAGCAGGCCGCCGTCATCGATGTCGCCGATGATCGCCAGATCCTGGCGCAGCGGCACGTGGGCGAGGGCGCCGATCAGACAGCAGGCGCGGGCCAGCTCGAGACCGCCGGGGTCGGCGCTGCCGGGCATTCGGCTACGAATCCTGGCCAGCAGTCGCGGCGGACGATCCATCTTCAGCAGCTGGCAGAGCAGGATGAGCAGCCCGTCGGCCGGCGCGTCGTCGACCAGCACACGCCCGCTTTCGCTCGGGCCCAGGCTGCAGCCGATCGACAGCGGCAGCGCCGTCGGCTGGGTACCGCAGCGCAGGGCCATCACGCTGTTCAGGCGGCTGTCGGCTCGGCCTCGCGATCGCAAAGGAACGAGATCCTCCGACACCGCTCGCAGCAATCGGGCCATGTCGCGACTGGCGCGGTCGCGACGACCGCGCAGGGCCTGGTCGACCTGCTCGCGCTCGACCGTCTCCATACCCTCGGCAGCAGCCAGATCAGCGGCTTCCCGGGCGAGGTCGGCGAGGTCGCCAAAGCGCGTACTCAGGCGTCCGGGTTCTTCGGCCAGGCGGGCGCCTTGCTCGATCATCGCCAACATCGCCGAGCGGTCGAAGGGCAACAGCCCGGTTTGCCGCGTCAGCTGAGCGAGGAAGCGAGTGTAGCCGCTGATCCCGTCGCGGTCGCGCGGCAGGCTTTCGTCGAAATCGACCAGCAGCTTGAACAGAAACGGAAACTCCCGGTCCTCGGCCATCAGTTGGGAGAAGGTTTCAGCATCGCCGGTCATGATGACCCGCACCCGGATCGGAATGGGCTCCGGCTTCAGCGACTGGGCGGAATACGGCCAGCCCAGTTCCGGCGGCACCACTTCGGCCAGGCCGGTGCGGAGGGCGCGCATCAGCATGCGCCAGGAGCCGGGCTCGGCCAGGACGTCGGCCGCGTCGATGATCAATACACCGCCGTCGGCTTCCAGCAGCGCGCCGGTGCGAATGCCGCGAAAGGAGGTGATGGCCCGGCCGCTGCTCATCCAGGCCGGATCAATCGTGCCGAACAGGTTGGCGACCGAGGGCTGCGACGCCCAGACAACCGGCGCATAGGTGCGCTCGCTGCGCGAAGTCAGCACATTGACGCCGTACAGCAGAGTCGGGTCGGCCAGATGCGAGGTGTCGCGGCCAACCCGCTTCTCAACGATATCGTCAATGATCTCGCGCAAAAAAACGTCGAGCCCCGGGGCCTTGAAGCGGCGGGCGATGTCGGCCGTCATTTCGCCGAGAATGCGGGCCGTCTCGGTGGCATTGATCTGGTCGATGTGCTGCAGCGCCTGCTGCCAGATCTGATTGATCTCGATCGCGCATTTGTTGACTTCGGATTGCCAGCCCTCGGCGCGCTTCATCGCTTCGGCGCGTTCCTCATCGCGCGCCTGGCCCTGGGTGACCAGGTTGCGGTACTCCTCCGGCGACACCGGCTTGCCCATCACCAGCGGGTAGATGCTGACCCGTGAGCTCGGCCCCGACTGCACCCGCATCAGGGCCAGGCCATCGGCCTTCAGCCTTTTCTCCATCGGCATGACCTTGATCCGGATTTCGCGCTCCGCTGCTTCCTTGCGGGCTTCCCGACGCGAGCGGATCGGGTCGTTCTCCAGAATTTCGGGCAGGCGATCGCGCACGAACAGGCTGATCTTCGACATGGCGCCCTGGAAATGACGCCCTTGACCGCCCGGCAGCACGATCAGGCGGGGCCGATCAGGGTTGGTGAAATTGTGCACGTAGCAGAAGTCGTTCAGCCGATCCGCGGCCGGTCTGAACTCCTCGATCACGGCCCGGATCAGGGTTCTGCGGCCGCTGCCGATCGGGCCGCGCACAAAGGCGTTGTGGTTCCTGCCGCCACTGCTCAGCGCATAGCGCAGCGCCTCGCGTGCTCGCGCCTGTCCGATCAGTCCAGGTGCCCCCGGGCCCTCTCGGGTCGATGACTCCGGCACGAGATTGGAGTCTGCGGTCCAGCGCAACTGCTCAGGCGGAACGCTCAAATTCGCCATGCCTCACTCCCCAGCGCTTGCCAAGGCCCGCCCAGACGGACCTGCCAGTCCCCTTTGTTGACTTTCCCGTGGTCCAAGCTCGGCTTGCCAGGCCGACCGGGCTCACAGGCCTGCAATGTACTACAGGCCGCGCCGCAGGTACATTGAGCCGCTCAGTCCGGCCCCGCGCCGCCGGCCCTGGCCTGGGACTCAGTGAAGCTGAGCCAGGCCTCGGCCACTGGCCGCGGCGCTTCCAGCATCGGCAGATGGCCGACTCCCGGAAGAATCAGAACTCGACTGTTGGGCAGCAGCGCTTCCAGAACGCGGGCGCCCTGCGGGTGCAGAACCTGGTCCTGCTGGCCCCAGATGATCAGGCTGGGGGTGGGCAGGTCGCGGGCCAGATCCTCCAGCGGCGCGGAATCGAAGCGCAGTGCGTCGAACAGCCGCTGGGCCTGAACCGCAGACTGAGCCAGGCGCCCACCCAGGTGGCGCGCCAGCGGCCGCGGAATCCAGGGCGGCCGAACGAAGCAGAAGTCGACCAGGCGCTGGAAATCAGCCGGATCCCGTACCACCAGCGGATTGTGTCGATCCTCCGATACCTCCTGCAGCACGGCGGATAGCTGGGCGCTGTGCAGACCGCCCGGCGCCATCAACCAGAGGCCGCGTACCCGATCGGGCGCGCGCCGTGCCATGGCTACGGCCAGATAGCCGCCCATGGAATTGCCGCCGAGATAAAAGCGATGCACGCCGAGACGATCCAGCCAGCTCAGCACGTGCTCGGCCTGGTCTTCGATCCGAAAACTCACGCCGTCGTCGAGTCGGGTTTCTCCAAACCCGGGCAGGTCGGGCGCGAGTATGCGGAAGTGGGCGGCGAGCGGCCGCGAGACGGCGCAGAAATGGTAGGCATCGGCGCTGAAACCGTGCAGCAGCACCAGCGGCTCGCCGCAGCCGCCTTCGAGGTAGTGCCAGTCGATATCGCCGTGCTGAACCCGGCGACTGCGCAAACGCCCCTGACGCCGGTTGAGGGACAGGAATACGCGCGCCAGAGGCAATGGCCACAGCCACCACAGCAGCGCGCAGACGATCGCCAGCAGCGCGGCCATCATCGAGATAGCAAGCCATGCGCTCATTGTCGAAGCTCCCCTGCCAGCATCATCCAACAAGCATACCCGAAGCCGTCCGGTCGCGGCCGGACAGGCCTTGCTGGCTTACAATAAGCGTTCCCAGGTTTGGCGGTCGCTGCCTTGATTCCTCGTTTGTCTGCCTGCCGCGTGACCGCTACGGTCGCGCCGATAGGCCTTGCCCGTCCTTTGTGCCATCCCCCTTTGCCGCGGCGCCGTCGGCATGGGTGAGTTCTTTTCCATTGCCTGTGCCGCCTGCTGGGCGCTCGCCGTGGTGCTGTTCCGGCGCTCTGGCGAAACGCTGCCGGCCTTTGAGCTGAACCTGTTCAAGAATGTGCTCGCGGTCGGCTTGATGGTGCCGACCATTCTGGTTTTTCACGGCTGGTCTCTGCCCGGTTACAGCGCAGCGCAATGGGGCATCGTGCTGCTGTCCGGCATCCTCGGCATTGCCATCGCCGACACCTGGTATCTGCGCGCGCTGAATCTGATGGGGGCCAGCCGAACCGGGGTGGTCGGCATGCTCTATTCGCCTTTTGTCATCGTGCTGTCGATGCTGTTTCTGGCTGAGACCCTGAAGCCGCTGCAGTATCTTGGATTCGTGCTGGTCCTGTTCGGGATTCTGCTGGTGACCTGGCAGCGCAACCGGCGCGATGTCAGTCTGCGGGCGCTCGGTCGCGGAATGGCTTTTGCCGCCGGCAGTGTGCTGCTGATGGCGATCGGCATCGTCATGGTCAAGCCGGTGCTGGAGGAGCATGAGTTCCTCTGGACCGTGGGCCTGCGGCTGGCCGCCGGTGCCGTCGGCATGCTGCTTTTTGTCTGGCTCAGCCGTGGCTGGCAGCGGATGATGCTGCACTATCGCTCGCCTCAGCCGTGGGCCACCGTGATCACCGCCAGTGTGATGGGCAGCTATGTCTCCATGATTCTTTGGCTGGCCGGTTACCGCTACACCCAGGCTTCCATTGCCTCGGTTCTGAACGAGACAGCCGCCGCTTTCATCGTCCTGTTTGCCTGGTTGATGCTGGGTGAAGGGATGAGCTGGCGCAAGCTCGCCGGCGTCGCCCTGGCCTTTGCCGGCGTCGCCGTCATCGTGGCCCTGGCCTGAGGCGCGCCCGCGCTGACCGGCACGCCGGTCGTGCGGCGAAAAGCAAGCGTTGCCAACCGCCAGGACGCGAAGGGCGGCAAGGGAAGGTATCTCCTGACCGCTTGTTGTTCGCGTCGTCGCGGTGCCTTGGGTGTTGTTGGTTCCACCACAGCGAGCGGGGAAACAGGCGCCTGGACCTTGCGGTCAGAACGGCGTGCGCTTCCGGATCCGACTTCGACGATGGGGCGGTACTGGCCGCGTCCTCAGTCCGCCGCGGGAATGCGTCGGTCGATCAGCACGCTGGCCGCGGCGGTCTCCAGAATGTCGACCGGCCCGGTGCGGCCTTCCAGATCTCCTGGGCGGGCGTCGACGCCGCCGTTCATGGATATCCGCGCGATCAGACTGATCTCGGGAAAGGCGGACAGGTTCAGGCCCTCGACCATGGCGTCACTGTCGCGCAGGGTCACGCGGGTCGGCAGGTCGGCGACGCTCAGGCGCTGGACGGCCAGCGGCGCCGCCGGACCCTGGTAAGCGCGGGCAATCACGAACACCACCTCGGAGCCGCTGAGCCCGGCCTGGAGCTCAGGGGCGATGCCCAGGTCGACGATCAGGCCGGGCCCGTCGGCGCTCTCTGCAGGCGCTGCGGCCAGCGGCGGATGGCCGGGCGGAAACGCGGCTGCGCTGTCGTCAAGCTGCGCCCGCGCGCGCGCGATCTGCTCACTGACCGACTGCCGGACGGTGCCGGCCGGCAGCTGCGCTTCCAGCCGCTGCCACCAGTTCAGCGCCTGCGAATAGTCGCCGCTCTGGAAGGCACCGATACCCAGCAGCCACAGGCCTTTCTGGTTATTCGGATCGATCGCGATGGCGTCGGCCAGCAGCGCCGCCGACTCCGCCGGCAGACGCGGCCCCTGGGAGGCGAACAGCAGGGTCTCGGCCAGCTCAACCTTGAGAAAGAGATTGTCATCGTCGATATACAGGGCGCGCCGGAACGCATGCTCGGCCGAAGAAAACTCGGCGATTTCCTTGTAGATCATGCCCAGCCGGGCCCAGTATTCGGGGTTGTCGGGGTTGCGTTCGAGTTCATGCGCGATGCCCACCAGCAGCGACCGGAATTCGCGCAGCTGGTCGTCGCGCTCGACCAGCCCGGCCGGTTCACCGACAGTCTGATACAGCAACCAGGTGGCCAGCGGTACGGCCAGGGCCAACCCGATCAGCAGGCCTGCGCCGACCTCACGGCTGCCGCTGCCACTCAAGGCCTGCTGCAGACGTGCGCGGCGCTGGCGATAGTCTTCCGGATCGAGTTCTTCGGCCAGTTCGTCCAGCGCTTCCAGGCGCCGGCGCCTGCGCCGGGTTTCCGGATCGGTGCTCAGCAACGGCCAGAGTACGAAGCCGAGCGCGATGATCACCGCCGCGCTCGCGGCGAGCAGGAAGGGAAAAATGGTCACAGCAGAGCGCGCCTTTTCTTGATGACGATGCCGGCGCCAATCAGGCTTCCGATCAACAACAGAATCGGGCCCAGCCACAGCAGCAGCGTGTGAGCGCCGAATGGCGGTCGATACAGCACGAATTCGCCGTAGCGATCGACCATGAACTGACGGATCTCCATGTCGGAGCGATTGTCCTGCAGCATCTGAAAGACCTCCATGCGCAGGTCGCGCGCCAGCGGCGCGGTCGACTCGGCCAGGGATTCGTTCTGACAGACGGTGCAGCGCAGCTCATTGACCAGGGCGCGGAAGCGGCGCTCTTCCAGCTCGCTGCGGAAGGGCAGCGGTTCGATCGGCGTCACCATGCCGCCCATTCTGGCCTGCTGAACGGGCCGGGGCACCGCGGGCTGCTCATCCTCGGCGATCGGATGGCTGACTCGATCATCGGCCTGTGCGGCCAGCGGCGAGGGCAGGCTCAGGGCGAGCGCCAGCAGCGCTGCAGCCCAGCCGCAGTGAGCGAGGGTGAGCGTCTTCATGCGCCGGCCTCGCGTCGGATGTCGTTGATTCGGGTCATCAGATCGTCGAAGGCGGCCTGGTCAACCGGGCCGATATGTTTGTGGCGGATGATGCCGCGATGGTCGATCAGAAAGGTTTCCGGCGCGCCGTAGACGCCCAGATCAATGGCCGCGCGGCCTTCCTGGTCGACCATGTGAAAGCTCCAGGCGTCGCCGAAGCGGTTCAGCCAGGTCAGCGCATCCTCGCGCTCGTCCCGCCAGTTGAAGCCGACCAGCGGGATGCCGGCCTCCTGACCGAGCCGGGTGATGTAGGGATGCTCGACCCGGCAGGACAGGCACCAGCTGCCCCAGACGTTGAGCAGAAACGGCTGGCCGCGCAGTTCCGCAGTGCTGTGGCTCACTGTGGGATCGTGCAGGCTGGGCAGGGTGAAATTGGGCACCTCGCGGCCGATCAGCGGTGAGGCGACCTGACGGCGCTGTTCGGCGGTCGGCAGGCTGATCAACAACAGCCCGACCAGCCCAACGAAGACCAGCAGCGGCATGAGCATCCGGATCATGCCGGCTGTGCCCCCGCGGCGCCGCTGCGCTCGTCGGCCTCGGCCTCAGCGCGCTGCTGCTTCCAGTAGCGGCGGTCGCTGGCTGCAACCAGGCCGCCAATTCCCAGCAGGAAGGCGCCGCCCCAGATCCAGCGGATGAAGGGTTTGATGTGAACACGCACGCTCCAGGCGCCGGTGCCGTCGTTGAGCGGCTCGCCCATGGCGATGTAGAGATCATGGGTGAAGCCCGGTCGCAACGCGACCTGGGTCATGATCTGGCCGCCGCGATGATAGCGTCGCTTCTGCGGCGTCATGCGGGTGATCACCCGGTCGCCGCGGGAGATGGTGAAGCGACCTTCCTCGGCGATCCAGTTCGGACCCTTCACCGAAGCAAACGCTTCGAGGTGAAAGCGATAGCCGGCAACCTCCAGCGTGTCGCCCGGGGCGAAACGCACATCGCGCTCATAGGTCATGGACTCGACCATGCCCACGCCGATGATGAACACACCGATGCCGGCGTGGGCCATGACCATGCCGACCTGGGCGCGCGGCAAGCGCCAGCGCGAACCCTGTCGCTGGCGCCAGAAGTAGCTCAGGGCGCCCATGATCAGCCAGATACCGCCGATCCAGCCGGTGATCGCACGCAGGTTGAAAGCGCCCAGCAGCGCCGCGATGACGAGGCCGGCAACGACCGCGACCGCGAGGCTGATCAGCAGCGGCGCCAATACCCGCTTCAGCGTGTCCTGGCCCCAGCGGCTGAACGGCCCCAGCGGCATCAGCATGACGATCGGGGTCATCAGCAGGATGAACATGGCGCTGAAGTAGGGCGGGCCGACCGAGATCTGCCCCCAGCCCATGAAGTCGATGATCAAGGGGTAGAGCGTGCCGAGCAGCACCATGCCGGCCGAAACGGTGAAGAAGACGTTGTTCATCAGCAGCGAGGACTCGCGGCTGATGAAGTCGAAGCCCTTGCCGGTCATGATCCGGGGCGCGCGCAGCGCATACAGCGCGAGTGCGCCACCGGTGACCACGGCCATGAAGGCGAGAATGAAGACGCCGCGCTCGGGGTCGGTGGCAAAGGCGTGGACCGAGGTCAATACGCCGGAGCGGACCAGGAAGGTGCCGAGCAGCGAGGTCGAGAAGGCGGCGATCGCCAGCAGCACGGTCCAGGCCGGGAAGGCACCGCGTTTTTCCGTTACCGCCTGCGAGTGGATCAGGGCGGTACCCAGCAGCCATGGGATGAACGAGGCGTTCTCGACCGGGTCCCAGAACCACCAGCCGCCCCAGCCCAGCTCGTAGTAGGCCCACCAGGAGCCCAGCGTGATGCCGCCGGTCAGAAAGGCCCAGGCCATCAGCGTCCAGGGCCGTGACCAGCGCACCCAGTCGCGCTCGATACGGCCGCCAAGCAGGCCGGCAATGGCAAAACCGAAGGCCACCGAGAAGCCGACGTAGCCCATGTACAGCAGGGGCGGATGGAAGATCATCCCCGGGTCCTGCAGCAGCGGGTTCAGGTCCTGGCCGTCGGGCGGCCCCGGCAAGATCCGGTCGAAAGGGTTGGAAGTCAGGATCGTGAACAGCAGGAAGCCGATCGAGATCATCCCCATCACCGACAGCACACGGGTCAGAAACACCTTGGGCAGGACCCGGCGAGACATCACCGCCACCGCCAGCATCCAGCCCGACAGCATCAGGATCCACAGCAGCAGCGAGCCCTCGTGACTACCCCAGGTGGCGCTGATCCGGTAATACCAGGGCAGCAGCAGATTGGAATTGATCGCCACGTTGACGACGCTGAAATCATGGCGGAGAAACAGCGCGGCCAGCGACAGGAACGCCGCCGCGGCAAAGACGAAGTGGCCGGCGACCAGCGAGGGCGCCAGGTTCATCAGCGCTTCGTTGTTGCGGTACGCCCCCCACATCGGCAGGGTGGCGAGCAGAACCGCCAGGATCAGCGCCAGGATCAGCGATATCTGGCCGAACTCGGCAAGCATCAGCGACTGCCTCCGGTCTGCGCCAGCTGCTGCGCGGCATGATCCTCGCAGACCTGATCACCGCTGGCCAGCGCCATCGCCCGCGCGACTTCCGGCGGCATGTAGGTTTCGTCATGGCGGGCCAGCACTTCATGCGCCTTGAACACGCCGGATCCATCCAGCCTGCCATGCGCGATCACGCCCTGACCTTCCCGGAACAGATCGGGCAGGATGCCGGTGAAGCTGACCGGCACCTCGTGAACACAGTCGGTGACCTTGAAGGTAACCGCCAGCGTCTGCGGATCGCGCTGCACCGAGCCACTGGCCACCAGCCCGCCGAGGCGCAGCTGGCGTCCTTCCGGAATATCCCCGGCCACGATCTCGCTCGGCCCGATCGAGAAGCGGATCGCGTCAGTCAGCGCGGTCAGCCCGATCACGGTGGCGCCGGATACCCCCAGCAGGACCAGGCCGACAACGGCCAGGCGTTTCTTACGTGTCGGTGTCATCGTACTCTCCGGTTTCCAGGGCCTGCTCTTCGCGCAGTTCGGCCATGATGCGACGGCGGCGCAGCACAGGTTGCACAATCTGCCAGCCGATCACCGCGGCGAACACGGCGTAACTGGTCCAGACATAAAAAGCATATTCAAACTGAGGGATCATGCCTGTTCTCCGGTCAGCGCTCTGACCCAGCTCTTGCGTCGGTCCTGATCCAGCAGCTCGTTGCGCGAGCGATCGAGCAGCACCGCGGCAAACATCAGCTTGACCGCAATGGTCATCCAGATCAGCGGCGGCATCATCGAGGCATGCATGGTCGATTCGCCGAACAGGCGGATGGTCGACCCCTGATGAAGGGTGGTCCACCACTCGACTGAAAAATGAATGATGGGGATGTTCACCACGCCGACCAGAACCAGAATGCAGGCCACCCGAGCGCCCTTGCGGCGATCCTCGAACGCCGCGTACAGCCCCATGATACCGAGATAGATGAACAGCAGGATCAGCATCGAGGTCAGGCGCGCATCCCAGGCCCACCAGGTCCCCCACATCGGCCGGCCCCACAAGGAACCCGTGACCAGGCAGATCAGGGTGAAGGCAGCGCCGATGGGCGCGCACATCATGGCCATGATCTCGGTGGTGCGAATCCGCCAGACCAGGGCAATGACCGCCAGGATCGACATCACCAGGTAGCCGGCCATGGCCTGCCAGGCCGACGGCACATGGATGAACAGAATGCGATAGCTGTCGCTTTGCTGGTAGTCCGGCGGCACCACATACAAGGCCTTGTACAGGCCAAAGGCGGCGCAGATGGCGAAGCCGGCCCACAGCCAGGGGCTCAAGACCTTGCAGACGCGGTGAAAGACGGGCGGCGAACCGAGGCGGTGAAAGCCGACCTTGATGGATTTCCAGATCATTCGATATTGAGCCTCAGAGCAGCGGTCACCGCCAGCGGGATCAGGGTAATGGCCAGCACCAGCAGCGCCAGCAGCAGGCCCAGATGAGCCCGCGGCGAGAAACCGTCTGCCGCTACCGATACCGCGCCGGTTGCAAAGATCAATACCGGCACCACCAGCGGAAACACGAGGATGGACAATAAAACACTGCCGCGGTTCGTGCCCAGCGTCAGCGCCGCGGCGAGCCCGCCGATCAGCGACAACACCGGCGTGCCGATCAGCAGGCTGAGCATCAGAATGCCGAGCGAACCTTCCGGAAGATACAGCATCTGCGCGGCAAGCGGGGCAAACAGGATCACCGGCAGGCCGGTGATCAACCAGTGCGAGAGCAGGCGGGTGACGACGAGCAGCCCGGCCGGCGTATCGCCCAGCCACCATTGCTCCAGCGAGCCATCCTCGAAGTCGGGCCGGAACAGGTTCTCCAGCGCCAGCAGGCTGGCGAGCAGCGCCGCCACCCAGATCATTCCCGGTGCGATGCTGGCCAGCAGATTGGGCCCAGGACCGACGCCCAGCGGTACCAGAATCAACACCGCGAACAGGAAAAACAGGGGCATCAAGGATTCGCCGCCGTGGCGCACGGCCAGGCGCAGATCGCGGGCGAGCAAAGCGAGGGCGGCGCCAGGATTCATCGTCGAGCGAGCGTTCGGCGCAGCGCCAGGGTGAGGGTTGCGGGTTCGCGGCTCAGCTGCGGTCGACGCTGGTGAGTCGACAGGGCCAGGGCGCCACCGCCCTGCAGATGCTCGTCCAGCAGCGTATCGACCAGGGCGCCACCGGCATCGTCGAGGCTGGCATAGGGCTCATCAAGCAGCCAGATGCGGCGGTGCGCGACCAACAGTGCGGCCAGCCCCAGCCGCCGCTTCTGGCCGGCCGACAGGGTGCGCGCGGGTCGCAGACCGAGGCCGACCAGGCCGACACGAGCCAGCGCCTGGCCGGTGCTCAGCCCGCTGCTGCCATGAAAGCGGCGTTGGAAATCCAGATTCTCGCGACAGCTGAGCTCGCCCTTGAGGCCCGCCAGATGGCCGAGGAAGGCGCAGGAGGCGCTGCGCTCCACCGCGCCGCGCGCGGGCCCGATGATGCCGGCCAGCAGGCGGAGCAGGGTGGTCTTGCCGCAGCCGTTCGGGCCGAGAATCAGCAGCGCCTCGCCGGCCGACAGGCGCAGGCTGACGTCGGCGAAGACATCATCGCCCTGGCGCTGAAAGGCCACCGCGTCGGCCTTCAGCAGGGCTGACATTGAAGCCGGATGCCGGCCTGCCCGAGGCCTTTGGAAAGCGAATGGGGCGGGTACAAGCCGCCGTTCGGCGGCGGGCCACCGCGGGCGGCAGTCGGGTTGTGCGGTCGAACCGATAGCATCTTGAGACGGGCTGCGCGGGCAGTGGACGGGGCCGATCGTGGCTTGACGAGTACGGTATTATCCCAGCTTGCGAGGTGGCTGGCGTGATTCATGTCAATTTCGGGCGCTTCCGCGCGGGCCGCCTCCTGATCTTCTCTGGCCACTGATTCGGACATGAGCAGCTACGACTACGACCTGATTGTCATCGGCGCCGGTTCCGGCGGCGTTCGCGCGGCCCGGATTGCGGCCAGCCACGGTGCCCGGGTCGCCATTTGCGAGGAATCCCGGGTTGGCGGCACCTGTGTCATTCGGGGCTGTGTGCCGAAGAAACTGCTGGTGTATGCCTCGCAGTTCGCCGAGTCCTTTGCGGACGCCGCGGGCTACGGCTGGACCGTGCCCGATGTGGAATTCAGCTGGCCGCGGCTGATCGAGGCCAAGGATCGCGAGATCGACCGGCTCAACCAGGTCTATCTGCGTCTGCTTGAGAATGCTGGTGTGAGCCTGTACCAGGGCCGGGGGCGTCTGCTGGGTCCGCACACGGTCGAGGTGGCCGGGCAACGCCTGCGCGCTGAGCGGATTCTGATCGCGGTTGGCGGTCGACCCTGGCTGCCGGAAATTCCGGGCCGCGAGCTGGCCATCAGCTCGGATGAGGCCTTCCATCTGGAGCGCTTGCCTCGGCGGGTGCTGATCGTGGGTGCCGGCTACATTGCGGTGGAGTTCGCCGGCATCTTCAACGGCCTGGGCGCCGATGTCACCCTGGCGTATCGGCGCGACCGCATTCTGCGCGGTTTCGACGAGGATGTTCGGCGTTCGGTCGAGGCCGGCATGCGTCAGCGCGGTGTTCGCTTCGAGTATCAGCTGATGCCCGCCGCGCTGGAAAAAGTGGACGATGCCATCGAGGTGCGCTATTCCGACCAGCGCAGCGATCATTTCGACGCGGTCATGATGGCCACCGGGCGGGTGCCCTACACCTGGGATCTGGGCCTGGAAGCGGCCGGGGTTCGCCTCGGCCCCGACAACCGCATCGAGGTCGACGATTACAGCCGAACCAACGTCGACAGTATCTATGCCGTCGGCGATGTGACCGACCGGATCGCGCTGACCCCGGTGGCCTTGATGGAAGGTCATTGCTTTGCCGACACCGTGTTCGGCGGCATGGACAGGCCGGTTGATCATGCCAACACACCGGCCGCGGTGTTTTCTCAGCCGCCGGTGGCCACCGTCGGCCTGACCGAAAGCGAGGCGCGCCAGGCCGGGCTGGCGCTGCGGGTGTTTCGTTCCGAATTTACGCCGATGAAATACACTCTGGCCGGTCGTGCGGAGAAATCAATGATGAAACTGGTGGTGGATGCGCAATCCGACCGGGTGCTGGGCTGTCACGTGGTGGGGCCTGACGCTCCCGAGATGCTGCAAGGTTTTGCCGTCGCGGTGCGGGCTGGTTTGAGCAAGGCTGATTTCGACCGCACCATCGGCATCCATCCGACGGCGGCGGAGGAGCTGGTGACCTTGCGCCAGCCGCTGGCCGAAGCACCCGCATGAGTGCCCGGGTCAAACGCCTTCTGGGGCGCCGCCGAATCGAGGCTGGATGCCGGTCCGCGGTGGCTTGCCTGCTGCTGCTGACGCTGGCGGCCGCTGCGGCGCAGGCACACACCGAAGCGGCCGGGCCGCGCTGGATTGTCGAGCTGGTCGATCCGCCGACGCTGGAGTTTGGCGGCAGCGACCTGGCCACCCAGTCGCAGGGCTTCGGCGGGGTCAGCGCCGATCCCTTCCTGGAGGCGACCGCACCGGCGGCGACCGGCGCCAGCCGTTTCGACGTGCGCGAACCGGCGGTTCAGGCCTACGCGACCTATCTCGATCGTCGTCAGGCCGATTTCGTCGATGCGGCCCGCCTGGCCCTGGGCCGGGCGCTGGTCGCCGAAGGCCGCACCCGCCACGTCGCCAACGCGCTCATTGTCAGCATCGATGCCGACGAGGCCGAGCAGCTGCGCCAGCTGCCCGGGGTACGCGAGGTCTACCAGGAGTCGCTGTACAGCCTGCAGTCCAACCCCGGGCTGAGCCTGATTGGCGCGCCGGCGCTCAATCAGGGCAGCGTCGGGCTGCCAGCCGCGCGCGGCGAAGGCGTGGTGATCGGCATCATCGACAGCGGCATCAACTGGGGGCACCGGGCTTTTTCCGACAACCCGGCGCACACCGGCGGCTACGTCCATCAGAATCCCAAGGGCAATCAACTGGGTCTGTGCAGTCGCCCCGACGTGCCCTGCAATAACAAGCTGATCGGCGTGTACGACTTTACCAACGAACCCAACCAGGGCTTCGATACCGATGGCCACGGCACCCACGTTGCGGCGATCGCGGCGGGTAATCCCTGGCAGACGGGTCAGTCCGGCGTCGCATCGCGGGCCAATATCGTGTCCTACCGGGTGTGCGTCGAGCGCGATCCCGACGAACCTGACCAGGGTACCTGCCAGGGCAGCGCCATCCTTCAGGCGCTGGATCGAGCCATTGCGGATCGCGTCGACGTGGTCAATTTCTCGATTGGATCCACGCCCTCCAGCCCCTGGAACAGTGCGACGGCGCTGCGCATCCTCAATCTTCGCGAGGCCGGCATCAGCTTCGTCACCTCTGCCGGCAACGACGGGCCGACGGCCAGTTCCGTCGGCTGGCCGGCCGAGGCGCCCTGGGCGCTGGCCGTTGGCGCTACCACGACCGATTTCTGCGCCCAGGGCCGGGTCGATATCGAGGGCAGGGGAGGCCGGCCGGCGCTGTTCGGGTCGGGCCCCAATCTGGGCGGCCCGGAGATCGTTGACCTGCCGGTGCGGCGAGCGACCGGCTTCAGCAACAGCCCACGCGCCTGTAATCCCTTTCCGCAGGGCGCACTCCAGGATGCGGTGCTGCTGGTCGAGCGCGGTGACTGTCCCTTTCAGGCCAAAGTGCTGAATGCCCAGAATGCCGGGGCCCGCGCGGTGCTGGTCTACAACAATGAACCGGATGGCCAGGTCTGCATGGCCGGGCTGGAGACCACGGCCATTCCGTCGGCCATGCTCAGCCGCAGCGATGGCTTGGAGCTCAGCGGCCTGACCGGCCCTGCCGGCCTGGCGCGGGTGTCGCTGGATCGCCGGGGGCTGGGCGACCAGCTCGGCTCGTTTTCGGCGCGCGGGCCGTCGCAAAGCGTGCCCGGCATCGTCAAGCCGAATCTGGTCGCGCCGGGCGTCGGCATTGACGCGGCCGATATGCCCAATGCGGATTCGCTGGCGATTCGCAGCGGGACTTCGATGTCCAGTCCGCACGTGGCCGGCGCGATCGCGCTGCTGCGTCAGCTTGATCCGACCCGCAGCCCGTCGATGCTGTACTCGATGCTGGAGACCACGGCAGAGACCGAGCCGGTTACCGTGGGCGGCAACGCCGCCACTATCTTTGATCGCGGCGCCGGCCGCATCCGCGTTGACCGGGCAGCGCGGGCCGGATTGTACTTGCCGGTGACTCGCGCTCAGTTCCTCGCTGCCAACCCGGCCCAGGGTGGCAGCCCCGGCCAGCTCAATCTGCCCAGCATGGTCAACACCGCCTGTGACAACGGCTGCAGCTTCACCCGGACGGTCCGGGCGATCCGCAGCGGCAGCTGGACCGCGCAGGGTGTCGGGCCTTTTCCGATCACGGTGTCGCCGGCCAGTTTCAGCCTCGAGGCCGGCCAGAGCCAGCAGCTGACCATCGAGCTTCGGCGGGGCAGCGCGACGTCCGGCGGACTGGTTGAAGGCCGGGTGCGGCTGCGCCCCGCCGCATCGTCGATGAGCGAGCAGAATCTGCCGGTGGCCGCGCAGTTTGCCGCCGGTGGCCCCGAAGCGCTGATTGGCGGAACGGCGGACGAGCCCACCGGCCGGCTACCGCTCGATGTCGATCCGGCGCAGGCCTGCCCGGGCTTTTTTGTCTTGCGCACCCATCCTGGAGAAAACTCCCAGCCGGGCCGCTTCGGCGCCGACATCGTCGTCGAGGGTAGCGGCCGTCGCCTGCTGCAGGGCGGCCTCAATTTCGGCGGACGAGCCACCGCCGATATCCGCGGTTTTGCTGCCTTCTCGATCAGTAACCCGGCCCGGGAAGACCAGAGCCTGGAGATCGACCTGGATGCGGCCGGCCCGGGTCGCTTGACCCTGGAGCGTCGCGTTGACGGTACCGTCGAGCTGCTTTTTGATCAGCCGGTGGCCGCTGGGGTCAGCCAGCTGTCAACCGTGGTGCCGCCGGGCTTCTATGTGATCGGTTTCAGGCCGCAGCAGAACCAGTCGACCCGTTTCATGATCTCGGCGCGGACCCGCTTCATCGATCGACCCGGCGGTGGATTCGTGGGCGGCGCGGTGATTGGCGGTTACAACCTGCCAACGCTGGAGACCACGAGCTTTGCCAGCTTTTGCCTGGCCGAGCCCCGCGATGCCAGAATCAAGGTTTTGTCCTCGCCCACCTACGGGTCGTCCGCGGCGCGGGGCAAGGCCTTCTCGCTCAGCGATCGAGACGGCAACGTGCTGATTGATTCGAGAACATCGGCGCCTTGATCATGCGCCGTACGAAGCGTCGTCAAAGCCCATGATCAACGGGCAAAAGCTCGTCGTCGTGATGCCGGCGTACAATGCCGCGCTGACCCTGTCGCGAACGGTGGAGGAAATCCCCAGAGATCTGGTCGACGAGATCATTCTGGTCGATGACGCCAGCCAGGACGACACCGTGGCGGTGGCCGCTCAGCTCGGTATTCAGCACGTGATCCGGCACGAGCGCAACCGCGGATACGGCGGCAACCAGAAAACCTGCTACGCCCACGCGCTGGCCCTGGGCGCCGATATCGTCATCATGTTGCACCCCGACTACCAGTACACACCGAAGCTGATTCCGGCGATGGCGGGGCTGGTCGCCAGCGGGCTGTTTCCGGTCGTACTCGGCTCGCGGATCCTGGGCGGCGGCGCGCTGCGCGGCGGCATGCCGCTGTACAAGTACGTGGCCAACCGGGCGCTGACGGCGTTTCAGAACCTGTGTACCGGCGCCAAGCTGTCGGAATATCACACCGGCTACCGGGCCTTTTCAGCCGATCTGCTGCGCGCCATCGACCTCGACGCCAACTCCGATGATTTCATCTTCGACAATCAGATGCTGGCCCAGATCATTGCCCGCGGCTACTTGATTGGTGAGGTCACCTGTCCAACGCGCTATTTCGCCGAGGCCTCGTCGATCAATTTTCGCCGCAGCGTGATCTACGGTCTCGGCGTGCTGGGCGTGTCGCTGGCCTCGGCCGGCCAGCGCAGCGGCCTGTACCGGCCCGCCTGGCTGGCTTGAGCGAGGCGCCATGAACCAAAAGCTTTCCCGCCACGCCTGGTGGCTGGCCTGGGCCGTGCTGCTGGCCGTGGCCGTCTGGTTGCGGCTGTGGCAGATCGGGCAACAGATCCTGATCGATGACGAATGGCACGCGGTCCACAAGCTGATGTTTTCCGGCTACCGCGATATCTTTCTGTCCTTCGGTCACGCCGATCACAGCATCCCGCTGACCCTGCTGTTCAAGACCCTGGCCGACACCATCGGCCTGACCGAGGGTCGTCTGCGCGCCTTGCCCGTGGCGGCTGGCTTGGCCACCGTGCTGGCGCTGCCCTGGATCATGCGCCCGTGGCTGAAGCCCTCGGAGCGCTGGCTGTTCGCCGGTCTGATTGCCATCTCGCCGCTGCTGATCCACTTCAGCCGCTATGTCAGGCCGTATGCGCTGACCATTCCGCTCAGTTTCATCGCCGTGGTCGCGCTGTGGCGCTGGTGGCATGAGGGCGGTCGCGGCTGGGCGTCCCTGTTCGTCGTCGCGACGGTGCTCTGTGCCTGGCTGCATCCCTTGACCCTGTTGTTCACCGGCTCAGCGCTGCTCTGGTTCGGGCTGATGGCCTTGAACAACTGGCGGCATGGTCGCGGCACGGCCGCGTTGACCCGCATCGTACCGCTGGGATTGCTGACCGCGGCGCTGAGCGCCGTGCTGGTCCTGCCGCCGCTGCTGGCCGATCCCCATGCGATGAGCAGCAAGTCCGGCATTGACAGCATCCAGCTGATCACCTTCCTGCGTAGCTGGGAGCTGATTCTGGGTACCGTCCGCTGGCCCGTGCTGCTGGTGCTGACGGTGTTCGCGGCGCTGGGCGCCAAGGCGCTGATGTGGCGGGATCGCGCATTCGCCGGCTACTGGCTGTTCATGGTCGTGATCTCGGTGCTCGCGATTGCCATGCTGGATGCGGCCTGGATTCACCATGCGCTGGTGCTGGTGCGCTACACCGCCACGGCCCTGCCGCTGTGGCTGGCCCTGGTGGCGCTGGGTGCGGTGGCGGCCACGAACGGCCTGGTTCGTCGCTGGCCGGCCCTGGCCATCCCGGTGATCGGCCCGGGCGCGGGCTTGCTGCTGCTGGCCGCGGTCTATCTCGGCGGCCCGCTGCCGCAGACCTACCTGGGAACGAACCCGTTCAGCAATCATCTGCGCTATCAGTTCGACTACGACTTCGAGCGCAATCCGTTTTCAATGCGCATGGCCGAGGCCAGTCTGCCGCCGGTCTATCTCCGGATGGCCGCCGAGCCGGGCGACTGGGTAATCATCGAAACGCCCTGGCATTTCGAGTCCCACTTCAGCCCGCTGTCGGAGTATCAGCGCATCCATCAGATGCCGGTGCGGATCGGCATGATCAGCGGCCTGTGTACGCCCTGGACACACGGTGAGCTGCATCCCGAGCAGGGCGCCGGCATTCGGCTGCGGCGGTTCGTGTTTGTCAACGATCTGCTGGCCTGGCGTCCGCCGGAGAACCGTTTCGTCGTCTTTCATCTGGGTTCGCCGTTTATCGACGCGCGCGCGCTGCCCGAGATCGGCCCCTGCATCGAGGCCTTTCGCGAGCGGTTTGGCGAGCCCTGGCACGCGGACGAGCAGCAGGTCGTGTTTCAGTTGCCTGGACGCGGCGCTTGAGTCCGGCCTGACCCGGTTTATCACTGCGCGTCGCCCTTGAGGCGACGGCGCAGCGCCCAGCTCAGGGCGATCAGCAGCAGCAGGCCCAGCAAGGGCAGGCCGACATCGGGCTTGAGCAGCAGGCCGGGGCCCAGCAGTTCGCGGGCTTCCAGCATCGAGCCGAGGCCGTTACCCACTGCCGCATAAACCAGGCATACCGGCGCCAAGCCGAGCAGGGTGGCCAGATGAAAGCGAAGCGCGCTGATGCGGGTCATGGCCGCGGCCGCGTTGACCAGAAAGAAGGGCGCGATCGGCACCACCCGAAGAATGATCAGATACCACACCGCGTCGCGCTCCAGCAGCCTGAGCACGGGCTCGACGCGGCTCTGCCGCAGGCGCCCACGCACGCCGCGTCCGCCCAGTTGGCCAATCAGCAGGAAGGTCAGCGCCGCGCCCAGGCAGGCGCCGATCAGCGCTGCCACGGCACCGGTCCCGATGCCGAACAGATAGCCGGCGGCCAGGCAATACAGGGAGCCGATCGGCAGCGCCAGAGCGGCCAGCACGGCGAAACTGAGCACGAACAGCAGCAGTGCCAGCCAGAAGTGACGGTCGACCCGCGCACTCAGGTTTTCGAGCAGGCCGGCGGCGGATGCCAGGCCCCAATCGCCGAGCATCAGCCCCAGCGCCAGCAGCAGCCCCACCACGCTGGCCGCGATCACCGCCGACCAGGGCCAGCGCTTCATCCAGACGTCAGCAGTTCGCGAGCCTGGTCAGCCGCCGCTGCCAGGTCGATGTCTTCGAGGCTGGCGCAGCCGTGGCTCAAGCGCTCCATCAACCCGGCCTGCAGCGCGCCGCGGCGATGGGCCTCGGCATAGGGGATCTCGGGGTGGAACATGACCATGGCGTAGCGCGGAATGAACAGGCCCGGCAAGCGCTTCTCCAGCTCCCATTCCAGCGCCTTGATCAGATGAAAGCGCGGGTCGCGCACGCGGTCGCGCATCTCCAGGTAGTTGTCCAGGGCCATGGCGGCGATAGCATCGGCATTCGGCTTGCGCTCGGCCTCGAAAGCGGCCAGCACGGTGGCGAGATCGCCACCGTCGGCCAGCAGCCCGGCCAGGCAGACCACGTCTTCGAAGGCCGCGTTCATGCCCTGGCCATGGAAGGGCACGATGGCGTGGGCGGCGTCGCCCAGCAGTACGGCGCGGTCGCGCCAGCGCCAGCGGTCGACGTAGAGCGTGGCCAGATAGCCGACCGGATGCTCGGCCAGCTCGCGATCCAGATCCGGCATCAGCGCGACCGCGTCCGGAAACCAGCGGCTCAGGAAAGCCCGGCGCCGGGCCGGGTCGGCCAGCGCTGCGAAGCTGGTGTCGCCTTCATTGGCCAGAAACAGGGTGCAGGTGAAGCTGCGGTCGGGATTGGGCAGGGCGATCATCATGAAGCCGCCGCGCGGCCAGATATGCAGGGCTTCCGGATCGAGCTGGAAATCCCCGTCCTTACCCGGCGGAATGCCGAGCTCCAGATAACCGTGGCCCAGCGCTTCCTCGCGGGCGTTCAGGTCCCCGAGCGCGTTCATCGCCCGGCGCAAGCCTGAGCCGGCGCCGTCGGCGCCGATGACCAGCTCGAACCTCGCCTCATGGGCGCGGTCGCCACGATCGAGAAAGACCAGCCGGCGCTGCTCGAAATCGGCTTCGCTCAGGCGCCGGTCGAAATGAATGACGGCGCCAGCGTCTTCGGCGGCATCGAGCAGGGCACGGTTGAGCCGGCCGCGGTGGACCGACCAGATCACCTCCTCGTCGCGCTGGCCGTAGCGCTGCAGCCGCGTACTCCCGTCTTCGTCATGCAGCAGCCGACCGCGCATTGGCAGGGAAAAATCTTCAACCGCCTCCAGCAGTCCGGCCGCGGCCAGGGCCGCGCGGCCGCGCTCGGCCAGGGCGAGGTTGATCGAGCGACCGGCTGGCACCGGCTCCTGTCTCGGATCGGGATAGCGCTCGAAAACCTCGACGCGCCGTCGCTGGCGGGCCAGCATCACCGCGAGCAGGGCACCGGCCAGGCCGGCGCCGATAATGCTCACCGTATCGGGCGATGAGGCGGCTGGCGGCGGCATCAGGCCAGCCGCTCGATCAGGTCGACCAGCTCGTCCAGTTCGGCCAGGCGGTTGTACAAGGGCACCGGGGCGACCCGGATGATGTCCGGTTCGCGCCAGTCGGCAACCACACCGTGAGCTTCCAGCCGCTCAAACAGGCGTCGGCCGGCGGTCCGGCCGTGGCGCAGGCGCAGCGACAGCTGGCAGCCGCGCCGATGCGGCTCCAGCGGCGTCAAGATCTCGACATGCTCGTCGACGCGTTCCTTCAGGGTCTGGGCCAGGTGCCCGGTCAGGGTCAGCGAACCGCGCCGCAGCCGATCCATTCCGGCCTCGGCGAACAGCGCCAGCGAGGCCCACAGCGGCGCCAGCGCCAGCACCGGCGGGTTGGACAGCTGCCAGCCCTCGGCGCCGCGCATCGGCCGGAACTCGGCCGGCATGCGGAAGCGGCTGTCCTCGTCATGGCCCCACCAGCCGGCCAGGCGCGGGCCGTCGAAGTCGGCGTGCTTGTCATGAACGAAGCAGCCGGCGACGGCGCCAGGCCCGGCGTTGAGATACTTGTAGCTGCACCAGACGGCGAAATCGGCGCCGATGTCGTGCAGGGCCAGCGGGATGTTGCCGACGGCGTGGGCCAGGTCCAGGCCGAGGCAGGCGCCGGCGCGCTGGCAGGCGCGGGCGATCCGGGCCAGGTCGAACACCTGGCCGCTGGCGTATTGCACGCCCGGCCACAGCACCAGCGCGACCTGCTCGCCGTAGCGCTCCAGATAGTCCTCGATGTCCTCTTCGTGCAGCAGGCCGTCGCGGCGCGGGGCCAGCTCGACCAGATGCTGGTCGACATCAAGCCCGCGCAGGTGTAGCTGCGAGGCCACGGCATGGCGATCCGAGGGAAAGGCGCCGCGCTCGATCAGGATCCGGCGGCGCGCGCCCTGCGGGCGAAAGAAACTGGCCATCATCAGGTGCAGATTGACGGTCAGCGAGTTCATCGCCACCACTTCACGCGGCCGGGCGCCGACCAGCAGGGCCAGGTTGTCGGTGGCGAGTCGGTGATACGGCATCCAGGCCAGGGGGCCGTCGAAATGGCCGGCCACGCCCAGCCGCGCCCAGCGCTCCAGCTCGGCCTCGACCGCATCGGCCGCGGCGATCGGCTGCAGGCCGAGCGAATTGCCGCAGAAGTACAGGCTGTCGCGGCCGCCCGGCCCCGGCGGAATCCGGAAGCGGTCGCGGAAGTCGCCGGGCTCGCGCCGCTGATCAGGCTCGATCAGGATCATCGCAGCGGAAAGATCAGCGGTGCGCTGGGGCTGGCGTCGCCATGCAGCGCCGACACGCCCAGGCTGAGCAGATAGGCCCCGTCAGCGGCCTGCTCGGGCACGTAGATCAGCTCGGTGATGCTGCAGTGGCCGCGTCGGGCAGGCGCTTCCGTCTGGCCGGGCGCCATCTGCCAGAAACGACGGTGCTGGGCCAGCTGGCCGCCGTCATCGGCGGCGTCCACCGAGGGGGTGTCGATCAGCAAGTGCTCGATGCCGCCGTTGGCAATCGCGCGCATGGCCTCGACCGACAGCAGCGGATAGGGCGCGGCGCTGGCGTAGTCGCGCTCGCACTTGGTCGGGTCATTGGGCAGGGTACGGATGATCAGGGCGCGGGCGTAGGCCGGCCAGCTCAGATCGGCGCCGCGGATCACCGGCCCGATGCCGGCGGCAGTTTCGCCAGCGGCCGGCCCCGGGTTCACGCTGAGCAGCCAGGCAGGGATCAGCCCGGTCTCCAGGCCTTGCTGCACGGGCTCGGCCTGGCGGGTGATATGGCCCGGGCCTTCGGTATGGGTGCCGTGGCAGTGCGGGATCAGCCGCACGCGGTCGACGTTGCAGCTGCCACCGCGCTCGACCCGGCCGGTGAATCCGCCGCCGCTCAGGGTTTCGAAGCCGACCGCTTCGTCGACAAAGAAGCGCGGATGGCGACCGTCGGGCCGGATCGGGATGCTCAGGCCGATGCCGGCGCCCAGGTCCGCCGCCAGTTGGCGGCCGCCGAGTTCAAGATGCGCTTTCATGCCTGGATTCCGAATCGTTCGGCCGGTAGCTGCAGGAACTCCAGCGCATTCTGCCAGTACAGCCGTCGTTTCAGGGCCGGATCGGGGTCAAGGGCGCGAATCGCGCTGCCGGGCTCCTGTTCGCCGAGCGGGAAGGGGAAATCGGTGCCCAGCGCGACCCGATCGGCGCCCATGACTTCGATCAGGTAGGCCAGGGCCTGCGGGTCATGGGTCACTGAATCGACCCAGAAGCGGCCGATATAATCGCGTGGATTGACCGCGTTGCGCGTCGCGACCAGGTCGGGGCGCATGTTGAAGCCGTGCTCGATGCGCCCGATCGTGAACGGAAAGGCGCCGCCGCCGTGGGCGAAGCAGACCCTGAGCTTCGGCAGGCGCTCGAACACGCCGCCGAAGATCATGCAGCAGATCGCGCGGCTCAGCTCGGCCGGCATGCCGACCAGCCAGGGCAGCCAGTAGTCCGGCATCTGGGCCTTGCCCATCATGTTCCAGGGGTGGACCAGCACGGCCAGGCCCAGATCCTGACAGGCGGCCAGGACCTCGATCAATTCCGGATCGTCGAGGTTGCGATCATTGACATTGGAGCCAATCTGAACACCGGCCAGACCCAGCGCCTGCGCGCAGTATTCGGCTTCGGCGACGGCGAGCCTCAGGTCCTGCAGCGGCAGGCTGCCAAGGCCGACCACCCGATCCGGCCAGGCCCGCTGCTGCTCGGCGATATGCTCGTTCAGATGGCGGGTGAAGCGGGCCGCCGGCGCGGCCGGCAGGTGATAGCTGAACAGCACCGGCACCGTGCAGACCACCTGGACCTGGACGCCGGCGCGGGCATAGTGCTCGATCCGGTAGGGCATGTCCCAGGCGCTGCGCTTGACCGCGCGGAAGAAGCGACCGTCGATCCGGATCTCGCGCTGCTCGCCGCTGTCGACCAGGCTTGGAAACCCGGCCACGCCCATGTCCGGCAGGCTGGCTGGCAGCAGGTGGCTGTGCAGGTCGATCAGTATGTCGTCGGCGCTGGTCATCACGGATCAGTCTGCCGCATCGGGCGGGCAAATGCCAACCCGGCGAAACTTTACTGACGCGCTGGGCCTGGCACAAAACCTTGAGGGTCGCAAAGCAGCAAAGCAGCAAAGAGTATGGTGAGGCTGGCTGCCCTATGGCTCGACCGGGCCGTAGGGATGCGGCGCGCCGCCAGTTGATCGAGCCGCGATGCCTGGCGATGCGTGCCGTGCCGGGGCGCGTCTGGAGTTCCGAAGCAGTGGCTAGTCACTCCAGACGCGCCCCCGCACGGCAAAAGCACCGCCCCTCGATGCGGCAAGCCACGAAGCCAGGCAGCGCTGAGGGCTCTGCAGGGCCTAAACTACGCGCCAGCCTTTGCCGATCCTCCCATGAAGCTGTCTGATTTTGAATTCGAGCTGCCCGAGCGGCTGATCGCCCAGTATCCGCTGCCAGAGCGCTCGGCCAGCCGGCTGCTGCAGCTGGGCCGGGAGGATGGGCGCCTGGCCGATCGCCGCTTCACCGATCTGGTCGAGCTGCTCGGGCCGGACGATCTGCTGGTGTTCAACGACACCCGCGTCATTCCGGCGCGGCTGTTTGCGGCCAAGCCGACCGGCGGCCAGGTCGAAATCCTGATCGAGCGGCTGATCGACGCGCGCACGGCGCTGGCGCAGCTGCGGGTGCGGCGGAAGCCGGCGCCCGGCAGCGCGCTGCTGATCGACGACGAGCCGCTGGTTGAGGTGATCGCGCGCGAGGGCGAGTTCTGGCGGCTGGCGCTGGCGCCCAACGCGCCGGACTGGAGCGAGCTGCTGGCGCAGCACGGCCACATGCCGCTGCCGCCCTACATCAGCCGCGACGACGAGGCGGCCGATCAGGAGCGCTACCAGACCGTCTACGGCCGCGAGCCCGGCGCCGTGGCCGCGCCCACCGCCGGCCTCCACTTCGACCAGGCCCTGCTTGATCGACTCGAAGCCAAGGGCGTGCGGCGCGCCTTCTGCACCCTGCACGTCGGCGCCGGCACCTTTCAGCCGGTGCGCGCCGAGCGGATCGAAGAGCATGTCATGCACGCCGAATGGCTGCGGGTGGACGAGCCCCTGGTGGCTGCCGTCGCGGAAACCCGCGCCCGCGGCGGCCGGGTGATCGCGGTCGGCACCACCGCCGTGCGCTCGCTGGAAACGGCGGCCGCCTCGGGCACGCTCAAGCCTTACGCCGGCGACAGCCGGCTGTTCATCTATCCCGGCTACCCGTTCAAGGTGGTGGACGGCCTGGTCACCAACTTCCACCTGCCCGGCTCCACCCTGATCATGCTGGTCGCCGCCTTCGCCGGCCGCGACGCGGTGCTTGCCGCCTATCGGCATGCGGTGGCGCAGGAATACCGCTTCTTCAGCTATGGCGATGCGATGGTGATTCTGTGAAAGTGGGGAGAGGGGTAGCGGGGAGAAGGGAGAGGGAAAAGCCTGAACCTCAGCCTTGATCTCTCGACTGCTCACTTTCCCTCATCCCTCTTCCCTCTCGCTTCTTCCCCTCTTACCCTTACCCCCATGCACTTCAATCTGATCACTACTGATGGTGCCGCCCGCCGCGGGCGGCTGGTGTTCGAGCGCGGTGTCGTCGAGACGCCGGCCTTCATGCCTGTGGGCACCTACGGCACGGTCAAGGCGATGACGCCGGAGGAGCTCACCGCCCTGGGCGCGCAGATCATCCTCGGCAACACCTTCCACCTGATGCTGCGGCCGGGCACCCGGGTGATCCAGGCGCACGGCGATCTGCATGATTTCATGGGCTGGTCGGGGCCGATCCTGACCGATTCCGGCGGTTTCCAGGTCTGGAGCCTGGCTGATCTGCGCAAGATGGACGAGCGCGGCGTGACTTTCGCCTCGCCGGTCGACGGTGCCCGGGTGTTTCTGGGGCCGGAGGAGTCCATGGCCGTGCAGCGCGCGCTGGGCTCGGACATCGTCATGATCTTCGATGAGTGCACGCCGTACCCGGCCACCGAAGCCCAGGCCGCCGAATCCATGCGCCGCTCGCTGCGCTGGGCCGAGCGTTCGAAGACGGCGCATGCCGACAATCCTTCCGCCCTGTTCGGCATCGTCCAGGGCGGCATGTACGCCGAGCTGCGGGCCGAGTCGGCCGCCGGCCTGGTCGGCATCGGCTTCGACGGCTACGCCATCGGCGGGCTGTCGGTGGGCGAACCCGAAGACGAGCGCAACGCGGTGCTGGAGGCGACCACGCCGCTGCTGCCGGCCGATCGCCCGCGCTATCTGATGGGGGTGGGCAGGCCCGAGGACCTGGTCGCGGCCGTCGCCCGCGGCGTCGATATGTTCGACTGCGTGATGCCGACCCGCAACGCCCGCAACGGCCACCTGTTCACCAGCCGCGGCGTGCTGAAGATCCGCAACGCCCGCTACGAGGCCGACACCCGGCCGATCGACGAGGACTGCGATTGCTATACCTGCCGCCACTACTCGCGCGCCTACGTACGCCACCTGCAGAAATGCGACGAGATTCTCGGCCATCGCCTGGCCACCATTCACAACCTGCACTACTACCAGACCGTGATGCGGCGCCTGCGCGCGGCCATCGAGCAGGGGCGCTTCGAGGCCGAAGCCGCCGAGCTGCAGGCCGGCTGGGCTGCCGGCATTCCCGACTGATCGGGGCGTACGGCCCGCGTCTTGCCACGGCCCCGGTGGCCCTGCCGAGCGCCGCCACCGGCTTTGCCAGTCTGTGCGATAATGAGGGGCTATGTAACGGGTCCGTAGCGCCCGTCGGCCAAACTGAATTCACGTCCGAGGAAGGTCCATGGAGTTTTTCATAGGCAATGCGATGGCGCAGAGCGCCGGAGCCGGTGAACCGAGCCTGTTCGCCAGTCTGATCCCGCTGATTCTGATCATCGTGATCTTCTGGTTCCTGCTGATTCGCCCGCAGATGAAGCGCAACAAGGAACATCGGGAGCTGGTCTCCGGCCTGTCAGCGGGTGACGAAGTGATCACCGCGGGCGGTCTGCTGGGTCGTTTGACTCAGGTTGGCGACAGCTTCGTCACCGTCCAGCTGGCCGACAAGGTCGAGATCCGCGTGCAGCGTGGTTCCATTGCCCAGGTCGTACCCAAGGGCACCATCGATTCTGCCGGCTGAGTCCGGCCCCAACCAGGCATGACATTGTTTAACCCATGAATCGAGTCCCCCCCTGGAAATACGCCCTGCTGATCATCGTGATCGGCCTGGGCCTGGTCTATGCGCTGCCGAACCTGTTCGGCGACGACCCGGCGGTGCAGGTTTCTTCGCTCCGGGGCTTCGAGCTCGAGCGCGACATGGCCGGACGCATTGAAAGCGTCCTGCAAGCCGAGAACATCGAGTTTTCCCGGATCGACGCCGACGCCCAGCGCCTGCTCGTTCGCTTCGACAATGTGGACCGCCAGGCCCGCGCTGCCGATGCGCTGCGCGACGCCCTGGGCGAGGAGTACGTGGTTGCGCTGAACCTGGCCCCGGCCACGCCGGACTGGCTCAGGCTGCTGCGCGCCGAGCCGATGGTGCTGGGCCTGGATCTGCAGGGCGGCGTCCACTTCCTGATGCAGGTTGACATGGACACGGCCAGGGCGCAGCAGTTGGAGCGCTTTGCCGGCAGTATTCGCAACGTGCTGCGCGACGGCAACATCCGCTACCGCACCGTGCGCGTCGACCGCACCCAGATCGTCGCGGAGCTGCGCTCCGAGGAAGACCGCGAGCGAGCCATGCGCCTGATCGGCCGCGAGATCGACGAGCTGATGCTGGAAACGCGCGACGGCTCCGAGACCTTCAATATCCGCGCCGTGATCGACGAGGAAGTGCTGCGCGATCTGCAGCAGACCGCGCTGCGCCAGAACATCAGCACCCTGCGCAATCGCGTCAACGAACTGGGCGTGTCCGAGCCGATCATCCAGCAGCAGGGCGCTGATCGCATCGTGGTTCAGCTGCCGGGTGTGCAGGACACCACCCAGGCCAAGCGCGTGCTGGGCTCCACCGCCACCGTCGAGTACCGCGGCGTTGACGAGCAGAATGATCCCTTCGAGGCGCAGCGCACCGGCCGGATCCCGGCCCAGTCGCGGCTGTACTTCATGCGCGATGGTTCACCCATCCTGCTGTCGCGCACGGTGATCGCCTCCGGCGACAACCTGATCAACGCCGCCGCCGGCTTCGACCAGAATACCGGCCAGCCGAACGTCGTGGTCAGCCTCGACGGTCCCGGCGCCCGGCGCATGCTGGAGCACACCACTCAGAACGTCGGCAACCGCATGGCCGTGGTCTTCATCGAGCATCGCCCGGACACCCGGGTTGTCGACGGCGTCGAAGTGCCGACCACCCGCCGAGTCGAGGAAGTGATCTCGGCCGCGGTCACCCGCGAGCCCTTCGGCGGCCGTTTCCAGACCACCGGCCTGGGCTCGGCCACCGAGGCGTCGCAGCTGGCGATGCTGCTGCGCGCCGGCGCCCTGGCCGCGCCGATGCAGATCATCGAAGAACGCACCGTCGGCCCCAGCCTGGGCCAGGACAACATCGACCAGGGCTTCCGCTCGGTGATGATCGGCTTTGCCCTGGTGCTGGTGGTGATGGCGGTGTACTACAAGGTCTTCGGCCTGGTCGCCAACCTGGCGCTGACCGCCAACCTGGTGCTGATCGTGGCGCTGCTGTCGCTGCTCGGCGCGACCCTGACCTTGCCGGGTATCGCCGGCATCGTGCTCACCGTCGGTATGGCGGTCGACGCCAACGTCCTGATCTACGAACGCATCAAGGAAGAGCTGAGGTTGGGGAACTCGCCGCAAGCGGCCATCCGCTCCGGCTACGAGAAGGCTTTCTCGACCATTGCCGACGCCAACGTCACCACGCTGATCGCGGCCATCGTGCTGTTCATGTTCGGCACCGGCCCGATCAAGGGCTTCGCCGTGACCCTGAGCCTGGGGATCGTGACCTCGATGTTTACCGCCATCGTCGGCACCCGGGCCGTGGTGGGTCTGATCTACGGTGGGCGCAAGCGCCTGCAGTCGCTGGCGATCTGAAGGAGCCCTGCCATGGATATCATCAAGGCCAATACCAATATCGATTTCCTGTCCCAGCGCAAGCTGGCGCTGGTCATCTCCGCCATCATCCTGCTGATCGGCATCGTCTCGCTGTTTACCCGCGGCATCAACTTCGGCCTCGATTTCACCGGCGGTACCTTGATCGAAGTCGGCTATCCGACCGCGCCGGAACTGTCGGAAGTGCGTGAGGCCCTGGCCGACGCCGGCTTCGATGACTTCGTGGTCCAGACCTTCGGCAGCGCGCGCGAGATCGTCGTGCGCATGCCGGCTGATCAGGACGACGAAACCGGCGCCGATCTGAGCACCCAGGTACTCACCGCCCTGCAGGCCCAGGAGCCCGGCATCGAGCTGCGACGGGTCGAGTTTGTCGGCCCCCAGGTCGGCCAGGAACTGGCCGAGCAGGGCGGCCTGGCACTGCTGTATGTGCTGTTCGGCATTCTGCTGTATGTGTCCTTCCGCTTTCAGTGGCGCTTCGCCGTGGGCGCGGTAGCGGCGCTGGTTCACGACGTGCTGCTGGTGGTCGGGATTCTGTCGCTGTTGCAGGTCAACTTCGACCTGACCGTGGTCGCGGCGCTGCTGGCGGTGATTGGCTACTCCCTGAACGACACCATCGTCGTCTACGATCGGCTGCGCGAGAATTTCCGCACCAAACGCAAGGGCACGCCGATCGAACTGTGCAATCTATCGATCAACCAGATGCTGGGTCGTACCGTCATGACCTCGTTGACCACCATGATGGTGCTGATCGCGCTGTTTTATTTCGGCGGTGAAATCATTCATGCCTTCGCCTTCACCCTGATTCTGGGTGTCGTCATCGGGACCTACTCGTCGATCTATATCGCCGGTAGCGCGGCGATCATGCTGGGCGTGTCGAAGCAGGACCTGATGCCGGTGGAAAAGGAAGGGGAAGACCAGCCCGACATGGAAGTGCTGCCAGAGCGCTTCCGCGGCCGCGGCGCCTGAGCATGCTGCAGCGGGCGCTGGCGGCGCTGCTGCTTGTCGCGGCAGGCAGTGCCGCGGCCGATCAGTATCTGGTCGAGCCGGAGCTGTGGCTGAACGGCGTCCAGCAGTCGCTCGGCGTGATGGTGGTCGAGGCCGGCGTGCCGACGGTGTTGCTGGGCCCGCTGGCGCAAGCCTCGGCCGACGGTGCCGAGCAGTGGCGGCTGGAGGTCCAGGTCGAGGGTGTCGATGACCCGCTGGCACCCAGCAGCATGCTGTGGGTGGGCGTGAACCTCGCCGAATTTCATGAAGGGGAATGGGAACTGCTCGCCGACACCATGCTCGGCTTGCCGGAAGGCGAGTCAGGCGTGGTGTCCGTGGTCGACGGGGATGCGCCGTCCAGCCCGGAAACCGCCTCGGTCTTTCTGCGCCTGAAAACCTCCCGGCTGCGTCTGGCGGATCGCTAGCCCGGGCTATCGGGGGTCAGGCCTTAGTTTTCGCCAGAGCATCGCTAGCCAGCAACCCAAAGCACCTCTGGGTCCAATCCGGTTTAGGATAGGCTTGGTCCAGCGAAGAGCTTGGAGCGATGATTCCATTCAAATTGATCATGGTCTTCGTCGATGAAGGGCGCGTCGACGCCGTTCTGGACGCCGCTCGCGATGCCGGCGCCACGGGTGCAACCATTATTCCAAACGCCCGCGGTCAGGGCGCCCGGCGTCACCTGAGTTTCTTCGGTCTCGAGTTCCTCGGGCCTCGCAGCGTCATTCTGTTGGTGGTCGAAGCCCGGCGAGTCGATGAAGTCATGACGGCGGTCACGACCGCCGGCGGACTTGATGAAAGCGCCGAAACCGGCATCGCCATCGAACTCGATATCAGTCGAGTGACCGGCATGAGCGAACATATTCGGATGCTTGCCACTCAGCATCCTGTCGACATCGGCCCGCAGTAAAGCCTATTCCGGATGGCTGCCGGTCAACTCGCTGTCGGCTCGGTCCAACGCCTCAGCGCTACCCAGCAGCACCAGGACATCGCCGGGCTGCAGGGTCATTTCGTCGGGCGGTTGGGGGTGGCGTCGGCCCTCCCTGACCAATGTGGAAATGCTCGCGCCCTGCAGATACGGCGAGATCCGATCCAGACGTTGCCCCAGCGCGGGGCAGGATTCGTCGATGACCACCGAGTGTAATTGCTCACGGCTGCCCTTGCCGTAGGGTTCACGCAAGCCGAATCGACCGCGGAACAGCTCGCGAACCAAGGCATAACGGTCCTGCCGCTGTCGCTGAATATGTTCGGCGACCCGCCAGGTCGGGACATCCATGAACAGCATCGCGTGCCAGGCAATCATCATCCCGGCTTCGAGGGTTTCCGGGATGATTTCGGTGGCGCCGGCTGCACGCAGCGCGCTTACATGAGTTTCGTCGCGGGCGCGGACGACGATGGGGATATCGGGGTTTGCGCTGCGGGCAGCGGCCAGAGTTCGTTGGGCCAGCCCGATATTGTCATAGCTGATGATCATCAGTGCGGCATCGGCCAAGCCCGCGCTCTCCAGTACTGATACCTCCGATGAGTCGCCAAAATATACGGGTTGGCCGGCCAGGCGGGACTCCTTGACGATGCTGCCGTCGAGATCGAGGGCCACATACGGAAGCTCCTCAGCTTCGAGGAAGCGGCTGGTAACCTGGCCGACCCGGCCGAACCCGCAGATAATCACATGGTCCTTCTCGGGCATAATGGGCTCGTGCAGCGAGATAGGCGCCGGACTGGGCTCCACCTTTGGCAGCCAGCGGCAGATCGCCCGAGCCACCGGCTGATTGAAGCGGATTAGAGCCGGCCCCAGAACCATCGAGAACAGCACCGCGTTCAGTACGATCTGGGCGCTTTGCGGATCGATCACACTCCCGGTCAGGCCCAGCGCCAGCAGGGCGAAGCCGAACTCGCCGCCGACAGCGAGAATCATGCCGGTCTGTAGTGCGGTCTGCAGGTCCAGCCCCGATGCGCGCACGATTGCTGTCACCAGCAGTAGCTTCACCGCCAGCAGAACCAGCGTCGCGAGCACGGCTTCAAGCCAGATACTGGGAAGCAGGCTTGGATCGAACAGCATGCCGATGCTGATGAAGAACAAGCCAAGGAGCACGTCCCGAAACGGCCGAATCGCAGCTTCGACTTGGTGGCGGAACTCGGTCTCGCCGATCACCATGCCAGCGAGAAAGGCACCAAAGGCCATCGACAGCCCTAGCGACTTGGTGGCAAAGGCGGCAGCCAGAGAAACGAACAGCACCGTCAGGGTGAACAGCTCGAAGGACCAGCCACGCGCTACCACATGGAAAATCGGGCGAAGCATCGTTCTCCCGATCAGCAGCACGACGACAAATGCCAGTGCCGCCTTGATCATGGCGAGACCGAGCTCGCCGGCGATTTGCGATGCGCCAGCGACCCCGAGAACCGGGATGATGACGACGAAGGGTACCGCCGTGACGTCCTGGAAGACCGACAAGGTCGTGCCCAGCCGCCCATGACGGGTCAGATTCTCACCCTGATCGATCAGCTGCTTGGATATGATGGTTGTCGAGGACTGGGCGAACACGGCGCCGATCACAAAGGCCGCTATGGCCGGAACACCGAAAGCCCAGGCCAGCAGTCCCACCACGATCGTGGTCAGCCCGACTTGTGCCGAGCCCAGGCTGAGAATGCTGTGTCTTAGCGCATAGATCTGAGACAGCGAGAAGCTAAGGCCGATGGTGAACAGCAGGAACACGATGCCAAATTCAGCGATCGTTGGCAGGTAGTCGTTCTGGATGACCGGTCCTGCCGTCTTCGAGCTCAGCAGCACCCCGACCAGCAGATATCCCAGGCTGGCCGGAATGCCGAGGCGCTTGAAGCTGATCAGGATGATCAGCGTCGCGCCGAGCAACAGCAGCATTTGAGTAAGCGTTTGTTCCAGCACTGGTCGGATCAGCAGGCTTTATCGACGCTTAGTGTAGCGAATCAGTGGGTATATCGGCGCTGGCTTGCAGCTCGGGATTGGCATTGAGGCAGAGAGTCGCCCGCGTTATGTCGGTCAACCCTGGTCAGGGCCTTGGTCAAGGGATGCGATATGCTTGGGGCACCATCCTACGGAATTTAATCATGGCCCGAGATCTTCGACCCTCCGCTTTCGAAACCGTCAACCGCTTGTTCGGCAAGGCGGCCGATCTGCTCGAACTGAGCGACGAAAAGCGAGTCGAGCTGACCACGCCGTATCGCGAGCTGATGGTCCGTCTGCCGCTGCTGACCGAAGATGGAACACTGCATGTGTTTCGCGGCTATCGGGTGCAGCACGACAATTCGCGCGGCCCGATGAAAGGCGGCATCCGCTTTCACCCCGATGCCGATCTCGACGAGGTCAGGGCGCTGGCCGCGCTGATGACCTGGAAAACCGCCGTGGTCAATCTGCCCTATGGCGGCGCCAAAGGCGGCATCCAGTGCGATCCGCGCCAGCTCAGCGCGCTTGACCTGGAGCGCCTGACCCGCCGCTTTGCCCAGCGGATGGAAGGCTTCATCGGCCCGCGCGAGGATATTCCGGGGCCGGATATGGGCACCAACGCCCGGGTGATGGCCTGGATGATGGATGAGTATTCGAAGTTTCACGGCTACAGCCCGGGCGTGGTAACCGGCAAGCCGCTGGAGCTGGGCGGCTCCGAGGGACGGGTTTCGGCTACTGGCCGAGGGTTGTTTTTTGCAGTGGAGCGGATCTTGCCGGCGCTGGGCATGGCCCTCGACGGTGCGCGCGTTGCGGTGCAGGGCTTTGGCAATGTCGGCTACTGGGCGGCCCGGTTCCTGGCTGAGGCGGGCTGCCGGATCGTCGGCATCAGCGATATCGAGGGCACGCTGTATTGCGCCAACGGTCTCGACTTTGAAGCCGTCCAGAAAGTGGCCGAAGCGCAGGGCTCGGTGGTCCATTACTCGGGTGACGGCTGCGAACGCCTGGAGCGCGAGGCGCTATTGAGCTGCGATTGCGACATCCTGGTGCCGGCTGCGCTGGGCGGTGCGATTCACGCTGACAATGCTGGCGCCATCAAGGCCCGGCTGATCGTTGAAGGGGCCAACCACCCGACCACACCCGAGGCTGACGAGATTCTGCGCGAGCGCGGCATCACCGTGGTCCCGGATATCTATGCCAACGCTGGCGGCGTCACGGTTTCCTACTTCGAATGGGTGCAGAACCAGCAGCGGATGCGCTGGGATGCCGAACGCGTTGACCGCGAGCTCAAGGACGTGATGCACGCGGCCTTCGAGGCGATCAACGAGGCGCGCAAAAACTTCGACACCGACCTGCGCACCGCCGCCTTCATCGTCGCCATTCGGCGGGTGGCTGAAGCCGCCCGGCTTCGCGGCATGCATTGATCCGGGCTGTTTGCGAGCGTCTTGGCCCATGCCTTTCAAGTTCAATCGGCAGAAACTGAAAGATTCCAGCCAGACGTCCTGGGTGGCGCTGGATCTGTTCATGGTCGCGCTGGTGTTGCTGAACCTGGGCTTCATCCTGTTCGACACGCTCTACGGCACCTCGGCCTTTCGCAGTCTGGTCGATAACGCCGCCCCGACCTTCAGCGCGTTCTACGACCAGAATATCCACGAGCACTTTCTCTACTGGGATCTGGCGTTTATTGCCATCTTCCTGGCCGAGTTCTGCTTTCAGTGGGCGGTGGCCGTACGCAAGCAGACCTATCCGCGCTGGTACTTCTATCCGTTCCTGCGCTGGTACGATCTGCTCGGCTGCATTCCGATCGGCTCGTTCAGGCTGCTGCGTTTGCTGCGCGTCATCTCGCTGCTGGTCCGTCTGCAGAAGATGGGCATCATCGATCTGACCGATACCCGGCCATGGCGATTCTTCGAGTTCTATTTCAACGCCTTTATCGACGAGGTCTCCGACCGGGTCATGATTCGCACCCTGGATGATTTCAAGCGCGAGGTCGAGGATGAAACGCCGATCACCCGCGACATCATCACCCAGGTGATTTCCCCGCAGCGCGACAAGCTGGTGGAACATCTGTCGCGCCGCATCGGACGAATCGCCCAGCAGAGTTACGACAAGCACCAGGAAGAGATTCGGGACTATGTCGACGCCGTGATTGCCGATGCGGTCACGGCCAATGCCGGCATCCGCAACCTGGAGCGGGTGCCGGTGGTCGGACGGGCCGTGGTCAATCAGCTTCGCGCCTCGATCAACGATATCGTTGCCGAGGTGGTCGACCGCGCGGTGCGCGATGTCAGCGCGGCGGAGAACAACCGCCTGGTCGATGAAGCCGTGACGGTGATCATCGATGCCATCCTGGAGGATCACCCCGAACTCGGCGACCTCGGCACCCGGATGACCATCGAGGCGATCGAGCTGATCAAGGAGCGTGTCCGCGTCCAGCACTGGAAGGAAGCCTTGAGGCGAAGGCAACAGGAGGCGGAACAGTTGCTTTAGGTTGGGGGGCGCTGAGCCTTGTTCAGGCCGCCCAGATCACCTCGCCCCCCTTGACTGTCATTCGACAGGCGTTCGGACGGAAGTGATACAGCCAGTGCTTGACGTCCGGCGCATCGATGATCGCGAAATCGGCCCGATAGCCGGGCAGCAGGCTGCCGTGGCTTTTGCTCAGGCCGATCGCGCGCGCGGCATGGCTGGTGGCGGCCTTGAGTGATTCGGCCGGCGTCATGCGCTGGTGGATGCAGGCCAGGGCCATCGCCAGCGGCAGGTGGTAGCTGGGCGCCGAGCCCGGATTGAAGTCGGTCGCCACCGCAACCCGCACGCCCGCCTCGATCCACTTCCGCGCGGGCAGAAAAGCTTCGCGCAGATACAGCGAGGCCAGCGGCAGGCTGACCGCGACGGTGCCGGCGGCGGCCATGGCGGCGATATCGGCATCGCTCGCGTATTCCAGATGTTCAGCCGACACCGCGCCGAGCTCCGCTGCCAGGCCGGCGCCGCCGCCGGCCGAGAGCTGGTCGGCGTGAATCTTCAGGCCCAGGCCGTGGTCCCGGGCCGTTTCCAGAATGCGCCGGCCCTCGGCCAGGGTGAAGGCACCGTCTTCGATGAACACATCGCAGAAGCGCGCCAGGCCACGCCGGGCCACTTCCGGGATCAGCGTCTGGCACAGCAGCGCGATGTAGTCCTCGCGACGCTGGCGATACTCGGCCGGTACCAGATGCGCGCCCAGGAAAGTGGGCACGACTTCCACCGGCTGGGACTGGTTGAGCCGTTGGTAAACCTCCAGCTGCTTGATCTCGTCGGCGACGTTGAGGCCGTAACCGGATTTCGCCTCGACCGTGGTGACGCCGAGCCGGGCCATGTCGGCCAGCGCCAGCGCGGCCTTGTCGGTCAGCTCCTCGGCGCTGGCGGCGCGGGTCCGGGCCACCGTGCTGTTGATGCCGCCGCCGGCAGCGAGGATGTCCTGGTAGCTGGCGCCGGCCAGCCGCGCGGCGAATTCATCGCCGCGCCAGCCGCCGAAACACAGATGGGTGTGGCAGTCGATCAGGCCGGGAATGACGATGCGGCCGCCGGCGTCCATCGGGTCCAGGGCGGCGTATTCAGCCGGCAGCTCGGCGGCAGGGCCCGACCACAGGATTAGCCCGCCGCTCCATACCAGCGCCGCATCGCGAACGACACCGACCTCGCCCTGGCCGCCGTCGGGCGGCACCTGGTACAGCGTGCCGATACAGGTCAGTACCTGGCACTGATCACTCTGATGAGCCGTCATGGCCGGGGCTAGACGAAGGGATTGACGATTTCCAGCCCGGCCAGGCGCCGGCCATGCTGGAGGTCTTCCGAGTAAAGCCGCGTACAGCCGCCCTGGATCGCGGCGGTCACGATCATGGCGTCCCAGAACGACAGCCGCTGCTCGACGCCAAGCCGGGCTGCTTCGATAACGGCGTCACCGTCGGGCACGATCACTCGTGCACGCTGGAACAGGCGCATTTTCTCGATGGCGATGGTGGGGTCGACTCCCATCTTGCGGGTGACCACGCTGAAATACTCCTGCAGGACCTGCACGGAAATCACCGCGCGACCCGCGCTGCGGCTTTGCTGCCACAGATCGAGTGCCCCTTCCCGGCGCCGGTTGTCATCGGCGTCGTCGGTATAGCAGAGCAAGTTTGAGTCGAAGAACTCAGCGCCGCTCATGGATCTCGTCGCGATCGAAGCGCCAGCCTGGCCGCTGGCCTGCAGACAGCGCGCTGAGCTCGCGCAGGCGCTGAAACTCCGTATTCGGATCCGACTCGCTGGTCAGGCTTTCCAGGTACTCGCGAACGAGCTGGTTCAGGCTCTTGCCCTGGCGGCGGGCGACGGCCCGCGCCTTGGCGATGACGCGCTCATCGGCTGACAGGGTAATGTTCTTCATCTTTTGCCTCCTGTGTGCACAGCCGCACAGTATCAAGCGGCCAGGGTCAACGCAAGCGGACCCTGCGCGCTGGCCCGATCACGCCGGGCCGGCTGGCTGTCATGCCAGGCTTTGCGCCGAAACGCGGCGCGCCCACTCGCCTGCACGCAGCAGCCGGGTACAAGCGTCGATGTCGGCGCCGACTTCGTAGTCTTCGCGGGCGTGGTGGACATGTTCGCGGACCAGGCTGTGGGCCAGGCGCACGCCGCGCCCCGGCTGCAATGGCGCGCGGAAGTCCAGGGCCTGCGCGGCGGTCAGCATTTCCACCGCCAGCACGTGCTCGACATTGTGCAGCACGGACAGCAACTTCAGCGCGCTGATCGAGCCCATCGAGACATGGTCTTCCTGGCCCAGCGAGGTTGGAATCGAGTCGACGCTGGCCGGATGGCACAGCACCTTGTTCTCGCTGACCAGGGCGGCGGCGGTGTACTGCGGAATCATGAAGCCGGAATTGATGCCGGTGTCCTTCATCAGCAGCTTGGGCAGGCCGTCGTGGCCTTCCAGCAGCAGGTAGGTGCGGCGCTCGGAAATGCTGGCCAGCTCGGCCAGCGCAATCGCGGCATAGTCCAGCGCCAGCGCCAGCGGCTGGCCGTGGAAATTGCCGCCGGAAATGATGTCGCCGTCGTCGAACACCAGCGGGTTGTCGGTGACCGCGTTCAGCTCGCGCTCTATCACCGCGCAGCAGTGGTCCAGCGCATCGCGGCTGGCGCCGTGGACCTGCGGAATGCAGCGCAGGCAGTACGGGTCCTGGACCTTGCCGCAGTCGCGATGGGACTGAAGAATCTCCGACTCGGCCAGCAGCCGCCGGATGCTGGCGGCGACCTCGATCTGGCCCGGGTGCGGGCGCACCGCATGAACCCGGGCATCAAAGGGACGGGCCGAGCCCTGCAGCGCCTCCAGGCTCATCGCCCCGAGAATGTCGGCGGCATCGAGCAGATGCAGGGCGCGATGCAGCACGAAGGCACCATAGGCCAGCATCAGCTGGGTGCCGTTGATCAGCGCCAGCCCATCCTTGGCCGCCGGCTCGACCGGCACCAGCCCGTGCCGGGCCAGCGTTGCCGAGGCCGGCTCCGGGCCGCTGAGATCCGGCTTCCAGCACTGGCCGTGGCCGATCAGCGGCAGGCTCATATGAGCCAGCGGCGCGAGATCGCCCGAGGCGCCGACGCTGCCGCGCGAGGGTATCCAGGGCACGATATCGTGCTCGGCAAAGGCCAGCAGCTGCTCGAACACCGGCATGGAAATGCCGGACTGGCCCAGGCCCAGCGCGTGGATCTTGAGCTTCAGCATCAGCCGCGCGATCTCCACCGGCACCGGCTCGCCCGTGCCGCAGGCGTGGCTGAGCAGCAGATTGCGCTGCAGGCGGCCGAGCTGATCCGGCCCGATCCGTTGGCTGGCCAGCACGCCAAAGCCGGTATTGACCCCGTAAATCGCCTCATCCCGCGCCAGCGCAGCCTCGACCACCGCGCGCGAGCGCAGCACCGCGGCCGAATCGGCCTTCAGCGCCTGCCAGCGCCGGTCCAGATCGACGTGCAGCCCCTTGACCGTGATTGACCCACTCATTGCGGACTGACCTTCGACATGCGGGCTTGACTCTCTCGAAAAAGCAGCGCCTTAGTGTATCAGCGAGCGCCGCTGTACCCGGACTGGCCGCAGCGCGCGCCATGGCCTTGCCGCTACAATCAAGGGGTTTCCGACGCTGATCGCCCGATGGACTTCGTTCGAGCACTGACTGATTTCACCAGAAAGCTGGACGCGGCTTCGGTTCGCTACGCCCTGATCGGGGGCTTCGGCATGGCGATGCGGGGGGTCCAGCGCGCCACCATGGACCTCGACTTCATTCTCGCCCTCGACGATCTGGATCGAGCGGATCACGCGCTGCTTGAGTTGGGCTTCAGGCGCTACTTCCACTCCGATAATGTGTCGCATTACCGGCATGACGAATTGGCCGAGCGTATCGACTTACTGCACGCGTTTCGTCGCCCGGCGATGGCCATGCTGGAACGAGCCGAACGGATCGAGCTCAAGCCCGGCTTGTCCGTGCCGGTGGCAGCAGCCGAAGACATCATCGGCCTCAAGCTCCAGGCCCTGTGTAACGATGTCTCGCGCGCCGAGCAGGACTGGCTGGACATCCGCCAGCTGGTTCGCAGCGCTCAGGCAGCGGGTCAGGTGCTGGACTGGGAGCTCATAGCTGACTACTTCGAGTTGTTTGGCAAGCTGGATTTACTGGAGGCGCTGAAGGCGCAGCGATGACAAGACTGACGGAAGAAGAACGCGAGGCGATGCGCGAGCTTGCACAGCGCCGGTCTCAGTTTGCCGATCCGACGGATGCCTATCGCATCGTCGAAGCAACGCCGGAGGCGCGCATGGCCTACATTCGCTTCGCCACGGAAGCCAGCCGGTTTTTCCGCGGCAAGCAGGAAGTCGGGTTCAAGGGCGATAACTGGAAGCTCTGAGCTGGCGGCAACAGCGAAAAGCTTGCGGTCGCGAAGCAAAAGAGCAGCGAAGACAAGCGTATGCCCAGAATCGTGCTCCGAGCATCATTACTCAGAGGTGCCCTAGGGAACCTCTGAACAATCATGCTCGGAGCGCGTTTCAGTCGGAAAAGCCGCAGATCGTGTGGTGCGACCCGAGTGACAGTAGCCACAGCTCAGGCCGAGGGGCGCAGCGCACGAGATGCGGCTTTTCCGGCGAAACCCTTACGGGACGGGCCTTTGCGGGGCCTCCGCCTCGTTTGGGCTCGCTCATTTGGAATGACCAAACCACGCTCGCCCAAGCCGAGCCGGAGCCTCCCGCAAAGGCCCGTCGCGCCCGAGCATAATTGTTCAGAGGTTCCCTAGAACGTTTCCGCCGCGCAGGCTCCTAGCTTGAATCGGCCAAGAATAAACGGCCAACCCCACTCAGAATCGAGCGCCTCTCGGTAAGCCTGCGCGCCTTCGCCATGCTTCTGAAGATCGCTGTGTTTCAATCTTACGAGTGTCCTGCTTGCTCCCAATTCAGAAAACGTGACGTCGACCACGCTGGCGTTCCGGGGGTCAGGTTGCGGCTCTCTCCTGGCGCTGATTTGCCAGCTAATCGTCAGCTTGTCGGGTGGCCGATACGCCAATACTTGCCCCCAGTCACACTGAAAGTTGTTTGGGCCAAGCTCGGTGCACCGCCCGCCTGTCCGTGGCTCGATCCCGATTGAGACCAAACTGTCCTGTGACCAGGAATATTCCCTGGGCCACCATGCATGAAACCATTCAGTGAAGAAGGAAAAGGCTTCCTCCACACCCAAGGGAACCTCCACGTCATGCGCTATGGGCTCAATCACGTCAGCCATGCATCAATATTCACTCGGAAACACCCTTTCGGAACGGAGAAACCAGTAAACGCTGCGCTGGGCGTATCAGCGCTGCTGCGGTCAGCCGTGGGCTTCGGACAGTGTTGCAATGATCGGCGCGCCCTTCGTCACAATGATGGTGTGTTCGAATTGCGCGGAAAGATTGTCGGGATGACCAGCCAGAGTCCATCCATCCGCTGTCTCGCTAACGACAGTGCTTCTCGTGGACAGAAACGGCTCTATGGCGATGACTTGGCCCAGTCGCAGTCGCCGCGTGTCCTGACGGTCAAAGTAGCTGACGATGCCCTCAGGCTCTTCATGCAGGCTGCGCCCGATCCCGTGACCAGCAAGATTCTTGATGGTTTTGAAGCGATATGACTTCGCCGTACGCTCTATCGCCTTCCCGATTCGATTGATCGGCGCCCCTGCCCGGGCTTCCGCCAGCGCATTCCTTAGCGCCAGCTTTGTGGCATGGCACAGTCGCGCCTTGGTCTTTGAAACAGGCGGAACCACGGTGGTACCCCCGGTATCAGCGAAATAGCCCGCCAGCTCGGCGGACACATCAACATTCACGATATCGCCTGCCTGAACAACTCGCTTGCCGGGAATGCCATGCGCGGCTTCTTCATTGATGCTGATACAGGTTGCACCGGGGAAATCATAGGTCAGCCTTGGTGCCGACCTGGCGCCCATGCTTTCCAGAAGGGCAGCACCGAGCTGATCCAGCTCGGCTGTCGTCATGCCCGGTTCAACCGCAGCCAGCATTGCATCGCGCACTTTGGCAACCACCCGCCCGGCATTCATGATCCCGTCAACATCGTTCTGGTTTTCTATCGTCATACCGGTGCCTTGTTGTCCCATTGTCAGCTCATGCCTGAGCAGTGCGGCATCATCAATCTCGGAGCGAGTGATCTATGCGGTTGCGGGAAATTTCTCTGCCCAGTAGGGGCACGAACCCCCAGGATAAGGGTCCTCTGCAGGAAGACCGCTAAAATAGCAATTTAACGCTGACTGCTGATAAAAGGCAAGGGCCAAACCGCCCGGCCAGGTCGATAAAAGCAGGGATTGACCCTTGATCGGAACGGGAGGATGATCTGTCCCGACCATCGTCGGGTCCATTCAGCAAGGGGAGTGATCGAGTCATGCCCTATCCGCGCGCCTATCTGGCCGTGCTCGCCATTTTCCCAGTGCAGCGGGACAGACACTGACGCACACCGAATTGACCCGTATCGCCGCGCGCAGTATCGCCGCGCGCACAACGGGACATATCGCCGCGCGCACACACAACGGGACAGACACCAATGGGAAGAACCACTGCGTTCCTACCGGGGATTGGTTCTCGGTCTATCCACACACAACGGGACAGACACCAATGCAAAACACAACGGGACAGACACCAACGGGAAGATTTCCTAGCTCAACTCGGGGCGATCTCCGATAGGCCGGATTGAGGCGGCACCTCACAATGCAGCCATGACCTATCCCCGCAGCCACATCGTTGCCGAAGGTGAGCCCGGCTACTTCCATGTCGTCAGCCGCTGCGTCCGCCGCGCCTTCCTCTGCGGGCGGGACAAGCTCACCCAAAAGTGCTTCGAGCACCGCCGAAGATGGATCGAAGCCCGGATTCTTGAGCTGGCCGAGTGCTTCGCCGTGTCGGTGTATGCCTATGCCGTCATGTTGAATCATTTCCACGTGGTTCTTCATGTCAATCCCGCCGCAGTAGCGGCACTGTCTGACGAAGAAGTCGCACGGCGCTGGCTGCGGGCATTTCCGGGGCCGCTGAGCCAGGCTGACAGCCCGGAACTGGCCGACAGGCTTGTGCTGTCCATCATCGCTCGCCCCGAGCGCCTGGCAGAGCTGAGAGCCCGCCTGGGCAGCTTGAGCTGGTTCATGAAGGCCCTGAACGAACCCATCGCCCGCCGCGCCAATCGGGAAGACGACTGCACCGGCAAGTTCTGGGAAGGCCGGTTCAAGTGTCAGGCGCTGCTGGAGGAGGAGGCTGTCCTGTCCTGCATGGCCTACGTCGACCTGAACCCGGCCCGTGCCGCCCTCTGCGACACCTTGGCTGACTCTGACCACACCACCATCCAGCGGCGGCTGCGCGAACGTGAGCACAGCATCGAAGCCAACCAGCCTGAACCCGCCATTCTGATTCGGCCCCTGAAGCCCGTCGCCGGACTGGATGCCGACACGCTCCTCGGGATCACCGAGACGAGCTACATCGAGCTGGTGCAGTGGACCGGCGAACAGCTACGGGCTGACAAACGAGGCGCGCTGAAACCCCTTGCCGAAGGCGAAAGGGCAGCGCCGGCCGACATCTGGCAGATTTCCAAGCATCCAAAAGCCTGCCAAACATGCCAATCCGAAACATGCCTGTCCCGTATCGCCCGTATCGCCCCGTATCGCCCGGTATCGCCCCGTGTCCCGTATCGCCCCGGATCGCCACCCTATTAGGCTGCACGGAACTCGACTTTTTCGACGGATCCCAGATCTACAGTTTGTCGGGCATGCCAGAGCTCGTAGTTGTCTTGCATCAGCAACCAGCTTTCGGGCGAACGGCCAAGCGCTTTGGATAGGCGAAGCGCCATTTCCGGGCTTATTCCACTACGTCCCTGCAAGATACGATTCAAGGTGGACGGTGAAACACCCAGCTTCGAGGCCAGTTGACGGCCGGTCATGGAATGAGGCTCTAGGTAAACCTCACGGATGAATTCTCCGGGATGCGGGGGATTATGCATAGACATTAGTGATAGTCCTCGTAGTCAACGACGTGGGCCTGCCCATCTCTGAACTCAAATGTCAGTCTCCAGTTTCCACTCACACGCACTGACCACCGATCAGCGTCCTTTCCCTTGAGACGGTGCAAGCGGAACCCTGGCACGTCCATATCTTGGGTAGATGCGGCGGTATCCAAGGCTGCCAGTAACATTCGCAGGCGTTTGGCATGGCTTGCTTGAATTCCTGCCACTGAACCGGTTTCGTAGAACCTGGCCAGCCCTTTGTGGCGGAATGACTGAATCATGGGAAGAATGTAGCGTGAGGCGCAACGCGCGTCAATAGCCCAACGTTGCGCTCACCGGCGGCAAAGCAACGAGCAACGGTACAGGCACCAAAAGGGGAAAATTTCCTAGCTCAACCCGGGACAATTTCCGATAGGCCGGATTGAGGCTGCACCTCACAATGCAGCCATGACCTATCCCCGCAGCCACATCGTTGCCGAAGGTGAGCCCGGCTACTTCCATGTCGTCAGCCGCTGCGTCCGCCGCGCCTTCCTCTGTGGACGGGACAAGCTTACCCAGAAGTGCTTCGAGCACCGCCGAGGATGGATCGAAGCCCGCATTCTTGAGCTGGCCGAATGCTTCGCCGTGTCGGTGTACGCCTACGCCGTTATGTCAAACCATTTCCACGTGGTTCTTCATGTCAATCCGGCCGCCGTCGCGGCACTGTCTGACGAAGAAGTCGCACGGCGCTGGCTGCGGGCATTTCCGGGGCCGTTGAGCCAGGATGACAGCCCGGAACTGGCCGAGCGGCTTGTCTTGTCCCTCATCGGGCGCCCGGAGCGCCTGGCAGAGCTGAGAGCCCGCCTGGGCAGCTTGAGCTGGTTCATGAAGGCACTGAACGAGCCGATCGCTCGCCGCGCCAATCGGGAAGACGACTGCACCGGCAAGTTCTGGGAAGGCCGGTTCAAGTGTCAGGCGCTGCTGGAGGAGGAGGCTGTCCTGTCCTGCATGGCCTACGTCGACCTGAACCCTGCCCGCGCCGCCCTCTGCGACACCCTGGCCGACTCTGACCACACCACCATCCAGCGGCGGCTGCGCGAACGTGAGCACAGCATCGAAGCCAAGCAGACTGATCCCTCCATACTGAATCGGCCCCTGAGGCCCGTCGCCGGACTGGATGCGGACACGCTGCTCGGACTCACCGAGACGAGCTACATCGAGCTGGTGCAGTGGACCGGCGAACAGCTACGGGCTGACAAACGAGGCGCGCTGAAACCCCTTGCCGAAGGCGAAAGGGCAGCGCCGGCCGACATCTGGCAGATTTC
>JBJHCC010000012.1:91115-93210 GCA_050485825.1 Gammaproteobacteria bacterium
CAAGCATCCAAAAGCCTGGGCGCGTCAGGTCCAGGGCACCGAGAGCATCTACTACCGTGCCATCGGCTCCGCCGACGCCTTGATGGCCAAAGCGAAAGAATTGGGCCAGACCTGGATGAGGGGGGTTCCCAGCGAAGTGGCCAAGAACATCCTCCGCGAACGACCCAGCTGACCTCCGCTCGGGCTCAAGCCACCCTGCATCGGCGCCGCCGGGTTTGGATTAGTGCTCGGACTATCCGGAACATGCCCTTCCGTATCGCCGCTGTTCAAAGGGACTTGCCGGAAGGGCGTTTTCCACTTATTATGCACACATGAATGTACACACATGAAAGTGGAGAATTCTATGACTAGCCTCAGATCGCGAGTATTTAATAACGGCAATAGTCAGGCGGTTCGGATACCAGCGGAACTGCGGCTTGATACTGACTTGGTACAAATTTCGCGCAATGAGCAGGGAGATCTGATTATCCATCCGTTGCGGCCGGAGCGAGGTAAAGCACTATTGCAGGCATTGGAGGGTTTTGATGAGGATTTCATCGAGGCTTTGGAGGCTGACAGGGAATCACCCACACCCATGCAGGACAGGGAAGATCTGTGAAATACCTGCTGGACACGAACATCCTGATCTATCTGATCAAGAATCGCCCGCCGTCCATTGCCGACAAGGTCGAGAGCCTGGCCGATGCTGATACGCTGAATATGTCTTTTGTGACCTATGCGGAACTGCTCAAAGGAGCCGAGCGCAGCACCCGCAAGGCTCGCATGCTGAGCCGTTTGGATGCGCTGACGCAGCAGATACCAGTACTTTACCCCGCCAACTCCGCCATCTGCCGACACTATGCCGAGCAGTTTACTCAGCTAAAGACAGCGGGTACGCCAATCGGCGGCAACGATCTTTGGATTGCTTGTCATGCGTTGGCGATCGAGGGCACACTGATTACCCACAACACGCGAGAATTCTGCCGCATTCAGGGTCTGTTGATCGAGGATTGGGTTAGCAATTAGCCAGAAACCGGGAGGAACATGGGCGCCTCCCCACTGTCAAGCGGTTTTTCTGTAGTTTGCAGTTTCTTCGGTTCAGTTGATGTCCGGTTCAGTTGATGTCTGTCCTGGTTTCGCTCGGGTAATCCGAAACATGCCTGTCCCGTATCCCCCGAAACATGCCTGTCCCGTTTTGCCTGTCCCGTATTGCCCCATGACCTATCCCCGCAGCCACATTATCCGAAACATGCCTGTCCTGCATTGCCTCCTCCGGAGGCTTGGTGCTCGGGCTGTCCGAAACATGCCTGTCCCGTATTGCCAGCCTACCGGGGATTAGTGCTCGGGCTATCCGAAACATGCCTGTCCCGTATCGCCAGTTGGTTTGCTCCGGAAACGTGCCTGTCCCGTATTGCCCCGCGTAGGCGCTTACCCTATATTACCTCTGAAACATGCCTGTCCCGTGTTGCCGCTATCCGAAACATGCCTGTCCCGTTTTGCCGCTTCGCCATTTTGCCCCGGTGCGAAACATGCCTGTCCCGTTTTGCCTGGAAACATGCCTGTCCCGGTTTGCTCCGGTTTGCTTCCGAAACATGCCTGTCCCGTATCGCCCGTTCAGGGTCTGTTGATCGAGGATTGGGTTGGCAATTAGCCAGAAACCGGGAAGTCCATGGGCGCCTTCCCACTGTCAAGCGGTTTTTCTGGAGTTTGCAGTTTCTTCGGTTCAGTTGATGTCTGTCCTGGTTTCGGTTCAGTTGATGTCTGTCCTGGTTTCGCCACCGGGCATACGGATCACGTGCCACGGTGGTTCGATAATCCGAAACATGCCTGTCCCGTATCGCCGCGCTCCTACCGGAGGCTTGGTGCGCGGGCTCGCCGAAACATGCCTGTCCCGTATCGCCTGTGTCCCGTATCGCCCTCTTCCCGGGATCTGAATACCCGAAACATGCCTGTCCCGTATTGCGCCGGGGAGGAACATGGGCGCCTCCCGTAAGCGCCTACAAACCCCCACCCTTGATCGTGCCTGGCAGTAATGCGTCAATATCGTCGACGGTTTCGGCCAGCGGCAGTTGTTGGAAGACGTGGCGCAGGTAGGCATAGGGCTCAAGGCCGTGGC
>JBJHCC010000013.1:0-81874 GCA_050485825.1 Gammaproteobacteria bacterium
GGGCAGAGGGCCTTGTGCATCAGGCCATCGGTTTGTCGACCGCCTTGGCAGGCGGTCGATGCCCTGCAGTGCTCGGTCCAGGCGGGGGCCGCCGAACTCGCTTCACGCCCTTTCAGGGCGTTCCGCTCAGACACCGGCGGCCCTTTTTCCGCCTGGCCCTGCGCGCTTCGGCTGCACCTCAAAGGCCTGAAGCACAAGGCCCTCTGTCCGATGGCTGAGTCATGTGCGTAATCAGGAAAGGTTTTGTGTCCGGATCCAGCGCTGAGCAGGGCGCAAATTGAGACGCCGGCCTGTCAGAACAGGCTGGCCTGGCGGTCGTCTTCGATGCGGCGGGTCTTGCGCGGGCGCTGGCCCTGGCCGCGACGGCGGCTGCCCAGGGCCTGCTGAACGGCGTCGGCTTCGGCGCGGAAGCCGGGTCCGCGCCGGACTTCGGCGATCTTCTGCCGGGCCAGGCGGACGGCGGCGGCGTGATCGACGATCGGTGGCGGATAGTCCGCCGCGCCCAGCCGAGCACGCTCTGAATCGCTGAGCGTCCACGGCTCGACGATCGCCGGCCCCGACAGCCCGGCCAGCTCCGGCACCCAGCGGCGCACGAACTCACCGTCGGGATCCTGGTCGCGGGCCTGCTTGACCGGGTTGTAGATGCGCAGCTGATTGATGCCGGTGCAGCCGGACTGCATCTGGCACTGGTTGTAGTGGATGCCGGGCTCGTAGTCGGTGAACAACCGCGCCAGATGCAGGGCCGGCTCGCGCCAGTGCAGCCACAGCGGATAGGCGGCAAAGCTCATCAGCATGGCGCGCATGCGGAAGTTCAGCCAGCCGGTATGGCTGAGATACCGCATGCAGGCGTCGATCAGCGGATAGCCGGTCCGCCCCTCGGCCCAGGCCCGGAAACGCTGTCTGTCGAAGTCGCCCTCGCGCATGCCGTCGAAGCCGCGATGGACGTTCTCGAATTCGATATCCGGGCGTTGCTCCAGCTTCTGGATGAAGTGGCAGTGCCAGTGCAGGCGCTGGTCGAAGGCGTTCAGCGAAGCCGCCAGCCGGGCATCACCGGCGGCCCGCGCCGCCTCGCGCCGGGTGCGGGTACGCTGCACGATGCGGCGCAGGCTCAGGCAACCCCAGGCGATGTAAGGGCTCAGGCGCGAGCCGCAGGTCTCGGCGCTGAGCGGCGAGGAAATGCCGCCGCGGTAGCCGCGGCCGCGGCCGTCCAGGAAGCTGGCCAGCACCGACTCACCGGCGCCGATGCCGCCCGGCTGCCGATCCGGGCAGGCCGTTCGGTCGGCCACCGGCGCCGCAGCGAAGACTTCGGCGGGCGCCGCCACGGCCAGCACCGAAGGCAGCCGTTCGGGGGCGGCCAGCGCCGGCTCGGCCATCCAGCGTTCCCATCGAGCCGCCCAGCCGTCGCGCTCGCGCAAGCCCCGGATCACGCCGAACTGCGGATACTCCTGCAGCGCGATGGCTTCCGCCCGGCACCAGCCCCGAACCGACCGGTCGCGGGCAAAGGTCCAGGCATTGCCGGTTTCCTCGTGGGCGTGGACGGCGGCGATACTGTGGGACCGATGCAGCCGCGCCAGCACCTCGATCACACTGCCGGTCTCGATCAGCAAGCCCTGGCCGAGCCGGGCGAGCGCGGCATGCAGTGCAATCAAGGACTCGGCGATGAAATCCTGCTGGCGAAGACTGCTGTCCGGCAGCCGCCAGTAGTCCGGCTCAACCACATACAGCGGCAGTACCGGCCCGCGCCGCGCCGCCTCGATGAGCGGCCGATGATCATCGACGCGCAGATCGCGTTTGAACCAGACAATCTGGATTCCGCTCACTGCGCCCGCCCGCGGCCGCGCCGGCAGCGCTCGGAACAATAGCGCACCTCGTCCCAGCAGTCGCGCCACTTCCTGCGCCAGGCAAACGGCCGCTGGCACACCGGGCAGGTCTTGGTCGGTAGATCGGATTTTTTCATCCGCGCATTGCAGCAGCCGGACGCCAAGCAGGGGTGAAGACCGCGGCAGGCGCGGGCCCCGCGACTGACGCGGCGCTGCTACAGTGCGCAGCTAGACTCATGCCCATTTCAGGAGACCCCGCCATGCAAGCCCTCAAGGCCCAGTACGAGGCTCGCGGCCCGGAGCCGCACCAGTTGATCAAGGCCGTGCCTTTCGAGGTGCCGGCGCCCGGTCCGGGCGAGGTGCTGGTCGAGCTGCTGGCGGCGCCGATCAATCCTTCCGACCTGCTGACTCTGACCGGCGACTATGGCGTGCTGCCCGAACTGCCTGCCATTGGCGGCAACGAGGGCGTCGGGCGGGTCGCAGCGCTGGGGCCGGAAGTGACGGCGCTCAAGGCCGGCCAGACCGTGCTGCTGCCGGTCGGCTGCGGCAGCTGGTGCAGCCATCTGCTGCTGTCGGCGCGCGAACTGATTCCACTGCCCGGCCAGGCCGATCCGCTGCAGCTGGCGATGCTCACGATCAATCCGCCAACCGCGGCGCTGCTGCTGTCCGAGGTGGTTGATCTTGAGCCCGGCGACTGGGTGATCCAGAACGCCGCCAATTCGGCCGTCGGCAGCTATTTGGTCCAGTTGGCCGCTGCCCGCGGCCTGAACACCCTCAACATCGTCCGGCGCGACAGCGCGGTCGAAGCCGTCCGTCGCATCGGCGCCGAGCAGGTGCTGGTCGACGGGCCCGATCTTGCCGAACGGGTCGCCGACGCCACCGGCCGGGCCAGGATTCGGCTGGCCATCGACGCGGTCGGCGGCGGCGCCACCGAGCGCCTGGCCGCCTGCCTGGCCCCCGGCGGCACCGTGGTCAACTACGGCATGATGAGCGGCGAGCCCTGCCAGATTTCCCCCGGGCAGCTGATTTTTCGCGGCATCCGCCTGATCGGTTTCTGGCTGGCGAGCTGGTTCCGCCAGGCCTCGCCCGAAGCCCGTCAGCGCCTCTATGGCGAACTCATCGGCCAGATCGCGGCGGGAAAACTGGCGGCACCGGTGGCCGCCAGCTACCCGCTGTCCCGGATCGACGAAGCGCTGCTGGCGGCCAGCCAGGGCGAGCGCGACGGCAAGATCCTGATCATCCCGGACTGAGTCGACTCGCCCACTCGGCCAAGCCGCTCAGACCGCTCGCATCCGCCAGGCCGCCACCGCCCAGACGCCCAGCAGCAACAGCAGCAGGCCGGGCAGGCCGGCGATCGGGACCGAGCGCACCACGGGCGGTTCGGTCGGCGGCAGCGTGCCCTGGGGCGCGTAGCGGACCGAGCCTGCGCCACGTCCACCGGGCAGGTTCAGCACGCTGGACTGGGCGCCCGCAGCGGTGAATGGCGCGCTGATGTGCAGCGCGGGCAGGCCGCCGACGCCTCCCGGCACCGAGCCTGCCGACTGGCCGACGAACATGGCCTCGCTGCCGTCCGCGCTGATCCCGATATCTTCGAAGCCCTGAGCCCGGGGGAAACCTGGCGGCAGCGGCAAGGCCTCGAGATTGGCGGGACTGGTAAAGGGGCTGGGCAAGCTGAATACCAGGTCGTCATCGTCGCCGGCGCCGAAGATCAGCAGGGCCAGCAGCGCGCGCTGACTGTCCGGGGTGATGGCGACACCGGCCGCCACGCAGTTGCAGCGAAACAGTTCGATGCGATCCAGGGTGCTGCTCGCGGTCAGCGGCAGGGTGGCGACATCGAGGCCGGCGCGCGGCGGGCCGCCGTTCCCTTCGATCATCTGCAGGTTGGCCAGTGCCGACCGTGGATCGCTCGCTGCGTGCTGGCTCGGCGCCTCGTCCAGGCCGCTTTCGGGGACGACATAGCCGGTAATCAGCCGGCTTCCGTCCGCCGTGACCGCGATGCCGCCGGCCAGGACGCTGTCAATCGGGATCGTGAAGGCGATGGTCTGGTAGGGCGGGTCGATCACGCTCATGCCCGCCACGTGGCGAACATAGGCGCGGCCCTGCGCATCGAAGGCGATGTTCTGGGTGGCGAATCCGGCCACTTCGGCAGGGAGCAGAATCGTGTTCTGCGCCGAACTCGGGCCGAACGGCGCCCGGATGACCGTCAGCCGCGGTTCGAAGCCGCTGGCCAGCGCGACGCTGCGATCCGGACTGACGGCCAGGGTGCCGAGCCCTCGATAGTCCGGCGTCGGGATGGTCGAGACCAGCTGGGCCGGCTCCAGGCCGATGACGAAAATCCGGTTGGCGTCGAAGTCCGCCACCAGCCCGCGATTGACGTCGACAATCGCGCTGCCGTGCGGGCGCGCCCCGGCGGGGAGGCCGGACACCGTGAAAAGCTGCGGATCCGGGAGCCCCTGCGCGGGGGAGGGAATGAAAATGCTGAAGTTGCCGTCATCGGTGGTACCGACCAGGGCGCGACCGAAGGCGGTGGCGCTGGTCGCCAACAGGACCGCAGCGGTCAAGGAATAAAGCGCGTTCACCGAAAGTTTCATCGCATGCTCCTGAGCAAGAGATCACACCGATTGCATCGCAAGCGGCTGGTGCGGCGCGGCGCGTGGCCGGCGCCCCTGACTGAATTGAACAATGCGCCCGCGCGCGAAGTCTTTCCTTTTTCAGGAAGAATTCCTTACCCATTTATTCCCAAGGCTTGCCGAAGCCTGCGGCCGGAAGCCCAAGGCCTGCCATGGCAGCTGCTGTCGGCCGAGTCCGGGCTCGGCATGAGTCAGCACAAGCACAATCGCGACGGCGTAGCATCGGGCCTGTATCATCGGGCCTGGCCTGATTTCCGCGACTGCGCCCTGTGTCTACTGAGCCCAAGCTGTTTGCCGTGATGCTCGGCGGCCGCGCCCGCGGCTGCCGAATCGAGCTGCACGATGTGGCCTTCGCCATCGGCGAGCGCCTGGAGGACCTGCACGAGCAGCTGCTCGATCAGTGGTTCGGGGAGGCCGACGGCCTGCACGTGGATGCCTATGCGGTGATCGAACAGGTGGCCGGCTATCGGGTGCGCCTGGTGCGCGAGCCCGCCGAAGGCGGCCCGAAGCTGTACTTCATCAACGTCGGCGGCTACTCCCCGGGCGACTTCGCCGAGCAGCACGCCTATGCCTTCATTGCCGCGAGCGGGCCGGCCGCGGTCAAGGCCAGCGCCAAGGCCCGCCTGCTCAAGGGGCGCGAGCAGGTCCACAAGGACGACCTGTTCGAAATCGACGACTGCTTGCACATCGACACCGTGGGCGGCTGGCAGGTCCGTCTCGAGCCCGACGACCAGGCGGTCGCACCGACCGTGGTCAACGGTTACTTTCCGCTGCCGAGAAAGACCATCAGCGCCTGGCGCAAACGCCGCGCGCAAGCCCCTGTCACCTGAGCCGCAAGGATCCCGACCATGACCAGAGCGCTGTTGATACTGACCCTGCTGCTGATCGTCTCAGCCAAGCCGGCCACGGCGCATGCCGCAGGCGCCGAGGTGGAATTCCACCGCTCCGCGTCCTTCGCCGAGCGCGGCCTGCCGCTGTCCGAGGCGGTTCGGGTCGACCATCAGCTGTTGCTGTCCGGCCAGCTGGGCTTCGTCCCCGGCGGCGGCCTGGTCGAGGGCGGGATCGACGCCGAGACGCGCCAGACCATGGACAACATCGGCCGCCTGCTCAGCGAGCACGGGCTCGGCTTCGATGATCTGGTTTACTGCCTGGTGATGCTGGCCGACATCAGCGAGTGGCCGGCCTTCAATCGCGTCTACGGCGAGTACTTCTCGGCCAGCTACCCGGCCCGCAGCGCCTTTGGCGGCGTGCAGCTGGTGGCGGGGGCGAGGGTGGAAGTGGAATGTCGAGCGGTGGTGGGGAGGGGGAGAGGGGAAGAGGGATAGAAGGGAGAGGGAAAAGCCTGGAACCACGGAAGGCCCTGAAGACACGAACAATCTTTCGGTCGCAGAGCAGCCAAGCAGCAAAGAAACGGCGATTAGAAGGACGTGGGGCGAAGCGGTTTTGATCAACCACAGAACGCTCAGCGGGGAGTGGGGGTGGCTGCTGGCGAGGAAGGGTTCGCGGGCCAATCGAAGATGTCGTGACGAGCCCTTCCTCGCCAGCAGCCACCGCCACTCGCCGCACCCCCCAAATCCGAACTTCCAGAAATCGGATCAAGGCTCTCGTCGGTGCCAGCGGGCGGCGCGGCCGTGGCCGTGGCGTTCGACCAGGCCTTCCTCGCGCAGCCGTCCCAGCAGCAGCCGGAGGCGTTCAGGCTTCACCCGCGGCATCGCCGCTCGCAGCTGGGCCATGCTGAATTCCGGTGGCAGCTCCTGGGCCAGCAGGTAGCGCAGGGTCTGCTCATCGCCGCCGCTCGGCGCCGCCAGCCCCGTGCCGAGCGCCAGTTCGGCCACGCCGTGCTCGGCCGGCTCGGCCAGTTTGCGGGCCACGGCCTCGAAAAAACCCTGGGTCCACTGGTTGGCGAACTTGCGGTTGCCGGCGAAGATGATCGGCAGGCCGGAGTGCAGCGTGGTCAGCTCGGCCAGCACCCGGCCCAGATGCGCCACCGACCAGGCGCCGGTGCGCTCGGGCTGCATGAAGTCGGCATACTGAGCCTCGATCACCAGCGCCGCGTGCGGCCAGCGGGCCAGCTCGGCCAGCTGCTGGTGCAGCAGCTGGAGCTGGCCAACATCGCCGAGCAGATTGTCGAAGGTCTTGCGCTCGACGACCGCGACCGGCTCATGCGCATGGATCAGCGCATAGTCGCCCACGGGCAGCCGCGCGCGGCGCTGGCTGGCGGCATTGAACTTCCAGGGATAGCGCTCGCCCGAATCGATCACGACTTCGATCGCCTGCTCGCCGAACAGATTGGTGCGGCCGCGGCTCTTGTGCGCCTTCAGGCTCTTCTGGGTGCGGAAGAAAATCTGCTCATACTCGCCGGGCTGATGCTTGTAGGGCCGACGCAGGAACAGAAAATCGCAGCGCTTGTGCCGATTGCGGTCCAGCACCACTGAGAGCTTGCGCCCGAAGCGACGGATCGAGCTGATCTCCACTTCTTCCAGCGCGTCGCCCAGGGATTCCGGCCGCTCGTCCTCGCGCAAACAGAACACCTGCTGCCCGGGACCCGGCCAGCGCGACTGGGCCAGCAGGGCCAGCTTCTCGTAGCCGGCATCCTCGATGCTGATCCGCCACGGGAAGCGCGCCTGGCCGCTGGCATGAATGCGCCACAGGATCTTGCCACTCATGGCGCGCCAGCCTGTCCAAGTTCCGGTCCGACGTCAAGCCCCGCTGCCGATCCGTCAGAAAGAAGGAAAGCCATCCGACCCGGCCGCCAGGACGGCAGACCGGGCCATTGTGCTTAGGCAGTAGCCGTCAGGCGGCCGTCGCGGTAATCCCAGATCGCCTGCTCGATCTCTTCGCGGGTGTTCATCACGAAGGGACCGTACTGGACCACCGGCTCCTTCAGCGGCCGGCCGGCCAGGATCAGCAGGCGGGCGCCGTTCGGGCCGGAGGCAACGCTCAGGCCGTCACCCTCGCCAAGCACCCCGGCGGCGCGATGCGGCAGCGCCTTGTCGCCGATCGTCGCTTCGCCTTCATAGAGGTAGACGAAGGCGTTGTGTCCCGGCGGCAGCGGCAGGCTGATGCGACGGGCCGGCTCCAGGCGCAGATCCCAGTACAGCGGATCGGTGGACAGCCGGTTCTCCGGGCCATTGATCGGGCCGGACACGCGCTCGGCCTTGAACGCCAGAGTACCGGCGATCACCCGTACCAGGCCGCCGTCGAAAGCAAGCTCCGGAATGTCCTCGGCCGGGATGTCGCGGTAGCCGGCCGGCTTCATCTTCTCGACCGCCGGCAGGTTGATCCAGAGCTGGAAGCCGCGCATGCGCCCGGCCGTCTGCTTCGGCATCTCGGAGTGAATCACACCGCGACCGGCGGTCATCCACTGCACCCCGCCCGGGCCCAGGTCACCGGTGTTGCCGAGGTGATCCTTGTGCTCCATCCGGCCGTCGAGCATGTAGGTCACGGTTTCGAAACCACGATGCGGATGGGCCGGGAAGCCAGCGATGTAGTCGTCCGGATTGTCCGAGTAGAACTCGTCGAGCATCAGGAAGGGATCGAGCCGGGCGAACTGGCCCGAGCCGAGGCTGCGGCGCAGCTTGACGCCGGCGCCGTCGGAGGTGGCCACCGACGGCACGATGCGGGTGAGGGGTCGTTCAGTCATGTCGTTCTCCTGTTGACGTCGGTGAATCCAGGTCATTGGCCCGGCAAGCCGCCCGGCCTGCCGGGTCGATGATGTCAGGCCGCGAGCTTCAGGATACGCTCGCGCGCCTGCTCGATGGCGGCCGCGGCCGCATCCGCGCCCATGCCCAGGCCTTCGGCATAGGTGAAATGGACATCGCTGATGCCGATGAAGCCGAAGAAAGTCCGGATCAGGCCGGTCTGGGTATCTGCCGGCGTGCCCTGATACTGGCCGCCGCGGGTCGCGAACACATACAGCGGCTTGTTGCCGATCAGCCCGCGCGGGCCTTGGTCGGTGTATTCGAAGCTGACCCCGACGCGCGCCACATGGTCCATCCAGGCCTTGAACACCGAAGGCACGGTGAAGTTGTACATCGGCAGGCCCAGGGCAATTTCGTCCGCGGCCTTGAGCTCGGCGATCAGGCTGTCGGACACCAGGGTGGCGGCCTGCTGGGCCGGGGTGCGCTCGGCGGCCGGACGCTGAAAGCCCTGAAAGCTCTCGGCGGTCAGATGCGGCACCGGGTCGGCGGCCAGATCGCGGCACAGCACGCGACCGTCGGGGTGCTTGTCCTGCCAGCGCGCGGCGAATTCGTCGACCAGACGGCTGGACTGGCCGGAACCGTTGAACAGGCTGGACTTGATGACGAGCAGGGTCTTCTGGCTCATGGTCGATATCTCCTGGCAGTTGGGGTGAAAGTGCTGGGTTTGGATGTCTCCGGAACCGCAGCCTGTGATCACAATAAGCCCCACAGATTCGATAAAAAAGCGCAAAATATCGCCCTTATCCATCGAATTTATCGAATTGTCCTCTCCACGAATCAGCCTGGAACAGTGGCGCGCCCTGGTGGCGGTGGTCGAGGAAGGCGGCTATGCGCAGGCTGCCGAGGCACTGCACAAATCGCAGTCCACGGTCAGCTACGCGGTGCACAGGATCGAGGCGCTGCTCGATCTCAAGGCCCTGGAAGTCCACGGCCGCAAGGCCGAGCTGACCCCGGCCGGCCGCCTGCTGTACCGCCGCGCGCGCGCCCTGATCGACGAAGCCGCCCGCATTGAGCGCGCCGCCGCGCGGCTGGTCGCGGGCTGGGAGGCGGAGCTGCGCATCGCCGCCGAGATCATCTTCCCGACCTGGCTGTTGCTGGAATGCCTGGGCCGGCTCGGCGCCGAGCAGCCGGAGATGCGCATCCAGCTGCATGAATCGGTGCTGGCCGGCACCAGCGAGCTGCTGATTTCCGGGCGCGTCGACCTGGCGATCGCCTCGCTGATCCCCGGCGGCTTCATCGGTGATGCGCTGATGCAGGTGCGCTTCATCGCCGCGGCCGCGCCGCATCATCCGCTGCACCGGCTGGGCCGGCCGCTGACCATGGATGATCTGCGCCAGCATCGCCACCTGATCGTGCGCGACACCGGCGCCCAGCCGGCCGCGGACGCTGCCCCCAGGGTGACCGAACAGCGCTGGACCGTGACCTCGAAAGCAACCTCGATCCGCGCCGCCTGCCTGGGCCTGGGCTTCGCCTGGTACGCCGAGGACATCATCCGCCGCGAACTGGAATCCGGCAGCCTCAAACCGCTGCCGCTGGCCGAAGGCGCCGAACGCTGGGCCACCCTGTACCTGGTTCATGCCGATCCGGCCGGCGCCGGCCCCGGCGCCCGGCGCCTGGCCGAACTGCTGCGCGAAGCGCTGGACGCGCGGGCGGCACCCCTCGATTGACCGGCGAGATGCGACACATCGGCGGATTTCCTCGCCATTAGGGGAGAAGGCTGCCGTCGCAGTCCATGCCCCAAGGGGAATCGCCTCATGCTTGCTCGTTGTTTTTTTCTGTCGACCCTGTTGCTGGCCGCCATCCTCGCCACCCTGGCCAGCAGCCGGCTGGCCGCGCAAACCATTGTTCCGGGCAATATCAGCCAGGACACGACCTGGGCCAAGGACGGCAACCCCTACATCCTGGGCAGCGTGAACATTGATGCCGGGGTCACCTTGCGCATTGAAGAGGGCGTGCTCGTTACCTTCAACAGCGGCGGGCGCCTGGAAATCGTCAGCGCCAACTCGGCCTTGATCGTCGAGGGCACCGCCGACGAGCCCGTGATCTTCACCAGCGCCGCCGCCAACCCGCAGCCGGGCGACTGGCTCTGGCTCCATGTCAATGCCGCCGCCAGTGCCCAGCTCAGCCACTGCGTGGTGGAGTATGCGGGCGCGGGCAGCGGCAACCCGGCCCTGCTCGTCCAGTCGTCCCAGCTGGTAGTCCGCGACTGCAGCTTTCGCGATCATGCTGCCAACGCCATCAACCTGGTTGGGGCGGGCATCACGCCGCTGTTCGAACGGCTCACGGTCGAACGCAGCGCGATTGCCATCCTCCAGACCACCCTGGACATGCAGCCCAGCTACCGTGAGCTGCGCCTGCGCGACAACCAGACCGACGCCGTGTTCGTGGCCGCCGGCACCACCGCCCGCGACATCAGCCTGGACAGCAGCAGCATCCTCGAGGGCATGCTCTCGCTGGGCAGCCACGCCGTTGGCGCCGGCACCCGCCTGACGATACAGCCGGGCTCCACCGTCAGCTTCCGCGACGGCGGGCGCCTGGAAATCGATGGCCCCGGTGCAAGCCTCATTGCCGAGGGCAGCACCGACGAGCCGATCATCTTCACCAGCGCCTCCGCCAACCCGCAGCCGGGCGACTGGCTCTGGCTTCATGTCAATACCGCCGGCAGCGCCCAGCTCCGCCACTGCGTGGTGGAGTTCGCGGGCGGAGGCAGCAGCAACCCGGCCCTGCTCGTCCAGTCGTCCCGGCTGGCCGTCCGCGACTGCAGGTTTCGCGATCATCTGGGCAACGCCATCAATCTGGTCGCACCGGGCATCACGCCGCTGTTCGAACGGCTAACGATCGAACGCAGCGCCATTGCCATTTACCAGACCACCCTGGACATGCAGCCCAGCTATCGGGAACTGCGACTGCGCGACAACCAGACCGACGCCGTGTTCGTGGCCGCCGGCAGCACGACCCGCGATATCACCCTGGACAGCACCGGCATCCTGGAGGGCATGCTCTCGCTGGGCTTCCATACCATCGGTGCCGGCACCCGCCTGACGGTGCGACCGGGCTCGACCCTGCGCTTCCGCGCCGGCGGACGCCTGCTGACCGCCGACAGCAACCCGTCCTCGACCCTGATTGCCGAGGGCACGGCCGGGCAGCCGATCCGGTTCACCAGCACCGACGCCAACCCTCAGGCCGGCGCCTGGAGCTTTCTTCAGATCACCCCGTTCGGCGGCGCGCGACTCCGGCACTGTCTGATCGAGTACGCCCTCTGGGGCGTCGACACCCGTGCGCGGCTGCTGATCGACTCCTGCGAGTTCCGCCACAACGGAACCGGCGTCGTGGTTTCGAACAATGCCGCCGGCACCATCGTCAACAGCCAGTTCAGCGGCAACGGCATGGCAGTGAGCAACCACACACCGGCCCATCCGGTGCGCGCCTTCGGCAACTGGTGGGATCATCCCAGCGGCCCGACCCATGTCGACAATCCCGGCGGGGTCGGCCAGCCGGTCAGCGATGGCGTGCTGTACCAGGGCTGGCTGAGGAGCCCGGGCACGAACATCGGTGAGCGGATGCCGATTCCGCTGCTCATCGGCGAGACCCTGGAACGCAAGCTCGACATCAACCAGATCGATGACTTCGTCTATGCCGCCAACGGCGGCGAGAACCTGCTGCTGGAGGTACGGCCACTGGCTGGCGATGCCCGCTACACCGTTCTGGCCAGGCGCGGTGCGCTGCCCTGGGTCGGCGTGGCCGACGCCGATGCCAGCAGTAACAGCCCGATCGAAGGCACCTACCTGATCAGCCTGCCCGAAGTGCAGGCGGGCGATCACTTCTTCAGCGTGCTGCCCGACCTGGGCAGCGGCGGCAGCAGCTACGCCATCACCCTGTTCGACACACCCAGCCGCATCACTGCGCTGACGCCTCGAGTGCAAGGGCCGATGGAGGCCACCCTGGCCGCGCACGGCCTGTTCCTGTTCGATGAGGTGGCGGCCAGACTGTGCCGGCCAGGCCAGCCCGCCATCCGGACCGGGGCCCTGAATGCGATGAACTTCAGGCTCGGCCGGCTCAGCATCGACCTGAGCGGGGTCTCGCCCGGCAGCTATGACCTGTGCGTAAGCTGGTCGGACGGCAGCGAGCAGATCCTGCTCGACGCGATCGAGGTCCAGACCGCCAACGCGAAGGTCGAGGTCAGCCTGGAGCGCCCCTGGGCTGTCCGCCCGCTGACCCGTCATACCCTGTACGTCAATTACCGCAATACCGGCAATGTGCCGGCACCGGCGCCCTACATCACGGTCGACGCCGTCAACGCCCGCTTGTCATTGTGGCCGGTGGGCGACAAGGAAGAGCAGGTCCGCCTGTTCGGTTTCAACGATCAGCCGCCGTACGGGCTGCTGCCGCCGGGCAAGACCCTTCGCGTGCCCGTCTACATGGAAACCCTGAACACCGAGTCGGTCTTTCTGACCGTCACCACGGTGAGCGAGAACAGTCAGGACGCCTTCGACTGGAGCAGCCTCGAGGCGGATCTGCGCCCACTGCCGACGCCGCCGGCGTGGAACGACAACTGGTCCGAATTCATCGCGCCCTTCGGCAACACCTGGGGCAGCGTGATTCGGCAGGTCAACCGCTATGCGAATCAGGCCGACTGGATCGACTCGCCGGCCTCGACCGATACCATCCTCGCCGAATGGATGCACAACGCCCTCGCCCCGACCCTCGCCCCGACCCTGGCACCGACCCGCGCAGACGCGGCCAGCGGCGGCGCTTCGCGGCAGGCCGTCACCCTGGTCTGCGGCAACAGTCGCGACGAAAACTACTACACCTATCTGTACGATCCGGTGGCCGACGTCGATCTGCAGGGCTTCGACCCCGCCCTGTTCGACGAGAGTCAGCACACCACCATCGTCATCCATGGCCTCAATCAGAGCGCTGCCGACCTGGATGCCATGATTGCTGAGCTGGAAGTGCGGGGCAACGTCATCGTCGTCGACTGGGAAGTCGGCGCCAAGATATCGACCGGCCTGGTCTTCAGCATCACCCAGTGTCGCAATCCCTTTGGTGCCAACGGGCCGACCCTGGCCGGCTTGGTTGCCGCGCAGAAGCTGCGCCAGGCGCTGGCCAGTGCCGGCAAGCAGCTCAACATCGAGAACACCACGGTGATCTCGCGCGACGCCGGCATGTACCTGGCGCTGGAGATCGTCAGGTCCTCGCAAGCTCAGGAAGCCTGCTCACTGTGGCTCAATCCGCCGAACGATCCGGTGCTGAGCGACTATGCCCGAGCCGCTTTCAATCCGGATTGCAACCAGGCCCTGACCGTGCCCACCTCACCCAAGGATGCGAAGCAGCCCAAACTCAAGATCAAGATCGAGACCAGGGAGCCGGACCCGTGGTGGGAATGGGGAACCCCTCGACAACGGCTGTCGGAATGGGAGGAGGATCGGGATCAGACGATCACCGATGGTACTGACATCATCGTCGACCCTGACGGAAGCTGGCCGCGGCCAACGCTCGAGCCCAAGCCGCCGCTGCCCAATCGATCACCTACGGTGCGGCCGAGGCCCATCGAACCGATCCCGCCCCTCGATCCGGAGCAGATCGTGATCGAGCAGGTGACCATCATCACCGTGACCTCCTTTGACCCGAACGAGAAAGTGGCCTGGCGTCGCTACGCCCTGCCCGGCGAGCTGGCGCGCTGGACCATCCACTTCGAGAACATCGACACCGCCACCGCGCCGGCCCAGGAGGTCTTCATCCTCGACCGCCTGCCGGCCGAGCTGGACTGGACATCGGTGCGCCTGGTGGAGGTGGGCTTCGACCAATTCAGCATGACCCTGGTTGGTGACAGCAGCGCCGCCCCGGCCCAGGCCTCAATCATCGTGCCCGACTATCGGCCCGAGGTGGACAGCCCGATCGAGGTGCAGGTGCGCGGCTTCGTCAATCCGCAGTCGGGCGAATTGCTGTGGCACTTCGTCACCCTGGATCCGCGCACCGGCGACTTTCCCGCCGACCCGCTGGCCGGCTTCCTGCCGCCCAACGACGCCAGCGGCCGCGGCGAAGGCTACGTGATTTTCGAGACGCATGTCCGATCCGACGTCCCGCTGGGCACGCTGATCCACAACGAAGCCGACATCATCTTCGACACCAACGAAGCGATCAACACCGGCATCGAAACGATCATCGTCGGCGTCGAGGAGGAAGGGATTTTCCGGGACCGTTTCCAGTCACCGTGAGCGCAGACCCCAGGGTCGCTGGATGTGGCTGAAGCCCGGCGCGAGCGGATCAACCAGCAGCGCCTTGGCCGCCTCGTGGCGGGGTGGGTTCCACCTGTATCTGCCCCTGTTTTTTTTGCTTTGCAGTTTGCCCTTGACCCTGCTTTAATGATCGCGTCAAAGGGGCACAGGTTCGAGGGCGTCTCCCCTGCGGGTTCCCGCTGCGAGCGTCGGGCTGAGTCCTTGCTCATTTCTTGGGCGCAAGTGTTGCATCGGTGCTTGCGTCGGGCGACCGAGGAGTCTTCATGGCCCAGCACTTCACCCGCCTTTGCCTGGTTATCATCCTGGCGATTTCTCCCTGCCTTGGCGCATGGGCCCTGACGGACGAGCCGGCCAGTGCGGTGGACGCCCGACTGCAGAGCACGTCGTGGTCGCAGATCATCGCCCCCGGGCATGCACTCAGTCTGGCCAGCGGCTTCCAGCTCAGCCTGGAGGAAGGCAGCGAAGCGGCCATGGTCCACTTCGATCCGGTCTCGGGAGCCCTGACGGTGGAGAGCCTGGGCACCCTGGAGATCAGCGGCCTGCATGCCCCTGGCGATGTGATTCTGGAGGCCGGGTCCATCCGGCTTCGCGATGACGATCAGGCGCCCGTGCTGATTGTGGCCGAAGGCCATCTGAGCATGGACGCCGACCTGATCGATCTCCATATTCAGGCCCATCCGGGCAGCTGGCTGGTCAGTGGCGGTGACATGACCTTCCGCTCCCCCCAAGCCACGCGGGGCGATGCCAACTACAGCGCCGGCGGCCATATTCGCTTCGAGGATCGCGACGGTCAGCTGGGCTGCTTGTACAGCCCGTTTGACCCCATTCTCTTTGCCGGCGGCAACGTCCAGCTGGCTTCATATACCGGTGAATCGGTCCACATTCTGGCTGGCGGGCGCATTCAGGTCAGCGATACGATCAACGTCAGCGGTCCGGCCAGCTCAGCCAACGAAAACACCGTCATCCGTCCCGACAACCCGGACAGCTTCAACGGCCTGGACACCATCGGCGCGCTGGCCCCGGTTGCCTTGAGCAATGGCCAGAACATCACCGTCAACGGCCGCAGTCGCGCCACCATCGATCTGCGCGCTGGCGTCGACTGGGCCACATTCGACGGCGGCACACCCAGCAATGGCTGGATAGCGCCAGCGCCGCCGCCCGTGCCACCGGCCGCCGGCTTCATTCCCGCCACCAACGCCGATATCGTCGTCGGCAACCTGGTCGTCAGCAACAACAACCAGGCCATGATTCTGCTGACCAATCAATACCGCCCCGTCGGCGATTTCACCGGCAGCATCATCACGGGCAGCATTTCAGCGAATGCCTCCGTCAATGCCGACTGGGCCGCTGGCGACTTGTTCATCGACAGCCGCGGCGGCGTCTCCACGGGCAACATCGCGCTCCAAAGCCAGGCCAATGCCAATGGCCGCGGTGGTAACGCTCTGATTCTGGCCGAGGACAGCATGGTCGTCGGCGACATCAACAGCTTCGGCAGCGCAAGCGCGGGGCTGACGCGGCGCGGCGGCGGCGATGTCACCATGATCAGTGCCAATGGTGACATCCAGTTTGGTCAAAGCTTCGGTATCACCACCGGCATCGTCAACAACAGCTTCGGCTTCACCACCACCGAGCCGGCCGGCAATGTGACGCTGACTGCCCCCAACGGCCAGATTCGCACTTCGCAACTCACCATCAACAGCTACAGCTTTTCCAACAACGCCAGCTCCAGCCTGGCCGGTGGCGGCAATGTCAGCCTGGCCGCCGGACGCGGCTTTGCCTGGCCGGGCAACTTTGTTGTCCGCAGCGATGCCTTCAGCGGTGGCGAGCTGACCGGGCGCGGCGGCGATGTATCGCTCTGGGCCGGGGAAGGCGACCTGATCCTTGGCCAGATTTTTGCCTACAGTTCGGCCGCCGGCGGGTCCGTGCCGGGCAGCGGCTCGATCAGCGTGATCGCCGAGGATGGCGAGATTCGACTGAGCTCTCCGAATTCCTTGCTGGCCTACGCCCAAAACCTGGGGGCAAGCGGCTCGGTCGCGGCCGACTCCGGTGCCGTGACGCTGACCGCAAGTAGCGGCATCTTCGTAGCCGACGTCATCCGCAACGAGGCGTCGACGTTTGCCGGGCCCAACAGCGTGGTCAATAGCGGCCTGATTTCGCTGCACACCAGCGCAGGCGACATCTTTATCGGCTCGTCCATCAGCAATACGCTGATCGGGCGCGATTCAGCCGGCGATGCGGGCGGGGTAAGCCTGACCGCAGCGAACGGCGCCGTTATCGTCGGCAGTGCGATAGATACCCGCAGCAGCGCCGATAATGATGCCGGCCTGGCCGGACGCGGTGGCAATGTCAGCATCAATGCCAACGGCGATATCTCGCTCTTTCAGGTTGTCCAGACCGGCGGCAGTGCCGGCAACGGCGGCGTCAAGGATGGCTCCGGCAATATCAGCCTGATCACTGAAAACGGCAGCGTGAGCGTGACCAGCCTGGTGTCCCAGATCGTAACCATCAATGCCACCACCACGTCCCAGAGCGGGGATATCACCGTGCTGGCGCTGAACGGTGAGATTGCCGTTACCTCGGGCGGGCTCAGCGTGAGTAGCGCCAACATCGTCAACAACAGTGCGGGCACGGCCGGATCGGCCGGCAACATCAGCCTGCGGGCAGGGCTTGGGATTTCCAACCCGCCCAATCTCACCGTCGATGCGCGCGTGTTTTCCCCTGGCCAAGCCCCGGGCCGGAGCGGAGATGTGTATATCGAAACAGCCGCGGGCGACCTCATTCTGGAGCAGGTATGGACCAACAACAGCGGGGCAACCAGCGGCGATATCGGCGGCAGCGGCAATGTCTCCCTGATCGCCGGCGATGGCGAAGTGCGCCTGAACAGCGCCAGCTTCGGCGTCGCCGCTTATGCACACAGCCTTGCACCCGACGGTGGCAGCGTCCTGGCTGATACCGGCGCCATTGACATCATCGCCACCCAGGGCATCTTTGTTGCCGCCAGCCTGCGCAACGAAGCCATCGCCGCAGCCGGTGCCAACAGCGTGGCCAACAGCGGCCCGATCAGCCTGTCCACCTCCGCTGGCGACATTGTTGTCGGCAACGTCATCAACAACGGCCTGGTGGGCCGGGACGCAGCGGGCGACGCTGGCGGCATCAGCCTGTTTGCGCCGAACGGCACGGTCACCGTCAGCGGCGCGATCGATACCCGCAGCAGCGCCGGCAATGGATCGGGCGTAGCTGGGCGCGGCGGTGATCTGAGTATCAATGCCAACGGCAATATCTCGCTCTTGCAGACCGTCCAGACGGGCGGCTCCACCGGCAGCGGCGGCGTCACGGATGGCGCCGGCGCTATCAGCCTGATCACTGACAACGGCAGCGTCAGCGTGCACAGCCTGCTGAGCCAGATCTTCAGCAACAACGCTATTGCCACGGATCAAGCCGGAGATATCACTGTGCTGGCGCTCAACGGCTTGATCAGCGTGGCCACGGGCGGGCCCAGCGTGAGTTCCGCCAACATCGTCAACAACAGCGCCGGCTCGGCCGGATCAGCGGGCAACATCACCCTGCGGGCCGGGTTTGGAATTTCCAACCCGCCCAATTTGATCCTCGATGGGCGCGTGGTTTCGCCCGGCCAGGCCCCGGGCCGGAGCGGCGACATTTATGTCGAAACCGCTGAAGGGAGCCTGGTTCTAGACCAGGTTTTCAGTAACAACAGCGTATCGACCAGCGGCAACATCGGCGGCAGCGGCAACGTCACCCTGATCACCGGCGGCGGCGAAGTGCGCCTGAACAGCCCCAACTTCGGCATCGCCGCTTTTGCGCACACTCTCTCACCCAATGGCGGCAGCGTCCTGGCCAATACCGGCGCCATTGACATCATCGCCACCGAGGGCATCTTTGTCTCCGCCAGCCTGCGCAACGACGCCATTGCCGCACCCGGTGCCAACAGCGTGGCCAACAGCGGCCCGATCAACCTGTTCACTTCCGCTGGCGACATTGTTGTCGGCAGCTTCATCAACAACGGACTGGTAGGCCGGGACGCGTCAGGCGACACCGGCGGCATCAGCCTGGTTGCACCGAACGGCACGGTCATCGTCGGCGGAGCGATCGATACCCGCAGCAGCGCCGGCAATGGATCGGGCGTGGCTGGGCGCGGTGGCGACCTGAGCATCAATGCCAACGGCAATATCTCGCTCTTGCAGACCGTGCAGACGGGCGGCACCACCGGCAGCGGCGGCGTTACGGAAGGCTCCGGCGGTATCAGCCTGATCACTGACAACGGCAGCGTCAGCGTGCAAAGCCTGCTGAGCCAGATCTTCAGCAATAACGCTATCGCCACTGACCAGACCGGAGATATCACTGTGCTGGCGCTCAACGGCTTGATCAGCGTGGACTCCGGCGGGCCCAGCGTGAGTTCCGCCAACATCGTCAACAACAGCGCCGGCTCGGCCGGATCAGCGGGCAACATCACCCTGCGGGCCGGGATTGGGATCTCCAACCCGCCCAATTTCATCCTCGATGCGCGCGTGTTTTCGTCCGGCCAGGCCCCGGGCCGAAGCGGCGACATATATGTCGAAACCGCTGAGGGGAGCCTGGTTCTAGATCAGGTTTTCAGCAACAACAGCCAGGCGACCAGTGGCGACATCGGTGGCAGCGGCAACGTCACCCTGATCACAGGCGACGGCGAAGTGCACCTGACCAGCGGCAACTTCGGCGTCGCCGCTTTTGCGAACACTCTCTCACCCAATGGCGGCAGCGTCCTCGCCAATACCGGCGCCATTGACATCATTGCCACCGAGGGCATCTTTGTCGCTGCCAGCTTGCGCAACGAAGCCATTGCCGCAGCCGGCGCCAACAGCGTGGCCGGTAGCGGGCCGATCCGCCTGCTGACAAGCCATGGCGACATCGTCATAGGCGGCACCATCAACAACAGTCTGACCGGTCGCACCCAGTCAGGAACAGCAGGTGGCATTGACCTGACCGCCGCCAGTGGCGGCATCATGGTGAACGGCCTTATTGACGGTCGCAATAACGCCATCAATGCCGGCGGCCAGGCCGGGCGAGGTGCCAACGTGACACTCGAGGCCCTGGACGATATCCAGACGGTCGCCATCACGGCCGGCGGCACCGCTGAAGTCCATGCCGGCGCCGGCAGGATCGAGCTGCTGACGCCGGCCGAAATTCGCACGGCCAACCTGACCGCCAGCATGAGCACTGCCAACTCAGGCAGCGGTGGCGACATCCATTTGTCCGGCAATCGCGTGCGGGTCAACGGGCTGGTTCAGGCCATCGGCCAGAGCGGTAGCGGCGAGATTCGCATTGCTCACGGCGGCGACGGCATCGTTCCGTTCGTTGTGGGGGATGCATCCGTCAACGGATCTTCGGCTGAGTTGCGCACCGCCAATGCGGTGATCAGTCCCCTCCAGAGCTTTCCGTTCACCCACATCCAGCCGCCGAACCTATCGATCATTTCGGTGGATCAGCCCATTGCCGGGCTGAGCGCTGACAATGACGGCCCGACCACGCTGGGCCAGGTCACCAGCTTCAGCGCCGCGGTCAGCGCCGGCAACCTGGTCAGCTACGAGTGGGATTTCGGTGACGGCAACCTGGGCAGCGGCCAGAACCCGACTCATGTCTATGCCACCACCGGAAGCTTTACCGCCACGGTCACAGCCACGAACTCGGTCAGCCAGCAGAGTGCCCAAACCAGCGTGCAGGTCACCAATCTGGCGCCGATCGCCGATGCCGGGCCGGACCAGAACGTTCAGATCAGCAGCCTCGTCACCCTGGACGGCAGCGGCTCCTTTGATCCTGACAACCACTTGCCCCTGGTCTATTCATGGACCCAGACCGCGGGGCCTGCGGTCAGCCTGAGCAGCAGCTCCGCCGTGTTGCCGACATTCACCGCGCCGAGTTCGCCGGCGACGCTGGAGTTCGAGCTGGTCGTCAACGACAGTTTCGGTCTGGCCAGCGATCCGGACAGCGTCACGATCAATGTCGGCGACCAGCCGATTGCCGGGCTGGCCGTAAGTAACGACGGCCCGACCGTGCTGGGCCAGATTACGACCTTCAGCGCCAGCATTACCGCCGGTACTTCGGTGCGCTATGACTGGGACTTCGGTGATGGCACGACAATCGACGATGCCGGTCCGGAGGTCAGTCACACCTACGCCACGGCCGACAGCTTCACCGCCACCGTGACCGCATCGAACACAGCCGGCAGCGATCAGGCCAGTACCGAAGTGACGGTGACCAACCTGCAGCCGGTCGCCGATGCCGGACCCGACCGGGACGTCCTGGTCAACGAGCCAGTCACCCTGGACGGCAGCGGCTCCTTTGATCCTGACAACCACTTGCCCCTGGTCTATTCATGGACCCAGACCGCGGGGCCTGCGGTCAGCCTGAGCAGCAGCTCCGCCGTGTTGCCGACATTCACCGCGCCGAGTTCGCCGGCGACGCTGGAGTTCGAGCTGGTCGTCAACGACAGTTTCGGTCTGGCCAGCGATCCGGACAGCGTCACGATCAATGTCGGCGACCAGCCGATTGCCGGGCTGGCCGTGACCAACGACGGCCCGACCGTGCTGGGCCAGGTCACCCACTTCAGCGCCAGCGTCACCGCCGGTTCCTCGCTGCGCTATGACTGGGACTTCGGCGATGGCACAAGCTTGGACGATGCCGGTCCGGAAGTCAGCCACACCTACGCCACGGCCGACAGCTTCACCGCCACCGTGACCGCATCGAACGCCGCCGGCAGCGATGAGGCCAGTACCGAAGTGACAGTCACTAACCAGCAGCCGATCGCCGATGCCGGACCCGACCAGACCGTCGCCGGCGGCAGCACCGTTACCCTGGATGCCAGCGCGTCGGATGATCCGGATGGCCACCTGCCGCTGAGCTACCAGTGGACCCAGATCAGCGGCCCCGCGGTGAGCTTGAGCGATGATAGCGCCGCTCAGCCCAGCTTTACCGCGCCCAACCTGGCCACTGAGCTTGGCTTCGAGCTGATCGTGAGCGACAGCTTCGGCCTGGCCAGCGAACCCGATACGGTGAGCATTACGGTGCAGATCTCCGAACTGGCACTGAGCCTTCCGACGATCGACTTCGGGGAGCTGCTGATCAACCAGAGCGCCCAACGCACGCTGACCTTGACCAACCAGGGCGCGGCCGACCTGCTGATCCAGAGCATCGAGCCACCGGGCGCGCCCTTCGGCCTGGATGATTCGAACTGCGCCGCGCTGATGTTCACCCTGGCGCCCGGCGCTTCCTGTTCGCTGCTGGTCAGCCTGGACGGCGGCCAGATTGGTCAATTCGAGGACGAGCTCGTGATCCTGAGCAATGCGACCAACTCGCCGAGCGTGATCGAAGTGCGCGGAAGCATCACACTCCCCGCCATTCCCGTCCCCGGACTGGGCTGGCTGGGCCTGCTGCTGCTGGCGGTGTTGATGTTGTTGACGGCTACCTGGACAACATCCGGGATGCGGCGCTGCTACTGAGCCGAAGGGAAACCCGTGTCAAGGCGACCTTGGTGTTCCCGTTCGCGGCCAGCCATGCGCCATTCACCCGGCATGCCCGCGGACATGCCGGTTCCAGGTCGCGCCGGACCGCGCCCAACGCCGGAAGCCGGAGCCAAGGCGAATGCGCGCAGCTGAGGTGGGCACCCCTGCAGCGTCGCTCGGGTCCCGCGGCCGGCTGGGCGGCACTTGTCGAGCCCGTGAGAATCCTGGGTTGGGATTGCCAGGAGCCTGCGCGGGAGCAAGCATCTCGTGATGCTTTCGTGGCTCGCACTCGCGCATCAAGGTGCCTCACGACCATAGTGACGGGCAATGTCGGCCTCGCTGAAGCGAAAGAAGCGTGCCGCGTTGTAGTACAAGACCTCGCGCTTCTGCGCCTCGCTCAGGAAAGGCGCTTCCTCGATGCTGCGGATGGCGTGCTCGATCAGGCCCGGCCAGATCATCTGATCAGAGCCGAACATCACCCGATCACCGAATCCGGCCTCGAAAATGGCTTCCAGATAGCGGTAAAAATGGGCTCGTGGCACCGCGAAGCCGATCACGCCGACGTCCACATAGACCTGCGGGTGCGCATACATCAGGGTCAACAGGTCATCGATCATCGGAAAACCGGCATGCATCAGATACACGCGCAGCCGCGGATGCCTGAGCAGCACCTCTTCCATGGTCAGGGCGCTGTGCATTCGGCCGCGATAGGCCGGCGAATCCAGATAGGGCGCTCCCGGCGGCCCGGTTCCAACATGAATCCCCACCGGCAGGTCCAGCTCCTCGGCCAGGGCCCAGTAGGGCATCAGCCGCTCGTCATCCGGTGCGATGCCTTCGTACTGAGTGATCACTTCGCCCAGCACCGCGATGCGCCCTTGCTGATGCAGCGCCCGAATCTCATCCGGTGTCGGCGGCGGACCCATCATCGCCAGTGCCAGCATCAGGCCTGGAATCACTCGCTCAGGTGCTGCCTCGCGCCAGGCTTCGACCAGCGGCAGCGGTCCGCTGGTCACGGCAATGATGTTGCGCCGCTCCAGGGTGGCCAGGCTCTCAGCCATCAAGGCCTGCTGGCTTTCTGCTGGACCTACCGAGGCGATACAGTTTTCACGGCTGGCAAAAAGCTGTGCCAGCTGCTCAGGGTAGGGTCCTTGCTGGTCCCAACGCGGCATGCGCAGAGGCCAGACGCAGAACGGAACCTCGGCTCCGGGTCCCCCAAGCGGGGAGGCATGCAGATGCACGTCGATAATCGGCGGCGGGCGATCTTCAGCCGGCGCCAACGCAGAAAGCAACAGCAGTATGACACTCAGGAAGTACGTCCTGGCCTTGATCATCGCCAATCCTTGCTCGGTGTGGACTTGCCCTGGATAACGACATTCGCCGGTGGCAGGGCTCATCCGCTGCTGCCAGAGGCTGTTGCGGGCTGCATCTTTGCCCGCCCTCAGCGTGCGGCTATCCGACCATAGCGCCAGTTGATCTCGGCTTCGCAGCGTCGCACCAGACGTGCGGCCCACTCGCGAATCCCAGCGCGCCGGTCGTTCTCGGCTGACTGGCCCGGGCGGTCCGGCTCGGGCATCGCCTCGGGCGCGAGCTGCGCCTGTTCAATCGAAGTGACGACAATCTCGTCCGTTTGGGGGGAAGTGCCGGCAATGAGGTCGGCAGGCACAATCTCCTCGTCCGCACTGTGCCAATGCGGATCGCTGCCTGGCAACGGACTTGCGCCACCAAGGGCGGGAAAAACCAGCGACAGCGCCAGGCAAATGGGTCTGCATGCGGGCATGATTCATCCTCGAAATCAGACTGGGCCTGCATGATCAAACGGAATCGGCCGACGCGAGGGGTCACAGATGTTGGCAAGAACACCGAGTTCAAAGCCCTTTGCCGCCTGAGCACCCACGCCAGTGTGCCCCGCAATTGTGGCCCTGACCTGATCCATCTCAATGTCGGCGGCGCTTGCAAGTAACACGTGGTGCGCGGGCATTGACGGAACTGGGTCCGCGATTGCCAGACCCCCGGGGCTTCGAACTCGTCGTGTCGATTGGAGGAGCACAGCACTTTTTGCGTCTGCTTCCAGTTCTTGTGATCGCAGACCTCAGGGCTGCTCGGTGTTGCTGAACTCTCGCGCCGCCAACTCGGCCAGCAGTGCCTCAGCCGCCTCACGGCGGCCGGGTTCGACGCTACCAGCGCGGTCATAGGCGATCACGGCCAGTCGCGCCTGGGCTGCGGCGCGAGCGGGATCGCCGGCGGCGCGGGCGACGCGGGCGGCGGCCAGGTGGAGGTGGCCCCAGGTCTGGTCGGCCGGTTCCAGCGCGGTTTCGGCATTGGCCAGGGCTTCGTCGATGAGGGCGCGGGCGGCCTGGTGCTCGCCGAGCTGGGCTTCGAGGCTGGCGAGGTTGGCCGGGCCGGTGACCATCATCCAGTGGCCGGGCTCGAGGATTTCTCTGCGAATAGCTACGGCTCGGCGCTGGGCCGAAACCGCGGCTTCCAGCTCGCCCATGTCGCGCAGCAGCTGGGCTTCGTTGTTCAGGACGATGCCGAGGTTGGCCGCCGAGGCCGGCAGCAGGGCCTCCAGGGCTTGGCGCGCCAGATCGTAGTCCGCGCGGGATTCGGGCCAGCGTTCCAGGCCATGCAGCATGTAGGCGCGGCTGGCCCGGAGCATGGCCCGCGACTGCGGGCTGGCGGCATCGACGCGTTTTGAGCGCTCCAGGTTTTCATCGACCAGATCCAGCGCTTCGTCATAGCGACCCAGATCGCCGAGCAGGCTGGCCAGTGAGGTGGTCACGCCCAGCAGCGCCGCTTCGCTGTCCGGTCCCGCGGCCAGCAGGGTGGCCCGCGAGCTTCGCAGCAAGTCCTCGGCCGCCAGATACTGGCCGCGCGCCCAGGCCACGCCGCCCAGCCAGCCGTCGGCCTCGGCCCGGCTGGCCAGCGTCGGGGCCAGTGCTTGAGCACGTTCAAAGTGCTGTTCGGCCGGGTCGATGCGATTGAGGGAGTAGTAGGCCCGCCCCATCGCCATTCGCACCTCGGACTCCAGCGCTGGCTGGCCCTGGAATCGCTCGGGCAGTTCAACGCCGGCACGGTCCAGCGCCTCGATCAGGCTCGGCACGCGGCCGCTTTCGAATAGTTCGGCACCGGCCAGCACATCGAGCAGAAAGCGCACCGCCTGGCGGGCGCTGCTGGCCTCGGCCTGCTTCAGCCGGGCCTGGTCCAGCGCCAGCACCAGGCCGCCGATCAGGCCGAGCAGACCCAGGCTGATGGCCGCAGCGGCAGTGCGGTTGCGGCGCAGCAGCAAGCCGAAGCGGTACCCGGCCGAGTCGCCACGCGCGCGTACCGGACGACGGGCCAGCCAGGCCTCGATGTCGTCGGCGAAGGCGCGCGCGGACGCGTAGCGCCGCGAGGGATCACTGGCCAGCGCCTTGCCGACGATGCGATCCAGGTCCCCGCGCAGGCGCTGCCGCCAGCGATTCAGCGGCGGGCCGGCCAGACCCAGCCCGTCCGGGTCGAGCTGCTGGCTGGGCCGGGTAGGCGACGGCGCCGTCAACAAGCGGCTCAGGCCCAGCACGCTGCTGTCCGCGGGCGGCCGGGCGGGGCGGCCGGTCAGCAGTTCATGCAGCACCAGGCCGGCGGAAAAGATATCGGCTGCGGTGGTCAGCGGTTCGCCGCGCAGCTGCTCGGGGCTGGCATAGCGCGGGGTCAGAAACAGGCCGGTCAGAGTGTCTGCGGCATCGGGCGCCAGCGATGCGGCGACGCCGAAATCGAGCAGGCGAACCTGGCCGTCACTGTCGACGAGAATATTGCCGGGCTTGAGATCACGATGAACGATCAAGGCCCTGTGGGCGGCATCGACCGCGTCGAGCACCTGCAGCATGAGTTCCAGCCGCTGCTCGAGCCCGGCGCCGCGCTCGCGAGACCACTGGTCGATGGGCCGGCCAGCGACGTACTCCATCGCTACCCAGGGCTGGCCGTCTTCGGTGCTGCCGCCGTCGACAATGCGGGCGATGTGGGGATGGTTGAGACCGGCCAGGAACTGGCGCTCGCGCCAGGCCCGGCGCAGACCGGCGGCATCGCCGGGAAATACCGGCAGCAGCTTGATCGCCACGCGCTGCTCGAAGCTGCCGTCGGCGCGCTCGGCCAGATAGACCCGACCCATGCCGCCCTGGCCGAGCAGTTCGACCAGCCGCCAGGGCCCGATCCGTTGCGGCGGCTCGGGCGCGGGCGGCGGGTCGCTCAGAAACTGGGTGCTGTTGGCGTGGGCGCGCAGCAGCGCCAGAGCCTCGGCCGCCAGGCCGGCGTCTTCGGCTTGCTCAGCGATGTAGTGTTCGCGCTCGGTCGCGGGCTGGTCCAGCGCCTGTTCGAACAGCTTCAGCGCCCGGGCATCGCTCACGCCAGGGCCCGGTACAGAAAGGCGCGCGCCACCTCCCAGTCGCGCTGGACAGTCGCCCGGGACAGGTTCATCAGCTCGGCGATTTCGACCATGTCCAGACCGCCGAAGTAGCGCAGCTCGACGACCCGGGCCTTGCGGGCATCCAGCACCTCGAGTTTCTCCAGGGCCTGCTCCAGCGCCAGCAAGTCCAGTTCTGCCGGGCCGTCGGTGGCGACCAGCGACAGGGTCAGTTCGGCGCGCCCACTGCCGCCCTCGCGCCGGGCCGCCGCCCGCCGCCGGGCGTGATCGACCAGGATCTGGCGCATGCGCCGCGCCGCCACGGCCAGAAACTGGCGGCGGTCTTCCGGACGAAACGAGGCATCGGCGTTGAGACGCAGCCAGGCGTCATGGACCAGGGCGGTGGCCGACAGGGTGTGGCCGGCGCGCTCACTGGCCATCTGGCGGGCAGCGAGACGATGCAGCTCCGAATACACGCGGCTCAGCAGCAGCGCTTCCGCCGCCGTATCGCCGGTGGCGGACCGCCGCAGCAGTGCCGTGATATCGGGCTGGTCCAGTGGGTTACTCCGCCACCCTGAGCTGGAAATTCTAGCCGTTGCCCGCCAGCATCGGAAGCGGCGCTGTCGAAGCTTTCAAGCCCCGTGTAAACTGCCCGCATGACGGGGAGACGACAGCGGCGGCAAGCGGCCAGGCCTGAATGGTGGCAGCCCATGGACGTGGCCGAGGGGCAGCGGCTGGAGGCCGTGATCGGCTCGCTGGGCCTCGACATCGCTCATGTTCGCGATGAGTGGGTGCTGGTCAGCCGTTCGCTGCCCGAGGACGATGCGCCGGCTCGAGCCAGTTTTCAGCTGGGCAGCGGCAGGCCCGATGAGAGCGGCGAGCGCTATGTGTTCGCCAGCGAGTCGCTGCGGCTGCATCTCAAGCCCCGGCTGGCCGACCGACCCGTGGTGATTCGTCCGCGCCAGACCGTCGCCCTGCTCAGCGGCCAGCGCACCACCTTGTACCTGTCAACGCCGATCTGGCTGCGGGTGGAGGTCGGCGATCCGCCGGTATTGCTGAAGGAAGTCCCGGTGCTGCGCATGTCGGATACCTGGTTCGGGCCCAATACCCGGGAAGGCGAGCTCTGCTACGCGGGTCGAACGCATGCGCGTCACAGCCTGGAGGAACTGCCGGAGCGGGCCCATCGGGCGATCACCCCGCTCACCATCCACAACCGCGCGGGCAGCCCGCTGATGCTGGAAAAGATCAGCCTGCCGGTGCCGCTGCTGGCGCTTTATGGCGATGCGCTCGGACGCCTGTGGACGCAGGCGCTGACCCTGGTGCGCGAGAGCGATTCCGATCTGGCCTCGGTGCGGATCGAAGGGCAACCCGAGCTGGGCAGCGGCGACCTGACCCGGCTGGCTGAACCGCGCCAGGTCGGCGGGCGTTCGGCCGTCACTCGTGCCTTCGGGCTGCTGTTCGGGGGCTGATCGGCATGTGGACCGAGTGGCTGGAAACTATCCGCACCGAAACGCTGCTGGCTTTCACGCGGGCCGTCATTCTGTTGAGCATCGGCCTGGTCGTCGCCTCCCTGGCCAGTCGCCTGGTTCGGCGATTCAGCCAGGGCCACTTGAGTCTGCATACCCAGACCCTGATCCGGCGGATCGTGTTCTATGGCCTGCTGGCGCTGTTCGTGGCCTCGGCGATGCGCGAGCTGGGCTTCAACCTGGCGGTATTGGTCGGCGCCGCCGGCGTCCTGACCGTAGCGATCGGCTTTGCCTCGCAGACCACCGCCTCGAACCTGATCAGCGGCCTGTTCCTGATCGGCGAGCGGGCCTTCCAGATCGGCGACACCATCCGGGTCGGCAACACGACCGGCGAGGTGCTGTCGGTGGATGCGCTGTCGGTCAAGCTCCGGACCTTCGACAATCTGTTCGTGCGCATTCCCAACGAGACTCTGATCAGAAGCGAGGTCACGACCTTGAGCCGCTTCCCGATCCGGCGCCTGGACCTGACTTTGGGCGTGGCCTACAAGGAGGATATCGATCGGGTTCGCGGCGTGCTGATACAGGTGGCCGATGCCAACCCGCTGTGCCTGGACGAGCCGGCACCGCTGTTCATCTTCACCGGCTTCGGCGACTCGGCGCTGGATATCCAGTTCTCGGTCTGGGCCAAGCGCGAGAATTTCCTCGCCTTGCGCAACGGTATCACTGCCGAAATCAAGCGCGCCTTCGACGAGGCCGGGATCGAGATTCCTTTCCCGCACCGCTCGCTGTATACCGGCGAAGTGACCAAGCCCTTCCCGATCCGGTTGGTCACCGAGCCCGACCCGCCCAACAAGGAGACCACGGACAATGGCCCGGACTGAATCGAACATGCTGCCGCTGGGCACCACCATGCCCGACTTCGCGCTGCCCGATACCGTGAGCGGTCGAACGATCGCGCGCGACGAAATCATCGGCAGCCAGGGCACGCTGGTGATGTTCATCTGCAACCACTGTCCGTTCGTCAAGCATGTGATCGAGGAGCTGGTCCAGCTCGGCCAGGACTACCAGGGCCGCGGCATCGGCCTGGCGGCAATCAGCAGCAACGATGTGACCGGCTATCCGCAGGACCGGCCCGAGCGCATGCGCGAGCTGGCCGAGCGGCTTGGCTTCCCCTTCCCCTACCTGTACGACGAGAGCCAGGCCACCGCACGGGCTTTCGATGCGGCCTGCACGCCGGACTTCTACCTGTTCGATCGCGATCAGCGCCTGGTCTACCGCGGCCAGCTCGACGACTCCCGCCCGGGCAACGGCCGCCCGGTCACCGGCGCCGACCTGCGCGCCGCGCTCGACGCCTTGCTGGCGGGGCGTCCGGTCAGCGCCGAGCAAAAGCCCAGCATCGGCTGCAACATCAAGTGGCGCGAGGCCTGACTCGCTGAATTCAAGCGCCGGGCTGGCAGAAATCGGCCCGGGCTTGCGAATGTCCGGTTAGCGTTTTGCTACCGGAGTAAGGCCTGATGATCCTGCCACCGCGTGCCGCGAGCCTGGCGCTTGCCCTGGCTCTATCGTTCGCCAGCCCTGCACTGGCGCAGAAGAACTGGACCGGCAACCAATCCAACAACTGGTACACCGCCGGCAACTGGAACCCCTCCGGCGCGCCCGGCAATGACGATGATGTCGTCATCAACCAGACCAGCCCGAACGTGGCCAACCTGGTCGGCGGCAGCGTCGCCATCCAGGGCCTGAACGTCGGCAGCACCGCGAGCGGCAGCCTGACGGTATCCGGCGCCGAGTTCAGTACCCGCAGCGTCTTCATCGGCAATCAGGCCGGCAGCAACGGGGCGCTGACCCTGATCGGCCCGGGCACGCGGATGCGACCGAACGGGACCCTGGCGCTACCGATCATCTATGTCGGCCTGAATGGAACCGGCTTTCTTGGCGTGCTGGAAGGCGCCGAACTGTCGGGCAACTATGATCTGTTGATCAGCACGACCAGCGCCACGCCGGCCGAACTGCTGGTACGTGGCTCAAGCGCCTTGATCGACCTGGGCGGCAACCCCGCCCGGCGGATCAATATCGAGAACAACGCCCGGCTCGTGCTGGGCCAGGGCGGGACGATCAACAAAGGCGGCCCATTGCGCCTCACGGGCTCAGGCAGCCATCCGCGCTACCTGGTCCTGGGGGCCCGCGAAGGCGATCCCCCCGAAGCCGCCGGCAGCCTGAACGTCGAGACCATCGAGGTGCTGACATCGGCCGGCGTCGATTCGGCCGTGGTCTTCAACCATGGCGGCAATTTCACCTTGGGCCTGGACATCCTGGGCCCAGGACGGCTGCGGCAGATCTCCGGCACCACCACCCTGACCGGCGAAGCCCAGGATCTTACCCAAACCCTGATCGCAGACGGCATGCTGCAGGTCGGCAACGGCGGCAGCGACGGCTGGATCGGCGGCAACGTCCAATTCACCGGCGGCCGGCTGGCTTTTCACCATAGCGACGATCGGACCTTTGCTGGCGTCATGACCGGGCCCGGCACCTTGCGCAAGCTCGGCGACAACACCCTGACCCTGACCGGCTTCAACAGCTACTCGGCCGGGACCGAGCTGATCGCCGGCACTCTGCAGGTCGGCAACGGCGGCGTCGAAGGCCGCATTGAGGGTCCGGTCGCCAACAGCGGCGTGCTGGCCTTCAATCGCAACATTACCTGGACCTACGCCGGCAACGTCAGCGGCAGCGGCAGCCTGGAGCATCGCGGCAGCGGCCGGACCGTGCTGACCGGCAACCACAGCTACGCCGGCAACACGACGATACGGCGCGGGGCCCTGGAGCTGCGCGGCACGCTGAATCAGCCGGGCGCGAATCTGTTCGTCGGCGCCGCGCCCGGCGAACTGGCGCGGCTGGAGCTGACCAGCTCGGCCAGCGCGCAGAACCAGTTCGGCGTCGTCGGGCCTGCGGCCGGCACCGAGGGCAGCGCCTTGATCAGCGGCGGCAGCTGGGCGCTGGGCAACTCGCTGGTGGCCGGCAACGAGGGGCGGGGCGACATCGAGATCCGCAGCGGCGCCACCGTCAACACCGGCGGCTTGTTCACCGCGTTCAACAGCGCTTCGAGCAGCAGCATCGTGGTATCGGGGGCCGGGACCAGTGTCAGCGCAACCGGGATCGCCATCGGCGGCAGTGGCGCCGGCGCGGGCCGTCTGACGATCCTCGACCAGGCCCAGGTCAACGTCGGCAGCAGCGGGCTGGTGCTGGGGCCGGTTCCAGCCAGCGGCAGCGCCGATCGTCTGGTGATCGGCTGGGATGTGCTGATGGCCGTGAACGGGCCGTATCAGCACGGCAGCGCTGCGATCCACGTGGTGGGCCTGCATCCTGTCGCCTTCGGGGTCATCGAAGTGAGCGGCGCAGCGGTGATTCAATCCGGTGCAAGACTGGACGTGATGCCGGGCTCAGCGAGCATTCCGGTCGGCACCGAATACACCATCCTGTCCGCCGCAGGCGGCATCAGCGGCAGCTATGCCGGCCTCGCCAGGCCGCTGCCGATCACCATCATTCAGACCGCCAACGAGATCCGGCTGCGGGTCGACGGGCCGATTGAAGACAGCCTGTTCAAGGACCGCTTCCAGCCGCTCTGAGACCCGTCTGCCAGGGCGGTCGACCATCCGACTGACCGGGCAAGGCCCGGTCAGCGATCGCAGGCCCCAAGGCCAGACTCGGTCACCGTTGTCACTGGGCAACCATTATCGTCTCTAGGCGAGGATTACTGGTGCCGCGGCAGGGTGACGCGAAACACGCAGCCCAGGCCGGGGCGGCTGTCCACCGCCAGCGTGCCGCCGTGCCGCTCGACAATGCCGCGGCTGATGGCCAGCCCCATCCCGGTGCCCTGATCCGAGGGCTTGGTGGTGAAGAACGGCTCGAAGATGCGGTCGAGCTGGTCGGGCGGGATACCGGGGCCGTTGTCCTCGAACTCCAGCTGCACCGCCTCGGCCGTGGCACGGGTTCTCAGGGTCAGGCAGCGGTCGGTACTGGCCGAGTTCTGCAGCGCCTGACAAGCGTTGACAATCAGGTTCATGAAGACCTGGTTGAGCTGGGCGGGCCAGCAGGCCAGCCGGGTGTCGCCCTGGAAGTCGGTGACGAAACGCAGTTGATCCTGATAGCGGGTCTGGACAAGACGCAAGGTGGCCTGCAGGTTCTCGGCCAGGTCGACCTGTTTGCGCTCGGCTTCGTCGATTCTGGAAAAGACGCGCAGATCCCGGACCAGCCGCTGAATTCGGCGAGTGCCCTCCAGGCTGGTGGCCAGATGCTGACGCAAGCGCTCGATGCGCTCATCGATCGCCGCCATGGCGGCCGGGTCGGCGTCGCTTCCGGCCAGCTCATGCAGAAAGGCCTGCAGTCGCGCCAGATCACGCTCCAGATTCTGGCTGGCGGCATGGGTGAAGGCCACCGGGTTGTTGATTTCGTGGGCCACGCCCGCGGTCAGATTGCCCAGCGTCGCCATTTTTTCTGCAATCAGCAGCTGCTGGTGTTGCTGTCCGAGCCGCGCGGCCTGCTCGGCGAGCAGGCCTTGCAGCGATTCGCGCTGCGCATTCAACCTCGCAATTCGCCAGCGCTGCAACAGCCACGGCATGCTCAGCAACAGCAGGGCCAAGGCCATCAGGGCGACGGGATGCAGGTACCACGGCGCCGGCTGGCGCAGCATCAGGGTCGACGACGGGCCCCAGATGCTGGTCCCCAGACCGGCCTGAAACTCCAGCCGATGATCACCGCGGTCCAGGCGACCGAGCAGCACCGGCGCATCGACCGACGCCTGCTGCCATTCCGCGCCAATGTCCGGCAGCCGATAGCGCAAGCTGACCGGATGGCCTGGCGGCAGGCCGGGGGTGGCCAGCTCCAGCGCGACGATCGGTCGGCTGGGCGGTAGCCGCAGCACTTGATCGCGCGCCAGCATCAGCCGTTCGTCGTTGATCCGGGCGGAAACCGCGGCAACGACCGGCAGCGGCAGGCTGCGGTCCGACCCTGCCCGCAGCCGGCTCAGACGCGCGCGCCCCGCTGCCAGGAAGGCGTCCTCGCCCAGGGCCGCGAGGCGTCGGAACGGATCGCCGTCGGCGCCGACCGGGCTGAGGTGAATGCGGCCCTGGCGCGGGTCCAGATGGATCAGCCCGGCCTCGCTGGCCAGCCACAGGCTGCCACTGGCATCGATCAGCGCATCGCGAATTTCGGGCTGGGCCGCTGGCAGCAGCGCGACCTGTTCCAGATTGCCGGCCGTGACTTCAAAGCGGAACAAACCGCGGCTGGTGAGTACCCAGTGATTGCCGTCCTCGCTGGGGATCAGACGGTGAATCATGCCGCTGCCGTCGCCCAGCGGCAGCTCGAAGTCCCGCCAGTCCGGCCCGGTCGGATCGTACAGAAACAAATGGCGATCAAAGCTCGCCAGCCAGATCCGGCCCTGACCGTCCAGGCTGATCCGGCCGGGCTGGGCCCGGACCAGACGCTCGGCGGCAGGACCGTGGTCCAGCCGAACCATCACCCCGTCCGCCGGATCAAGCCGATTCAGGCCCGCATAGGCTGTGCTCAGATACAGGCGCCCGCCGCCGTCGACCGCCAGATCGTTGATGCCGCCGACATCGATGCCGGCTGCCGCCAACACGGCGCTGTGATCAATTGGCTCGGTCGAACCCGGAATCCAATGCAGCAAGCGCTGATCGGTGACCAGCCATAGCCCGGCGCCGCCGTCGTCGGTCAGATGAAAGACGGGACGGCGCAGCAGGGCGGAATCGGTCACCGCTCGAAAGCCGCCGGGGCTGCCCGGATCGACGGTGAACAGCCCCTCGGCCGTGCCCAGCCAGGGCCGAACACCGCCGCTGACGGCATGGATGACCGCCGGCAGCGGCGAGCCAACCGCCTGCGCCAGCCCGGCGCTGAGATCGTCAATGCCGAGGGGTTCGAAGTTCAGATGAACCAGGCCGGCATAGCGCGTCGCCAACCACATGCCACCCCAGGCGTCCAGGCGCAGATCACGCACATCATGGGTCGGCAACAGGCGCAAGCGTCCGCTGTCGCCGATCGGTTCGAAGCGTCGGGCTGCCGGATCGAACCGCAGCAGCCCGGATATCGTTCCCAGCCAAAGGCGACCGTCATCCTCGACGATCCGATTGATGATCAAGCCGGCGCTGCCGTCCTGCGGCCGCTGCGGCTGGTAGCGCCCGGCCTTGGGATCGAACAGCCCGAGGCCGGCGCGGGTGGCTACCCATAGCCGACCGGCCTGGTCGATATGGATCGCGCGCAGCTGCCGGTGGTCGAAGCCGTAGCCGTTGTCCGGTTCAGCGCTGAACCATTGCCAGGATTGATCGCGCCCATCCCAGCGCCCGAGACCACCGTCGGCCGCCACCCACAGGGCACCGTCGGGCGCGTCGACCAGGCCCCAGATGCGCAGGCCCGCTGTCGCGCCGACCGCTTCGAAGCGCTGTGCCTCCTCCCGGTACTCGAACAAACCGTTGTCGGCGCTGCCAAACCAGAGCCGACCGTCGGCGGATTCATGCAGGCTCTGAATGCGGGCAGCGCCGGTGCCGCCCGGGCCGTCGATGGGAAAGGCCGTCAGCGATTCGCCGAGCCGGTCAAGCCGATGCAGGCCGCCGCCCCAGGTACCGATCCAGAGCCGGCCGTGGCGGTCGAGCATCAGATTGCCGGCATTGTCGCTGCGCAGCCCATCTCGCTCACCCAGCTGGACCATCCGCTGGCCGTCGAACCGGTACACCCCGCTCTCGGTTCCCAGCCAGATAAAGCCGGCGTCATCCTGGCTGAGTGAGTAGCTGGTCTGCGGCGCCGCCGATTCGTTCAAGGCCGGGCGAAGCTGCACCACCCAGGGCGTCTCGGCTGACAGCGCCAGGGCGCTGAACAGCAGCAGACTTTCAAGCATGGTCGTCCTGGCGATGCCAGGCCGCGCGGTCACGCAGGGCCGTGGACTGCGGCGGGGCGAATTCCGATTCGGCCGCGGCGGGCTGGCGCAGCGTAGCCAAGCGCTGGGCCAGCGGTGGCTCATCGCCGGCGTCGCCCGCGCCCTGCCAGCGGTTGCCACCGGCGCGCTTGGCGCGGTACATCAACAGATCGGCCAGCTCGACCAGCTCGGTCCAGTGCCCGGCCTCGGCAGGCCGATAAGGCCAGCAGGCAAAGCCCACCGAGCAGCTCATCGCCAGCGGACACTCGTCGCTGCCAAACGGCTCGCTGTCGACCGCCCGGCAGATGCGCTCGGCCAGCTCCGCTGCACTGCGCCGGTCGACAAAGCGGGCCAGGACCAGAAACTCCTCGCCGCCCCAGCGCATCACCACGTCCGAATTTCGGAAGCAGCTCAGCAGACGGCGCGCAAACTGGCGCAGCAGCTCGTCACCGAAAGCGTGGCCAAGCCGGTCGTTGATCGGCTTGAAGCGGTCGATGTCGACCATGAAGAACAGCAGGTCGCCCGGATTCTGGCCCGTCACGGTGGCCAGCTGTCGCCGAGCCAGGGCGAGGTCGGCGTCGATGGTGTCTTCAAGATAGCGTCGATTGCGCAGGCCGGTCAGCGCATCCGTGCGACTGACCCGGTGGATTTCGGCCAAGGCCTGCTTGAGCGCCTGGTTGCGATCCTCGAGCTCCCGGGTTCGTTCCGCGACGGTGCGCTCCAGCGTCTCCAGGTGCAGGTCCAGGCGCCGCTTCAACTCCCAGGATTCCAGGGCACGGGCCACGGTCAGACGAAGATCCTCGCGGTCCCAGGGCTTGACCATGAAGCGCCAGATGCCGGCGTGGTTGATGGAGTCGATCACCGCGTCGATGTCGACGTAGCCGGTCAACAGAATTCGGCGCGCATCAGGGAGACGACGCTTCAGACAGGTCAGCAGCTCGACCCCATCCATGCCGCTCATGCGGTAGTCGCAGACCACCGCCGACGGCAGCGGCTCGGGACCTGTGTCGAGCCAGGCCAGGGCCTGGTCTGCCTGGCGGAAGGCCACCACCTCCACAAGGTCGTCCAGCGTCGCGCCAATCGCCTGCAGATTGGCCGCTTCGTCATCAACGACCAGAACGATGTGCCGGGACGCGCTGCCTGCACGCTCCTCCCCGGCCGTCGCCCGTTCCAGATTGTCCGCCTTGAACATGATCTGCTGCCGCCTATTTCCCTGCTGCGGATGGTATGCGCAACTAGTCACAGAATGCCAACCTGATTGCGCTCGCATCAGCGCCCAATCGCGGGCCGATGTCAATCCGATGACCGGCGCCAGGTTGCCGCTGGTCCCGCTGCAACTGCCGTCGCCAGCACGCGGCGCCTGAGCATAATAGGGCGGAGGTTTCCTGAACTGCGCCTGCGATGAGCTTTCTTGATCCGCTGCCGATCGATGCGGTGCTGCCCGCCCTCAGCGAGGCGCTGGCCGCACACGCCACCGTGCTGCTGTCGGCGCCACCGGGCGCGGGCAAAACCACCCGCGTGCCGCTGGCGCTGCTTGATGCCGAGTGGGCCGCGGATCAGCGGATCATCATGCTGGAGCCGCGCCGGCTGGCGGCGCGGGCGGCAGCAGGCTACATGGCGAGAAGCCTGGGAGAGCCGGTTGGGCAGCGGGTCGGCTTTCGGACCCGGCTGGAAACACGGGTCAGCAAGGCGTCCCGTATCGAGGTGGTGACCGAGGGCATCCTGACGCGAATGATCCAGTCCGATCCGTCGCTGGACGGCATCGCCTGCCTGATCTTCGACGAATTCCACGAGCGCTCGCTCAACGCCGACCTGGGCCTCGCCCTGGCCCGTGAAGTGCAGCAGGCCCTCCGCCCCGAGCTCAAGCTGCTGATCATGTCGGCCACCCTGGCGGTGGAGGCGCTGCAACGGCGGCTTGACCAGCCACCGCTGATCCAGAGCCTCGGCCGCAGCTATCCGGTGGCGCTGCATTACCGGCCCGGGCCGCGCGAGCGGCGGCTGGAGGATCATGTGGCGCGGATTATCCGCGAAGCCTTGGATGATGAGCCGGGCTCGGTGCTGGTGTTCCTGCCCGGGGTCGGCGAGATCCGGCGGGTAGCCGAGCGCCTGTCCGCGGTGCTGCCGGAAGATGTGCGCTTATGTCCGCTGTACGGCGATCTGCCCGCTGCCGAGCAGGACGCGGCCATCGCCCCGGCGCCGGATGGCAGCCGCAAGCTGGTCTTGGCGACCGCCATCGCCGAGTCCAGCCTGACCATCGAGGGCGTGCGGGTGGTGATCGACGCCGGCCTGGAGCGGCGCGCCCGGTTCGACGCCAACGCCGGCATGAGCCGTCTGGTCACCGGCCGCGTCTCCCGGGCCTCGGCTGACCAGCGCGCCGGTCGTGCCGGTCGCACCCAGCCCGGTGCCTGCTACCGGCTCTGGCGTGACAGCGAGCAAGCCCAGCTCGCCCCCCATAGCGCGGCCGAAATTCTCCACGCCGACCTGGCCGGCACGGTGCTGGAGCTGGCCCAGTGGGGGGTGCAGGATCCAGCCGCTTTGCTGTGGCTGGACCCGCCGCCCCCGGCCCATTGGCAGCAGGCAGTCGAGCTGTTGCAGTGGCTGGATGCGCTGGACGACAAGGCCCGCATCAGCGCGCACGGCCAGGCCCTGCTGGGCCACGGCCTGCATCCACGACTGGCTCATTTATTGGAGCGCGCCAAGGCGCTCGGCCAGACGCGCCTGGCCGCCGAACTGGCCGCGCTGCTCAGCGATCGCGATCCGCTGCCGCCGGGCAGCGGCGCGGACTTGAGCCGCCGCATTCAGGCGCTGCATCGAGGCGGCGGCGGACGCCTGGGCCAGGCCCGGCAGCTGGCCGCACGGCTGGCCCGCGGCGCCGACGCGGACAGCGGCTCGGTGTCGATCGGCGGGCTGCTGGCGCTGGCCTTTCCGGATCGCATCGGCCAGGCGCGGGGCCCGCGCGGCCGCTATCGTCTGAGCAACGGCCGCGGCGCCTTTCTGCCCGAAGACGACAGCCTGGCCGGCAGCCCCTGGCTGGTCGCCGCCGAACTCGATGGCCAGGCCCGCGAGGCCAGGATCTTTCTGGCTGCTCCGGTCGACCTCGCCGAGCTGGAAACCCTGCTGGCAGGGCATATCCGCGATCACGACGACGCCGACTGGGACGACCAGCGCGGCACCGTGCTGGCGCGCCGCCAACGTCGCCTTGGCAGCCTGGTGCTGGCTGAACAGGCCCTGCCCAAACCCACGCCCGAGGTGATCGAAGCCGGCCTGCTGGACGCCGTGCGCCGCAAGGGTCTGCAAGCCCTGAGCTGGACCGAGGCCGCGCGCCAGTGGCAGGCCCGCGTCATGCTGCTGCAGCGACTGTTCCCCGAGCAGTGGCCGGCGGTGGACGACGCCAGCCTCGAAGCCAGCCTGGATCAGTGGCTGAGGCCCTGGCTGTCCGGCTTGAGCCGCTGGCGCGAGGTCGAAGCGCTGGACCTGGAGCAGGTTCTGGCCGGTAGACTCGACCACGCCCAGCGCCAGGACCTGGCGCGGCTGGCGCCGACCGCGCTGACCATTCCCAGCGGCCGCAAGGCCGGTATCGACTATCGGGCCGAAGGCGGACCGGTGCTGGCGGCGAAACTGCAGAGCCTGTTCGGCTGGCAGCAGACTCCGCGCCTGGCCGACGGGCGGGTGCCGCTGGTCCTGCACCTGCTGTCACCCGCCGGCCGACCGCTGGCCGTCACTGCCGACCTGGGCAGCTTCTGGGCGCAGGTTTACCCGGATGTTCGCAAGACCACCCGCGGCCGCTACCCCAAGCACCCCTGGCCGGAAGACCCGTTCACCGCCACCGCCAGCGATGGTGTGAAGCGGCGCCCGCCTCGTTGAGCGCAAGCGCCGCTTCAGCGCCCTGATTTCGGTCGATACACCGCGCTGCGGCAAGGAAACAAGAACTGGTGCTTTCCTCCACCCCTTTGCTGCTTCGCCGCTTGGCTGCTTTGCGACCTAAGGACCCTCTGAACACCTGCTCAACCGCCGAACTGGAATTTCACCCCCGTGGTGAACGCCCGGCCGATGATCGGCGCCTCTTCCTTGAAGAAGCTCTGATGGCGGCGACCAGCCATGTTCAACAGGTTGCGGCCGTTCAGGAACAGCTCGGCACCGCCCAGCAGCTCCGGCCGCCAGAACAGATCGAAGCCGAGCAGGTGGTAACCGTCGGTTGCGCTCTCGGCCTCGGCGGTCCGGGTTTGACGGAATACGCGCTGGTAGTCGACCGAGAAAGCCCAGTCGCCGAGCGCGGTATCAACGCCAAAACCGGCCCGCATCGGGCTGATCCGCGGCAGATCACCGCCGCCGCGCAGTTTGCCGCGCACATAGTCGGCGCTGGCGCGCAGATCAACCGTGGTCGCGCCATCGACCAGGCGAGTGATCGTGGCCAGCTCCAGGCCGTAGAACTCGGCGTTGGCCTGCTCGTTGATCACCAATTGGTTGCGCAAGCGGCACAGACCGCCTTCCCCGGGCGCGCAGCCGGCCGCCGCGCCCTCGCCGGCGCGGTTGCCGATGTCATTGACGCCGACCGGGTTGCCGCTGCCGTCGTCCTCTGACGCCAGGTAGATGAAATCGTTGACTCGATTGTAGAAGGCGGTGATATCGAAGCGGAGCGGCCCGGCATGGCGATCAAATCCCAACTCGACGTTGGTGTAGGTCTCCTTGCCAAGTTCGGGATCACCAATCTCAAAGGTGCCCGCGGAAGGATGACGACCGAACGCAAACAGTTGCTCCGGCGAAGGGGCGCGCTCGGAGCGGGTCAGGTTGGCCCGGATGTGATGCTCGGCGCCGACGTCAAACAGGGCGCCGGCCGACACGCTGAACGGCGTGAAGCTGGCGCTGCCAAGCTGCTCCGGAAAGGCCAGGAAGCTGCCGTCAGCCAGGGTTACGCCCGCTACCCGGTAGCCGAAGACATCCTGCGGATTGGAACGGACCCGCTCGATACGCGCGCCCAACTCGAGGCGGCCGAAGTCGGTGGGCAGTTCCTCGACCAGAAAGGCGGCCAGGGTGCGCGACTCGTTCGGGCGCACGTAGAAGCCGCGATCAGCCCCACGCGGATCGTCGGCGACAAAGTCGCGATCGTTGAAGTGCAGCCCAAACACCCCGCGCCAGTTGGCGATCGGCTGATGGACCAGCTCCAGGCGCGCATCCCACTCGGTGTTGTCGAACACGGCCTCGGTGACCGTGCGATCGAACACGCCGCCTTCGGGGGTGCGGGTGAAGAAGACCTCGGCCTCCTCCTGATCGAACTCGGTGTAGCTGAGCTTGATGCGGGCCGCGGACAGACCGGCGGCGGGGTTCAACCAGGTCCCGCGCATATCGAAACGCAGCGACTCCATATTGATCTGATCGAAGTGGTCGCTGAGCCCGCCCAGCGCGGGCGGGCGTGGATCAAACAGTTTCGGGATGGCGTACTGGCTGTCCAGATAGCTCAGCCCGAGCCCGAAAAAGCCCCAGTCGCCGCGGACCAGGCCGGTGACCGAGGCCGAATCCTGCTCGATCGCGCTGGCCAGCAGCTCACCCTCGTTGCCGGCGGTGCTGCCTAGCTCCTGGAAGCCCTTGATGTCGAAATTGTCGGTGCGACGGATACCGTAGTCGGCGCGCAGCACAAAGGCCTCGGCCAGCGGCGCCTCGATGCCCAGGCGGCCTTGCTTGTCGTTGCCGTTGAAGCCGAAGGCGCCCCGCCCATCGACGCGGAACCCATCGCCGCTTTCCGGCGAGAACCGGCGGCTGACCACATTGATGACGCCGCCGGCGGCACCGCTGCCATAGAGCAGGGTCGACGGCCCGCGGAAGATCTCCACCTGCTCGGCGGAACCGGGGTCGAGCGCGATCGCGTGGTCGGCGCCTTCGCGCGAGACATCAGCGACCGGCAGGCCGTCCTGCAGCACCTGCACACGCGAACCCTGCAGGCCGCGCACCACCGGCCGACCCACGCCCGGGCCGAAGTCCGAATTGCTGACACCGGGCAGGCCGTCGAGCAATTCGCCCAGGGTGGCGGCGCGCCGCCGCTCCAGCTCGTCCCCGGCCACCACGCTGACCGGCCTGACGATTTCGTCCGGGCTGCGATCGCCGACCGGATCGGCCGTGACAATGACTCGGTCAGTGATGTCGCCGTCGGCGACGGCAGCAATGGTGTAGCCGGCCACAAGCGCCAGAATCAGGAATTTTGCCAGGGGTTTGCGCTGCAACTTCGTTCAGCCTCCGCAGTAGTCAGATCATGGCGGGAGCGTGCCCGCCTCGTAAATGCAATGTTATATTGTTGCGTACTGTGCACCGAGGGACGACTTGGCCGGCCGGCACTTTCCGCGGGAGCGCTCCCGGCCGGTGGACGTCGATTCGCTGGGTGAATCGTTACATTATTCCAATTGCTGCTCATCATCGTGTCAACGACGTCCTCCGTACTGTTTCGCCACATCGAACAGCTGCAATCCGATCGTCCCTGGGGCCGGTTTCTGGATGCCGGTACCGGCGCCCATTCGCTGCGCTGGATCAGTAGCTTGACTACCAGCGACTGGACCGCCATCACCGCCTCGGAGCAGATGGCGGACGAGGTCAGGGCTGCCGTGACGCCGCGCCCGGGGGACCGTCTTCTGGTCGGCAATTGGCTCAATGACGCCCTGCTCATGGGTGAGCGCTTCGATACCGTGCTGATGGACTACCTGATTGGCGCCATCGAGGGCTTTGCCCCCTACTGGCAGGAACGCGCGATCGAGCGCATGCGGCCTCTGGTCGCAGGGCGCCTCTACATCACCGGCGTGGAGCCCTACGTTCCCTTCCCCGCCAACACCGAGTCCGGTCGACTGGTTCGCGAGATCGGCTGCCTGCGCGACGCCTGCCTGCTGCTGGCCGGAGAGCGCCCCTATCGGGAATTTCCGCTGGAGTGGGTTCAACGCCAGTTGGGGCTGAGCGGTTTTCGACTGCTGGATGTTCGTCGCTTTCCGATTCGCTACGGCCCGCGCTTCATCAACGGGCAGCTGAACATGTGTCGACAGCGGCTGGCGCGGCTGGCCTCGACCGAGCTGGTTCGTGGCCTGGAACACAGGATCGAGTCACTGCGGGCAGAAGCGCTCAGCGCCTGCGAAAAGCAAGGCGGTCTGGCGCACGGTGCGGACTACGTGCTGGCCGCGGAACCGGCCTAAAGTGTTATAGTATAACAATCATTTCCCTTATTGGAGCCCCAATCGCAATGCGCAAGTGCCTTCTTGCGGCTGCCATTACAGCCGCACTGTCCACGACAACCGCCCAGGCTGACGCTGACGTCGGCGACTCTCGCCACCTCGTCGATCTCGAACGCATCACGGTTCGCGCCCTGCCGCTTGAGCGCAGCGCGCTGGAATCCACCCAGCCGATCGAAGTGCTGGCTGGTGAAGCGCTGGACGATCGGCGCGGCTTTACCCTCGGTGAGACCCTGCAGAACCAGCCCGGCATCCACTCCAGCGCCTACGGTCAAGGCGCGGCCCGGCCGATCATTCGCGGCCTCGGCGGTCCGCGCGTTCGTATCCTGGAAAACGGATTGGCGACTGGCGACGCTTCGGCGCCCAGCGATGACCATGCCGTCGCGGTCGACCCGATGCTGATCGACCAGATTGAAATTCTGCGCGGGCCCGCGGTGCTGCTGTACGGTTCGGGAGCCGCCGGCGGCGTGGTCAACCTGGTTGACAACCGAATCCCGGAGCAGATCCCGGAGCGCCCCTTCAGCGGCAGCTTTGAACTGCGCGGCAACAGCGTTGCCGATGAACGTAGTGGCGTGGTCCGCCTGGGCGGCGGCGGCGGTCAGTTCGCCTGGCACCTGGACGGCACCTGGCGCGATGCAGACGACTACCGCATCCCTGGCCCGGCGCGACTGCACGATGATCACGATCACCATCATGGCCATGATCACGGACACGGGCATGGGCATGGGCACCATGATGACGACCACGACGAAGGCGGCCGTTTGTTCAACAGCTTCGTCGAGTCGAGATCGGGCTCGATCGGGGCCAGCTGGATTGGCGCGCGCGGCTTCGTCGGCGCCTCGTTCCGGGAATTCCGCAGCGAATACGGCATCCCGGCCCCGCATAGTCACGGCGATCATGGCCACGATCATGGCCACGATCATGGGCATGGGCACGACCATGGGCATGGGCATGATCATGGACACGGTCACCACGATGATCACGACGAAGACGAGTTCGCCTTCATCGACATGCAGCAGCGCAGCTGGAATGTTCGCGCGGGCCTGCTTGACCCACTGCCCGGGTTCACTCGCGCCACCTTGCGCCTGGGCTACAGCGACTACAGCCACAGCGAGATCGAACTGGAAGACCATGACCACGGACATGGACATGGACATGGACATGGACATGGACATGATCACGGCCACGACCACGGGCATGAAGGGACCGTCTTCGATATCGAAACCATCCAGGCTCGCCTTGAGCTGACCACCGCGCCAATCGGCGGCTGGGAAGGGGCGCTGGGCGCCCAGTTCGAGCGCGAAGACTTTGTTGCCGAGGGCGAGGAGGCCTTCGTTCCGCCGAACTTGACTCGCTCAGCCGCCATCTTCGGCGTTCAGGAGCGGCGCTTTGGCGAGCTGACGCTGAGTCTGGGCGCCCGTGTTGAACAAAACAGGATCAGTGCCGACGTCGACCATCATCACGACCATCATCACGATCATGGGCATGGGCATGGGCATGGACATGATCACGGGCATGGCCATCACGATGACCACGATGACATCGACAGCCGGACCTTCACCAACTGGTCGGCGAGCATTGGCGGGCTGTATCAGATCAATGCGCTGTGGCAGACCACGCTGAACTTCTCGCGCGCCCAGCGCGCGCCGTCGGCCACCGAACTGTTCGCCGATGGTCCGCACCTGGCCACCTTCAGCTTCGAGGTCGGCGACCCTACGCTGGGCCGCGAAACCAGCCATGCCTGGGACTTCGGCATCCATCGCCACAGCGATGATTTCGATTTCGAGATCAACCTGTTCCACAAGGACATCACCAACTTCATTTACCTCGAAGACACCGGGACGATGAAGGACGGCCTGGCGCTGCGCGAATTCCACCAGGACAACGCCGAGTTCTACGGCGCCGAAGCTCTGGCCACCTGGCAGATTCACGGCACCGGCCTGGGTAACTTCGACGTCACCACGTCTTATGACTGGGTGCGCGGTCGCCTGAAGTCGGGCGAGAACCTGCCGCGGATGTCGCCTCAGCGCCTGAATGTTGGCCTGGGTTGGCACACCGGGCCGTGGCGAGCCGGGGTCGAATGGCAGCGCGTGATGCGCCAGAGTCGGGTGGCCGAGTTCGAATCGGCGACCTCAGGCTACACCCTGGTCAACGCGCGACTAGCCTACCGTGTTGATCTGGGTTTCTCCGACCTGGAGCTGTTCCTGCAGGCGCGCAACCTTGGCAACACCGAGGCCCGTGTGCACACCTCCTTCCTGCGCGATTTTGCCCCGCTTCCCGGCCGCAATTTCACGGCCGGCGTTCGCGGTCGGTTCTAGGCGTCGCCCCTGAAGGGCGTCGGGGCGAATCTTTCGCCCCGACGCCAACCGGAGCAAGCCGATGCTCCGGGTCCCCGCGACAAGATCGCTTCGGGTCGCTAGAATGGGGGTGTTCCGTTTCCGTCAGTGCCGACCCGTTCGGCCTGGCCGACCTGACGCCACCTTCATTCAGGAGTGCCTCCCATCATGCGTATGTCTCTTGTCGCCGGCAGCGTGCTGCTGGCCACCAGCCTCACGGCTGCTGCCGCCGAACCTAATGTCAACCCGGGCCTTTGGGAGTACCGGACCACGGTCAGCATCCAGTCCGACTTTCCGATCCCGGATCAGTCCAGCACGAGCACCGAATGCGTCACCGCCGAGGACATCGCCGAAGGGCAGTTCGCGATGGAGGATCTGGACGGCTGTGAAACCACCCGCCGCGACATTCGCCGCGACAGCATGGACGTGGAACTGGCCTGTGTCGCCCCGGACGGGACCAGCATGACCATGAAGGCCCAGATGGACTTCAACGGCGATTCCGCCACCGGCACGGTGACCGGCGACATGGAAACGCCGATGGGCACCATGAACATGCGGATCAGCCTGGACGGTCGCCGCCTGGGCGAGTGTTGATGGAAGGGGTAGAGGGGTAGAAGCGAGAGGGAAGAGGGAAAACTCTTCCCGCCCTCTTCCTTCTTCCCTCTTCCCCTCTCCCCCTGACACACAAAGCCCCGCTTCGGCGGGGCTTTGTGCGTCAGGGAACCCTCGTCGCCAGGGCGCCGCGGTGGATGTCCGGGCTGTAGTAGCGGGTGTCGATGCCGCTGGCGGCAAAGCGCTCGGAGTCAGGCGCCAGCAGCTGGCCACCCTTGGCTGCCAGGGTCGCCGACCACCAGCCGGAGGGATAGCAGGGCTGGGGAAAACCCAGGGTGCGGATGTCGCTGAAGCCGGCCTGTTCCATGTTGGCGCGGATGCCCTCGATCAGGTGGGCGTGCAGCAGCGGTGATTCGCTCTGCTGGACCAGGATGCCACCCTGGTCCAGGGCACGGTAACAGTCGGCGACGAAGTCCGGGCCGAACAGGCCCTCGGCCGGGCCGATCGGATCGGTCGAGTCGACGATGATCAGATCCAGGCTGCCGGGCACCAGATTGCGGATATGGGCCAGGCCGTCGTCGAACAGCAGTTCGGCACGCGGGTCGTCGTTGCGCAGGCACAGTTCGGGGAAATGCTGCTCAGCCAGGCGAGTGACCTGCTCGTCGATCTCGACCTGGGTGCAGCGCTCGACGCCGGCGTGCTTGAGCACCTCGGCCAGGGTGCCGCAGTCGCCGCCGCCGATGATCAGCACGCGCTTCGGCGCCGGGTGGCTGAACAGGGCCGGATGGGTCAGCATCTCGTGGTAGAGGAAATTGTCACGCGTGGTCAGCATCACGCAGCCGTCGATCACCATCAGCTTGCCCCAGTCGCGGGTCTGGTAGATGTCGATGGTCTGGAAGTCGGTTTCGGCGTGGGCCAGGTGCGCCTCGATGATCAGCGACCAGGCTGAGCCGGCGTCCTTGTGCTCCTCGGAAAACCACTTGTGCTGGCTGCTGAGCATGACGAAAGATCCGTAGCGGGAAACAGCGCCCCATGGTACCGAAAACACTCGCGCGGCAGTGTGACCTCACCGTCGGCGGTTAGAATGAGGCGTTTTTGCCCGGAGCCCTGCCGCCATGACGCGCGACCCCATTCAGACGGCCCGCCAGCGCTATGCCATCGAGCGCTGGTCGGAGGGCTACTTCGACATCAATGCTGAAGGTCAGCTGTGCGCCATGCCGAAAGGCAGCAACGGCCCGGCCGCCAGCCTGCCGGCGATCGTCGAGGAAGCGCAGCGCAAGGGCCTGCGTCTGCCGCTGCTGATTCGTTTCCCGCAGATCCTGATCAGCCGCGCCCGTCAGCTGGTCGAGGCCTTCGACGAGGCGATCGAAGAGGTCGGCTACGCCGGCCGCTACACCGCGGTCTATCCGATCAAGGTCAACCAGCAGTCCACGGTGGTGCGCACCCTGGCCGGCGTCGACGGCCTGGGGCTGGAGGTCGGCAGCAAGCCGGAACTGATCACGGCCCTGGCCGTGGCCCGGCCGGGCACCACCATCATCTGCAACGGCTACAAGGACGCCAGCTTCATCCGCCTGGCCTTGAGCGGCCAGAAGCTCGGGCTCAACCCGCTGATCGTGATCGAAAAGCCGAACGAATGGCCGTTGATCCAGCGCGAGGCCGCGCGACTGGGCATCACGCCCACCGTCGGCGTGCGCCTGCGGCTGGCCTCGCTGGGTACCGGCAACTGGCAGAACACCGGCGGTGAACGGGCCAAGTTCGGCCTGGCCGCCAGCCAGCTGCTGGAGCTGATCGAGGCGATGCGCGCCGCCGGCTGCCTGGACTGGCTGGGCCTGCTTCATTTCCACATGGGCTCGCAGCTGTCCAATCTGCGCGATATCCAGCGCGGCGTGCGCGAGGCGGGGCGCTACCTGACCGAAATGATCCAGGCCGGCGTCAACGTGCGCTACCTCGACATCGGTGGCGGCCTGGGTGTGGACTACGAAGGCGGCGGCTCGCGCAGCTACTGCTCGATGAACTACTCGCTGAAGCAGTACGCCTGGGCGATCGTCCACGGCATCGCCGAGCTGTGCCGCGATCGCGGCCTGCCGATGCCGCAGCTGATCTCCGAATCCGGCCGTGCCCTGACCGCCCACCACGCGGTGCTGATCACCAACGTCACCGCCACCGAAACCCTGCCGCGCGCGATCGGCTCGGTCAGCGAAGACGATCACCCGGTAATCCGCGGCCTCGCTGAAATCCACGAGCTGGCCGACAGCCGCGGACCGGAAGAGTCGGTACTGGAAGCCGAGCACCTGCTTGAGGAAGGCCGCAACCTGTTCCTGTACGGGGATTTGAGCCTGGCCGACCGGGCCCGGATCGAGCCGATGTACTACGCCATCATCGACCGCGTCGCCGGCCGCCTCGACCCCGAGCATCGCCGCCAGCGCGAGCTCAGGGACCGGATCCGCTACCAGCTCTCCGACAAGTACTTCATCAACCTGTCGATCTTCCAGTCGCTGCCCGACATCTGGGCGATCGACCAGGTGTTCCCGATCGTGCCGCTGCAGCGCCTGGCCGAGGCGCCGAACGCGCGCGCCGTGCTGGAGGATCTGACCTGCGACTCGGACGGACGCATCGACCACTACGTCGATGGCGGCCAGCTCGAACCGACCCTGCCGGTGCATCGCATCGCGGCCGGCGAAACCTATCTGCTCGGCATCTTCCTGGCCGGCGCCTACCAGGAAACCCTGGGCGACATCCACAACCTGTTCGGCGATACCGACAGCTGCGATGTCTGGCTCGAGGGCGACGGTTATCGGCTCGACAACTTCCGCGCCGGCGACTCGGCCGACATGCTGCTGGAACTGGTCGGCTACGACCCGCGCGCGCTGATGACCGCCTGCCGGGCGCGCGTGGCCGCGGCGGGCCTGGACCAGGACGAAGCCGACCGTCTGGAGCGATTGCTCAGCGAGGGCCTGTCGGCCTACACCTACCTCGACGTCGGCGGGGCCAAGTCATGAAGGTCGGCTGGATCGGTCTGGGCGCGATGGGCTGGCCGATGGCCGGTCATCTGCATCGCGCCGGCCTGCTCAGCGCGGTCTGGAACCGCAGCGCCGACAAGGCCGCGGGCTTTGTCGAGCAGCATGACGGCGTCGAGCAGGCCTCCGATCCGGCCGCCCTGGCGGCGAGCGCGGATGTGGTCGCCCTGTGCGTCGCGGCCGACGAGGATCTGGAAGCCGTGGTCGAGCGCATGCTGCCGGGCCTCGCAGCGGGCCAGCGCGTGGTCGACCACTCCACGGTCAGCCCGGCCAGCGCGCGCCGGGTGCAGGCCCTGCTGGCGGAGATCGGCGTGGGGTTTGTCGATGCGCCGGTAACCGGCGGTGTCGAGGGCGCGATCAAGGGCCAGCTGGCGATCATGGCCGGCGGTCGCTGGGATGATTATCAGGCAGTGGCGCCGCTGTTTTCGGCGTATGCGCGGGTCAGCCACCATTTGGGTGCCAGCGGCAGCGGCCAGGCGGCCAAGGCGGTCAACCAGCTGATGGTGGCCGGCATCGCCGAGGCGGTCTGCGAAGCCCTGGCCCTGATGGACCGGCTCGACCTGCCGCGCGAGGCGATGCTGGAGATTCTCTCGGGTGGTGCCGCCGGCAACTGGTTCCTGGAAAAGCGCGGCCGCACCATGTTGGCCGATGAGTTCGAGGTCGGCTTTGCCCCGGCCCTGCTGCTGAAGGATCTGAAGATCTGCCAGGCCCTGTGCGCCGAGCAGGGCTTCGACTCCGGCGTACTGGGGCTGGCCCTGGCCGACTATGCCGAGCTGGTCGCCGCTGGCGAAACCGGCCGCGATATCTCGGCGCTGTTCCGGCGCAAGCGGCCGCTCGACTGAGATTCATGCGCCAAGTTTCCTGATTTTTTCCCCGACGCCGCGCTCAAGCGGCTACTATCGGGCAGCAGGGCCGCAAACCGGCACCAACGCGATTGCTCAGATCGGGTTCGTGATCGCAAGCCGGAAACACGGTATGCGCCTGCCTCGCACGCCCTCACTTGACGGACCATCCCTCGACTGAGCCAGGAATCGGCGCCAACGCCGACGCACAAGGAAACCATCGCATGCAGATCAGAATTTTTCTCGCGGCGCTTGCGCTGCTGTCAGGTCTGGCCATGGCGGCCGATCGCCCGGCTCCGGCCAGCTGGTCGCTGGGCGGCAGTGCCGAAGCCGATCTGGCCAGCATCGGCCTGGTCCGGTTCGACGCCCTGGATCTGGTCGCGCTCGCGGCCGAAGATGCCGGGCGCGAGGCGATGGGCGAGCCGCCGCGTTTTGCCTGGCCGCATGCGACGGCCTTCACCACCGACCGGCACGGCCGCTGGGACCAGCACGGCGACACCGCCATCTGGCGCTTCCGGGTGCAGGCTGAAGCCGCCAATCTGATCAACTTCGGCTTCGCCCATGTCCGCCTGCCGGAAGGCAGCCGGCTCTACATCTACAGCCCGAAGGCCGCGCTCGACCGGGCCATGGACCGCTTCCTGGTCATCGGCCCCTATGACGCCAGGATCAATCGCAGCCATGGTGAGTTCTGGACCCCCAATCTGCAGGGTGACGACGCCATCGTCGAGCTCAACGTGCCGGCGGCCCGACGGGCCGAGCTGAGCTTCGAGATCGCCCAGGTCAGCCATGGCTACCGCGGCTTCGGCGAGGCCGCCCTGGGCTACCACCAGGCCAGCACCCGCGCCGTCGGTGACGGCAAGCAGAGCTGCCGGGACGAAGGCGGCGGCCGCTCGGGGGCCTGCAACCAGGACGTGGCCTGCCTGAGCGAGGATGATCCCTGGAACGAACCGCGCAGCGCCGTCGGCGCCTATCAGCGCAGCGGCAGCTTTGCCTGCACCGGCTCGCTGGTCAACAACACCGCCAATGATCAGCGCATGCTGTTCATGACTGCGCGCCACTGCATCTCTCCGGCCCAAACCGCCAGCATCGTGGTCTACTGGAACTACGAATGGCCGACCTGTCGCCGCCCGGGCGCCGCCGGCGGCACGGCAGTCAACCCCCCCGACCCCAACATCACCAACTCCGGCGGCAGCTTCCTGGCCTCGACCTCGAACCCTTTCCAGGGCAACTGCACGGCACCGAACGAGTGCTCCGATGTGTTCCTGCTCGAACTCAACGATCCAGCCAATCCGGATTTCGGCCTGTTCTGGGCGGGCTGGGACCGCCGGCCACCGCCGACGGTCTGCGCCCAGGGCCCCGGCAGCAGCACCGCCGGCCTTTGCGCCACCATTCACCATCCCGGCGTCCATGAGAAGCGCATCACCTGGGTGGCCCAGGACATGCAGGTCGGCAATATCGCCGGCGCGCAGAACATTCACTGGCATCCGTTCTGGCATCCGAACCCGCCTGAGCTCCCCAACATGCCCGGCGGCCCACCCGCGACCATCCCGCCAGCGGTCACCGAGGGCGGCTCCTCCGGCTCGCCGCTGTATTCGGCCGACCGCCGCCTGCTCGGTGTGCTGAGCGGCGGCCCGGCCTTTTGCGGCGCGACCGGCGCCAGCCTGTCGGACTTCTACGGTGGGCTCTGGCACGCCTGGGACGGCATGGGCACGGCGACCACGCGGATGCGCGATTACCTCGATCCGCTCGGCACCGCCCCCCTGTTCATTGACGGCACCGGGCGGGACGGCTTCGCCCTGGAGGTCGATGGCACCGAACTGAGCCAATGTGGCTTCGACGACCTGCTGATCGCCATCGAGATCGAGGCCCAAGGCGAGTTTGACGAACCGGTCAGCCTGAGCGTCAACGGCCTGCCGAAAGAGCTCAGCAGCGCGTTCTCGGACAACCCCGTCACCCCGCCGGGCAGCAGCACGCTGACCCTCGGAAACTTGAGCGAGGCCGGCAACGGCCCGTTCAGCTTCAGCCTCCAGGGCGACGCCGGCGAGCTCAGCCGCGCGCTCGAATTCAGCGTCTTTCTGGCCGATGAGGCCCCGGAAGCGGCCGTTGTCATCAGCCCGGCCAACGGCGCGATCGGTGTACCGACCCAGCCCACGATCACTTGGACCGCCGAGCTGGGCAACGCCTTCGCGCTCGAGATCGCCACCGACCCGGACTTCGACACGGTGATCTACAGCGTCGCCGTCACCACCACCAGCCATACCGTGGCACAGACCCTCGAAACCAGCACCGTCCACTACCTCAGGGTACGGGCCGCGAACGACTGCGACAGCGCCGACTGGTCGACCGTGGTCGCCTTCACCACCGAGGCCCTGCCGGGCGATTGCCCGGTGGGAACCACGGCGCTGGATCTGCTCTCGGAGAACTTCGCCGGCGGCAGCCTGCCGGCGGGCTGGAGCACGGCCGGATCGACCGGCGCGGTCGGCTGGGTGCCGTCAACGGCCCAGGCCCACAGCGGCAGCCACTCGATGTTCGCCCAGAACATCGCCACGGTCAGCGATCAGCGCCTGACCACGGCGCCGGTCAGCCTGCCGGAGGGCGCGGTGTCGATGTTCCTGAATTTTCAGAACTGGCAGAGTATCGAGTCCGTCGCTGGCGGCTGTTACGACGGCGGCCTGCTCGAAGTGTCCACCAACGACGGCGCAAGCTGGTCCCAGGTGACGGAGGATCTCATTGTCAGTCGTGACTACGACGGCCCGATCTCCGGCTCGCACAGCAACCCGCTGGGCGGGCTGCCCGGCTGGTGCGGCGACCCGCGAGATTTCTGGGAGCGCTACACCGTCAACCTGTCGGGCTGGGCCGGTGAAACCCTGCGCTTTCGCTTCCGCTTCGGCACCGACTCGTCGGTCAGCCGAGTCGGCTGGTACGTGGACTCGGTCGAAGTGCGCGCCTGTTTCGCCGGCGACCCCTACAGCCTGGGCGGAACCGTCAGCGGCCTGGAAGGCGCCGGCCTGGTCCTGCAGAACAATGGCGGCAATGATCTGCCGATCCCGGATAACGGCAGCTTCGAGTTCTCGGTCCCGGTCTTCGATGGCCAGGACTACGAAGTGACCGTGGCGCAACAGCCGGTGGCCCCGTTCCAGGATTGCCAGGTCAGCAACGGCAGCGGAACGGTCGACGGCGCCGATATCAGCGACGTCGAAGTCGTCTGTGTCGTCCTGCCGACCTTCAGCATCGGCGGCACGGTCAGCGGCCTGAACGGCAGCGGCCTGGTGTTGCAGAACAACCAGGGTGACGACCTCGCCATCCTGGACAACGGCAGCTTCGAGTTCGCCGAAACCTTGCTTGACCAGCAAGCCTATGCGGTGACTGTCGCCGTGCAACCGACCCAACCCAGCCAAAGCTGCACGGTGAACAACGGCGGCGGCATCGTCGACGGCGCCGACGTCACCAACGTCGAGGTCGTCTGCGAGGACCGCATCGCGACCCTGTTCGGCACGGTCACCAGCCTGGGCTACTGCCAGGCCGACCCGGCTGCCGTTGAAGCCGCCGACGTCGCAGTGAGCGGCCAGCTGTCCGGCTACGCCACCCAGACCGGTGTGGACGGGGACTACGACTTCCAGATCCGCGTGGATGAGTCACCGGTCACGGTTGAGGTCACGGCCAGTGGCCATGCCACCGCCAGCGTCGCCGACCTGCCCTTGAGCGACGCAGCACCGACCGAACAGAACTTCGATCTGCTGCTGCTGGCCGCCTGCGCCCAGACCGACCTGGACAGCGTGGCCCTGCGGCTGGTGATTGCGACCCAGGCCGAAGCCGTGGTCACGCTGAGCAACGCCCTGGGCGGCGTGGCGCTGGACTGGTCGCTGCGTATCGACCCCGGCTGCTACGACCCGCTCACCGTGCCCTGGCTGGCGCTTTCGGCCAGCAGCGGACAGATCGCGGCCGGCGACCAGCAAGCGATCACGGCAAATGTCGATGCCGGCGAGCTGGAAGAAGGCTTCTACCAGACCGTGCTGTGCCTGGACAGCAGCGATAGCAACAAGCCCTCGATCGACATCGACGTGCAGCTCGAAGTCGTCGGCCCCGATCTGTTCCAGGATCGCTTCGAAGCGTCTGAATAAGGGTCATTATCGAGCAGCAAGAAGGCTGGGCTCTGCCCGGCCGCATGGCTCAAGCGGCCGAATCGGCCGCGATCGCTCCTCGGGCCGTTACCGGTGTTCCAGCTTAATCAGCTTTTCATGTTGGGTTAATGGATGGGCGCGGGCCCGGTTCATTCAAATCCCTGACACTGGTCTGGTCGGCGACGCTGGTCGCGACTGGTCTCGAAGCCACCACGGCGGTGGCGCCGTCGAGTCCATGGCCCAAACCAAATTGAGGAGAATGATCATGTCGAGCAAAGTCACCCCGTTTGCCCTGGCCGTTGGTGCCGCCCTGGTCGCGCAGTCGGCCGTCGCCGCGCCGTCCCCGTCGATCAGCAAGGACCAGGTGCTGGCGGCTCAGGAAGCCTGGGGCGCGGCACTGATTCAGATCAGCCAGGACTTCGCCCAGGGCGGGATCGACAAGGCCCGGACCACGGCCGAGCGAATTCTGCAGGAAGCTTATGCGTTCGAGCACGGCCCGGTACTGTTCAAGCCGACCCTGGCCAGCGGCGAGACCACCTTCCGCCTGAGCCACTATGACGCCCTGGCCTACTTTGTCGGCGGCAGCCCGAACTTCCCCGACAGCGGCTTTGCGCTCAAGGGCTGGCAGGACTTCGCCTTTGAGAACGCCAGCGTGCTGATCAACGGCGACATGGCGATCACCATGGGCAACGTCATGCTGACCGATGCCGACGGCAATGTGACCACGGTCGACAAGACCTGGGGTTTCCGGCAGTTTGACGATGGCAGCCTCAGGATCGTGCTGCATCACTCGTCGCTGCCGTTCACCGGCTGAAAGCCGGTCTGTTGTCGAGCGAATCGGCGGGCGGTGACTTCACCGCCCGTTTTTTTCAACTGCTCAAGTCGCTCAAGGACAGTACATAGCCCAGGCCACGGCGGGTGCGGATCAGCTTCGGTTCGCGGCCGTCATCGATCTTGCGTCGCAGCCGGGCCATGTAGACATCGACCACGTTGGTCAACGGGTCCTCGTTCATGCCCCAGACCTGGTTGAGAATGCGCTCGCGGCTGAGGACCCGCTCTGGATTGCGCAGCAGCAGTTCGAGGATCTTCAGCTCCTTGGCCGTGAGCCTGATCGGCTGCTCGGCGCGACTGGCCGCGTAGCGGTCGAGATCCAGCACCAGATCGGCGAAGCGCAGCTCGTTGGCCTGCGGCTGACGCGGGCGGTCGCGCAACATCAGGGCGTCGATCCGGGCCAGCAGCTCCTCGAAATGAAAGGGCTTGCTCAGGTAGTCGTCGGCGCCGCTGCGCAGGCCCCGCACCCGTTCTTCCACCTCCGACAGGGCCGACAGCATCAGGATCCGGCAGGGCAGCGCCAGGCTTCGTATTTCGGTGCACAGCTGGATGCCATCGGTGCCAGGCAGCATGCGATCAAGGATGACCAGCTCGGGCTCGGCCCGGCGAATGAAGGCCAGCGCCTCGCGGCCGTCGGCGACCAGCTCGGTGCTGTGGCCTTCGGCGGCCAGGCCGCGGCGCAGGAAGTCGCCGACCCGCGGGTCATCTTCGACGATAACGATTTTCATGCGAGTTTCATGCGAGTTTCATGGCGCCAGCGCCGCGTCGAAGCAGGGCAGGCTCAGCTGCACCCGGGCGCCGCGCGGCTGATTCGGCAGCAGTCGAATATCACCGTCGTGGGCGCGCATCAGGCTGCGGGCGATGGTCAGGCCGATACCCAATCCATCGGGACGCTGCCGACGCGCCAATGCGCCCCGGAAATGGCGCTCGAACAGGCGCGGCAGTTCCTCGGGCACCAGACCGAGGCCGGTGTCGCAGAGCTCGATCAGCAGTAGCTCGCCGTCGAGCGAGGCAGCCAGGCTCAGCTCGCTGCTGTCGCAGCGATACTGCAGGGCATTCTCGGTAATGATCCGGCAGACCAGATCCAGCTTGTCCAGATCGACCAGCAGGCGGATCTGATCCTCGTCCAGGCCTGCGGCCAGCTGCAGGGGATGGACAATGAGCTGCACGGGATGATGGCGCAGCGGCCCCTCGATCTGGCGGCGAACACGCGCATACACCGCGGCCGCGGATTCCGCCTGGAGCCGGACCGAGACCAGGGCATGATGGCCCCGCCCCAGCATCAGCAGATCGTCGATGCGCGAGGCCAGCTGGCGACAGCAATCGATGATGTGCGCCAGGTTCTGGCGTCGAGCGTCGTCGCCCGGGCTTGCCCGCAGCGCCAGCTCCGCCTCGCCAAGGATGGAGGTGGTGGGCGTGCGCAGCTCATGCGAGATGTCCAGGATGAACTGCTGCTGGCGGGCCTCGGCGTCCTGCAGCTGCCCGACCACCTGCTGCAACTGCGCGGTGCGATCGCGGACCTGGTCCTCGGTGGCGTCCTGCAGCTGGCGCTGGCGCGTCTCGGCCTGGCGGAGCGCCGACGCCATCCGGTTGAAATGAGCGGCCAGTTCAACGAATTCGCTGGCGCCTTGCTCCGGGATGCCCTGTTCGAACTCGCCCCGCGCAATGCGGTCGGTGCCGGCAAGCAGGCGCTGGAGCGGCCGATCGAGGTGGCGGCTGAGACGCAGGCCCAGCCCGATGAACAGCGCCAGCGCGAGGACCACCGATAGCAGCAGACTGACTCGGGCCAGCCTGAGTGCCTCCCCGGCCGCCGCTTCGGCCTGGGCCACCCGCAGCCGCTGCAGGGCGATGGAGTCGCCGACCAGCTCGGCGATATCGGCGCCCTGGAACTTGTCGAACAGCAGCATCAGGGTTTGCCAGCGCTCGGCGTCGCCTTCCAGCCGGTTGATTTCGCGGGTCTGCAAGGCCTGGCGCAGGGTCTCGACGTTGCCGCGCAGCAGCTCGATGTTGTCCAGCTTCTCCAGCGTGGCCTCGCCGGTCTGGTCGATCGGGCCCTGGGCCAGGCGCCGCTCCGCCAGCCCCTGCAGTCGCCCAAGCTGATCGATCATCCGTTCAAACAGCTGATCGCGCGGATCCGTGTCGCGTTTGTCGGCGATCAGGTATTCGGCCAGCCAGATCTTCAACAGCTTGGCATCGCCGCGAAACTGCAACAGTTCGATCAGCATCTGCTGCGAAACCTGGCTGCGATCGCTATGGCGGGTGACCGACTCGAAGGCCCAGAGCGCAATCAGGCTCTGGGCCAGGATGATCGCCATGAAAGCGCCCAGCGACAGCAGCAAGCGACGCCGGTAGCTCATCGGCGAGAAAAAGCTGCTGGTCGCGCCCCAGCCTGCCGCAAGTTCACCCGCGCTTCTGCACCTGATCCTTAAGCTGGTTGAAGTAGTCCAGCTTCTCCTTCGCCATCACGCCGGCCAGCAGGACCAGGGCGATCAGGTTCGGCGCGGCCATCAGGCCGTTGAAGGTGTCGGCCACGTCCCAGACCAGCTCCAGTGCGCCGACCGCGCCGAGAAAGACGAACAGCAGGAACACCAGGCGATACGGCAGGACCACCTTGCGGCCGAACAGGTACTCCCAGCTCTTTTCGCCGTAGAAGTTCCAGGTCAGCATGGTGGTGTAGGCGAAGAAAATGATCGCCACCAGCACCACGTAGCCGCCGATGCCGGGCAGGCCCTGGCTGAAGGCCTGGCTGGTCAGCACCGCGCCGGTGACGGTGGCGCCGTCGGCGTCGACCGAGCCGAGCACGCCGGTGACCAGAATCACCAGCGCGGTCATGGTGCAGACCACCAGCGTGTCGATGAACACTTCCCACACGCCCCAGAAGCCCTGCCGGAAGGGCTGGTTGCGGGCCTGGGCGTGGACAATGGACGCGGAGCCCAGGCCGGCCTCGTTGGAGAAGATGCCGCGGGCGATGCCGAAGCGAATCGCCATCGCCACCGAGGCGCCGGCAAAGCCGCCGACCGCGGCCGAAGGCTGGAAGGCCGAGCTGAAGATCAGGCCGAAGGCGGCCGGGATGGCGCTGAAGTGGATCGCCAGGATGCCGAGCGCGCCGACGACGTAGGCCACGGCCATGATCGGCACCACCTTCTCCGCAGTCGAGGCGATCCGGCTGATGCCGCCCAGGGTCACCGCACCGACCAACACCACCAGCACGAAGCCCGTCACCGCCGTCGGCACCCCGAAGCCCGTGGCCACGGACTGGGCCAGGGTATTCGACTGGACCATGTTGCCGATGCCGAAGGCGGCCAGGCCGGCGAGGAAGGCGTATAGCACCGCCAGCCATTTCCACTGCGCGCCCAAGCCTTTCTCGATGTAGTAAAACACGCCGCCGGAGACATGCCCGTCGGCATCGACATGGCGGTACTTGAGGCCCAGGGTGGCCTCGGCCATCTTGGTCGCCATGCCGACCAGGGCCACCATCCACATCCAGAAAATCGCGCCCGGCCCGCCGAGGACGATGGCGGTGGCGACGCCGGCGATGTTGCCGACGCCGATGGTGGCGGCCATCGCCGAGGTCACCGCCTGGAACGGCGTGATCGCGCCCGGTTCGGTTTTCTCGCCGCGTCGGAACAGGCGGCCGAAGCTCTCGCGCCAGGCCAGGCCCAGATGGCGAAACTGGAAGAAGCCCAGCCGGATGGTCAAATACAGGCCCGTGCCGACCAACAGGATCATGAACGGCGGGCCCCAGACGATGCCGTTGAGCCAGTTGTTGGCGCTGGTAATGACGTCGAGCATGGGCTTGTCCCCTGGAAGAATCTGGGCATAGCCTAGCCGAATCGGCCCGCTGGGGAAACGCGGGCGGGTGATGCCGCTATACTCTGGCGGCGATGGGGGATACGGACCGACTACAGGACACCCAACCGATATGACCCTCAAGCGACTCCCGCAGCAGCTCCTGCCCCTGATCCTGCTTGGCGCCGGCGCCGTCCAGGCCCAGATTCCCCCGGACGTCAGCTTCGATGCCGCCTTCGGCGGCCACAATTTCGCCCAGCCGGTCGGCGTGCGTCATGCCGGCGATGGGAGCGATCGAAAGTTCGTGATCGAGCGGGCGGGCCGGATTCGGCTGGTCGACGCCGATGACCTCGTGGTGACGACCCCGTTTCTCGACATCATCAGCCAGGTTGATACGACCTTCGAGGGCGGTTTTCTCGGCATTGCTTTCCATCCGGACTATGCGAACAACGGTCGGCTGTACGTCAAGTACACCTACAACGGCAATCCGGGCGGGATCTCGCAGTTGATCACTCGAATCTCCCGTTTCACTGCTGATCCGCCGTCGGCCGATACGATCAGCCCCTCGACCGAGCAGATCCTGCTGGAGATTCCGCAAGACAGCAACAACCACAACGGCGGCGACCTGCACTTCGGGCCGGACGGCTATCTCTGGATCGGCATGGGCGACGGCGGCGGCGGCAATGACCCCTGCAATCGCGGCCAGGTCATTGATCCAGCCGATCGGCTGAACTGCGGCAATCACGGCAACCCCGTTTCCAAGGTCTTGCTCGGCAAGATGCTGCGCATCGATATCGACAACACCACCACGGCCGACAGCACCAATCTCTGCGGCACCAACAACGGCCCGGCGCCGTACGCCATTCCTGCCGACAATCCCTATCTGGGCATGAGCAACCGCTGCGGCGAAGTCTGGGCCTACGGCAAGCGGAACCCTTACCGCTTCAGCTTCGACAGAGAAACCGGGGATCTGTGGATCGGCGATGTGGGCCAGAACACCTGGGAAGAGATCAACCTCGAGCCGGCCGGCTCCAGCGGCGGTCGCAACTACGGCTGGGCCGTCTGCGAGGGCGACTTCCTGCGCGGCAGCACAAGCAGCCCCTGCAACTTGAGCGACCATATCGGCCCCGTGCTTTCCTATCGAACCGGCGTCAGCAGCAACCAATCGGTAACCGGCGGCTATCGCTATCGGGGGCCGGTGCTGTCGATGCGGGGCAAGTACGTCTACGGCGACTACGGCAGCAATCGCGTCTGGTTCGCCTCCGAAGACGAGCAGGGAAACTGGTCAACGACCGTCTTTGGGCTGCTCGGCGGCGTCTTCAGCCTGGTCGGCTTTGGCGAGGATGAAGCGGGCAACCTCTATGTCACCCTGATCGGCGGGCAGGTCCGGAGACTGAACGGGATCACCGAGCTGCCGGATGAGCTGTTTGAGGACCGCTTCGAGGGGCCTTGAGAGGATTGGGAGGGGTAGAGGGAAACAGGGGAGAAGGGAGAGGGACGACGGTTCGAGCTGATGCCTGGATTCGCAAGGCTGCAGTCAATCCCGTAGCCACGCCAATGGGATCAGCTTGGGCAGAGGTACCACGGCTTGCAGCTGAAGTAGCAACGGCCCAAAAGACAACGAGCCCGGCATGGCCGGGCTCGTTGTCGTTCAGCGGTTCTGCAAGCGGCCTCAGGGCTGCGGCTGGAAGCGATCCTCGAACAGCTCGTCGGCGGTAACCAGTCGCAGCCAGACCGGAATCGGTTCAACGGGGTAGGGCGTGTCCTCGTCGACCAGGATGAAGCTCAAGTAATCACCCACAGCCAGGGCCGTGCTGTCGATGGCGACATCGACCTGGGTCTCGGTGTTGCCCGGTATCGTCGCCGAGGTGGGGGAGACCGACAGCCAGCCGCCAGCGTCGCTCAAGACACGGATCTGATCGACCTGGGCCCAGTAGTGCCAGGCGGGCGCCTCGTAGTGAAAGCTGATCAGGACGGCATCCGAGCCGGCATACGGCGTCAAATCAAGGCTGACCGCGGTGCCGGGCCCGGTCGGGTCGACGCTGGCGGTCCAGGTCAGCAAGGTATCCCAGTTATCACCGCCGTCGCCGCTCACCCGAACCCTGAAGATGCTGGCGCCGAGGTGTCGGTAGGAGGCGACGAAATCAAGCGCCGCTGTGGTCGCTGCGCTGAGATCGAGCACCGGGCTGCGCAATTCGGTGTTCATGGTGGTGCCACTGCCGCAGCGATCGGAGTCGGCCGCGGCCGAGAAGCCCTCGCCTCCGGCATAGTTCGGACGGCCGCTGGGCACCTGATCGTTGCGCCGCCAGACACAGTTGCCGCCATTGTCGATCACCGACCAGCCGACCGGCGCAAACTCGCCCTCGAAATCTTCCCGAAGCAACGGCGCGGTCAGGCTGAAGTCCAGGCTCACCGCACCCTGATTGGCGAAGGCCAGCGGAATGAGCTGGCTCTCCCCTTGGATCATCGTGATCGAGATCTGCTTAGGCTGGATGCTCAGCGCGCCGGCGTCGAGCTCGAAATCGAGCCCGGTCGTGCCGCCGTCGCTGACGCTGGCGATGTCGCTGCCGGCGGCATAGCCCCCGGGCATGCTGGCCTCGACGGCCACCGGCCCCGGCTCGGCGAACAGGACGAAGAAGCCGTCGGCATCGCTGCCTGCAGCAGCCTCGCTGGTGCTCACGGTCGCGCCCTGCAGCGGGAGGCCGGTGTTGGCATCGCGAACCTGGCCGACGATCAATCCACCGCTGGCAGGCTGACATGATGGCTCGCCGATCAGTACATCATCGATGTACCAGCCGGCCCGGTTGACCACCGTGGTTGCGAACATGCGGAACTCCACCGTCACCGGTCCGCCGGCAAAGGCGCTGATGTCGACGCTATGCTGCTCCCAGGCGGTTGGGATCACGTAGCTGCTGGCGCGGTCGTAGACCAGGGTGTCGTTGACGTAGACCTCGCCGAAGTCGAAGGTTTCGAACACGTCGTACCAGTCCCACCACTGCAGAAGGGCTGCGCTCAGGCCGCTCAGGTCAACGGTGATCGACAGGTTGCTGAACGCGCCCGAGTTCGGGTGGCAGCCATTCAGCGTGGTGGCCCACATGCCCAGACCGGAAAATGCCCCCGGCGGCGGGTAGCTGACGCCGTCGCAGCCGGCTCCGGTCCAGCTGAAATCGGTGCCCCATTCCCAGCTGCCGGTGCCGACGAAACCGCCGTCATTGAGCTCGAAATCGAAGAAGCTGCCGCTGGCGTCATCCGGGGCGTAGCCAGGCGCCGTGCATAGCGCGGCGTTGACGTCCAGCGCCCAATCCACGGTCAGGTCGCTGTTCAATGGGCCGACCGTCGCGTTGTCGGACAGATAACCGTCGATCAGGGAGGTGACCGTGAAGGCATAGCTGGCGCCGGCCGGCAGGCTGATCGCGTAGGCGCCGGTGACGGGATCGGTGAAGAAAGGGCTGTCTGGTACGTCGACGATGTCGATGCGGGCGTACAGCGGCCAGCCGGTGTTGATGTCCGAAACGACGCCGCTGACGACATGCGTGGGGGCCTGCTGCAGGCTGAAGTCGAGGAACGTGGTTTCACCTTCGACGATCTGCACGCCGCTCTCGACGACTGTCAGGTAAGCGAAGCGGCTGGCAGTGACATCGTTCGAGCCTTCGGGCACCAGATCGATGCTGTACTGGCCTTGCGCGTCGGTCACCGTCGAGCGCGTGACAGCCGCTTGTACCGCCGTGACCGCCACTCCGGCTAGCGGCAGGCCGCTTCCGGCGTCGGTCACCGTCCCGGCAATGCTGCCCGACGATCCGCAGAGCGACGCGGCCGCAGCCACCGCCGCCGGCGCGTTGATCTCGCCCCAACCGGTCGCATGGTTCGGACTGCGCGCGCCCGTCCCAAGGTCGTTGTACAGGATCGGGTTGGCCGTCTGCTCGAGGATAGTCTCGTTCTCGGCGTAGTTGCCGATCAGGCAGGGCGCGGCCTCCCACATCAGGGCCAGCAGGCCCGCTACATGCGGCGCCGACATCGAGGTGCCGGTCCAGCCGGCGCTCTGGTACGCCGTATCGCTGCTCGGCACGCTGGAGCGGATGCTGACCCCCGGCGCGACCACCTGCGGCTTCAGGTCTTCCCAGCCCGGCTGCGCGTTGATGGTGTCCGGGTTGTCGGTCGGACCCCAGTTCGAGTGCGGCGCATACAGACCGCTACTGGTGCCGCTGGAGCCTACCCCCGTCACATTGCCATAGCGGGCCGGATTGCCGACCGTATTCAGGCCCGGCGGGTTGGCGTAGCCGCAGTTGCCGGCGTTGCCGTTGGCAAACACCGGATACACCCCGGCCGCGTGCCAGGCATCGACCGCGCCCTGGTACCAGTTGTTGTAGACCTGCTGGCAGTTGCCCCAGGAGTTGTTGACCACCTGCGGCCGCAGGTCCGGGTCGGCGCCGGCCGGGCTGCCGATCGGGTGTGGTGCCGCCACCCACTGGGCACAGGCCAGCAGCGCGGTCTGCGGGCAGCTCGAGGTCAGGCAGCCGCGGCAAGCAATCCACTGCGCATCCGGGGCTACCCCGATCTGGTTGGCGCCGCCGTCGTCGCCAATGATCGAACCCATCACATGGGTGCCGTGGCCGTTGGTGTCGGTGGGCACCGTGGTGCCACCGTCCGGGTCCAGCCAGTTGAAGTTGTGCTCGAAGCTGCCGCCGCCGAGGTTGCCGCGGTATTGAGCGATCAGGGCCTGGTGAGTATGGCGCACGCCGGAGTCGATGTTGGCCACCACGATGCCGGAACCGGTGATGCCCTGCGACCAGACCGAGGGCGCGCCGATCTGGACCAGGTTCGGTTCCGGCGCCCGGCCCGCCCGCGGCGGCATCGGCGTCAGGTCCATCTGCTCCGGCTCGATCAGAAACGACTCGGGCTCCAGGATGATGCGCTCGATCTCGCGGAACTGGAGCAGGCTCTGCAGCCCGTTCAGATCAAGGCCCTCGACTGCGATCAGGTTATCGATCCAGAAGGCCTGGTGGACGATGCCCTGCCGACTCAGTTCCTGGCGAATCGGCGCCTGACTGCGATCGGCGACTGCGCTCAGCGCCTGATGGACGAAGCGGCCGCGTTCCAGCCAGCTCATCGCATAGGCCGGCGTCAGGTCGGCCCGCTCGCCGAGCATGATCAGCGCGTTGGCGGTGCTGCGGGCATGCAGGGTTTCGATCAGGGCAGGGTCGACCTCGACCAGAGCGTCCTCGGCGAACCATGAGGCGTGCTGGGCAAGCGCGCTGGCATTGCAGCAGGCGAGCAGAAAGATGGTCAAAAAAACTGGAAGGCGCATTCGATGGACTCCGCCAGGATCGGCAGTAACCGAGACCCGCTGACTGCGCGGGCGGGGACGCCGGGAGCCTTGTGCCCTCTCATTGTTGCCCGGGACGCAGCGCGCTTTGGAGGCGCGCTTGTGGCCAGCCGGCTTCGCTGAGCCTAGCGGCCGGGGTCATTGCTGTCAACGCGCGGGGCCGATGGCCCGGCGCTCAGCCGCCGGACAGGACCATCGGTTCGAAGCCGTTTTCCTGTAGACGGCGACGGGCCGAATCGGCGTCGCGCGCGTTGTCGAAGGGGCCGACCCGGACGCGGTGCCAGGTAGCGTCGTTGACGGTGACCGTCTGGATGTGCGAACTCAGGCCGAGCAGGGTGACCTGGGCACGCAGGCCATCGGCGTCGCTGGCGGAACGGAAGGATCCGATCTGGAGCACATAGGCGGTCGCAGCAGTCGGCGTGGTGGCTTCGACCGGTTCGCGAGCGCGCTGCTCGATCTCGCGCTGTGGCACCACCACTTCGATTTCGGGCAGCACGGTGAAGAACTCGAACTGCCGCGACCGCCCGGGTTCCCGCGGCTCGGCAATCGGCGGCTCGTCATGGCCGCTGGGCTGAGCCGTGGGCGGCGCCGATCCGGTCGGCAGATACCCGGAGATCGCAGCAACAGTGGCCAGCACCAGGCCACAGATCAATCCGGCCATGAAACTCAGGAAACCGTGGCCGCCGGTAGACCCGGAACGGCGCGCCTGACGACGTGCCATTACATTTCCTCCGGGGCTGAAACCCCGATCAGACCGAGACCATTGCGCAGCACCTGGCCAATCGCGGCCACCAGGTTGAGGCGGGCGTTGCGCTCGTCATCGTCGTCAACGAGGAACTGGCTGTGGTTGTACCAGGCATGGAACAGGGCGGCGAGTTCGTGCAGGAAGTGAGCCAGCACGTGGGGCGAGCGGCGCTCAGCTGCCGCCTCGACCACTTCCGGATAGCGGCCCAGGGCGCGCAGCAGCTCCTGCTCGTGGTCCGAGGCGAGGCGGTCAATGGCAGCTTCGCCGATTGCCTGGTTGTGACGGAGCCCGCGCGCACTGAGCTGGCGGAAAACGCTGCTGATCCGGGCGTGCGCGTACTGAATGTAGAACACCGGGTTGTCGTTGGCGCGCGATTTGGCCAGGTCCAGATCGAAATCCAGATGCTGCTCGTGCGAGCGCATGACGTAAAAGTAGCGGGCGGCGTCGTTGCCGACTTCCTCGCGCAGCTCGCGCAGGGTCACAAAGCTGCCGGAACGCGTCGACATCTGGACCTTGCGGCCGCCTCGAAACAGCACGGCAAACTGGACCAGCTGGAAATCCAGACGCTCCGGGTCCTCGCCGAGGCCGCGCGCGGCGGCCTTCAGGCGCGGCACGTAGCCGTGATGGTCGGCGCCGAAGATATACAGCGACTTGCCCGGGCAGCGATCGAGCTTGTCGAGCAGGTAGGCCAGGTCCGAGGCGAAATAGGTGCTGCGCCCGTTTTCGCGGACCACCACCCGATCCTTGTCGTCGCCAAGCTCGGCGGCGCGGAACCAGCGCGCGCCGTCCTTCTCGTACAGCCAGCCCTCGCGCTCCAGCCGCTCGATCGCCCGCGCCAGCGCGCCGGAGGTCTCCAGGCTGCGCTCGGAGAACCAGCGGTCGAAGCTGACGCCGAACTCATCCAGATCGCCGCGAATGTCAGCGACCATGGTTTCCAGGGCGGCGCTGAAGCAGGCCTCGTAGCCCTCGGGGCCGAGCAGTTGCCGGGCGCGAGCGATCAAGGCGTCGATGTGCTTCTCGGCCAGATCGTCAGCGCCGTCCGCGGGCAGCCCGTCGCGGACCGCATGAGCGTTGTGACGCAGGCTGTCGCCGTGGCGACTGCGGACCTCGCGCGCGATGTCATAGATGTAGTCGCCGCGATAGCCGTTGGCCGGAAAGGGGAGGTTTTCCCCGGCCAGCTCCAGGTAGCGCAGCCAGACCGAGACCGCGAGGATATCCATCTGCCGGCCGTGGTCGTTGACGTAGTACTCGCGATGAACGCGATGTCCGGCCGCGGCCAGAACACTGGCCAGGCTGGCGCCGTAGGCAGCGCCGCGGCCGTGGCCGACGTGCAGCGGGCCGGTCGGGTTGGCGCTGACATACTCGAGCAGGACGTCTTCGCGGCTGTTGGCCGGCGCCCGGCCGTAGGATTCGCCCTGGCCCAGCACGTCCCGAACGACTACGCGCAGGTAGTGCGGGCTGGCAAAGAAATTCAGGAAACCGGGGCCGGCGATCTCCACCTTTTCGACCCGCTTCGAGGCCGGCAGGCGAGCGCGCACACGTTCTGCGAGCACGCGCGGCGGCAGGCCAACCTGACGGGCCAGCATCATCGCGATGTTGCAGGCATAATCGCCATGCGCACGATCGCGGGTGCGTTCGATCTGGATCTGGGGCTCGTTGTCGAGCTGAAGCTCACCGTCGCGCTTGAGATAGGCCAAGGCCTGCGAGATCAGTTCTTCGATGTGGGCGCGCATGGCAGCTGCTGTAGGAATCGAAGCCGCTATTGTAGCGGGCGCCAGCGCGGGCATTGCCTTGCTGGTGCTTCAGTTTATCCACATCAGCTGTGGACAAGATTGTGGGCAAGCTGCTGAAGATGTCTGCCGCGGCCGCCAGTGCGGGCGGCTCAGCGCCCTGGTCAAAAAGTTTACAACTTCATTAAGTGTTGGAAAACAATAGTTTGCAGCCGCTACGCGATGACAGGCTGATGAACCTTCGGCCAAACCCTTGTTTCGACGTTGGACCAGAAATTGTGAATAAATGCAAGCAGGAAAATCGCCATTGAACGCCGTCAGACCGTATCTGGGCCATGTGCCCAGCCTGGGCGAGCGGGTCTGGATCGATCCCGCCGCCACCGTCATCGGGCGTGTTTTCCTCGCTGCGGACGTCTCGATCTGGCCGGCTACAGTGCTGCGCGGCGACGTCAACGAGATTCGGATCGGGGCGCGCAGCAACATCCAGGACGGCACCATCTGCCATGTCACCCACGACGGCCCCTACAGTGCCGGTGGCATTCCCCTCCTGCTGGGCGAAGACATCACGGTGGGTCACGCGGCGGTCTTGCACGCCTGCACCATCGGCAATCGCTGCCTGATCGGCATGGGCGCCCTGGTCATGGACGGCGCGGTGATCGGCGACGATGTGATGCTGGCAGCCGGCAGCCTGGTCTCGCCGGGCAAGCAGCTGGAGTCGGGCTGGCTGTATCGCGGTCGCCCGGCCGAGCCGGTGCGTCGGCTGAGCGAGCGGGAGCTGGAGATGCTGCGCTACTCGGCCGCCCACTACGTGCGCCTGAAAGACCGCTATCTGACGGGCGAAGCCTGACTACCCAAGCGGCCGGATTTTGGTCTGAAGGCTGCGCTTATCCAGCACCAAGGCTGCCCTTCCGCCGTCTGCGTGCAGCCAGGGAACCCGTCTCGTCGGCTGCTCAAGCCCGGGTCTTGTCGGCCAGGAAGGGCTTGAGAACGTCGAGCGGCATCGGAAACACGATGGTCGAGTTCTGTTCGCCGCCAATTTCGCTCAGGGTCTGCAGGTAGCGCAGCTGCATCGCACCCGGGGCTTCGGCAAGCTCCATGGCTGCTTCCACCAGCTTTTTGGCCGCCTGCTGTTCGCCGTCGGCCAGGATCACCTTGGAGCGGCGGGTGCGCTCGGCCTCGGCCTGGCGGGCAATCGCGCGGATCATCGACTCATCCAGATCAACATGCTTGATCTCCACATTCGAGACCTTGACTCCCCAGCCATCGGTCTGGCGGTCGAGAATGGTCTGAATGTCTTCATTGAGCTTGTCGCGCTCGGCCAGCATCTCGTCCAGCTCATGCTTGCCGAGCACCGACCCGAGCGTGGTCTGGGCCAGCTGGCGGGTGGCGGCCAAGAAGCGCTCTACGTTGATGATCGCCTTCTGCGGGTCGACGACGCGATAGTAGATCACCGCATTGACCTTGACCGAGACGTTGTCGCGCGAGATCACGTCCTGGGTGGGCACATCCAGCACGATCGTGCGCAGATCGACCCGAACCATCTGCTGGATAAACGGGATGACGATGATCAGGCCTGGCCCCTTGACCTTGTAGAAGCGGCCCAGGGTGAAGATCACGGCCCGCTCGTACTCGCGCAACACCTTGATGGTGTTGGCAATCAGCAAAACGAGCACCACCAGCACGGTGGTCAGGAAATAGAACGCATCGATACTCATGTCTTGGCTCCTCGTTCTGAACAGGGAATGGGGCGAACTTCGAGCACCAGGCCGGTGATGCCGGTGATCTCGACCTTCTCGCCGGCGACGATCGGGACGGCGGCCTGGGCGCTCCAGTCCTCTCCCTCGATGTGGACTCGACCACGGCCAGCCGGGAAATCGGAGATGGCCTCGGCCTGGCGTCCGATCAGGGCTTCCGTGCCGGTCACGCGCGGCCGTCGGACCGAGCGCGTGGCCAGAAAGACGACGCCAAGAAACAGCAGGGCCGAGACCAGGCCCATGCCGGCGACGAGGCCGGTATTGATCGCGAATCCGGGGACATCGGTGTCCATGAGAATCACCGACCCCAGGACCACGGCGATCACGCCGCCGATGCCAAGGATGCCAAAGGAGGGCACGAACAGCTCGACCGCAATCAGGGCAAAACCCAGCAGCATCAGCGCCAAGCCGGCATAGTTCACCGGCAGGATCTGGAAGGCATACAGGGCCAGCAGCAGCGAGATGCCGCCAAGCACACCGGGTACCAGGGCGCCGGGGTTGTAACCCTCGAGCAGCAGCCCGTAGACGCCGATCATCAGCAGAATGTAGGCCAGGGTCGGATTGGTGATGACCCCAAGCAGGCGGCTGCGCCAGTCCGGTTCCAGCGTTTCGACGCTAAGGTTCGTCGTATCGAGTGTGGCCATGCCGCTGGCCAGGCGCACCTCGCGGCCGTTGATTGCGCTTAGCAGTTCGCCGATGTTTTCGGCCATGAGGTCGATGACGTTTTCGGCCAGCGCCTCGGACGCGGTCAGGCTGACCGCCTCGCGTACCGCGCGCTCGGCCCAGTCGGCATTGCGGCCGTGGCGTTCGGCCAGGCCGCGAATGTAGGCGACGGCATCCTCAATGACCTTGCGCTCGGCAGCCGTGCCGCCGGCAGGGGCCGGAGCGGGAGCGGGGTCCTCGTCGCCGGTTTCGTCCGTTTCTTCCTGGTCGGCGGCGTCATTGTCATCGGCCAGGTCCCTGGCCGCGTCGCGAGCGCGCTCCATCGGTGTGCGCGGGCGAGCGCGCTCCTGTTCGCCACCCCCGCCGCCGCCCACCTGCACCGGCGTGGCCGCGCCCAGGTGCGTCGAGGACGCCATGGCGGCGACATGCGAGGCATAAAGCAGATAGGTACCGGCGCTGGCGGCCCGCGCGCCGGCGGGGCCGACCCAGCTCGCCACCGGGACCTCGGCGGCCAGGATCTTCTTGATCATGTCGCGGGTGGAGGCGTCCAGGCCGCCTGGCGTGTCCATCCGCAGGATCACCAGCGCGGCACCTTCAGCCTCGGCCCGTTCGATACCGCGGATCACGTAGTCGCGGGTGGCCGGGCCGATGGCGCCGTCGATATCGAGCAAAAAGGCAAGCGGCTGGGCCGCGCGCGAGCCGTTGAACAGCACAACAGCGCCGGCCAGCAGGACCAGACTGACCCAAGCCAGACGACGAACCGAAGCTGCTGATTTCGCCCGTGCCATCACCCTACATTAGACCCTAAGGTCCCTCAGGGCAACGTCAAGCCCGTCGCGGATGCCTGCCGCTTGACGGCAAAACTGGCATCATGCGCGGTGTTTCTCACAATAACGGAGCGGCCGATGGCCACGCAGGACGACATGGACGAACTGAAGATGAACCCCGACGCGCTGTACCGCGAAGAGGTGTTTACGGATCAGGAAACCGGCAGCATCCGGCGCCTGACGCCGGTTGACCGACGAGGCGAGGCCGTGGCCGGTGCGCAGGCCCGCTATCAGGGCCAGACCCAGGTACTCACGCCCGCCGGCCCGCTACCGCTGAGCTTTGAAATCGAGGCCGACAGCCTGGGCGAAGCGGCAGAACGATTTGCCGCCGGCGCCATGGCGGCGATTGAAGAAGCGGTCGCCGAGATCAAGCGGATGCAGCGTGAAGCGCAGTCTTCGATCGTGATGCCCGGTCAGGGCGCGCCGGTCGGTGGGCGCGGCTTCGGGGGTGGTGGCGGCCTCAAACTCTGATCGCATCCGGAACCCAGCCCGGCGAACACAGTCCGACTTGGGCGCGCGAACCAAGGTCTGAGTTCGGCTCATATCCGTTCGGGGCCGGAAACAAAAAAATCCCCTCCCGACCGGGAGGGGGTTTTTCATGACAGAACAACGATATTCGATCAGGGCAACGGGCCCACTCGAACGTCATCGATCCACCAGGTGTGCGCCCAATCGCCGCTGTAGCGGAAGGCCAGACAAGCCGATTGGCCATCATAGGCAGACAAATCAACGCTGACCGGAGTTGCGCGCCAGCTCAAGTTCGGAATATCCGCAGTCTCCAGCAACTCGACAAAATCACCATCGGCCGGATCGCAGCTCGCGGTCGAAATCCAGATGCCGCTGTAACCGTAGTCGCCCATCCACTGACCACGATCGCGATAGGTCAGAAAATCGCCAGCGCTCAGAGCCAATGAAGGCGTCACCAGCCAGTCATCCTGATCGCCTTCGAACTGTCCACCAAAAACTCTGCGGGCTGAAGCCGGCGGGCTGAAGGATTGAGCGGTGTCCCTGATCCAGGTAGTGAGGCCAGCGCCTTCCAGCTTGAACACCGACCAGCCGGCCGGCGGGAAGCTGGCCCCACTGAAGTCTTCAGCCAAGGTTACGAACTCGTCGAGGAACGCGCCGGGTGCGCCAGCCGGCAAGGCAAATACCGCCAGTGCCTGATTGTCGCCGTCGCCGGTGGCGAAGGCGGACAGGATGGCGCCTTCAGCCGGCGTGACCACCGCCGGGTCAATCAGGATGGTACCGCCACCAGGGGTGGTGATGACCAGGTCGTAGGAACCCACTGCCAGCGGAATGAAGCCGGAGACGTCGCCGAACTCAACACCGGCCAGCACCTCGGTGCCGTCCTTTAGCCGCACATCGGCCGTCGCCGGGCCAACCGCGAACGGTGCCAGATGACCCAGCCGCAGGTGGAAGAAGCCCGGCGCGGGCGCCGTCAGATCATCTTCCAGGGCCAGCAGTTCCAGCGCCTGGTTGTCGCCGTCACCGATCGCGATCACGGTGTAATTCTGGCCGGAGACCAGCGTCACCGTGGCCGTGATCGCCGGGTCCACTTCGCCGACCGGGAAGATCTCGATCTCGGTGCTGCCCGGAGGAATCGGCAGGTAACCGGTCGACGCACCGTAAGGCACATCGCTCAGCGCCTCGACACCGTTGATGAAAATATCGACGGCAGTGCCTGCCAGGGTGTCCGCAAACGGTGCCAGGTGGGCGACCTGGACAAAGGCATTGGAGGCATCGACGGTGACCAGTTCGACCTGGTCAATCTGAGCCCACCAGTACCAGCCATTCGCGACATAGCGGTAGCTGACCAGGACCTCATCGGAACCGATGTACGGCGTCAGGTTGACGCTGAATGGCGTGCCCGGGCCCTCGGGGCTGACACTGGCCGTCCAGGTCTGCACGGTATCCCAGTTGGCGCCGCCATCATCGCTGACCAGCACCGACAGCGATCCCGTTCCAAGATGCTGATAGGAGACAACAAACTCCAGGCTGGCCGCGCCGATGTCCGGATCCGACAGGTCAATCAACGGGGTCCACAGCTCCGTGTCCATGGTGGTGCCGTTGCCGCAACGGTCCGAGTCAGCGGAGGCTGAGAAACCATCGCCACCGGCGTAGTTTGGACGCGTGTCCTCATCGTTGCGGCGCCATACGCAGTCACCGCCGTTGTTGAGCACGGCCCAGCCATTGGGCGGGAAGAAGCCTTCGAAGTCCTGCGGCAGGCCCGGACCGAAGTCCGGCAGGAAGAAGCCAGGTGCGCCGGCCGGCAGGACGAACGCCGCCAGATCCTGGTTGTCACCGTCGCCAGCAGCGATGCCGGTGGCAATCTGACCGGCGGTCAGGGTGACCGGCTCCGGATCAATCAGGATGGTGCCGCCGCCGGGGGTGGTGATGACCAGGTCGTAAGTGCCGGCCGGGACTTCGGTGTAGCCGGTGAAGTCGCCGAAGTCGACGTTGGTCGCCAGGGCGGTACCGTCCTTCAGGCGCACGTCAGCCGTGGCTGAGCCTGCCGCAAACGGCGCGGCGTGGCCCAGCCGGAGCTTGGCGGTGCCTTCGGACGGCGCGTCCAGATCATCAACCAGGGCCACCAGGTCCAGCGCCTGATTGTCGCCGTCACCCACCGCAATCACGGTGTAGTTGACGCCAGCGGTCAGGTTGACATTGGCGGTAATGGCTGCCGTGCCGGTGCCGACCGGGAACACTTCGATGGTGGTCGGGCCGGCCGGGATCGGGACATAGCCGGTGGAATCGCCGTAAGCAAAGTCGGTCAGGACCGTGTCACCGTTGACGTCGATGTCGACGTTAGCGTTGGCGGCAAACGGCGCCAGATGGACGACCTGGACAAACGCATTGATCGTATCGGAAACCGTCATGTTGACCGGCACGCCAACCAGCGGATCGATCGGATCGTTGCTGAAGGCGCAGATCACAGCCGAGTAGTCGCCGGCGGCAAGGCCAGTCGAATCCAGGGTCACCGTGACAACATCGCTGTCGCCCGGGGCGGTGGTGCCGCTGTCGATATCCAGCGAGACCCAGGACACACCGTCGGCGCTGTCGCAGACCTGGGTGCCCAGCAGCTGGAACGGCAGGCCTTGTTGCGGCGCTCCGGCTGTTGCGCCCCCGTCGATGAAGTCTGTCCAACCTGTTGCGGTCAGCTGGCGCGAATCGCCTGTCACCGCCTGGCCGGTGATGGTAATCGGCGGCTGCCACGGACCTGAGGCCAGGCTGCCGGCGAACTGCCAATCTACCCAGTATTCACCGGGCGCGAGGGTGAAGCCGGCATCGGCAGCAATGTACATGATCGGCCGAGTGGTATCGGTCAATGCAGTTTCCGTTACCCGGTAGCTGCCCGTCCAACCTGTGTCGGCGATACGGTTGGTGGTGGTGTCACCGAAGATCACGTTGCTGCCCGGATCGCCGGGGCGGCCGTCCCAGATGCGGTAGTTAATACCGGTGAAGGTCGATGTCGTGCTGGAGCCGGTCTGATAAGCATAGAACACCAGCTCTTCGACATTCCAGCCGCTAGCGACTACGAAATTATCAGCCATGCGGAAATGAGGGCCCGCGCCAGACAGCACGGCGCTAGCGCCGAATGTCGTCATGCCCAGCGAGCTGTTCTGCAGGACGCTGAGGTCGGAACCGCCAGGGCCGGTACCGACGCCCGTCACGAACGGACCGTTATCCCAGAGCACGGACGGGCCGGGGGGCGGGCCGCCGGCGGGCTGGGTGACCGACAGGGTGTCGATGCCGATGTAATCGGAATTCGCTCCGGATGGGCCACCGCTCTCGACAAAATAGCGTAGAGCCAGTCGGCCGCTGGTCGGCGTGGGCACACCCGACACGGTCACTACGAATTCGGTCCACACGGTGGGGTAGCCGCCGGGCGCGTAAGTGGGGTTGATATCCAGCAGCAGCTCGGTGAAGTCGCCAACCGACGTGGCAGACGCGCCCACATCGGTGCTGGCGCCAGCGGTGCTCATCCGAACCTGCAGCCGGTCTTCCCAGTCGGAGGCTGGGCTGCGTGTCCAGAACCGCAGCTCGGTACCGTCCTGCAACACCATCTCCGGCGTCATCAACCAGTTGCTGATCGTGTTGCTACCGGCGACGCTGGCGAAGTTGACACCAATGTAGGCGTTTGGATCACCCTGGTGGGCAGGAAACACGGCTGGGTTACCCTGGAACCAGCTGCTGGTGCCTACCGGTGCGCTGTTGTTGGTAATGGCCCAACCGGCGCCAGGCAGCAGGGTGATGTCATCAAAGCCTTCGCTCCAGTCGCCGCTGATCGGGCCGCCGCGAACGTTGCTCGGGGCGACCACGTGATCGGCGGTCTTGACCTGGTCAACCCGGACATCACGGCTGCCGCCCGTCGGCAGCGAGGCCGAAGAGCGAGCACCGTAGCCGTATTGCAGCCCGGCCGGGTTCACGGCGCGATCGCCACCGAAGCCGGCGACTTCCAGCGACCAGACCAGATCATCGCTGCCAATGCTGTTGATGGTCAGGTCGTGGGTGGTCTGCTGGTCCGGATCCTGGGTTGAGCTGATTTCGCTCTCGGTGATATCGATGCGGGCAGCACCTTCAACCTCCAGTGATACCGGCACTTCGACCAGCGGGCTGACAGGGTCGTTGCTGCTGATGCAGAGCACCGCCTGGTAGGAGCCCGCGGCCAGGCCGGTCGAGTCGATGCCCACCGTGACCGGGGTCGTCGCGGCGGCAGCCGTGGTACCGGCCGTGGCGCTGAGTGTCAGCCACGGGACATCGGCGGGGTTGTCGCAGGGGATGTTCGCCGTGCCGAAGCCGCGGACCATCCAGTTACCGGCAAATTGGGCGCCGAAGCTGTCGATGATGCCGAAGTTCGGGAAGTCGGTGAAGACCGGCGGATCAGCCGGGGCAACGCCGAAGCCCGCCCAGGAGCGCTGCTGGCTCGGAGGGGTCTGGTCGCTGGCTGCCGGGAACGTGCCGGGGGTGACAGCTGCCGTCCGGTTGACCACTGCAATCAGGATATCGCCCGGGCCGTTGAAAGTTGCCGGCGTCGGCAGGTCGAACACCGACCAGGTGACACCGTCGACTGCCTGCACGGCCTGGCCGTTCAGGGTAGCGACGTGATCTGCGCCGTTCGCCGGGTTGCCATCCGCATCTTCATACAGATAGATGTCGACCAGCTGACCGACCAAAACGCCGCCGCTGGAAGCCGGGTAGCCGAACATGATCTCAACGCTGTCGATCGTGATCGGGAACGCCGAGCTGCTCGGGGTGAAGCGGTTCAGCCAAATGAACTGTCCGCCAACACCAATGGCGTTTTCGCCGACGCCGTCGTCCAGGATCAACGAATAAGTGCTGCCGCCTTCGATCGAGTCGGGGCTGGCGCCAGACTGGGCGTCATCCATGGTCAAGCCGAGACGCACGGCAGCCGGGGCCTCTTCGATCTCCCAATTGAGCGGCACGCCGCCGAGGTTGGAGATATTGAGGGTGCGGTTGACGCTGTCGCCCTGATTCAGGGTTTCGGCGAAAGCGTTCGGGTTGACATCGATCCGCGGCACCGGATCGCGCGGGATGAAAGCGATTGGCAAACGCTGGACGGCGGGAGCCGCACCGGTGCCGGTCAACGAGCCGCCGGCAGGTTCAATCAGCACCGAGGCAAAAGTCCAGGTGTCGAGGGTCACTTCACTGGGGTCGAAACTGATCTCGAAGTCCACGGCCTGGCTCGCACCAGGGGCCAGCGAGAAGTTGCTGGGCGTGGCACTCATCGCGAAGCCCAGGGGACCGATCGGGGTGATGTCGTAGCTGATCGTGCTGTCGCTGACGTTGGTGAAGGTCCGTGTCCAGTCGCAGCTGCCGGAGCAATCGCGGTCGACCAGATGGGGCACGTTGAGGGTGCGCGGATCACCGCCACTGGCCGGGTTGGCAGCCTGGAAGTTGGCGGTGGTTTCGTCCATCACCAGGGTGACGCGGCCAGCGGCCTCGAGGTCAATCAAGCCGGAGCCCTGATCAAAGGCATTCGCCGGCTGAACCGCGTTTTCCTTCAGCAGCACGGACGGGTTGGCACTGGTGGCCAGGGCCGAGCGAATTTCGGCCGGCGTCCAGTCCGGGTTGATGGCGCGCAGCAGAGCGGCGGCGCCGGCGCCGTGCGGCGACGACATCGAGGTGCCCTGGAGCTGCACGTACGCGCCTGGCTGTGCGCCGGCAGCAAGGATGTTCACGCCCGGCGCAACAAAGGTCGGGGCCAGCACGTTGAACTGGCTGGGACCGCGCGAGCTGAAGGCGCCCATGATGTCGGCGAAGTTGTCGTCGATCACCTGGCCTACGGCAGTCAGCACTTCGACATTGGTGCCGGAGGGGCTGACCGAGATTTCGAAACGGTCGGCGAACATGCCGTCATTCATCAAGTCGATGATCAGCTGGCCGGTCTGGTTGTCAACCATGACGGAGGACACGGCAGTGCCGTCGATTCCACCCATCACGATCGGCGGACCGCCGACATTGTTGTAGATGATCACGAATTCAGCGCCGGCAGCGACGGCATTGTTGACCTTGTCGACAAACGGGCAGGTGCCGCGGATGATCAGTGCGGCGACGCCGTCGAAGCTGTTGGCCGGAAACGGCGAGCAGCCTTCCACGTTGGCCGGGTTGATATCGCCCGCCCAGATCACTTCGCCTTCATACGCGGCGGTCAGCGCCGGGCCTTCACCCTGCACCGCCGCCAGGTTCTGCGGACCATTGATGACATTCAGAATGTTGGCGAAGATGCGGGCGTGGGTGGAAGCGCCAACGGCCGCGTTCCAGGGGCCGGTCTTGGCGACCGTCGAGGCCCCCGGGCCGGCGTTACCGGCCGAGGCGGAGACGTACATGCCGGCGGCGAAGGCGTCCAGGAACGCCAGGTCGACGCTGTCCTGCCACGGCGAATCGACGCCCGAGATGGAGTAGTTCAGCACTTCGACGCCGTCGGCGATGGCCTGGTTGATGGCGGCCACCGAAGAAGTCTGCGGGCAGCCCGGCGAGCAGACCAGGTAGGAAATGATGTTGGCGCGAGGCGCCACGCCGGAGACTTCGATTTCGAAGTCGCTATCGCCGATCGAGAACTCGGCGATGTGCTTGTTGCCGGCAATGGTCGAAGCGACATGGGAACCGTGGTTGTTGGTGTCGCGCGCGCTGGTGGTCGCCGGATGCAGTGCCCAGGCGCCAATCAGCTTGTCGTTACAGATGGCCTCGAAGGTCTGGCCAGGCTCACCGGCGTCACAGACACCGACGTAGTTGCCGGCGCCGAACGGGTTGACGTGCTGGTAGCCGTCGCCGTCGACCGCCGCGAAGGACGGATGCTCCGGATTGATGCCGGAGTCGAGCAGACCGACGATCACGCCTTCACCGCGAGATTCCAGACCGGCCAGGGTGGCGCCGTCCCAAATGGCGGGGGCGCCGATGTGGGTCGGGCCGACGTCGGTTTCCAGGGTGCCGATGCGATCCGGCATCACGCTGAGTACGCCGTTCAGGTTTTCCAGCTGCGCGGCTTCGTCCGGGGTCAGGTTCAGGGCGACGCCGTTCAGTACGTTCAGGTACTGGAAGGTCGGGCTGAGCTGGCGACCGAGCGCCTGCGAGGCCTGGGCCAGAACCTGATCATGGCGCGAGGCCAGGAAGGACAGGTAGGCGCGGCTGGCCGGGGTGTTCACGTCCAGGCGGCGGGAACCTGTTGCCCGCGGGCTGGTCGGAGCAAGTCCGGCAATGCCACCTTCGTAGGCGGCCAGCGAGGGCTCGGCCATGCGCACGATGTACAGGCGGCGACCGTCGGGACCAAGCGGAGCAATGTCTGCCTCCATATGGTCGCGGGCGGTTGCCAGCGCGGCGGCACCTGGCGCTGCGGAGGGCAGGCCGGCGGAAGGGGTGGTTTCACTGGCGAGCTGGGCCAGTGCACCGGTAATTCCAGCGATCGCGAGAACGCTGGCCAGCACGAAACTGCAGGCGAATCGATGACTTAACTGCACGGAACTTCTCCCTGGTTTTTGGGCTGTTTCAATCAGGAACCCCGGGGCGCCAAAAAAAGTGACGCACAGGCTTCTAGGCGGGCCGGTTAGGGTCCAGACTCTAGAATCTAACCGTTTCGCAACGGTTTCACAACTGTTTTTACGCCGTGAACAGTCAATTTGAATTTCACATTTGTCAACTGCGCAGGCCCACGCCATGACGTAGTAATTGCAGACTGATGACGGCGAGGGCTAAAGCGAAGCCCAGCACGATGGCATAGGCGAGGTTCAAGGACACGTCGGTGATGCCGAGCAGGCCGTAGCGAAAGGCATTGACCATGTACACGATTGGATTGGCCATGGCCAACGTTTGCCAGATTCCTGGCAGCAGGCTGACGGAAAAGAAGACGCCGCCGAGGTAGGTCAGCGGCTGCAGGACAAAGGTCGGGATGATCGAGATGTCGTCGAACTTCTGCGCGTAGATGGCGTTGATGAATCCGGCCAGCGCGAACACGATTGCGGTCAGCAGGATGATGGACACGGCAACGACGAGGCTGTGCAGGTGGAAACCCGAGAACAGCCCGGCCACCAGCAGCACCAGCACGGCGACCATCAAGGCGCGCAGCACCGCCCCGGACACGTAGCCGGCCAGGATGATCCAGGGCGGCAGCGGCGAAACCAGCAGTTCTTCGACATGCCGGCCGAATTTGGCGCCGAAGAAAGAACTGGTAATGTTGCCGTAGGCGTTGGTGACCACGCTCAGCATGATCAGCCCGGGCACGATGAAATCCATGTACGGCAAGCCGCCCATCTCACCGACTCGGCGACCGATGATGGCGCCGAAAATGACGAAATACAGCGTCATGGTGATCACCGGCGGGATCAGAGTCTGGGGCCAGATCCGCAGAATCCGGGTGATTTCCTTGATCAGAATGGTCTTGTAGCCGATCCAGTAGGACCGGGCCGACACCGCCTCGCTCATGCCGCCACGCCCTCGTCCAGATTGACCAGTCGAACAAACAGCTCTTCGAGACGGTTGGCCTTGTTGCGCATCGAGCTGACCTCGATGCCGCGCTCCTCCAGCACCCGGAACAGACCGTTCAGACTTTGCGATTTCGGCACGCTGGCTTCCAGCGTGGTGGCGTCACGCAGCCGGATGGTCATGCCGTCCAGCTGCGGCGCGGCGCTCAGCGGTGCGCGTAGATCCAGCACGAAGGTTTCGATGTCGAGCTTGCCGAGCAGCGCCTTGATGCTGGTATTCTCGATGATCTGGCCGCGATCGATAATTGCGATGTTGCGGCACAGGTTTTCGGCTTCTTCGAGATAGTGGGTGGTCAGGATGACGGTGGTACCGGCGGCGTTGATCTGGCCGATGAACTGCCACATCGAGCGCCGGATCTCGATATCGACGCCGGCGGTCGGCTCATCGAGAATCAGCAGCCGCGGCTCGTGTACCATTGCCCGCGCGATCAGCAAACGCCGCTTCATGCCGCCGGAGAGGGTGCGCGAGATACGGAAGGCCTTGTCCCAGAGCCCGAGCTGGGTCAGGTAGCGCTCGGCTCGCTCCCGTGCGATCCGTCGCGGCACGCCGTAGTAGCCGGCCTGGTTGACGACGATGTCGAAGGGTTTCTCGAACTGATTGAAATTGACTTCTTGCGGCACCAGGCCGATCTCGGCCATGGCCCTGGAGCGCTCCTGCTGGACGCTGATGCCGAACACCCGGGTCTCGCCGGCGCTGGCGTTGACCAGCGACGAGACGATACCGATCAGGGTCGACTTGCCGGCCCCGTTGGGCCCGAGCAGGGCGAAAAAATCACCTTCGGCGACATCCAGGTCGATGCCCTTGAGCGCTTCCACGCCGTTTTTGTAGGTTTTTCGAAGCTGTCGAACTGCGAGTGCATTCATGACCGATGACACATTCTCTTGTAGCCTTGGCTGCGGTTAAGCTGGCAGCCGATGAGGGACACGATGGCAAGGACAGCAGTGTACAGGCAGCAGGATCATCTTGGACCCGCGCAAGCCGGCGGCTTTTCTGGCGCGAGCGGATGGCGCCGGCTGGCGCGGCTCGTCGCCGCCGGGCTCGCCTTGGCCGGGCTGGCCGCCACCACAGCCGCGGCCGCCGCGGCCGGGGACGGGCGCTGGGGCGGCCTGGAGCGTTGCGAGCTCAGCATGGCCGGCGGCCGGCTCAGCGCCCAGGCCCGCTGCGGCCGCTTCGAGGTGCCGGAAAATCGCGCCGAGCCCAATGGCCGCCAGATCGAACTGGCTTACGCGGTGCTGCCGGCGCGGGCGCGTCGGGCACGACCCGACCCGGTGTTCTTTCTGGCCGGCGGGCCGGGTCAATCAGCCCGCGACGTACTGCCGGTGATGCGCCTGGCGCTACGGGAAATCAACCGCGAACGCGACATCGTCTTTCTCGATCAGCGTGGTACCGGGGGATCGAACAAGCTCGATTGCCGCTTCGAGACCCTGGAAGACTGGCTGGAGCTCGATCTGGAATCCATCGAGCGCCAGCTGCGCGAATGCCGGCGGGGCTGGGACGCGGATCTGCGCCACTATACGACGGCCGATGCCGCTGCCGATCTGGAGGCGCTGCGTCAGCACCACGGCCTGGCCCAGATCAACCTGCTCGGCGGCTCCTATGGCAGCCGCCTGGCCCAGGTCTATCTGCGCGCGCATCCCGAGCGGGTGCGCAGCGTGATTCTCGACGGGGTCGTCCCGACCCGGCTGCGACTCGGCTCAGAGCACGGGCTGATGCTGGATCGGACCCTGGCGCGGCTGATCGACAGCTGCGGCGAGGAACCGCACTGCGCCGAACGATTTCCGGCCCTCGACACCGCTTTTCAGAGCCTGGTTCAGCATTACGGCAGCCGCGAGCACGAGTTGCTGGTGACCAATCCGCGAACCGGCCGCGCCGAACCGCTGCGCTTCAGCCGCGACACCCTGGCCAGCGCGCTGCGCTTTCTGGCCTACTCGCCGCAGTCGCAGATGATGCTGCCCTATCTGATTCATGAAGCCGCCGCGACCGGCGACCCCAGCCGCATTGCCAGCCAGGCGCTGATCGTCCATGAGCAGATGGACGACATGATCGCCATCGGCCTGAACTTCGCCGTCGGCTGCAGCGAGGACTGGCCGAGCTGGCCGCGTCAGCTCGACCAGAGCCACACCCTGCTGGGCAACAGCATGCTGGAGTTCTACGATCGCATCTGCGCCTGGTGGCCAGCCGGCGAGGTCGCCGACGACTTCTTCGAGCCCTTCGACGCCGAAGCGCCGATTCTGCTGCTGTCCGGCGAGTTCGATCCGGTCACGCCGCCCAGCTACGGCGAGGAGGCGGCGGGCCAGTTCAGCAACAGCCGCCATCTGGTCGGCGCCGGTCTGGGCCATATCGTGATTACCCATCCCTGCTTTGGCGACATCGCGGCCCGCTTCGTCGCCGCGGCCGATGTCGCTGAGCTGCCGACGGAGTGCCTCGACCGGCTCGGTCCTGAACCCTTTTTCCTGGATCTGCTCGGACCCGCGCCATGATTGAAGCCAGCGCACTACGGAAGACTTTCGCCAAGGGCAAGGTGGTGGCCGTCGATGAGGTCAGCTTTACCGCCCGCGACGGCGAGATCACTGGCCTGCTGGGCCCGAACGGCGCGGGCAAGACCACCACGTTGAGGATGCTCTACACCCTGCTCAAGCCCGACAGCGGGCGGATGCGGGTCGACGGCATCGACCCGGAGACCGACCCGCTGGGGATCAAGCGGGCGCTGGGCGTGGTGCCGGACTCGCGCGGTCTCTACGACCGCCTGAGCGCGCGCGAGAACATTCTCTACTTTGCCAGACTGCACGGTGTGCCGCGCGAACTGGCCGAACGTCGGATCGAGCGTTTCGTCGAGGTGCTGGACATGGGCAAGTTCATCGATCGCCGCACCGACGGCTTCTCCCAGGGCCAGCGGGTCAAGGTCGCGATCGCGCGCGCGCTGATGCACGATCCGCGCAACGTGCTGCTCGACGAGCCCTCGAACGGTCTCGACGTCATGACCACGCGGGCGCTGCGCGGTTTCCTGCGCGAGCTCAAGGCGGAAGGGCGCTGCGTGGTGCTGTCGACCCACATCATGCAGGAGGTCGCCGCGCTCTGCGACCGCATCGTGATCATCGCCGGCGGCCGGGTGGCCGCGGAAGGGACGGCGGCCGAACTGCTGGCTGCCAGCGGCGAAAAGGATCTGGAGGACGCCTTCGTCCGCCTGATCGGCAGCGACGAGGGCCTGCTGGCATGATCTCGGTTTTCTTCAAGGAGATGCTGGACAACTTCCGCGACCGCCGGGTCATCATCAACACCCTGGTGATCGGGCCGCTGATCGGTCCGGTGCTGTTTGCGGTGATGATCTCGTTCATGACCCGACAGGCCACCGAGCGCATGGAAGCCCCGCTGGAGCTGCCGGTCGTCGGCGCCGAACATGCGCCCAATCTGATCGGTTTTCTCGAGCGCCAGGGCGTGCTGATCCAGCCGCCACCGGCCGATCCCGAGGCCGCGGTGCGCGCCGAGGACGCGGAAGTGATCCTGCGCATCGGGCCCGACTTCGCCGAGGCCTGGGCCGAGGGCCGATCGGCGCCGATCGAGCTGATTGCCGACCAGTCGCTGCGCTATACCGGCGCCAGCATCGCCCGGGTCAGCGCCTACCTCAACGCCTGGGGCGGCCAGATCAGCCAGGCGCGCCTGCAGCTGCGCGGCGTCCATCCGGACCTGACCCAGCCGATCCGGATCCAGGTCACCGACCTGTCGACGCCGGAATCGCGCGGCGGCATGCTGCTGGCCTTTCTGCCCTACTTCATTCTGATCACGGTGTTCATGGGCTCGATGCACATGGCCATCGACACCACCGCCGGCGAGCGCGAGCGCAAGTCGCTGGAGCCCTTGCTGATCAACCCGCTGCCGCGCTGGCAGATCATGGCCGGGAAGCTCGCCGCCACGACGAGCTTCGCCCTGCTCAGCCTGGCCCTGGGCCTGGCTGCCTTCGTCATTGCCATGGGCTACCTGCCGGTTGCCGACATGGACATGGCCTTGAGCCTGGATCTGCGCGTCGCCGCCTGGGCCTTCCTGCTGTGCGCGCCTGCCGCCCTGATGGCCGCCGCCCTGCTGACCATTCTGGCCGCTTTCGCACGCAGCTTCCGCGAGGCCCAGAGCTACATCGGCATGGTCATGCTGGTGCCGATGATCCCCAGCTTCTGGATCCTGATCAACCCGATGCGCACCGAAACCTGGATGACCCTGGTGCCGCTGCTCAGCCAGAACGTTCTGATCCTGGAACTGGTACGGGGCGAGCCGGTCAACCTGGCCTGGGTCGGCCTGGCCTTGCTCACCACCGGCCTGCTCGCCCTGCTGCTGGCGGTGGTCGCGGGCACGCTGTACAACCGGCCGGGGTTGATATTTACTTCGGAATAGAGGGGTAGAGGGGAGAAGGGAGAGGGAAAGACGGGGCCTGGCATAGTGCCGGCGGGGCTTCCGGCGTCCCTCAGCCCGCTGCCCTCGGGGCGCGGACGGCTTCCCTCGTCGCT